>NZ_JBFTMQ010000002.1:0-645719 GCF_056397045.1 Arthrobacter sp. 05N429
GCGACCTTGCCCTTGATGTCCCACAACGCCATGTCCACCGCGGCGATCGCGGCCATCGTCACCGGACCCCGGCGCCAGTACGAGGACCGGTACAGGAACTGCCACGTGTCCTCGATCCGGTGCGGATCCTTCCCGATCAGCAACTGCGCCACATGTTCCTTCAGGTACGCAGCGACCGCGAGCTCGCGCCCGTTCAGCGTCGCATCCCCGATCCCGGTCACCCCATCCTCCGTGGTGATCCGCAAGGTCACGAAATTCCGGGAAGGGCTGGTCACAAAGACTTCAGCAGCAATGATTTTCATGGTCTGAATGGCTCTTTCAGTCGTAGCTGGTGGGGGTTAGTTGGTGGTGGTCGTCAGCGGTTTGACGGCCGGTTCGACGTCGGAAGTTCCGCCGGCGGCGCCGTCTGACGTGCCGTCGGCGGTTTCGGTGCGGCCACCGTTGTCGCCGGCAGCGTCGGTGCCGCTTTCGCGGCGGGACCGGATGTCCGTGAGGATCTCCGCGTGCCTGGCGTCCGTGAGCTTGTACTTGGACATCACGGCTACGGCCACGATGGTCAGCACGGCCGGAATGGCGCCGGCGGCGACCTGGATTCCGAACACGGCTTCTGCGGTCTGCACGGCGCCGGACTTGTAGCCGCCCAGGGCCAGTGCGTAGGCGGCGAGTGCTCCGCCCACGGCCTGTCCGGTTTTGCGGGTGAAGGAGAAGAGCGCGTACGTGATGCCTTCGGTGCGCACGCCGGTTTTCCATTCGCCGTATTCGACGGTGTCGGCTTCCAGTGCCCACACCACGATGTTCACGGCCAGGACACCGACGAGGCTCACGACGAGGCCGGTGAATCCGATCCAGACCTGGCTGGCCGGGGCGAGGAAAACGATGATTCCGCCGACCACCGTCACCAGGGAGGAGTAGATGTACACACGCTTCTTGCCGAGGTTCCGGACCAGCCGGGGCATGAACCCGGCCAGCACGAAGGTGAGGACCAGCTGCGTGATGGACAGGACCGGGTACAGGTCCAGGCGGCCCAGGACGTCGCGCAGGTAGAACAGCTGGACCGAGGTCAGGGCGAGGTAACCCGAGAGGAAGAAGAAGGAGCTCAGGCAGAGCATCAAAAGGGGTTTGTTGCCTTTGAGCGTGTCCATGCTTTGTTTGAACGTGACGTTCGGGACGGCCCGGTGGACCCGTTCCTTGGCAGTCAGGACGGTGAAGAAGTAGAGGGCAGCGCCGATCACCACGAAGGCCAGGGTGATGGTGGTGAAGGTTGCCTGGAGGTCGGCGCCGGGCTTGATGAGCGGTGCCACGAAGATGCCGAGGGCGGAACCCACCAGCAGCGCGCCGATCATGCGGGCGGAGCCCAGCTTTGCCCGCTCGCCCGGATCCTGCGTCATGGCGCCGGCCAGGGATCCGTAGGGGATGTTGACGAGGCTGTAGGCCAGGCCGAGGGCGGCGTACGTGACGTAGGCGTAGAGGAGGGTGCCGGACTCGCCGAGCTCCGGGATGGAGAAGGTTGCCACGCTGAGCAGGAGCAGCGGGATGGACCCGAACATGATGAACGGTCGGAACTTGCCAAAGCGCTTGCTGAACGTCCGGTCCACCACCCGGCCGGCGAAGACGTCGGCGAAGGCGTCGAAGATCCTGACCGTGAGCAGCAGGGTGCCGGCGGCGGCGGCGGAGATCCCGGCCACGTCCGTGTAGTAGACGAGCAGGAACATGGTGGCGGTGGTGAAGGCGAGGTTGTTGGCGGCGTCGCCGGCGCCGTAGCCGACGATGCTTAACTTACTGAGTTTTTCGGGCTTCTTCATGTGTGGGCTCCTTTACCCGGGGCCGCCCCTGGGGCCGGCAAAAATGGTGAAAACGCTTAGGGGGTGACGCTCTTCGTGCTGCCGTTCTTGGTGCCGGCGAGCGCGGTCCAGCGCTGGCGCAGGGCGAACGCGGCGGGCTTGGGCCGGCGGTCGCGGGTGAAGACGCCCTTCTTGTTGCCGTCCACGCGCATGATGCCGTTGGAGGTCTGGAAGTCGGCGAAGTTCCAGACCTGCTCGCCCACCATGGCGTCCACGCGGTCAAAGACGCGGTGGTACATGGCCAGGAAGGCGGCCTGGTATTCCTCGCTCCAGGGCTGTTCATAGATGGAGTGGAACCCGGGCATGGTGTCCGGACCGTACTCGGTCATGATCATGGGCTTGCCGTACTTGGCTTCCCATTCCCGGAGTTCCTTCTCCAGGACGGCCTCCGCCGTTTCGAGGTCCCCGTTGTTCAGGTACCAGCCGTAGTAGCGGTTGAGCATGATGACGTCGAAGAGGTCGCCCAGCAGTTCCTTGTCCGGGGTGTCGAACATGACGTTGACGTAGCCCACGGGGCGGGTGGGGTCCAGCTCGCGGGTGAGTTCCACCAGCGGCTGGAAGTACTCGCGGGCACCTTCCTCGGAACCGTTGGGTTCGTTGGCGATGGACCAGATCACCACGGACGGGTGGTTCTTGTCCCGGGCCACGAGTTCGGAGATGGCCTGCCGGTGGTTGGCGGCGGTGTTCGCGTCCACGCCGCCGTCGACGTAGGTCTTCTTGGCGATGCCGCCGAAGACGGCGCCGAAGCCCAGGTGCAGCCCCACGGCGGCGGTTTCGTCGATCACCACGATCCCGTGGCGGTCCGCGAACTCCATGACCTCCTCGGCGTACGGGTAATGCGAGGTGCGGAAGGAGTTTGCGCCCACCCAGTCCAGGAGCTGGAAATCGTTGACCATCTGGGCGTTGCTGTGGCCCTTGCCGACCGTGACGTGGTCCTCGTGCATACCGAAGCCGGTGAAATAGAACGGCTCCCCGTTGATGAGGAATTCCTTGCCGCTGATTTCTACGGTACGGACGCCGACGGGCAGGGTGTACGTGTCCAGCAGCGCGCCGCCGTCGTGGATTTCGGCGGTCAGGCTGTACAGGTAGGCGGCGCCGGGCTTCCAGAGCACGACGTCGTCGATCACCAGCGCGCCGCTGGCGCCGTCCGCGCGGGCGACTTCGGCGCCGTCGGCGTCGTTGAGCGAGACGGTCACCGTTTCGCTGCCCGTGCCGCCCGCGGTGACGATCGTGTAGTCGACGCTGCCGGTGGTCCCGTCGAAGCCGGTGACGACGGTGATGTCATCCACGGTCACCGCGGGGGTGCTGAAGAGCCAGAGGCTGCGGTGCAGCCCGGCGTAGTTGTAGAAATCGTGCAGGTAGCTCTGCTGGCGGCGGCCATCCTCGGTGACGGTGATGCTGCCCGGGGGGATGGTGGCCTGGGTGAGTTCGTTGTTGACGGCGACAGTGAGGCGGAACGCCTGGCCGGGAGCGACGTGGTCGGTGATGTCGGCGCTGAACGGCATGTAGCCGCCGGTGTGCTGGGCGACGAGGACATCGTCCACCCACACCATTCCCTCATGCGTGGCGGAGTCGAGGCGGACGTGGATCCGCTCCCCTGCCCAGCCACGGGGCACGCGCACGTCGCGCTGGTACCAGACGTAGCCGACGTGGTCGCGGATGGCCTTGTCCGGGAAGACGTCGTTGTAGCTGGCGGGAACTCCCATTTCCAGTGTTGATTCGAGCGGCGCCGTGAACCATTCATCCCGGTGGCCGGCCCGTTCGAAGTCCACCTTGAACCGGTACAGGCCATCGAGGTTGATAATTTCACGGGTTTCGTTGGCCTGTGGCTTGAGCATTTGGGAGGTCCTATCGCGTCTTTGCGGGCAGTGCCGGGGAGGTTTTGGGGGCCGGCGGTGTGGCCGGGTTGGTTTTGCTCCTGTTGTAATCCTAATCACTTGGCAATCACATGGCAAGCGGTTGCCATAATTTTGTTGAAAGTTTCGCGAAACGCTGCTGCCCGGCTCCCCGAGACCGGGCAGCCGGGCAGCAGCGCATGCACGGAGGGCGTTACGGGGAGACAGCCCGCTCCCCGAACGTTCCGCACAGGCTTTCAATCAGTTCCAGGACCGGTCCGTCCGCGGCAAGGGCCGGATCCACCAGGGCCAGCAAGGCCCGGATCCGCTCGGCGCCGGTGAGCCGGCTGGCTGCGGCCACCTCGCCGGCCAGCGGATCGTGGAGCTCGTCCGCGGTGGTGGTGTGGTCCATCCAGGCGGCGATCATGAGGGCTGCGGCGGCGCCGGTCCTGCCCGCGGCGCGTTCGGCCCGCAGCACAGGCACGGCGCGCATGCGGAGTTTCGTGCTGCCATTCATGGCGATCTGGGCCAGGTGGTGGGCGATCCGGGCGTTGGAGAAGCGGTCCAGGAGGGCGGCGCGGTAGGCGGGGATTCCGAGTTCGCCGGCCGGGAGGTTGGCTTCAGCCTCGTCCCAGAAGCGTTCCACGGCGTCCCGGCACAGCGGATCCGCCAGGGCCTCTGCCACGGTCGTGTTCCCGCGGAGCTGTCCGGCGTAGGCCAGCAGGGAGTGGGCGCCGTTGAGGAGCCAGAGCTTGCGGTTCTCGTACGGTTCGATGTCCGCGACGAAGACGGCCCCGGCGTCTTCCCACCGGGGCCGCCCGGCGGGGAAGTCTCCGCTGAGGACCCAGTTGGAAAACGGTTCTGCCACGACCGGGGAGCTGTCGCGGTAGCCGCAGGCTGCCTGGACGGCTTCGACGTCCGCCCCGGTGGTGCGCGGGGTGATCCGGTCCACCGAAGTGCTGACGAAGCTGGTGTTCGCCTCGATCCAGGACGCAAGCCCGGCGTCCCAGGCCCCGGCCATGCCCACGACGGCATTGTGGGCCACGGTGCCGTTGTTGGACAGGTTGTCGCAACAGACGACGGCGAGTGGCCCCGCCCCGGCGTCCCGGCGTGCGGCGAGGGCCAGCACCAGCCGGCCCAGCGGCGTCGTCGGGTATCCGCTGCCGGACGCCAGCAGCGCAAGGTCGGCGGCGACGTCGGCGGCACCCGTGTCCAGGCTGCCGTCGGCGCGGAGGCGGTAGGCGGCCTCGGTGATGGTCAGCGTGATCACGGCGGTAGCCGGGGCGGCGACCAGCGCGGCGAGCCGTCCGACGTCGGCTCCGTCCACGGCTTCCACGATGCTGCTGACGGTCGCGAACGAGTCTCCCGCGTCGCCCCGCTCCACCACGGTGTACAGGCCGTCCTGCTCGGCGAGGGCCAGGGCGGCGTCCGGGCGGCGTCCGGTGAAGGCAGCGATGCCCCAGTCCGCGGCGTCGCCCGCCTGGTGGGTGTACCAGGCCTGGTGCGAGCGGTGGAAGGCGCCCAGGCCCAGGTGGACGATCCGCACCGGGGCCTTCGCGGAGGGGCGGAGGGCGCGGTTGAGCCGGGGAAGATCCGCGGCGGATTCCCGCTCGGGTTTCAGTGCGGATGTCAGTTCGATGCTCACAGTTTGAAGACCCTTCGGGGGGAGCCGTCGACGAGGTCGACGATGATTTCGTGGGCGCGGTCCTCGCTGACCCGGTGTTCGGCGACGAGGCGGGCCAGGAAGGAGGCCTCGATCCGGCGGGACGCATCGTGCCGGGCCGGAATGGAACAGAACGCCCGGGTGTCATCGATGAAGCCCGACGACCGAGAGAAACCGGCGGTCTCGGTGACGGCGGAGCGGAAGCGCAGCATGGCGTCCGGGGCGTCCAGGAACCACCACGGCGCACCGAGGTAGACGGACGGGTAGAACCCGGCGAGCGGTGCGAGTTCGCGGGAGAACACGGTCTCGTCCAGGGTGAACAGCACCAGGTGGAAGTCCTTCGCGGTGCCGAAGTCCTGCAGCACCGGGCGGATCGCCTCGGTGTAGTTGATCGCGAACGGGATGTCGTGGCCGGTGTCCGCGCCGAACTGGGCGAACGTGGGTTCATGGTGGTTGCGGTAGGACCCCGGGTGGATGGTCATGACGAGGCCGTCTTCCACGGACATCCGGGCCATCTGGTACATCATGTGGGCTTCGAAGTCGTCGCGGTCCTGCGCGGTGGCCCGGCCCGCGCGGGCGCGGTCAAACAGTTTCGCCGCGTCTCCGGTGTCGAGCTTGAGGGTTGCCGGTGTGCGGACGCCGTGGTCGGCGGAGACCGCGCCGTGGTCCACGAAGTAACGACGCCGGTTCTCCAGCGCGGTGAGGTAGCCGGCATAGCCGGTGGCGCCGTCGGCCGCTGCCGCGATGAGCCGGTCGACATTCGCGGACCAGTCGGGGTGCGCGATGTTCAGGTAAGCGTCCGGGCGGAAGGTCGGCAGGACGCGGCCATGGAACGTGGGGTCCTGGGCGATCGCCTTGTGGCTGGCCAGGCCGTCCAGGGGGTCGTCCGTGGTGGCGAGGACTTCGATGTTGAAGTCCTTGAAGAGCTGGCGGGGACGGAACCCGGGCTCGAGCAGGCGCGCCGAAATCGCGTCGTAGCTGGCATCGGCCGTCTCGGCGCTGATCTCCTCCCGAAGGCCGAAGACGCTCTCAAACTGGGTGCGGAGCCAGTATCCGGAGGCGGTGCCGTCCAGCAACGGCCAGGCCTTGCAGAACTCCTGCCAGACGGTGCGGGAGTCCGGTTCGGTTGCCTTGGAACCACGCAGCCGGTCCAGCGGAACGCCGCTGGCGTGGATCAGCCGGGTGACGTAGTGGTCCGGGCTGACCAGGAGCGCTGCCGGGTCAGGGAAGGGGGTGTTGTGCTCGATGACGGCGGCGTCAACGTGCCCGTGCGGGGAAATGATGGGGAGGTCCTCGATTCGGCCCAGGAGCTCGCGCGCAATGCTGCGCGTTCCGGGATCCGCGGGCAGGAGCCGGTCTGGGTTGGCGGCAATCGACTGTGACATAGCTCAATGGTCCGGCCTGCAACAGCACCTTGTCAACCGGTTGCCATAAATTGCCAACAGGCCTATTTGCGGTTCCCGCGCCGGAAAAGGACATCCGCACCCGGGATCCCGCGTGCGGATGTCCGGAAATGCAGCGAAAATCGGAATCGGCAGCGCTTACTTGCCGGCGGGCAGGAGCCGTCCGCTCGAGCCCCGCAGCACCAGTTCCGTTTCGACGCGCAGGGTGGCGGCGGGCTCCCCCGCGCCGTACAGGAGGTCGCCGTGCAGGAGATCGAGCAGCAGCGTGGTGGCGCCCGAGCCGCACTCCCCGAGCGGGGAGCGCACGGTGGTCAGCGGGGGTGTGGTGAAGTCGGCCCCGAAGATGTCGTCGAAGCCCACAATGCTGATCTGGTCCGGAACCACCATGCCGGCGGCCTGGAGTTCCTGCATAAGCCCGATGGCCAGAAGGTCGTTATAGGTCAGCACGGCCGTGGCGCCGCTGGCCCGGACGTCGCGCGCCACCTGACGGCCGCCGTCGACCGTGGGTTTGCTGGATTCCAGCCGCACGGCGTCCAGCCGGGACCATTCGCACGCGGCCTGCACGCCCTCCCAGCGGCGGGCGGACATCCAGGACTGCGGTGGCCCGGCCACGAAGGCAACCTTCTGGTGCCCGTTGGCGGCAAGGCTGCGGACCGCCTCGCTGATGCCCTTGTGCACGTCGGGGACGACGCACGGCACGCCGTCGACCTCGCGGTTGATGACCACCACGGGTTTGTCGCGGGCGAGGGCCCGGATGTTGTCGTCGTCCATGCGCGGGCTGGCCAGGATGAGGCCGTCCACGGTGGCCATCATCCGCCGGGCTGCGGTCAGTTCGGTGGCCGCGGATTCCGCCGATTCGGCGAGCACCAGGGTGTAGTCCCGGGCCGTGGCGGTGGTTTCCGCCCCGCGGATGATGTCAAAGAACGTGGGGTTGGTGATGTCCGCGACGATCAGGCCGAAGGTGTTGGTCCGGCCGGTGGGCAGTGCCCGGGCGAACGGGTTGACCTGGTAGTTCAGCTCGGCCGCGGCATCCTCGATGAGTTTCTGCGTCTTGGCGCTGACCCGGCCCGGCTTGCTGAGCGCACGGGAGACCGTGGACGGATTGACGCCGGCGACCTTGGCGATGTCGTAGATGGTGGCGTTGGACTTACCGTCGCGGGCGTGTTTCTTGGCCGGAGCCTTGGTGGCGTCGGCGTCCGGCGTCTTGGGTTCAGTCACCGCCCCATCCTAACGATGAAACAACCCAACCAGCTCGCAGCAGGGGCCGTTATGAGGGCCCAATACGGCCCCCGCTGCCAGTCAGGCGGGCTGGAGGGTGTCAGGAGCGTTCGGGGAACTTGCCCTCGTCGGCGATCCGATTGTTGAGCTCGGCCAGGAACACGTCCTCGTCGAAGTCCAGGCCCACTTCCTTGCCGGTCCAGCTGGAGAGGTGGATGGCGTTGGCAAGGCGGACACCGTTGATGCCGTCCGAGCCCGGGGCGAGCAGCGGGGTGCCGTCCAGGATGTTGGCGGCGAAGTTGTCCAGGACGCCGGCGTGCTGGCCGCCCCAGACGGACTCGAACTCGATGACCTCGGTGCTGTAGTACTCCTCCGGGTTCAGTTCACCCATAAAGAGCTTCCGGACGTCGTCCATGCCCATGCCGTCGCTGAGTTCCCGTTCGGGCTTTTGCAGGCGCGTCACGGTGGCGGTCTTGGAATTTTCGACGACGATCTTGCCCTGGTCGCCCAGGATCTCGAAGCGGTCCGTGCCCGTGAGGTCGTGGGTGGCCGTGACGAACACGCCCGTGGCGCCGTCGCCGTAGTCCACCACCGCCGTGACCTCGTCTTCGACGGCGATGTCCCGGCGGAAGCCGTAGGCCACCTTCGCGTACACCGACTTGGGAACACCGCAGATCCACTGCCACAGGTCCAGCTGGTGCGGGGCCTGGTTGACCAGGACCCCGCCGCCTTCACCGCCCCACGTCGCGCGCCATTCGCTGGAGTTGTAGTACCCCTGCGGCCGCCACCAGGTGGTGATGATCCAGTTGGTGCGGCGGATGCTGCCGATCTCCCCCGCGTCCACGATCTCCTTCAGCCGCTGGTACAGCGGGTTGTTGCGCTGGTTGAACATAATGGCGAAGGAGAGCTCCGGCTTGGAGGCGGCAAACTCGTTGAGCTCCTTGACCTGCTTGGTGTACACGCCGGCCGGCTTCTCGACGAGGGCGTGGATGTTGCGCTTGAGGGCTTCGATACCCATTTGCGGGTGCAGGAAGTGCGGCACGCATGTGACGACCGCGTCGACGTCGCCGCTTTCGAGCATCGTGATGTAGTCGTCGTAGAAGGGTGCGTCGGGGTACTGGGACGCCGCCAGTTCCTTCTTGGCGGGATCGACGTCGCAGATGGCCCCGATTTCCATGTTGGGGACCATTCCGTCCTGGATGAACTTGGCGTAGGCGCCGCCCTGCTGGCCCAGGCCGATGATGCCCAGGCGTACTTTCTTGCTCATGCGGTGATGCTCCCTGTCTAGAAAAGGTTCGAGTGGCCCATGGCCACGAGGTTGTCGTACGAGGTCTGCAAGGCGTCCCAGACGGTCCGGCCGTAGAGCTCGTCCTGCTCCACCAGCAGGTACTGGGCGCCGGCGGCCACGGCGGTCGGGATGATGGTGGGAAAGTCCAGGTTGCCCTCGCCCACTTCGGCGAACTGGACCACGTTCTTGAACTCGGCCATGAAGCCCACGAAGTCCCCGGCTTCCAGGAGGCCCAGGGCGGACTCCGGCAATTCGCCGATCCGGTAGTCCTTCAGGTGGACCATGGCGGTGCGGCCGGCGTACTTTTCCAGGGTGCGGACCGGGTCCAGGCCGCCGCGCTGGACCCAGTGGACGTCGATTTCCATGCCCATGGCCGGGGAGTTCCCCGCGATGATGTCCAGCATGTAGGTGCCGTCGAACTTCGCGAACTCAATGTGGTGGTTGTGGTAGTACAGGCCGAGGCCGTGCTCCTGCAGGCGCTCGGCATATTCGTTGGCCTGCTTGGCGAAATCGACAACCGCGTTGATCGACTTCATGGCCGGGAAGGGCAGCATGCCGATCCGCAGGAGCTTGGCGTCCAGGCGCTTCGCGTCGTCGACGATCTTGTCGAAATGGTCCTTGAGCGAGTCGCCGGGCATGCCCTTAGGGGTCTCCATCGCGACGGACAACGCCGCGATGTCCATGCCCAGCTCACTGCGGGAACGGTCCAGTTCCGCCACATTCGCCGTCGTCATGGGGATCTGGGAGACCTCGACGGCGTTGTAGCCGATCGCGTTGACCTTCCGGAGCGTCTCAAACGCCCCGAGGTCCTTGAAGCTGTCCCGCAGCATCATGGCTTGCACACCAATTTTGGCCATTCCGGTTCCTCCGTTCGGCCGGGTCCGCAAGGGAGCCGGCACGTCATAGCTGTCAGTCGCTGGTTGGGTTGCTGGCGGGGATCCTCAGACGAGGGCTCCCGCCTGCTCGTGCTGCTGCCGCTGGAGTTCCAGCAGCCGGTGCCTGTCGGCCCGGCGCTGTTCCTGGCGGTCCGGGTCCGGGACCGGCGAGGCCAGCAGCAGCCGCTGCGTGTAGGGGTGTTCGGGGTCCCGGGTGACGACGCCGGCCGTGCCCTGTTCGACGATCTCACCGTGGTACATCACGGCCACGCGGTGGCTGATGTGCCGGACGACGTCGAGGTCGTGGGAGACAAAGAGGTAGGACACACCGGTGTCCTTCTGGATCTGCAGGAAAAGGTCCAGCACCCGGGCCTGGGTGGACAGGTCCAGGGCGCTCACGGGTTCGTCGCAGACGATCAGTTTCGGTGACAGCGCCAGCGCACGGGCGATCGCCACCCGCTGGCGCTGACCGCCGCTGAATTCGCGCGGCAGCCGGTGGATCGCGTCGGAGGGAAGGCCCACTTGGTCCAGCAGTTCCTTCACCCGCTTCCTGGCCGCCGCGGGATCCAGGCCCTGCACGCCGAGGGGCTCGGCGAGGATGTCGCCGATTTCCAGTGCCGGGTTCAGCGACGTGTACGGGTCCTGGAAGACCACCTGCAGGTCCCGGCTCAGGGTCCGGCGGTCCTTGCGGCTGGCGTGGCTGATGTCCTTGCCGTCGAACATGATCCGGCCCGCGGTGACCGGCGCGAGCCCCAGCACGGCACGGCCCAGGGTGGTTTTGCCGGACCCGGACTCCCCCACCAGGCCGAGGGTTTCGCCGCGGCCGATGGTGATGCTGATGTCCGTCAGGGCACGGAACGGTTTGGCCCGGAAGCCTTTGCCGGGGTATTCGACCACCAGCTGGTCCACGGTGAGCAGCGGCGTGTTTTCGGTGGCGCTCATGCGACGGGCTCCTTCTGCGGGGTGGAAACGAGCATGGACATGGGTTCCTTGCCTTCAAGCATCGACGCCAGGAGGGTCCGTGTGTAGGGTTCCTGCGGGTTGCGGAGGATCTCGCGGACGGGCCCTTCCTCCACGAGCCGGCCGTTCTGCATGACGGCCACCCGGTCGCAGAGGTCCGCCACCACGCCGAAGTTGTGCGTCACCAGGATGATGCCGATGTTCAGGCGCTGCTGGAGCTCGCGGAGCAGGTCCAGCACGTCCGCCTGCACCGTGACGTCCAGGGCGGTGGTGGGTTCGTCGGCGATCACCAGGTCCGGCTCGCAGCTGATGGCGCCGGCGATCAGCACCCGCTGGGCCATGCCGCCGGAGACTTCGTGCGGGTAGGCGTTGAAGGTCCGCTCCGGGTTGACGATTCCGACGTCGGTGAGCAGCTTCAGCGCCCGCTTCCGGGCCTCGGCCTTGGAGATTCGAAGGACGCGCACCATGGGCGTCACCAGCTGGTAGCCGATGGTGAAGGCGGGATCCAGGTTGCTCATGGGCTCCTGCGGAATGTAGGAAATCCGCTTGCCGCGCAATTTGGTCAGGCGCTCCTGGCTGACGCGTTTCTCGCCCGGGGCCACCGTGTAGCCGCCGTCGAACTGGATGGAGCCGGCCACAATGCGGGCGTTGTCCGGGAGCAGGCCCAGGATGGAGAACGCGGTCTGGGACTTGCCCGAGCCGGATTCACCCACGATGCCCAGGATCTCGCCGCGGTCCACGTGGAAGGACACGTCGTCCACCACCTTCTTGACGGAGCCGTCAGCCTGGGGGTAGCCGACGCCGAGATTGGTCACCTTCACCAGGTGGTGTTCGGTGCCGGCGTCGACGGCGGCCACGGTCTTGCGCGCCGGGCGTGCGGCGGCGGGGGCCGGCGTCGTGCCTTCCGTCGAAGCGGCCGCGCGCTTCTTGCGGTGCTTGATCTTTTCGCCGTCTTCCAGGGCATCGCGGATGGCGTTGCCCAGCAGGACGAGGGCGCCGATGGTGAGGGCCATCGCAAATGCGGGCCAGAAGAGCAGCGTTGGCGTGAGGTAGACGTTCTTGAATCCTTCGCTGAGCATCACCCCCCAGGTTGCCTTCGCGGGGTCGCCCAGGCCAAGGAATTCGAGCCCGGACTGGATGGCGATGGCCACACCGGCGATCGCGGCAGTCTGGATGATGATGGGGGCGCGGACCACGGAGAAGATGTGCCGCGTGATGATCCTCAGGTCGGAGAGGCCGGACACGCGGGCGGCATCCACGTAGAGCTCGTTGCGGACCGATTGCACCGCCGAGCGCGTCAGGCGGAAGTAGGAGGGGCTGATCAGGACGCCGAAGGCGATCATGGCGATCCACACCGACGGGCCGAAGGCCGCCCGGATGGTCAGCAGCACGATCAGGCCGGGGAGGCTCATCAGGATGCTGACAATCCAGTTGGACACCGCCTCGAACTTGCCGGCGTAGTAGCCGGCCACCAGGCCCGCCGGCAGGCCGATCGCGATCGCGACGGCGGCGCACAGCAGTGCGGAGAGGAGCGTCAGTTGCGCCCCGTACAGCAGCCGGCTCCAGACGTCGCGCCCGGAGCTGTCCGTGCCCAGGATGTTCACGGAGTCGGGCCCGGCGAGGGTCTTGGAGATGTTGGCGAAGTTCTCGTCGAACGGGGCCAGCACATCGGCGAACACGGCCATGAGTGCCAGCACCAGCAGGATCCCCATGGCAACGATCCCGAGCGGGTTTTTGAAAAGACGCAACAGGGCCGTGGAGCGGACCACGGTTCCGGTCTGGCCCGTCGTTGCGGGCAGTGGCGTCAGGGCTGAGGTTTCGACGGACTCGGTCACGAGGCACGCACCTTCGGGTTGAGCCAGCCGTTGAGCAGGTCAACAATCAGGTTGACCAAAATGACAACGGCGACGGTGTACATAACAACGCCCATGACAACCGGCTGGTCGCTCTGGCTGGTGGCGGCGACAGCCAGCGGCCCCATGCCGGGGAGGGCAAAGATCTGCTCGATGATGACCACGCCGCCGAGCATGCCGATGAGCTGCAGGCTGAGCACGGTGAGCCCCGCCGGGGCGGCGCTGCGCAGGACATGCCTGAACAGGACCTCGCGCTCATTGATGCCGCGGCTGCGAAGGGTGCGGACGTAGTCGCGTTCGAGCTGCTTGATGACGGCACTGCGGATCTGCTGCGCGCCGCCGGTGACTCCGTTGATCAGCAGGGCGACCACCGGAAGTGTCAGGGACAGCACCCAGGCAGAGGCCGGTTCGCCCGGGGAAATGGTGCTGGTGGCGGGGAAGAGGCCCATCTGGATGGCCAGCACGGTGACCAGGATGATGCCGATCACGAATCCGGGAACGGAGTCGCCGATGATGGCGCCGATCTGGACCACCCTGTCCACCCAGCCACGCTTCACTGCCGCGGCGACGCCCAGGAGTGTCGCGATAATGGCGATCAGGATCATGGCCGCGGCCACCATGGTCATGGTGACCGGAATGCGCGTTGCGAGCGCGTCGGCCACGGGTTCGGAGGTGAACCACGATGCTCCAAGGTCCCCCTGCAGGGCGCCCGTGAGCCAGCTGACGTAGCGCGTGAAGATGGGCTGGTCGAGGCCCAACTCGGCTTCCTTCACGGCCAGCTGCTCCGGCGTGGCCTGGTCGCCCAGGATGTTCCGTGCAATGCTGCCGCTCGATACGTAAAGCAGGGAAAAGACGAGGATCGAGACGGCGAACAGGACGATAAGTCCGCTGCCGAGGCGTTTGAGGATGAAGGTGATCATTGCTGGCTCCATTGCACTGTCATGGTCTGACTGCCGGGTCCGGCAGCCCGTCGCTTGTGGTGGCGGGCTGCCGGACCTGCGCCGGTTTTGTGGCTGCTAACCCGCAGCTACGACGCCGGCGAGTAGTTGTAGATCGACGGGACGGCCTGCTGGATCTGCGGGGTGACGTTGATCTTGGCGTTGTGGTAGTACATCTGGTTCACACGGAACAGGGGTGCGAACCACGCCTGGTCCACCACGTACTTGTTGACTTCCTGGGCCAGTTTGGCCGCGTCCTTGCCGCCGTTCTGGACGGCATCGATCTTGGCCTGCAGTTCAGGGGCGGTGTTCTTGAAGGGGTTGTACAGCGCCTTCGTCGAGACGATCTGGTTGATGGCCACCCACGGTTCTCCCTGGAAGAGCGAGAAGTACATGGTGGTGAACTTCTGCGCCGCGATGTCGGTGGTGTACGTGTTGGTGATCGCCGCGCCCACTTCGAGGGTGACTCCGACGTCGGCCAGCTGCTGCTTGATTACTGCCAGCTGCGTTTCAAAGCCGGGGACGCTCGGGACTTGGAGAACCAGTCCGGTCTCGTAGCCTGCTTCTTTCAACAGGGCCTTGGCCTTGGCCGGATCGTACGGGTACTTGTTCTCGAGCCCTTCAACCCAGGCGCCACTGGCCTTGCCGAATGGCTGGGAGGTGGGGGTGCCCTGACCCAGCAGGACCTGGTCCAGGATGGTCTTGCGGTCAAAGGCGTAGTTGATGGCCTGGCGGACGCGGACGTCCTTCAGACCCGGGTTCTTTGTGCCGTCCCGGTCGAACAGGGTCAGGCCCTGCCAGTCCACCTCGTTGGTGACGAGCTTCATCTTGGCACCCTCGGCCTGCTTGCCGGTCTTCGGGTCCAGCAGCGTGGCGTCCACCTGTCCCGAGACCAGGGCATTGGTCCTGGCGGTCGCGTCAACGAGGATCTTGAAGGTGACTTTCTCGAACTTCTGGTTGTCTTTGTTCCAGTAGTCCTTGCGGGCCGTGAACACAGACTGTGAGTCCTTGACCGTGGCGGCTTTGTCCATGACGTACGGGCCGCTGCCCACGGGCTCGGTCTTGATGCCTTCGGTGCCCAGGGCCTTCGGGCTGCCCATGAGGCCGGCGGCCTGGCTGAGGTAGAACTCCAGTGAGGGATCAGGCGCTGTCAGGTTGAGCTCAATGGTGTCGGCATCGACTACCTTGACGTCTGAGACGGCGGTGAGCTGGGCCATCTGCGGGCCGTTGGCCTTCTTGAAGTGATCCAGGTTCGCTTTGGCCGCTTCGGCGTCGAACGTGGCGCCGTCACTGAAGGTCACGCCCTTGCGGAGGTCAACGGTGAGCACGGTGTTCGTCTCGTTGTAATTCCACGCGGTGGCCAGCATGGGGCTGAGCTTGCCGTCCGGTTCCCGCAGGAGCAGGGAATCGTAGGCCGCCTGGTACGGCTGCAGGAAGTGGCCGACGTGCGCCTGGGCAGGGTCCCACGAGCGGATTTCCTGAACAGCACCCAGGGTCAGCGTGGTTGTCTTCGGACCGGCAGGGTTGTTCCCGGTGGCGGCGCCTGACGCGCCACCGCCGCAGGCCGTCAGCGCCAGGGACGCGCTGAGGATGAGGGCAGCTGCTGCTGCTTTGGGACCTAACTTCATTGTTGGCTCCTATGAGTCGTGAAACTGTGGGCGGGTTTCCCCGTTCAAGCGGTGTGGCGTGGGCCACACCGCTCTCGTGAGAATCACAGTACGCAGAGTTGCCTTACTTGGCAACCGATTGTCATAAATCCTCGAAAATGTCTTTTGACCCGGAAAGTACGGCTGGAAAACAGGGAGAGTTTCGGCCCCAGATTGCGGCAATCGATTGTTTGAACGCACGCAATTGGGCCTGCCCGAAGTGCACGCCGCAGGGCACGCCGGACTGGCACGCCGGAAGACGCCCCGCGGGCCCGCCCCGGCAGGCCTCAGCTGACGGCGTCGAGAGATTCCGGATAGCTCTGCCGGTAGATTTCCTTGACGATGCGCAGCGACTTTTCGGCCTCCGCCGGGCTGATCCAGAACGGCTCCGCATCGTGCAGCCGGCCATAGAAGTCAGCGATCAGCAGTTCATGCGAGACACCCCAGTAGGACCGGCCGCCGGAGCCGCTCCTGCGCTCCGGAATGACATCCACGCGCCCGTCCGCATGGGCGATGGTCAGGTCGCCGCGCAGGCTCAGCACGGCCTTTTCGGTGACAACCTCGAGTGTTACCGGCGCGTTGGTGGCGTTGGCCAGGGTGGCATAGAACGCGCTCCGGGCGCCGTTGGCATGTTCGGCGACGAATTCGGTGGTGTCTTCCACCTCGATGGCGCCGCCCAGGAAACGCGTGGAGGCGTTGCCGTTGACCGCGACGACGTCGCCCACCAGCCATTGGAGCAGGTCCACGGTGTGGATGGCCTGGTTCATCATCAGCCCGCCCCCGCCGCCGGCCCAGGTCCCCCGCCACGGCCGGTCCTGATAGTACTCGGCGGAGCGCTGCCACATGACCGTTGCCGACGCCCCCGCCACCTCCCCCAGCTCGCCGGAGGACAGCAGTGCGGCCAGGGCCTGGGAGGTCGCGTTGTACCGGTTCTGGAAGCACACGGCGATTTTCGCCGTGCCCGCCGATGCGGCTTCAACGAGCCGGCGGCCCTCCGCCAGGGTGTGGGCGAGCGGCTTCTCCACGATGACGTTAATGCCCCGCGCCAGGCAGTCGGCGGCCACGGAGGCGTGCTGGTCGTGCGGGGTGCAGATATGCACCACGTCCGGCCGGACCGCCTCAATGAGGCTCAGGTGGTCGGCAAAGCCGGGGACGCAGCGGGCGGCTACCGCGGCAGCCAGCCGCTGCGGATCCGAATCGCAGACCGCCACCAGGGTGGCGCCGTCGAGCTTTGCCACCGCCTCGAAGTGCACGGCGGAAACGTCGCCGCAGCCGATGACCGCCGCCGTCGTCGTGCTCACGAGAGTTCAACCCCGTTTTTCGCGGCGAGCGCGGCGAAGGCGCGGGCCGCGCTGCCGAAGGCGACGGGGCCCGAGAACCCGCCGAGTTCGTGGGCGCTGGCCAGGTGCGGCTCCAGGGAGGCGAAGCCGGTGAAGCCGTCTGCCGTGAGGGCGGCGATGGTGGCGTCGAGTTCGCCGTCGCCCTCGCCGGCGGGAACCACTTCGCCCGTGGCGGCCACGGCGTCCTTGACCTGGAAGTACTCAAGGTAGGGGCGCAGCATGGCGTAGCCGTCGGTGTAGGGCTTGACGCCCACCTGGACGAAGTTGGCGTTGTCCCAGGCGATGCGCAGGGCCGGGGAATCCACGGTCTCCATGATGTCCAGGACGCGCTCGGGGGTGTCGCCGAAGATGCCTTTTTCGTTTTCGTGCAGGAGCACGACGCCGGCTTCGGCGGCGAGCGCCACCAGCGCGCCCATGCGGGCCATGACGTCCCCGCGGATGTCGTCAGCGCCCTGGTTGTTCGCCCGGTAGAACGAGAAGATGCGGATGTATTTTGTCTCCAGTCCCTTCGCCACGGAGATGATCTGGCGGAGGCGTTCCAGCTCGTGTTCCACCGGCAGGCTCACGTCCACCTTGCCGATGGGGCTGGCCACGGCCGAGACTTTGAGGCCCTTCTCATCGAGGATTTCCTTGAGCCGGGCAACTTGGGCCGGTTCGAGTTCGGAGACATTCGTGCCCCAGGCGCTGCGGACCTCGATGTGGCTGGCGCCCAGGGCCAGCAGGACCGCGGCCTGCACCGCGGGATCCGGGTCTATCTCGTCGCCGAAGCCTGAGAGTGTCCAGACTGCGGTTGGTGTTTTGCTCACGCGGATCTCCTGGGTTTCGCGGCCGCCGGGCCGGGCAGCCCGGTTTTGGCTCCAGCGCGGTGACGCAGTTCACAAACAGTGTCGTCGCCAGTTTAGCGACAGTCGCACCACCATGACAACCGATTGCCAAACTTTGACAAGGTGTGGCATTCTTGGCGGAGCGGGCCTGTGGCGACAGTCACAGACCGGCCCATCCGACCCGGCCGCCATGGCCCCGCCACCACGTTCAGAGAGGAGCGCCGTGGCTACGACGCAACCACCAGCAGTTGATCGACCGGCCACCATCCATGACATCGCAGCACTGTGCGGCGTGGCGGCCTCCACTGTTTCCCGGGCGCTCTCGACGCCGGACCGCGTCAACATCCGCACGCGCCAGCGGATCGAGGCGGCCGCCGCCCAGCTGCACTACATCCCCAACAGTCAGGCCAAGGCGCTGAGTTCCGGCCGCACAGGCGCAGTGGGGGTCCTGGTGCCGGACATTACCAACCCGTTCTACTTCGACCTCATCCGGGGAACCCAGCTCCAGCTCAAGGCAGCCGGCTACACGCAGCTGCTGGTGGACACCGAGGAATCCGACGAGGTGGAAGCCAGCACCCTGGACCAGCTGCGAAAGAGTGCGGACGGCATCATCGTGGCGGCGTCCCGGCTCAGCGACGAGGCCCTGCTGGCCGCGGCGGCAAAGATGCCCCTGGTCACCATCAACCGAGACGTTCCCGGTGTCCCCGCCGTCATCATCGACACCCCGTCTGCCACCAGCCAGGCGCTGGACCACCTCGTCTCGCTGGGCCATACCCGGATCGCCTACATCGCCGGGCCCCTGACGTCCCAGTCCAGCGAACGGCGGTGGACTGCATTGTCCGCTGCAGCCGAGGAGCGCGGTGTGGAAGTGCGCCGGCTGGGGCCGTTCGCGCCAAAAACCCAGTCCGGCGCCGCAGCCGCGGACGCCGCCGTGCACAGTGGGGTGACAGCCTGCATCGCGTTCAACGACCTCATCGCCATCGGCATGCTCCAGCGCCTGCGGGAACGAGGCATCCGGGTTCCCGAGGACATGAGCATTGTGGGCTGCGACGACATTTTCGGCGCCGACTTCTGCAATCCGCCGCTGTCCACCATGGCCTCCCCGATCGAGCAGGCAGGCCGCGTGGCGGTCTCTATGCTGCTGGCCCGGCTGAACCCCCTCGCCGGCGGCGGCGCCCGCAGCCGGTCCGTAATGCCTACCCATCTCACCGTCCGGGGCTCCACCGGCCCGGCGCGGCAGGAGCGCTAGGCCGCACGCCCACCCGGCGCGGATGGGCCGGGCGTCCCCAGCTGGTCCGGTTTTCGCGGCGTTTCCCGGCGCGCGCTGCGCATCCGGCCCTGCGCGACGGATATCCGCGTAGCGAGGGTCCGAAAGCGTAGCGACGGTCCTCTCCCGTAGCGCCATTCCCGCGCCCAGGCCGCACGTCCGCCAGCCGGCCTGGCAGCAACAGGTTGAGCGTTGTTGACAGCGCTGACTAGGCTGGATCACATGCGCGAACTCCAGGCCAGGATCATTGAAGAAATGGGCGTCCAGCCCCGGATCGACCCCGCCGGGGAGGTGCGCAAGCGCGTCACGTTCCTGAAGGAATACCTCAAGGCCACGCACACCAGGGGCTTCGTCCTGGGCATCTCCGGCGGACTGGATTCCTCGCTCGCGGGCCGGCTTGCCCAGCTGGCCGTCGAGGAGCTTGCGGCCGAAGGTGTGGACGCAAACTTCGTCGCCGTCCGCTTGCCCTACGGCGTACAGCGCGACGAGGACGACGCCCAGGCCGCCCTGGACTTCATCCAGGCCAAGACCGAGTGGACTTTCAACATCTCCGCAGCAGTGGACGGGTTCGAGGACGAATTCGAGAAGACCGTGGGCAACGGGATCTCCGACTTCCACAAGGGCAATACCAAGGCCCGCACCCGCATGATCGCGCAGTACGCCCTCGCCGGCGAGCACAACTACCTGGTTATCGGAACGGACCACGGGGCGGAATCGGTCACGGGCTTCTTCACCAAGTACGGCGACGGCGGCGCGGACATTCTGCCGCTGTTCGGGCTCAACAAGCGTCAGAACCGGGCCCTGCTCGCGGAGCTCGGCGCCCCGGCCCGCGTCTGGGAGAAGGTTCCGACGGCGGACCTCCTCGACGGCCAGCCCGGCCGCACGGACGAGGACGAACTGGGGCTGACGTACGACCAGATCGACGACTACCTCGAGGGCCGCGAGGTCCCGGACGCCGTGGCCGAATCTATCGAGCAAAAGTATCTCCGGACCCGCCACAAGCGCACGGTCCCGGTCACCATCTTTGATACCTGGTGGAAGTAGGCAGCAACCTACGCTCTGGGGGCACTTCGAGCCCCCAACGGACTGTTTAGCGGCCATTGCCCGGCGCGTCCGTGTCGATGTGCCCCCGGTACGGCCGACGGTGAACCACGACGCCGGGACTCACCTCGCCGGTAGCTCCCGCCCCGGCCCGGGTACCCGCCCGGGGGCCGCCTACCGACCCTGCAGCAGCGTGGAGATCCGGTGTGCCTCATCCATGAGCAGGCGGCCCAGCATCTCCTGCCGTTCACCCTTGAAGCGCGGCTCGATCCCGGTCAGGGACAGCGCCCAGGCGGGGCGGCCGCGCTGGTCGAAGACTGCGGCGCCCATCCCCCAGCTGCCTTCCAGCACGAGCCCGGGATTCACCGAATAGCCGGCCCGCCGTGTCGCTTCCAGGTTCGCGCGGACCAGGTCCTCCGTGTGCGCCGCCGCGAAATCGCCGGCGTGCGCGGCCCAGCCGGCCAGCAGCTCCTCCTGCTCCGCGTCGGGCAGGAACGCCATGATGGCGGTGCCGGCGGACGCCACCCCGAGCGGGAAGCGGACTCCCTCGTGCAGCACGAAGGACCGCACCGGAAAGCTCCCCTCCTCTCGGAGCAGGCACACGGTCTCGGCGCCGCGCCGGATGGAGAAGAACGCGCTTTCGCCGGTCTCCTCGGCGAGCCGGCGGAGGCTCGGCCGGGCGATATCCTCCAGCGGGAAACGCGCCGAGGCCACGGAACCCATCAGGAGGATCTCCGGCCCCAGCACCCAGTTGCCGCTCTGCGGCTCCTGGTCCAGCAGCCCCTCGGCGGCCAACGAGGTGAGCAGCCGGTGCACGGTGGGGCGTGTGAGCCCGGATTCCCGGACGAGTTCCACAAGCGGGGAGCCTTCCGGTTTCCGTCCGACAATGCGCAGCAAGGACGCGACGCGGCTGACGACCTGAGCGCCCTGGACCGGTGAAGGATTCATCTTTTTCCTCGGAAGTTTGCGTTGAACTGCCTTAATCATCCATATTGTGGACAGTCGGAAGTCTACCGTCCACACTGTAAAAACCGCACTCCAAAAGCTAAAACCAGCCGTTGACAGCCTGCTTTTCGGCCCCGTAGGCTCCAACAGCAGAACAACAGTCCACTAAGTGGATTGCGCCAAGAGCTCAATGAGGAGATGCGATGTCAAAGGTGAAATCCGGCGCGGCCGCCGCGCTGCAGGACGTACTGCGGGACGGCATGACGCTCGCCGTCGGAGGTTTTGGCCTCAGCGGCATCCCCGCCGACCTGATCGAGGCTGTGCGGGATTCCGGCGTCAAGGACCTCACCGTGGTGTCCAACAACATGGGCGTGGACGGAAAGGGCCTCGGCGTGCTGATTGAGGCCGGCCAGGTCCGCAAGGTCATCGCCTCCTACGTGGGCGAGAACAAGCTCTTCGCCGAGCAGTACCTCGCCGGCAATCTGGAGGTCGAGTTCACGCCGCAGGGCACCCTGGCCGAGCGCCTCCGCGCCGGCGGCGCCGGCATCCCGGCGTTCTACACCAAGACGGGCGTCGGCACCCTCGTCGCCGAAGGCAAGCCGCTCGCGGAGTTCGACGGCGAGACCTATGTCCAGGAACGCGCCATCAAGGCCGATGTCGCCCTGGTGCACGCCCACACCGCCGACACCGACGGCAACCTGATTTACCGCTACACCGCGCAGAACTTCAACCCGGTGGTCGCCACGGCGGGCGCCGTCACCGTCGCGGAGGCCGAGGTGATCGTGGAACCGGGCCAGCTCGACCCCAACCACATCGTCACCCCCGGCGTCTTCGTCCAGCGCCTCGTCCAGGCCAGCGGCCGGGTCAAGGACATCGAACAGCGGACGGTCCGTCCCCGCAGCGAAGCCGCCGACGCCGCGGCCGCCGTCGGCGTCTAATCAGGCCTAAGCGCCGCCCCTACTTTCTTTAGGAGAATCATCATGGCCTGGACCCGGAATGAAATGGCTGCCATCGCGGCCGAAGAACTCAACGACGGCGACTACGTCAATCTCGGCATCGGCATCCCCACGCTGGTCGCCAACAACCTGCGCGACGGCGTCCGCGTCGTCCTGCAGAGCGAGAACGGCCTGCTCGGCATGGGCCCGTTCCCCTACGAGGGCGACGAGGACGCGGACCTGATCAACGCGGGCAAGCAGACCGTCACGGTCCTGCCAGGCGGCAGCATCTTCGACTCCGCGACATCCTTCGGCATGATCCGCGGCGGCCACGTCAAGGTCGCGATCCTCGGCGCCATGCAGGTCTCCGGCGCCGGCGACCTCGCCAACTGGACTATCCCCGGCAAGATGGTCAAGGGCATGGGCGGCGCCATGGACCTCGTCGCCGGCACTCCGCGCGTCGTGGTCCTGACGGAGCACAACGCCAAGGACGGCACCGCCAAGATCGTCAAGGAATGCACCCTGCCGCTCACCGGCCTGAGCTGCGTCGACCGGATCATCAGCGACCTGGCGGTCTTCGACCTGGACAAGGTCGACGGCGTCCGGCGCCTCACGCTGACCAGGCTCGCCCCGGGCGTCACGGTGGAGGAGATCCGCGAAAAGACCGAGGCCGCGTTCGACGTCGCCCCCTCCCTCGACGAAAGCGCCACCTTCGAAGGAGCCACGGCATGAGCCTTAAAGACCAGTTCGGCAAGGATGTCCTGCTGACCGGCTGGGGCCACAGCCGCTTCGGCAAGCTCACCGACGAGACCCTCGAATCCCTCATCGTCCAGGTCGCCACCGAGGCGATCGGCAACGCCGGGATCGAGCCGGGCCAGATCGACGAAATCTACCTCGGCCAGTTCAACTCCGGCATGATGCCGCTGGCGTTCCCGTCCTCGCTGGCACTGCAGGTCTCCGAGCAGTTGGCCAACGTTCCGGCCACCCGGGTCGAGAATGCCTGCGCTTCCGGCTCGGCCGCTTTCCAGCAGGGCACCAAGTCCCTGCTGGCCGGCACGGCGAAGACCGTCCTCGTGATCGGCGCCGAAAAGATGACGCACGCCGGCGCCGACGTCGTGGGCGCGGCCCTGCTCGGCGCGGACTACGACATGGCCGGCAAGGCCTCCAGCACCGGGTTCACCGGCCTCTTTGCCGAGGTGGCCAAGCACTACGAAAAGCGCTACGGCGCTGGCGCAGGGGACCTCTCGGACGTCCTGGGCACCATCGCGGCCAAGAACCACCGCAACGGCGTCGACAACCCCTACGCCCAGCTCCGCAAGGACCTCGGCGAGGAGTTCTGCCGGACCGTTTCGGACAAGAACCCGATGGTCGCCGACCCGTTGCGCCGCACCGACTGCTCGCCAGTGTCCGACGGCGCCGCCGCCGTCGTGCTGTCCCTCGCCCCCACCGGCGGGGCCACCGCCCCGGTGCGGCTCGCCGGCTTCGGCCAGGCGAACGACTTCTTCCCGACCGACCGCCGGGATCCCACTGCGTTCAACGCCACCCGGGCCTCCTGGCAGCGCGCGCTGGGGATGGCCGGCGTCGGCCTGGAGGAGTTGGACTTCGCAGAGGTGCACGACTGCTTCACCATCGCCGAGCTGCTGATGTACGAGGCGATGGGCCTGACCGAACCGGGCCAGGGATCGCGCGCAATCGAGGAAGGTTGGGTCTTCAAAGACGGCAAGCTTCCTATCAACGTCTCGGGCGGGCTCAAGGCCAAGGGCCACCCCGTTGGCGCGACCGGCGTCTCGCAGCACGTCATCGCCGCGATGCAGCTCACCGGCACCGCCGGCGACATGCAGCTGCCCGCCGCCCGGCGCGCCGCGGTACAGAACATGGGCGGCGTCGGCATCGCCAATTACGTCAGCGTACTCGAAGCCGTCTAAGGGCAAAGAGCCGCGGTTCCTCCCCACCTTTGGCGCACTCCACCGGCGTGTTCCGGCCTGCAGACCGGCCCCAGGGCCGCAAAGGTGGGGAGGTTCTGCACCGTCACCGCGGCTGGTCGCGCTCGCGGATCAGCTTCGCGATGGCGCCGAAGCCCAGCCGTTCCGCGTTTTCCAGGGCGGTTCTCCCCTGCGGGTCCCGAATATCGGGGTCGGCACCGGCCGCCAGCAGCTGCCGGACCACCTCCTGCTGCCTGGGACCCCCGTCATTGAGCAGGATGGCTTCCTGCAGGGCTGTCCAGCCCAGATTGTTGACGTGGTTGACGGGAACGCCGGCGGCCAGGAGGATCCGCACGGTGTCCACATGCCCGTGTTCACTCGCGGGAATCAGGGCCGTGCCGCCGAAGCGGTTCGTGCTGGCGACGTCGGCCCCGTTCGCGAGGGTCAGCTGCAGGACCTCGTTGAATCCCTCGGCCCCCGCGTAGAGGAAGGCCGAATCCTGGATGGCATCCTTGGCGTTGACGTTGCCGCCGGCCTGGATCAGCCGCGTCACCGCGGCAACATCGTTCGCCTTGGCCGCCCGGACCAGTTGCTGGCCAAGCTCGGCCTGCGCTGCCGGAGCCAGCGCCGACGGGGTCACAGGCGGCGGGGTCACAGGCGGCGGGGTTACAGCTGGCGGGGCAGCGGCTGTTCCTGTTGCAGCCGGGGGCGATGCAGCCGAATCCGATGCCTGGACCGGCGGTGGAGGCGTCTCCCGCCGCGATTCTTTAGCCGACACGACGCAGCCGGCGAGCGCAACTGCCAGCACACCGGCCAGGCACACGCCGGCGGCCTTGGCCAGCCTCCGCCGCGGACCGCCCGGTGCCCCAAGCCCGTGTTGCGTCCTGAGCCTCCCCATAGACCAGAGCCTACTTTGCCGCGCCCTACCCTGCGTTGCCGGCAATAGCTTTGGCGCCGGAGGGGTTGCGCTGAAACAGCCCGGTTTTCCGCCCGGGCCACCGGCGCGGTCGCGCCCGCAGGAGGCTGCACCGGCCAAAACCGGGCCCGTCCCGCACGGACCACAGCCGGACCGACGGTTCTGCCCGGGGGTAGACTCCGGGCATGGGATCCGTCGATGACGCACTGGCCGCCATGCCTGCGCCGGCCCGCGATGCCCTGCAGCGGGTCATCGACATCGCGCGCGCAGAAGCCCCCGACGCCGTCGATGGTGTCAGCTACGGCATGCCCGCGCTGAAGGTCCACGGCAAGCCCCTCATTGGCGTGACGGCAAGCGCCAAGCACCTGTCCGTCTTCCCGTTCTCCTCCGAGGTCGTGGCGGCCGTCGCGTCCCGGCTTGATGACTTCTCCGTGTCCAAGGGAACCATCCGCTTCGGACCGGACCGCCCCATCCCTGACGAGGTCCTCAGGGAAATCGTCCGGCTCCGGCTCGCGGAGATCACCTAGACTCGAGTGAATCCCCCGCCCGCAATCTGAGGAGCCTCCATGCGCGCCACGATCATCCACGCCCCCGGTGACATCCGGGTCGAAGACCGCGACTACCCCACCGTCCAGTTGCCCACCGACGCCGTCGTGAAAGTCACCGCGTCCTGCGTCTGCGGCTCGGACCTCTGGCCCTACCGGGGCGTGAAGCCCACCCGCCGGCCCACAGCGATCGGCCACGAATTCATCGGCACGGTGGAGAGCATCGGCTCCGGGATCACCACCTTGGCCGTCGGCGACCTGGTGATCGCACCGTTTGTGGTCAGCTGCGGGGCCTGCCCCCAGTGCCTCAACGGTGTCACCGTGGCCTGCGACCACCTGGCCGGCTGGGGCGGCAAGGACGACTCCGGGCACGCGATCGACGGCGGCCAGGGCCAGGCGGTCCGCGTCCCGCTGGCCGATTCCACCCTGGTCAAGGTTCCCGGCATCACGGAGCCGGATGACGCCCTCCGGAAGAGCCTGCTCACGCTCTCCGATGTGATGGCGACCGGCCACCACGCAGCCCTCGCCGCGAAGGCAGGACCGGGCCGGACCGTCGTGGTGGTGGGCGATGGCGCCGTCGGGCTCTGCGGGGTGCTGGCCGCCAAGCGGCTCGGGGCGGAACGGATCATCGCGATGTCCCGCCACGCCGACCGGCAGGCGATCGCCCGCGAGTTCGGTGCCACCGACATCGTGGAGGAGCGCGGAGACGAGGGCGTCGCCAAGGTCCGCGAACTCCTCGGCGGAGTGCTGGCCGATTCCGTCCTTGAGTGTGTCGGGACCAAGGAAGCCATGGAGCAGGCGCTGCACAGCACCCGCCCGGGCGGTGCGCTGGGCTTTGTTGGCGTCCCCACCGGCGGCAGCGAGGTCCCGCTGCGCTACCTCTTCGACACGAATATCTCCATCGGCGGCGGCATGGCCCCGGCCCGGACCTACATTCCGGAACTGCTGGCGGACGTCCTCGACGGCACCATCAACCCGGGCCGCGTCTTCGACGTCGTGATGCCGCTGGAGGAAGCGCCGGAGGCTTACCGCGCCATGGACGAACGCCGCGCCATCAAGGTCCTGCTGACCCCCTGACCACGCCCGACGGCGGCGGCGCAGCTTTGTTGCGCGGGCTCCGGTTCGGTCCCGTGCGCTACCTCGTGCTCGGGCCCTTGTGCTGGCTCTTGTTCTGCAATAGCGGGAGGGCTACCGTGAAGCGCATCAGCATCCGCCGCCGTCGAGGAGCCGTCATGGCCAGGTTCGTGCAGATCATCGAATTCCAGACCGCCCGCATTGAGGAAATTGAAGCCTTGGGCCGGCCGTCCAGGACCGACGGAAGCACCGCTCCCACCTTCCGCCGGATCCTGGCCACCGCGGACCGCGACAACCCCGGAACGTATCTCACCATTGTCGAATTCGACTCCTACGAATCGGCCATGGAGAACTCCGGCCGGCCGGAGACCTCCGACTTCGCCGCCAGGATGGCCGCTCTTTGCGACGGGCCGCCGGTGTTCCGCAACCTGGACGTGATGTGGGAAGACAACGGCTCCACCGCGGATAACGCGTAGGTGCAAGCATGGACACTGCACGCAGTGCCGCAGAAGCCAGTGCCGCAGAGCCCCTTGTGCTGGACCTCCGCGGGGCCGGCGCTGCGCCCCTGCGGCTGGTGGGCGGCAAAGCCCTGAACCTCGGCAAGCTTGTGGCGGCCGGGCTGCCCGTGCCGCGCGGGTTTTGCCTGACAACGCTTGCCTACGATCTGGCGGCACCGCCCGGGCTCGGCGCCCTCGCCGCCGAACTCGACGAGATCGGGTCCGGAGCGGCCCGGGCGTCGGGCCCGGCAAACCTCGTCCCGAGTAAACTCAGCCCGGTTGCCGCGCGGGCCAGGAGGCTGATCGAAGAGTCCCCGATCCCGCCCGAGGTGGATGCCGCGGTCCGGAAAACCTACGAGGGAATGGGCGGCAGCGTGCCGGTGGCGGTCCGGTCCTCGGCCACGGCAGAGGACTTGCCCTTCGCCAGTTTCGCAGGGCAACAGGACTCCTTCCTCGATGTCACCGGCGCCGACGCGGTGGTCGAGGCAGTCCGCCGCTGCTGGGCGTCGCTCTGGAGCGAGCGGGCCGTGGCGTACCGCTCCGCCAACGGGATCAGCAACCGCGACGTCGGGCTCGCCGTCGTCGTTCAGGTCATGGTCGACGCCGCGACGGCGGGGGTCCTGTTCACCGCGAATCCGGTCACCGGGACCCGGACGGAAACGGTGATCAACGCGAGCCCGGGCTCAGGCCAGGCCGTGGTCTCGGGGTCGGTCAACCCTGACCAGTTCGTGCTGGAGACGGCGTCCGCCTCCGTGATACGGAGCACCCCGGGAGGACCGGAATCCGGGCGGGGTCCGAGCCTGAGCGGCCCCCGGCTCCAGGAGCTCACCGCGCTGGGCGACGGAGTCCAGCGCCTCTTTGGGGCGCCGCAGGACATCGAGTGGGCCATAGAAAGAGGCGGCAAGATCTGGCTCACCCAGTCACGCCCGATCACCACGCTGTATCCGCTGCCCGAACCCGCACCCGAAGACGCAGCAGCCGGGGCCACCGCCCCCATCCGGGTGTACCTGTGCGGCACCCTGTTCCAGGGGCTGACCCGGCCGATCACCCCGCTGGGGCTCTCCGCCCTCGAGATGATGCGCAACAGCAAGGGACCCTGGCGGTATGCCAACCCCGGGCTGAGGATGTACGTGGACCTCACGGCCGTGGCCCGCAGCAAATCCGGGCGGGCCTATCTGCTCCGGATCCTCCCGCTGGCGGACGGCCGGTCCGGGGCCGTGCTTCCCGCGCTGCTCGAGGATCCACGGTTCGGCGTCATCGAGCACTCGTTCGGGCAATCCATCCGCAGGGCCGGGCGAAGGCGCAACCGCACGCAACCGCCCCAACGCTCAGGCAGCACCGAGCAGACAGCCAGCCTCGCCCTCATGGCAAGCCTCGTTCCGGCCATGATCCGGCCCGCCTTCCGACCCGCAGCTGAGCTTCGCCGGGCGATGAACTACGGGAAGAAGATCGAATCCGAGCTGGTACTCGCCGAACCCGCCAGTTCCGCCCAACGGCTGGACTACACCGAGCAGATCCTTGGCCGGACGATTAATGGGCTGATTCAGGCCACGCTGCCGGGCCCGTCCGTTGGCTACATCATGCTGGCCGTGGCCCGCCGGCTGCTGCGCGGCATCGCGGCACCCCGTGAGCTGGAAGCCGTGCTGCGCGGGCTCCCCCACAACATCACCACCGAAATGGACCTGGAACTCTGGCAGCTCGCCGTCTCGATCGGCGACGACCCGGTGTCGCGCGGGGAGTTCCTGGCGAAACGGCCCGAGGAGTTGGCCGCCGACTATCTCGCCGGCCGGCTGCCGCCCCGGGCCCAGTCAGGAGTGCGCGGCTTCCTCGCCCGCTACGGCCACCGCGCTGTGGCGGAAATAGACCTCGGCATGCCGCGCTGGTCCGCGAAGCCCGACCACATCCTCGGCATGATCTCCAACTACCTCCGCGTCGAGGACCCGGAGCAGGCCCCGGACCGGCAGTTCGCCCGGGCCGCCGAGCATGCGGAGGACCGGATCCGCGGCCTCGTGGAACAGGCGCGGGCCCGGAGTCCGTGGCGCGCACGGGCCCTGGAGCTGAGCCTGCGCCGCGTGCGGCAGCTGGCAGGATTGCGCGAACTGCCCAAGTTCTACATCGTGCTGATACTAGGCGAGATGCACCGGCAGCTCCTCCACGTCGGCGCCGATCTGGCCTCCGCCGGCACTGTCGCGGCCGCGGATGACGTCTTCTTTCTGGACTTCGACGAGATCCGCGTCGGCCTGCGCGGCGCGGACCTGCACGGCATCGTCACGGACCGCCGGCGGCTGTACGACACCGAACTACGACGCCGGCGCATCCCCCGGCTGCTGCTCTCCGACGGCACCGACGTCGAGGCCGCCTTGATGGCGCAGTCACCCGCATCCGGTGCAGTGACCGGAACACCGGCCTCTGCCGGCACCGCCACCGGCCGGGTCAGGGTGATCCTGGACCCGGTGGGCGCCCATCTGGAACCCGGCGAAATCCTGGTGGCCCCCTCCACGGACCCGGGCTGGACACCGCTGTTCATGACGGCCGGTGCACTTGTCATGGAGATGGGCGGGATCATTTCCCACGGGGCCGTGGTGGCCCGCGAGTACGGCATCCCGGCGGTCGTAGGCGTCCCGGACGCCACCACGCGGCTGCACACCGGCCAGACGGTTACCGTTGACGGGGCCGCCGGCACCATCAATGAGGAGCCTTGATCCGGGAGAAGCGGGAACCGATCCCGCCGCGATCCCTGCGGTGGGCCGAGGTCGGGCCCACAGGTGTAGCACAACCGTGCCAGATAGAATCGAATCATGACCCCACCGGCCCACCGGCCAACGCACCACGACCGGTCGATTCCCCGCCGGCCGCACCGGTCAGCGCAACAACCCGGCGGCACTTTCGCGCCGGCCCGCAAGGCGAGGAACCTCCTGCAACGGGTTCCCGTGTGGACTTGGCGGGTGCTGATGCATTCGGTCAAGGCCAGCGAGAACTCCCGCTTCAACGTCGACCCGATTACCGGCGTCGAATACTTCCATGACATCGATTTCGTCGGCGACCGCATCCGTGCCCACCGCCTCGACGTCATCATCCCCTCCCCCGACGGCGGCGCCGGGACTGCCGGTGCCGGGACTGCCGGTGCCAGTTCCGACAGTCCACCAGGAGTGCTGCCCGTCTACGTGTATTTCCACGGCGGAGGCTGGACTTCCGGAGACAAAGCCTCGCTGACCAAGTACTGCGCGAGCCAGGCCGAGGGCGGCATGGTGGTGGTCAACGTGAATTACCGGAAGGCTCCGCGATTCCAGATGTCCCACGTCCTGGCGGACGCCAATGCAGCGCTGACCTGGGTCCGGCAGAACATCGCTGGCTACGGCGGCGACGCATCGCGGATCGTGCTGGGCGGCGACTCCGCAGGCGGGCAGATTGCGGCACTTCTGACCGCAGCCAGCTTCCAGCCGGAACTGGCGCGGCACCATGGCCTGACACCGGTCGTCCCCGCTGCGGATTTCAAGGGCCTGGTCCAGCACTGCAGCGTGGTGGACTTCTCCGTCTTCTTCGAAAAAGGCTTCGTGCTGAGCCTGAACTTCATCCGCATGCTGTTGCCCGACCTCCATCCCGGCGGCCGCAAAGGCGGCATCCGCGGAGGCCTGCGCCGTGCCTTTGGCGGGTTTGGCGGCACCGGCTCCGGCACGGGCTCCGGGACCGGGCACCTCGAGGCCCTCCGCGAGGGCGCGGATTTCCTCTCACCGATTGAATGGCTGGATTCGCGCTTCCCGCCGGTCCTGGTGACCACCTCGGAGCGGGACTTCTTCTTCGCCGCCAACATGAACTTCATTGCCCGGTTGCGCGAACATTCCGTCCCCGTGGACAGCCTCATCTACGGCTGGGACAGCACCAACACCGAACACACCTGGCAGCAGGACTTCCGCTACCCGGAATCGCAGGAAGTGTACCGCCGGCTCCTCGCGTTCGTGCGCAAAGTCGCCTGAGCGGCGTCCTTGCCGTCCCGGCCGCAGCCTCACCGGGCTATGTTTAGTCCATGGTGTCTGCCGACAGCAACGCACTGAACGATCCGGAGCCCGAGGGGTTCGGATCCGCGCTGGTCGATGAAGCGGCCCGGCGGGACGCCGCCCTGGGCGATGTTGACTGGACCGTCCTGCCCGACGGCGCCGTGCGCGGCACCTTCGAAGCCCCCAGCGGAACACTTGCCACCCTTTCCATGGGCACCCCGGGAAACACGCGGGTGCTCCTGATCCCGGGGGCCACCGGATCCAAGGAAGACTTTGTGCTGATGCTGCCGGCGCTGGCCGCCGCCGGGTACTTCGTCCTGACGTGCGACATTGCCGGCCAATACGAATCGGCCGCGGCGGGCCCCGAGAACCTCACACCTCCCCGCGCCCACTACGACTACGAGCTGTTCACCAATGACCTGATCGCCATGCTCGACGCCGAGGACGGCCCCGCGCACGTCGTCGGGTATTCCTTCGCCGCGATCTTCGCCCAGCTGGCCTTCTCCCGGCGGCCGGAAAAATTCCGCAGCCTCACCCTGCTTAGCTGCCCGCCCGAACCGGGCCAGAGCTTCCGTGGTGTCCAGCGCGTCGGGCGCATCAGCGGCTGGATCAGGCCCCGGGCCGGCGCCGCGCTGATGATCCTGGGCATCCGCGTTAACGTCGTGCATGTCCCGCCCAACCGGATACGGTTCGTGAATTACCGGTTTCGGTTCACCCGCCGGAGCTCCGTGCGCGACATCATCGGGCTGATGCAGCACGCGCCGGATCTGAGGGATGAACTGGCCGCGGCGTCGCTGCCGAAGTTCGTCGCCGTCGGTGAACACGACCTCTGGCCGCTGGCGCTGCACCGCCGCTTCGCGCAATCCGTGGGCGCGCGCATCGCGGTCTACCGGGGCGGACACAGTCCGAGCGAGACCTCGCCGCACCAAATGAGCCGCGATCTGATCGCGCTCTACGGATCCGCCTAGCGGGGGTGCGCGAGCATGTCGGCGTCGTTCCGGGTCGCGATAACCACCGAGATTGTTGCCATGGTGCCCCGACTATGGCCCCGGGACAAGACGAAATGCGCCCGTTGGCCTCTTGCACCAAGGCCCCCGGACCCGTAGGTTGGGCAACAGCGGACGAATGTCTCCGCAGCCGTTGGCCTCCGGGCCGCCGGAGATCAGCAGCATTTCAGAAGGATATGGCATGGCTACAGGCACAGTTAAATGGTTCAACGCCGAAAAGGGTTTTGGCTTCATTGCCCCGGATGACGGGTCAGCCGACGTTTTCGCCCACTACTCGGCAATCGCCAGCAGCGGCTACCGCTCCCTGGACGAGAACCAGAAGGTCGAGTTCGACGTCACCCAGGGCCCGAAGGGCCCGCAGGCTGAGAACATCCGCCCGCTCTAAGTACTCCGGATCGCAGCACCGGCCAGCCGGCCGCCATGCTTTCCCCAACACCACAAACGCCCCGCTCGAGGAATCCTCGGGAGGGGCGTTTGTCGTGAGAGGTTTGTCCGGTCAGCCGACGTGGACCCACGGGCGCCTGGTCACGTCCGGTTCCGCTTCCCGCAGCACTTCACGGGTCACGGGCGCGATTTCCCCTTCGCCGAACGCCAGGAAGCGGAGCAGGTTGGTGACCGGGTTGCCTTCGGTCCAGCGGAAGTAGACGTGCGGCATCAGGCCCGTCACATCGCGGATGTGGAGCAGGACGGAGGCGATCGTGTTCGGGACCACGGGCCCGTGGACTTCCAGGACCCGGTAGCCGTGCCGGGTGATCCCGCGGACGACGAGCTCCGTCTCGAAGTCGGAGGAGTCATCCACCACCACTTCGAGGAAAAGGGCCTCGTAATCCAGCGGCAGATGGCTGACCTCCATAGCGGACTCCAGTTTCTGCCGGTAGGCCTCCGCGGTCATGCGGAGCGGTTCATGGGCGATGATCCGCAGCGGCCCCTCCAGCTCATCGGACATGAATTCGAGGGCTTCCCGGTCCAGATGGACGTGGGTGGCGTGCAGCTCGAACGAGCGCCGGACCCGCGACAGCAGCGAGATGACGATGATCCCCAGGATGAAGACCGAGGCGATCCGGATGCCTTCCGGCCGTTCGATGATGTTGGCAACGGTGGTGTACACGAACACAACGGCGATGGCACCGAACCCGGCCGTGCGTTTGCGCTGTCGCTTTCGGCGGGCCGACAGGGTCACGGCCACCGCCGCCGAGGTCATCAGTACCAGCACTCCGGTGGCGTAGGCGCCGCCTTGGGCGTCGACGTCGGCGTCGAACAACCAGGTGACCAGGAACCCGACCAGGGTAAACACGAGCACCAGCGGCCGGACGGCACGGGCCCACCCAGGGGCCATCCCGTAGCGGGGCAGGTACCGGGGTACCAGGTTCAGCAGTCCGGCCATCGCGGAGGCCCCGGCGAACCACAGAATCGCGATGGTGCTGATGTCATAGACCGTACCGAATCCAACCCCCAGATATTCGTGGGCCAGGAACGCCAGCGCGCGCCCGTTCGCCTGCCCGCCGGGCTGGAATTCCTGCTCCGGTATGAGCACCACGGTGGTGAAACTGCTGACGATCAGGAAGCTGCTCATGATGACCGCCGCCGTCGTCAGCAGATTGCGGGTGCCTACGATGCGGCCGGCCGGGTTATCCTCGGTATCGCCCGCGCGTCCCCGGATTTGCGGCATGACGGCGACGCCCGTCTCGAACCCGGAGAGGCCCAGCGCAAGTTTGGGGAAGACGAGCAGGGCGAAGCCGACAGCCAGCAGCGGGTTTCCGTGCGACGTGGAGATCGCCTGCCACCAGTTGTCCACCGCAACGGGGTGCGTGAACACCTCAACGACCGAAACGGCCAGCACGACGACGTTCAGGCTCAGGTACACGGCGACGATCAGGACAGCGACGCCGATGGCCTCCTTGAAACCACGCAGGAAGACTGCACCCAGCATCGCCAGCAGGAACAGCGTGACCGGCACGTTCTGTCCCTGCAGCCAGCCTGGGACAACCGGGTTCTGGATCAGGTGCGCCGTGGCGTCCGCCGCCGACAGCGTCATGGTGATCATAAAGTCCGTTGCGGCAAACCCCAGCAGGACCAGGACCAACAGCTTTCCGCCCCAGCGCGGCATCAGCCGCTCAAGCATCGCGATGGAGCCCTCGCCCCGGTGGCTCTCGCCCGCCACGCGCCGGTAGACGGGCAAAGCGCCCAGCAACGTGATGGCGACGAGCACGAGGGTCGCGAGCGGCGAAATCACACCCGCGGCGAGCGCGGCGATCGCCGGCTGGTATCCCAGGGTGGAGAAATAGTCGACGCCGGTCAGGCACATCACCTGCCACCACGAGTGCTTTTTCTCATGGGCTGTGGGCACTCCGCCCGGGCCCTGATGGGTGCCCTTGCTGTCCTGCAGCCCGAACAGCAGCCAGTTCTTCACCCCGAGAATTCGCGGCGGGCGGGGAGCTGAGGGGTCTGCCGGCGGGCGGCTCAGGGTGGTCATATTGTCCTTTCCACGCGACGCACCGCGCCGCTTCAGTCCGCGACAGTACCAGTCTCCGGAGACACGGCAACCATCCTGCGGACAATCCTGATGGTTCCTTAACGCGGCTCTTCGGGTGTCCGCCCGCGCTCCGCGGCCCAGGTGCGACGCGCACCGGATTGAGGGGCAAGCATTGGAGTGGGCGGCCCGCCTGGCCGCCCACTCCAATGCTTGGCGCATTAAGATAGCGCAAATTTGTGGCTTCCCGGCATAAGGAAAGCGTTAGGGCCTGTTCCGCTGACGCTCCGCCGGTGGTGTCATGAAACAAGAGGACGCCGCAGCCACCGTGGCCGCAATCCGATCCCCAGCAGGAGTCACCCAGTATGAACACCATGTCCCGGCGGATACAGGACACGTCCGGTTTTCCCGCCGGAGCCGGCCCAGCCCGGGAGTTCGTCGCCGTCGATGACAGCGGGGAGTTCTCGTACCACCGGTCGGAACAGGATCTGCTGACGGCCTTTGAATACGTCGCAGAAGCCGCGTGCATCATCGACCGCAGCGGCAGCGCCTACCGCCTGGCCCTGGATCCGAACCGTCAGCTGATCCTCGGGCCCTCTCACGGCCCGGTGGAATTCCATTGGCTCCGCCATGCCTGGATAGAGGCACAAAACGCGCACCCGGAGGGGCACCGGCTCCGCCGCTTCTACCCCGCTAGCCGGGACGAAGTGGTCTCGGACCTGTTCGAGACCCTCGCACTGGAACGCGGGACGGCACCGGCCGAGGGCGCCTGGTCTCTCGCCATCGACGGCATTGCATCGCACCCGTCCAGCATGGAGGACATCGACCGCCGGCTCGCGCACCACGACCTGCTGGCGCGTGCCCACGTGACAGATCCGTTCGGACACCTCTACCGGCCGGCGCGGCACCGCAGGCACTGGTATCTGCCGGCAGCGGCCGGACTCATCCTCTACATCGAAATCCCCGCCCCCGCGGCAGCAGCGGAAGCGTGTTAAGGATCCGTCAAAATCTCCCCCGGGGCGGGAGCGGCTCCTGGCGCCGGTGCTATCGTCGGCATGAAACACGATGGTGGGCATCGCGCGGAGAGGCATAGATGACCACGATGAGCAGGCCGCCGGCGGATCCCTCAGCGGCACGGCCGGGAGCCGGGGAAAACTTCAGAAAATGGCTGCTGTTCGGCCTGCAGGACGCCAAGGGCGTCCACCAGGGGCCAGGCGCGGTGAGCGACTCGCACCTGAAGAAGCACCCGTGGTGGCAGGTGATGTGCCTGACCGGCGTCGATTACTTCTCAACCCTGGGCTACCAGCCGGCCATCGCGGCCTTGGCCGCGGGCGTGATCTCGCCGCTGGCCACCCTGGTCCTGGTTGCCGTGACCCTGCTGGGCGCCCTGCCGGTCTACCGCCGGGTTGCCGGCGAAAGCCACCGGGGCGAGGGCTCCATCGCGATGCTCGAGCGGCTGACGCCGCGCTGGGGCGGGAAACTCCTCGTCCTGGTCCTGCTGGGCTTCGCCGCGACGGACTTCATGATCACCATGACACTCTCCGCCGCCGACGCCACCGCCCACGCGATCCAGAACCCGCTCGTTCCCGGCTGGATGCAGGGCCAGAACGTGCCGGTCACGCTGTTCTTCCTTGCCTTACTGGGCGCCGTGTTCCTGCGCGGGTTCAAGGAAGCCATCGGTGTCGCGGTGTTCCTGGTCGCCCTCTACCTGGGCCTGAATGTGGTCGTGGTGATCACGACCATCTTCGAAGTGTTCACCCACCCGGTTGCCGTGGGCGACTGGTGGCTTGCCCTGACGACTTCGCACGGGAATCCGTTGATGGTGGTCGGGATCGCGCTGCTGGTCTTCCCCAAGCTGGCCCTGGGCCTCTCCGGATTCGAGACCGGCGTCGCCGTCATGCCGCAAATCCGGGGGCGCGCGGGCGACACCGAAGACAAACCGGCGGGCCGCATCGAGGGTGCCCGCCGGCTGCTGACCACGGCCGCCGTCATCATGAGTGCCTTCCTCATCACGACCAGCTTCACCACCGTGGTGCTCATCCCGGAACAGGAATTCCAGCCGGGCGGCCAGGCAAACGGGCGCGCCCTGGCATACCTGGCCCACGAATATCTGGGGGCCGGGTTCGGGACCGTCTATGACATCAGCACCATCGCCATCCTCTGGTTCGCCGGGGCCTCGGCCATGGCCGGGCTCCTGAACCTTGTTCCCCGTTACCTGCCCCGCTACGGCATGGCCCCAGGGTGGGCCCGCGCCGTGCGCCCGCTGGTCCTGGTGTTCACGTTCGTGGGGTTCCTGATCACCTGGCTCTTCGACGCCGACGTCGACGCCCAGGGCGGTGCGTACGCCACCGGCGTCCTCGTCCTGATGACCTCCGCCGCGGTGGCCGTGACCCTTTCGGCCCGGCGCGGGAAGCAGCGCAGACGCACCATCGGGTTTGGCATCATCGCTGTCGTGTTCGTCTACACCACGGTGACCAACATCTTCGAACGCCCCGAAGGAATCCGGATCGCAGCGTTCTTCATCGCGGGAATCATCGTGATTTCCCTGCTTTCACGCCTCCGGCGTTCCTTTGAACTGCACGCCACCCATGTCCACATGGACCGGAAGGCGCTGGAGTTCATGTCCTCCAACGTGGAAGGGCCGATCGCGATCATCGCCCACGAGCCGCTGCGCCTGAGCCCCGAGGCGTACCGGGACAAACTGACCTCCGCGATCGAGGTCAGCCACCTGCCGGTGGACTATGAGGCCCTGTTCCTGGAAGTGGTGGTGGACGACTCGTCCGATTTCGAGACCGAGCTGGAGATCCGCGGCGTGGTCCGGCATGGCTACCAGATCCTGGAAGTCCACGGACCCGTGGTCCCGAACACGATCGCCTCGGTGCTGCTCCACATCCGGGACGTGACCGGATTGATGCCGCACATCTATTTCCGCTGGACCGAAGGCAACCCGGTCACCAACCTGTTGCGCTTCCTGGCCTTCGGTGAGGGCGAAATCGCCCCCGTCACCCGCGAAGTCCTCCGCGAAGCCGAACCCGATGTGACCAAACGGCCCTGGGTCCACGTCGGCTAGGTGCCTCCGGCGGACGTTGCGCCGAGGTCACGTTAAGACGGCGTCAAGATCCGCCCTGCGAGCGTTAGGAAACCATAAGGAGCGGGGATTTCCCCCCTGGCGCGGAGTTGACTGTGAGTAGCCCCGCAAACGGGGCGCGGATGAAAGGAACCTGCAATGGCCGACCTGGCTGTTATCGGAATCCTCATGGTGTCCATGGGGTTCGTTATGTGGATTGGCCACGTCCTGGCCGGAATGGTCGGCGGCGCCGATGACCGGCCGGAGGGCGGGCAATGAGCGCCGACGCGATCATGTGGCTGGTTCTGCTCGTTGCGGGACTGAGCCTCTTCGGCTACCTGCTGGCCGTCCTGATTCACCCGGAAAAGTGGTGAGCGGCACATGACGTTCAATACCGCATCATTCCTCATCCAAGTCACCGCGCTTGTCGTGGTCCTGGCGGCGCTGCACAAGCCCCTGGGCGTCTACCTGGCCCGGGTTTTCGAGGGCACGACGGCAAGCCGGCCCGAACGTGTGTTCTACCGGCTGGCCGGGATCGACGCCTACACCGAGCAGACCTGGCCCGTCTACCTGCGCAGCGTCCTGGCGTTCTCGGCTGTCTCCATCCTGGCCGTGTTTGGTCTCCAACGATTGCAGGGCGTCCTGCCGGGCAGCGGTTCCCTGCCCGGCGTGGATCCTTGGGTGGCCATGAACACGGCCATTTCCTTTGTGACCAACACCAACTGGCAAACGTACGTCCCTGAGACCACGGTAGGCATCTTCGTGCAGATGACCCTGCTGGCGGTGCAGAACTTCCTCTCCGCCGCCGTCGGTATCGTCGTCGTCGTCGCCCTCATCCGCGGCATCGCCCGCACGAGGACGCAGCGCCTGGGCAACTTCTGGGTGGACCTGGCCCGGACGTCGTTTCGGGTCCTGCTGCCGATCGCGTTCGTCGCGGCCGTAGTCATGGTCCTGGGCGGTGTCGTGCAGAACTTCTGGCCCACCGATGTCGTGAACCAGGCGTCCGGGATCAGCCAGACCATTCCCGGCGGCCCGGTCGCGTCCCAGGAAGCCATCAAGATCCTCGGGACCAACGGCGGCGGCTACTTCAATGCCAACTCCGCCCACCCGTTCGAGAACCCCAATGCCTTCATCAGCCTCTTCGAGGTGTTCCTGATCCTGCTCATCCCCTCGGCGTTGCCTTACGCCTACGGCCGGATGGTCGGTGACCAGAAGCAGGGCTACACGGTCGCCGCCGTGATGGGCACCCTGTGGCTGTCTTCCATCACCCTGATGGGGTGGGCCGTAGCTGCCGGCCAAGGCACGGCGACGGCGGCCGCCGGCGGCCTGGGCGAAGGCTTTGAACAGCGCTTCGGCCCCGTGCCAAGCGCGATCTTCGCCACCTCCACCACACTGACCTCCACCGGCGCCGTCAACGTCGCCCACGATTCACTGCCGCCGCTGGCGGGCGGCCTCGCCATGGTGAACATGATGCTCGGCGAGGTCGCCCCGGGCGGAACCGGCTCGGGGCTCTACGGACTGCTCATCCTTTCCATCATTTCCGTCTTCATCGCCGGGCTGATGGTCGGGCGCACTCCGGAGTACCTGGGCAAGAAAATCGGTCCCACGGAAATGAAGCTCGCCGCGATGTACATCCTGGTCACCCCGACCCTGGTGCTTGCCCTGTCCGGCATAACCGTCCTGCTGCCGGACATCATGGCCAACGCGCCGGCAACCGGCCCCCACCAGTTCAGCGAAGTGCTCTACGCCTTCACCTCCGGGGCCAACAACAACGGCTCGGCGTTTGGCGGCATCACCACGTCCGGCCCCTTCCTGTCGGTCATGATGGGCCTGGCGATGCTGCTGGGCAGGCTCCTCCCGATTGCCCTGGTGCTCGCCCTGGCCGGATCCCTCGCCCGTCAGGGCAAGATTCCCGCCTCCGCCGGCACCGTCCCCACCCACGGCCCGCTGTTCGGCTCGCTGCTGCTCGGCGTGACAGTGATCATGACCGCCCTGAGCTACTTCCCGGCCCTTGCCCTCGGCCCCCTCGCAGAAGGACTCCTCAAATGACCCGGTCTCACACGGCACTAGCCACGGACACCGACGCCCAGACCTACGCCGACGGCAACCCCCTCGGCACCCCCGGCGAACACAAGCACCACACCAAGGCCCCGGCAAAACTGACGTTCGCGTCCGTCGTCGCCGCGCTGCCGCTCGCGGTCCGGAAACTTGCGCCGCGGCAGATGGTCCATTCCCCGGTCATGTTCACCGTGCTGGTGGGGGCCGCCCTGTGCACCGCGATCTCGGTGTACCGGCCGTCGGTGTTCGGCATCGCGGTCACGGCCTGGCTGTGGCTCACCGCCCTCTTTGGCACGTTGTCCGAATCCATCGCCGAGGGCCGTGGCAAAGCCCAGGCCGACAGCCTGCGCGCCAGCCGCAAAGGCGTCCAGGCCCGGCTCCGCCAGCCCGACGGCACCACCCGGGACGTGCCCGGCACGGAGTTGCGCCTCAATGACGTGGTGATCTGCGAGGCCGGGGACGTCATCCCCTCGGACGGCGAAATCATCGAAGGCCTGGCGAGCGTCGACGAATCGACCATCACCGGCGAATCAGCCCCGGTGATCCGCGAATCCGGCGGTGACCGCTCGTCCGTCACCGGCGGCACGAGGGTCCTCTCGGACCGGATTGTTGTCCGTATCACCGCCGAGCCGGGCCAGACGTTCATCGACCGGATGATCAAGCTGGTCGAGGGTGCCGTGCGGCAGAAGACCCCCAACGAAATCGCCCTCCATGTGCTGCTGGTGTCCCTGACCATCGTGTTCCTGGCCGTCACCATGTCACTGGCCCCGTTTGCGTCCCTCGCCGGCGCTACTCCTTCCCCGATCGTGCTGGTCGCCCTGCTGGTGTGCCTGATCCCCACCACCATCGGCGCCCTGGTCCCGGCAATCGGCATCGCCGGCATGGACCGCCTGGTCCAGCACAATGTGCTGGCCACCTCCGGCCGCGCAGTGGAGACCGCCGGGGACATCACCACCCTGCTGCTGGACAAGACCGGAACGATCACCTACGGCAATCGCCGCGCCGTCCATTTCTTCCCCGCCAACCATGTGGAGAGGACCCGGATGATCGAAGCGGCCCGGGTCTGCAGCCTGGCCGATGAAACCCCCGAGGGGCGCTCTATCGTGGACCTCGCTGCGGACAAGGGCGTGACCGGGTCCGATCTGGCCACACTTGAACGCTCTTCCGGAAATTTTGCCGTGGTCCCCTTCAGCGCCAGCACCCGCATGAGCGGGCTGGACCTTGACGGGCTCCAGATCCGAAAGGGTGCTGCCTCCACGGTGGCGGCATTCGTTGCCGACTTCGGCGGGCACTCCCCGGCGGAGGTCGAGGGCCGGGTCCAGGAAATCTCGGCCCAGGGCGGCACGCCCCTGCTGGTCGCCCAGGTGGACAAGGACGGCCGTGCGGAGGTCCTTGGAACCATCCACCTCGCCGACGTCGTCAAGCCCGGTATGCACGCCCGCTTCGCTGAGCTGCGGCAAATGGGTATCCGGACCGTCATGATCACCGGAGACAACCCCATCACCGCCAAGGCGATCGCCGCCGAGGCCGGCGTCGATGACTTTCTGGCCGAAGCAACCCCGGAGGACAAGCTCGCGGTCATCAAGAAGGAGCAGGCCGCTGGCCGGCTGGTGGCGATGACCGGTGACGGCACCAACGACGCCCCGGCCCTGGCCGCGGCGGACGTCGGCGTGGCCATGAACTCCGGAACCCCGGCCGCCAAGGACGCTGCCAACATGGTGGACCTTGACTCCGACCCCACCAAACTGATCAACATCGTCGGCATCGGCAAGCAGCTGCTCATCACCCGCGGCGCACTGACCACCTTCTCGGTCGCCAACGACGTCGCCAAGTACTTCGCGATCGTCCCGGCGCTCTTTACCGCTGCTTTCCCGGGGCTTGGATTGCTGAATATCATGGGCCTGGCTACCCCGTCTTCAGCCATTCTGTCCGCGGTGATCTTCAATGCCCTGATTATCATCGCCCTGGTGCCGCTCGCGCTTCGGGGGGTCAAATACCGTGCCGTCTCCGCCAACCAGGCGCTGGCGCGGAACCTGCTGATCTACGGGCTCGGCGGCCTCATCGCACCATTCATCGGCATCAAAATCATCGACCTCATGATTTCGCTCATCCCCGGAATCGGCTAGGAACATCCCCATGAACATCCTCACCGGCTACCTCCGTCAGCTGGGCACCGCCCTGCGGTTCCTCCTTTTCGCCACGCTGGTTCTCGGCGTGGCCTACCCCCTGGCAGTCTTTGGCACCGGGCAACTGATCGCCCCGTACCAGGCCAACGGCTCCATCCTTAAAGGCAGCTCCGGGGCCCCGGCCGCGTCCGCCCTGATCGCCCAGTCCGCGGCCGACGATTCCGGCGCCCAGGACCCGCGTTGGTTCCATGCCCGGCCCTCGGCCGTGAAGTGGGACCCGGCGTCGTCCTCGCCCAGCAACCTGGGTCCCAACGACCCGAAACTGCTCGACGCGGTCGCCGCCAACCGTACCGCCGTCGCCGCGGCCGAAGGCGTGGATGCGGCAGCGGTTCCGGCCGACGCCGTGACGGCCAGCGGTTCCGGGCTGGACCCGGATATCTCACCGGCGTACGCCCGGCTGCAACTAGCGCGGGTGGCAGCAGCGAACGGCCTCAGCACCGACGATGTCGCTTCCCTGGTGGAGCAGCACACCAGCAGTGGGGTCGTCGCGTTTCTCGGCCAGCCGTCGGTCAACGTAACTGCACTCAACCTCGCCGTGGCGGCGGCCGCACCGCCGTCGCAGCCGGCTCAATCCAAGTGAGAGAATGACGGCATGGCACGTGGAACGTTGCGGATCTTCCTGGGGGCCGCGCCGGGGGTGGGCAAGACCTACGAGATGCTCGAAGAAGCCCACCGGCTGGGCGAACGCGGCGAGGACGTCGTGGTCGCGTTCGCCATGGACCACGGACGCAGCGAGACCCGTGCGCTTCTGGCCGGACTTGAGGTCGTCCCGCCCCGGCGCCTGCCCTACCGGGGCACGGAGTTCGAGGAAATGGACCTCGACGCCGTCCTGGCCCGGGCCCCGGGGACCGCGATCGTGGACGAATATGCCCACTCCAACGTCCCGGGCAGCCGCAACGAGAAACGCTGGCAGGACATCGACGCGCTCCTGGATGCCGGCATCAACGTTCTATCCACCGTGAACGTACAGCATCTGGCGTCCCTGGGCGACGTCGTCAGCGCCATCACCGACGTCCACCAGGCGGAGACGGTGCCGGACGACGTCGTCCGGAAGGCGGACCAGATCCACCTCGTGGACATCTCCCCCGAGCTGCTCCGCCAGCGCCTGAGCGACGGCAAGATCTACGCTGCCGAAAAGATCGATGCTGCCCTCTCGAACTATTTCCGTCTGGGCAACCTCACGGCACTGCGCGAACTGGCATTGCTGTGGCTGGCCGATCGGGTGGATGAGGGCCTGGCCAGATACCGGGCCGAACAGGGAATCGAGGCCAGCTGGCCGGCCCGGGAACGCATCGTGGTCGGGCTGACCGGCAGCCCCGAAGGGGAAGTCCTCATCCGCCGCGGGGCCAGGATCCTCAACCGCGTCAGCGGCGGGGACCTGCTGGCGGTCCACGTCCGGTCCGCCGATGGTCTCGCCGAAGAGTCGCCACAGGCGCTGGAGGCCCAGCGGCGCCTGATCCTGGACCTGGGCGGCAGCTACCACATCGTGACCGGCGAGGATCCGGCCGCCGCGCTCCTGGATTTCGCACGCAGCGTCAACGCGACCCAGATCGTCGTCGGCATTTCCCGGCACAAGAAGCTCGCCAGCCTGATTGGAAATCTCCTCGGCGGCGGGGTCGGCACCCGGGTGGTCCGCGATTCCGGGGACATCGATGTCCATATGGTCTCCCACCCGCTCGGCGGCCGCGGCGCCGGCCCGCGCCGGAAGCGCGACCTTGGCCGCGTCCGGATGACGGTGGGACTCATTCTGGCCGTGCTCCTCCCAGCCGTGCTGCAGCTCCTGCTGATGGTCCTGAACCCTGAACGCAACGTGGCCACGGTGATGCTGGTCCAGCTCAGCGGTTCCATCGGGGTGGCACTTGTCGGTGGCCTCTGGCCCGCGATCCTCGCCGCGCTCTGGAGCAGCCTGCTAGTGAATTACTTCTCCACACCACCTGTCGGGACCCTTACCATCAGTGATCCGCAGAACCTCCTCGCCCTGCTGGTGTTTGTGGGTGTTTCGGCAGCAGTGGCGGTCGTGGTCGACATGTCAGCCCGCCGGTCCAAGGAAGCCGCCCGCGCCCGCGCGGAAGCCACGACCCTCAGTGACCTGGCCAGGAGTGCATCCGGCGCCGACGATATGGTCCTGGCCCTCCTGGAGCAGGCACTGGGTGTCTTCCAGGTCCGGGGGGCCGCCATCTTCAGCCTCGCTGATTCCCCGGGCGACGGAGCGGCTTCTGGCACCAGGGGCCGGAAGTGGAGGCTGCTTGCCGCGGCCGGGGACCTTGCCGCAGGCGAAACCGAACGGGGCGGCGCCGACGGCGAGAACATTGAAGAGATCGATTCCTCGACGCGCCTCGTGCTGTTCGGCCGGGTCCTGCCGGCGAGCGACCGGCGCCTGCTGGGGGCCTTTGGCGTCCATCTGAACGCCCAGCTGGAGCGCCAGCAGCTCGTGGCCAGCCGCCGGCAGATGCTGCGCCTCGCCGAGAGCAACACCATGCGCACGTCCATCCTCCGGGCGGTGTCCCACGACCTTCGCACGCCCTTGGCCGGGATCAAGCTTGCAGTCGGCGGACTACGGCACGACGATGTCCACTACACCAAGGAAGAGGAGGAGGAGCTGCTGGCTACGATAGAGGAGTGTTCGGACAGGCTGGACGCCCTGGTGGGCAACCTGCTGGACATGTCCCGGATCACCTCTGATGCTGTCAATCCCCTGCTCAAACCCGTGCGGTGGTACGAGGTCATCCCGGGCTCCCTCAGCGCCGTCCCCGCGGGGAGAGTGCGGGTGGACCTGCCTCCCAACATGCCGGAGATTGAAGCAGACCCAGGAATGCTGGAGCGGGTGATTGCGAACATCGTCGAGAATGCCGTGAAATACGCCCCCGATTCGGACATCGTCTTGGTCGGGGCGGCCGGCGGGCTGAGCCCGGCGACTCTCGGTGGGCGCCCTGCCGGCGAGTTGCGGATCATCGATCACGGCCGTGGAGTCCCGGCAGAGAGGGTCCTGGAAATGTTCCGCCCCTTCCAACGACTCGACGACGCCCCGCAGACCACAGGGATCGGACTCGGGCTTGCCGTGGCGAAAGGGTTCACGGATGCCATGGGTGGGAGCCTGACCGCCGAAGCTACACCGGGCGGAGGGCTGACGATGGTTATCCGGCTTCCGTTGTCCACGGGGATCCCTTATGACGGGCACCGCGCCCAGGCCCCGTTCGAGCCCCAGTCACTGGTGGCGCGCCGCGGTCGTGCGCTTCCCGTTACGTCCGGACCGGACGCCGCATGACGGCGGTCCTCGTCGTCGACGACGACCCGCATCTGCTGCGGGCCCTCCGAATCACGCTCCAGGCCCACGGCTACGCCGTCACGACCGCAGTAGACGGGACTTCTGCGCTGCTGGCGGCCACCCAGAATCCGCTCTCGCTCATCATCCTGGACCTCGGCCTGCCTGACATGGACGGGACCAGCGTGCTCAAGGAGCTGCGCGGCTTCAGCAGCACGCCGGTCCTGGTGCTGTCCGCCAGGCACGGTTCCGAAGACAAAGTTGAGGCTCTCGATGCCGGAGCCGACGACTACATCACCAAGCCCTTCGGTCTGGAGGAACTCCTGGCTCGGCTGCGCGCGCTGCTGCGCCGCAGTGCCGACCCGGATCAGGAGCCGGTAGTCACTACAGATGCGTTCACCGTGGACCTGGAAAAACACCGCGTCACGCGCGACGGCCAGGACATCCGGCTCACTCCGACCGAATGGAAAATGCTCGAGGTGCTGGTCCGGAATCCGGAGAAACTCGTCACCCAGCAGCAGCTCCTGTCCGAGGTCTGGGGTCCGGCCTACGCGAAGGAGACCAACTACCTGCGCGTGTATATGGCACAGCTCCGCCGCAAGCTGGAACCGGAGGCCGCCACCCCGCGGCACCTGGTCACCGAGGCGGGCATCGGCTACCGTTTCCTGCCCTGAGGGGTCCCAGTTGTCACGGCAGCCCAGCCCCGCAAGTCCCTAGACGAACGCGGACTTCCCGGTCACGGCCCGGGCCACAATCAGCGAGTTGATCTCGTAGCTGCCCTCGTAGGTGTACAGGATTTCAGCGTCGCCGAAGAGCTTGCCCATCTCGTAGTCGCTGCTGATCCCGTTGCCGCCCATCAGCGAGCGCCCCATGGCCACCGAGGTCCGGGCCAGCCGCGTGGTGGTGGACTTGGCCATCGCGGCCTGGACCATTTCGAGCTTGCCGTCCTCCTGGAGCCTGGCCAGCTGCGCCATCAGCGAGAGCGACGCGGACGCGTTGCCCAGGATTTCGGCCAGCTGCTGCTGGATCAGCTGGAATCGGGCCAGCTCCTTGCCGAACTGCTTCCGCTCCAGCGAGTAGGAACGCGCGACGTCGAACGCGGCCAGTTGGATGCCGGCGGCCTGCCAGCCCACCCAGGCGCGCGAATCGCGGAGCAGCTCGTTGGCTTTGGAGAAGTCTGTGGCCCCGGGCAGGAGGTTGGACTCCGGGATGCGGACCTCGTCGAGAACGATATCCGCGTTCTGCATGATCCGCAGCCCGATTTTGTTCGCGATCTTCGTGGCCGTGTAGCCGGGGCGGTCCGTCTCTACGATGAAGCCCTTGATCTGCTGGTCCGCGACGTCCCGCGCCCAGACCAGGGCGAAGTCCGCAATCGTGCCGGCGCCGATCCAGCGCTTGGCACCGCTGATCACCCACTCGCCGCCCTGGAGCCGGGCCGTCGTGGCCAGCCCTCCGGCGATGTCCGAACCGTGGTCCGGCTCGGTCAGGGCGAAGGCGCCGATCTGGGTTAAAGCGGTGAGCCCCGGCAGCCAGCGGGCCTTCTGCGCCTCGGAGCCGAGCTGGTCGATCATGCCGACGATCAGCTCGTTATGGATCCCGACGAGGGCCGAGAGGGACACGTCGGCGCGGGCCACCTCGACATACATGAGGCCTTTGAACAGTTTGGAGGTGCCGTCGGTCTGCAGGCCGCCGAGGCCGTATTTGCCGAGTTCAGCGAGCAGTCCGAAGGGGAATTCCTCACGGTTCCAGTAGTCGATCGAGGCCGCCCGGATCCGGGACTGGAGGAAATCGCGAATCTCCTGGTAGCGGGACCGTTCCGCCGGGGGCAGCAGGTCGACGATGTACATCAGATCTGCCTCCGGGAACGGCGGCGCCGCCACGCCGGCTGCACCCTCCACTGCCGTGTTGCCCTGAGTCTTTACCTCTTCGGGGCCCTGTCCGCTGGCACGTCCTTGTGGCTGCACGGGCATGTTTCCCTTCGTAGTGATCCGGTCATGAACCGGCCGGCTCTTCCAAACCCTTGGATGTCCTAGTATATTGCACAGTGATGGGGATCACTAGGCAACGGGTGATCTCCGGGCAACGGCGCCGGGCTTGAAACGGCTGCGCCACCAGACTTCGAAAGGTGCACCATGACAGTCACTGAGGATTTCCGCGCAGCACGCGACCGCATGCTTGACCTCCGCATGGACTATGACGCGGCGCGCAGCGAATTCCAGTGGCCCCGCTTTGAGCACTTCAACTTCGCCCTGGACTGGTTCGACCAGATCGCGGCGGACCCGGCCAAGGCGGACAACCCGGCCCTGGTCATCGTCGAGCAGGACGGCTCCGCCACCCGGCGCAGCTTCGCGGACCTGTCCCGGCGCTCCGGCCAGGTGGCCAACTGGCTGCGCAGCCAGGGTGTGCGGCGCGGTGACCGCATGATCATCATGCTCGGCAACCAGGTGGAACTCTGGGAACTGATGCTCGCCGGGATCAAACTGGGCATCGTCATGATCCCCACCACCACACTGATGGGGCCGGCGGACCTGAAGGACCGCGTAGAGCGCGGCGGCGCGAACTGGGCCGCCGTCGGGAACGCCAATATCGGGAAGTTCGACGAGGTCCCGGGCGACTACACGCTGATCGAGATCGGCGCCGGCAGCGCCGATAACGGCAGGGCCGCCCTGCAATATTCGGAGTCCGCCGGCGCGGGCGAGGACTTCACGCCGGATGCGCCGACGCTGGCCGACGAGACCCTGCTGCTCTACTTCACCTCCGGCACCACGTCCAAGGCCAAGCTCGTGGAACATACGCACACCTCCTACCCCGTGGGCCACCTCTCCACCATGTTCTGGATCGGGATGGAGCCGGGCGACGTGCACCTGAACGTGGCCTCGCCCGGCTGGGCCAAGCACGCCTGGTCCAACGTCTTCACACCGTGGATTGCCGAGGCCTGCGTCTTCATCTACAACTACGAACGCTTCGACGCCAAGGCGCTGATGGAGCAGATGGACCGCGAATCCGTCACCAGCTTCTGCGCCCCTCCCACGGTCTGGCGCATGCTCATCCAGGCCGACCTGACCCTGCTCAAGAACCCGCCCACCAAGGTGGTGTCCGCCGGCGAACCGCTCAACGCCGAGGTCATCGACCAGGTCCAGCGCGCCTGGGGACAGACCATCCGCGACGGCTTCGGCCAGACCGAATCCACCGTGCAGATCGCTAACACTCCCGGCCAGCCGATCAAGATCGGCGCCATGGGCAAACCCCTGCCGGGTTACGACGTCGTCCTCGTGGACCCCGCCACGGGAGCGGAGGGCGACGATGGCGAGCTCTGCCTGCGCCTCGACCCCCGGCCCGTCGGTCTGATGAAGGCGTATTACGGCGACCCCGCGAAGACGGCGGAGGCGTTCCGCGACGGCTACTACCACACAGGTGACATGGCCAGCCGGGACGAGCGCGGCATCATCACGTACGTGGGACGCGGCGACGATGTCTTCAAATCCTCCGACTACCGACTGTCCCCGTTCGAGCTGGAAAGCGTGCTGATCGAGCACCCGGCGGTGGCCGAGGCCGCCGTCGTCCCTTCCCCGGACGCGCTGAAGCTCTCCGTGCCCAAGGCGTTTGTGGTCCTGGCGGCCGGGCACGAGGCCAGCCCGGAGCTGGCCGAGGACATCCTGCGCTACTGCCGCGACCACCTAGCGCCGTTCAAGCGGATCCGCCGGCTGGAGTTCGCCGAGCTGCCCAAAACCATCTCGGGCAAGATCCGGCGCGTGGAGCTGCGGCACAGCGAAGAACTGCGCCACGGCGGCGGCACGGTCCCGGCGGGTCTCGGCACGGAGTACTCCGAAGCCGACTTCCCCGGACTGAAAAGCCCGGCGGAAAAGCTAGGCTGAACCCCATGAGACTGAGGACGAGAAGCTGGGGGTGCCGTGGCAACGCCGCTGCCGCGTGATCCGATCGCCGACGCCCGGCTGAACTGGGAACGGCACGGCTGGTCCGACGTCGCCGCGCCGATGGCTGCCATTACCGCCATCATGCGGACCCAGCAGATCCTGCTGGCCCGGATCGAGGGGGTCCTGAAGCCGTTCGGACTGACGTTTGCCCGCTACGAGCTGCTCGCCCTGCTGAGCTTCGCCCGCAGCGGCGCCCTGCCCATGAACAAGGCGAGCGCGCTGCTGCAGGTCCATCCCACGTCGGTGACGAACGCCGTCGACCGGCTGCAGGGCGCGGGGCTGGTGCTCCGGTCGCCGCATCCCACGGACGGCCGCACCACCCTGATTGAACTCACCCAGGAGGGGCGCACGCTGGCCAAACGGGCGACGGCGGCACTCAACTCCGAGGTGTTCGCCCAGTCCGGCTTCGCGGAGCAGGACGTCGACCAGCTGATCCGGATCCTGGGCACCTTCCGCCGCAACGCCGGCGACTTCAGCGAGTGATCCACAGGGCTGGAATGCCCCACCAATGACCGCCCGTCACAATGCAGTGATGGGCTCCGCGGCACCAGGAGACGACTCATGCAGCCGAACGCCTATTCCCGCCCCGATGACCGGGAGTTGCTCCGCGCCTCCCTGCGCCTGCTCTCCGGCAGGTTCCGGCCCGCCGTCCTTTTCGCCGGGCTGGCCAGCGGGGAGCGGCTGCAACTCACGGATTTCCTCGGCACCGCGACGTCCAGCCTGCACCAGGTGGTGGTTGTCCCCGGGGCCGGCCTCGGCGGCCGCGTCTTCACGCAGGGGCGGCCGTTCCTGGTGGACGACTATGTCGCCTCGGACGGAATCACCCATGAATACGACCTCGCCGTCAGGCGTGAACGGCTGACCTCGATGGCGGCCGTCCCCGTGGTGGTCCGGGGCAAGTCGCGGGCGGTGCTGTACATCGCGAGCCGGGACAGTGCCCGGCTGGGGGAAAGCGCCGTGTGCGAGGCGATGGCGGCGGCCGCCGAGATCGCCGACGAACTGCGCGTCCGGGACGAGGTGGACCGCAGGGTGTCCATCATGGATACGGCACGGGCAGAGCCTGCCGCGACCCAGGACCGGCGCTGGCTGGAGCACGTGCGGGAGGCCCACGCCGAGCTGCGGTCCCTGGCCGGCACGGTTTCCGATCCGCACCTGGCACGGCAGCTGGATATCATCGGCAGCCATCTGGCGCCGCCGCCCGCCGACGGCGTCCACCCGACAGCCCGGCTGGCCCGCCGTGAACTCGACGTGCTGGCGCAGGTGGCACTCGGCTGTTCGTACCAGGAAACCGCGGAGCGCTTGGGGCTGAAAGCCGTGACCGTCAAGAGCTATCTGCAGAACGCCATGGCCAAACTGTCGGCGCACAACCGGCTTGAGGCCGTGTCCGCGGCCCGGCGGCTGGGACTCATCCCGTAGGGCGGGGTTGCCGGTTTCGCCGGCAACCCCGCTCCCTGTCCGCGGATCCCCCAATGCCAGAATCCGCAGTCGGGGACCGAACCGTCAGTGCCCGGAGACGGACTCGGTGACTCCTGCGCCGTCGGCGTGCTGCGCGGCCGGCGTCCGCTTGCCGTCTTCCAGCCCCCGCTTTTCGCGGTTCGGCAGGGCGAGGGTGCAAAGCACGCTGAACACGCCGATCCCGGCGAGCAGGAATCCGACGGCGGCGGCCCCGTTTGTTCCGGCCAGCTGGGCGGCCACGAGCGGCACGATGCCGCCGCCGACCACACCGGCGAGGTTGTAGCCCATGCCCGCACCGGTGTAGCGGTAGCGCGTCTCGAACAGTTCCGGCAGCAGCGCCCCGGCGGGACCGTAGGCGATGGCGAAGATCACGAGGGTGACCGTGAGGCCGACGGCGAAGGCAGGGACGGTGTTCGCACTCAGGATCGGGAACAGCACCAGGGACCACGGCACGGCGAGGATGCAAGAGGTGGCGATGACCTTCTTCCGGCCGAAGCGGTCCGAGAGAATCCCGGAAGCCAAGGTGGCGGCGGCCACGAAAATCGAAGCGACCATGCCGGTGCTGAGTACTTCCACCCGGCTCAATTGCATCCCGGTTGGGCTGGTGGCGTAGCTGGTGAGGTAGGCCGTGCCCATGTAGAAGAAGGCAAAGAGCAGAGTCAGGGAGCCGCCCGCGAGCAGGATTTCGCGCGGCTGGCGCTTGATCGATTCGAGGACGGGCAGCTTGGTGGTGGTTTCGGTGGCCTTGGCGGCGTTTTTGAACACCGGGGTTTCCTCGATGCTCAGCCGGACCCACAGGCCCACGAGCACCAGCACGGCGCTGAGGATGAACGGCACGCGCCAGCCGATGGAGATGAAGGCCTCGGACTTGTCGCCCAGGGTGAGGTTGGTGACCAGGAAGGTGCCACTGGCCAGGGCAAAGGCTACGGATGGGCCAATCTGTGGGAAGGAGCCGAAGAGCCCCCTCTTGCCCTTGGGCGCGTATTCGGCGACCAGCAAGGTGGCGCCGGCCCATTCGCCGCCGACGGCGAGGCCCTGCACAAAGCGCAGCACCACGAGCAGAATCGGGGCGGCGACGCCGATGGTGTTCGCGTCGGGGATGAAGCCGATCAGCACAGTGGCGATGCCCATCATAAGCAGTGTGGTGATGAGGGTTTTTTTCCGGCCGATCCGGTCGCCGAAGTGGCCGAAGATGATAGCGCCGACCGGGCGGGCGAAGAAAGCGACAGCGAAGGTGCCGAACGAGGCGATGGTGCCGGCCGCGGCGCCGAGGGCCGGGAAGAACACGACCGGGAAGACCAGGGCGGCGGCGGTTCCGTAGATGAAGAAGTCGTAGAACTCGATGGTGGTCCCGGCGAAACTGGCGAACGCTACCTTGCGCAGGGTTTTGCGGCTCGGTGGCGCTTGCACTCCGGCCGGTGAAGTCGGTGAAACTGAGGTCATGGCAATCTCCTTTGATGTCAGCCTCGATGCACGGCTTTGTGACTTGGCTCACCGTAGCCAAAGCATGGACATCCAACTACCTCCCAAAAGAGGTAGTTGGCAAAAGCGCAGGAGCGCCCGGGCGGTCCCCTAGACTTCGTCAAGAAAACAACCTGAAACTGAGGAGCGTAATGATTCCGGAGATCAACATCTGGGCGGTGCTGCTGGCCACGTTGTCCAGCATGGTGGTCGGGTCCGTCTGGTACACACCGAAGGTGTTCGGCAACTACTGGATGCGCGTCGCCAAGGTCACCCCCAGCGGTGACGCCAAGGACGCCGTCAAGCCCATCCTGATCACCCTGGTGGTCAGCTTCGTCAGCGCTCTGGTCCTGGCCGGCTCCGCCGCCATCTCGCAGCACTTCTACGGCGGAAACTTCCTGGTCAACACCGTGGTCACCGCGGTGATTCTGTGGGCCGGGTTCACGGCGGCCCGGTTCATCACCCATGACGCGTTCGAGGGCCGGCCTGCCGGGCTGACCGCTCTGAACTGCGCCCACGAACTGGTGACACTGACGGTAATGGCCCTCATCATCGGGCTGTTCGGCATCAGCGCGGTCTGACAGGACCGGACCGGTCCCCGCGGCGGATATTGCCCCGCGACGCGAACCTATTTTGCCCTGAACCTGAGCGGAGTATCGTGGTTCGAAGTCGGACGGTGCCGTCCGGACAGGCAGCAATTCGTGCGCACAGAGCGTCGAGCGGCAAGCGCCTAGGAGGGGCAATGACTTCGCCCAGCGTCCCAATACCGCAGCCTCCCCCGAAGCCGGTGGTCGGCAACCTGCCCGACATCGACTCCAGCAAGGGCCTCCTGGGAGTAGCCGAGGTGGCCGAGCGGTATGGCCCCATTGTGCGAATCCAGTTCTTCAACCGCAGCGTCATCGCCATCTCCTCCCAGCAGCTCGTCAACGAAGTGTGCGATGAGTCCCGTTTCGGCAAAGTACTGGGCGTATCGCTCCGACAAGTTCGCGACTTCATCGGCGACGGCTTGTTCACCGCGGAAACGCAGGAACCCAACTGGCAAAAGGCGCACCGGATCCTCATGCCGGCCTTCGGGCCAGCGGCGCTGAAGCGGATGTTCAGCGGTATGGACGACATCGCTGAGCAGCTGCTCCTCAAATGGGAGAGGCTCGGCCCCGCCGCCCGGATCGACGTTCCGGACAACACCACCCGGCTGACCCTGGACACGATCGCCCTGTGCTCCTTCAGCTACCGTTTCAACAGCCTCTACCGGGAAGAGCTGCATCCTTTCGTGGGGGCGATGGTCCGCGCCCTGGTCGAATCCGGGCAGCGGGCGCGAAGGCTCCCCGTCCAGAACAAGATCATGCTGCGCCGGCGCCACCAGCTCGAGGACGACAACGCCCTGATGTTCGAGGTCGCCGACCAGATGATCAGCGACCGCCGGCGCAATCCCAGCCCGGCAGGCAGCGAAGACATCCTGGACACCATGCTCAACGCGTCGGACCCGGTGACCGGCGAGCGGCTGTCCGAGGACAACATCCGCTATCAGATGGTCACCTTCCTGGTGGCCGGGCATGAGACCACCAGCGGCCTGCTGTCCTTTGCGCTCTACGAGCTGCTGCGCCATCCCGGTGTCCTGGCCAAGGCGCGCGCCCAGGTGGACGAGGTCCTCGGCGCCGAGAGCGTCCGGTTCGAGCACCTGCCCCGGCTGGGGTACCTGGACCAAATCCTCAAGGAGACGCTCCGGCTGTGGCCCACCGCACCGGGGTTCAACGTCGCCCCGTTCGAGGACACGACGCTGGGCGGCCGCTACGAGGTCCCGGCGGGCCAGCCAATCCTGGTCCTGCTCCCGCTGCTTCACCGCGACAAGGCGGCTTGGGGCGAGGACGCCGGGATCTTCGATCCGGACCGGTTCTCCCCGGAACGGGCCGCGGAAATCCCTGCCAACGCCTGGAAGCCCTTCGGCAACGGCCAGCGCTCCTGCATCGGCCGGGGATTTGCCCTGCAGGAGGCCATGCTTTTCCTCGCCAAGCTCCTGCAGCGCTTTGAGGTCACGCCGGCGGACCCAGGCTATGAACTGCAGATCCACCACACCCTGACCATGAAGCCCGAAGGTCTCTTCATCCAGGTGCGACGGCGGGACGTCACGATCGCGGCCGGTCCCCAGGCCGCCGTCGAACGTGCCCGGCAGGCGGAGGCCCCGGCAACAGCAGAGCCCAACGGCGTCCCGGTCCGGGTGCTCTACGGTTCCAATGCCGGCACGTCCCAGGACCTCGCGCAGCGCATCGCCAACGACGCCGGACGGCGCGGCTACAGCCCCACCATCGGACCGCTCGACGACGCAGCCGGCGGACTGCCCACTGCCGGGCTCGTCGCCATCGTGGCTTCTTCCTACGAGGGGCGGCCGCCGGACAACGCACGAAGATTCGTGGCCTGGACCGGGGGCCTCCAGCCGGGCGACCTCGCCGGAGTGCGGTACACGGTTTTCGGCAACGGCAACAAGGACTGGGCGCGAACCTACCAGGAGGTGCCCAAGGCCATCGACGCGCGGCTCGAGGCTGCCGGTGCCACACGGATCTATCACCGGGGCGAAGCCAACGCCCGGGGGGACTTTTTCGGCGATTTTGAAGAGTGGTACGCGGGATTCTGGCCCGCCGTGGACGCCGCACTCGGGCAGAAGACCAGCACACCGGCCGCACAGCCCCAGCTTGAACTCCAATTCGTCGGCAACGTCCGGGATCCGCTGTTGCGCCAGAACGGACTGGCCCTCGGTACCGTCGTCGCGAACCGGGAACTGGTCGATCTGGCCAAACCCGGCGCCCGGTCCAAGAGGCACGTCGAGATCGCCCTGCCCGAAGGGATGAGCTACCGGACCGGGGACTACCTGGCCGTCCTGCCGCTGAACCCCAGCAGCCTCGTCCAGCGCGCCCTGGCCCACTTCAACCTCGACTACGACTCGCACGTCCAGTTGAGCATGGAGCAGGGAGACACGTTCCTGCCCACCGGCGCTCCCGTGGCTGTGGGCGAACTGCTGAGCAGCTACGTCGAGCTCGCGGTCCCCGCCACACGCACGCAGCTGGAGGGCCTGGCTGATGTCGCGACGGATCCGGCACAGCGCGGGGAACTTGAGGCCCTGGCGGAGAACCGCGAGCGCCATGGGGCCGAGATCCTCGACAAACGCGTCTCTGTCCTGGATCTGCTGGAAATGTACCCGTCAAGCCAGCTGTCGTTCACTTCGTTCCTGCAGCTGCTGACCCAGCTGACCCCTCGGCGGTACTCCATTTCCTCGTCCCCGCTCTGGAGCCCCGACCACGCGACGCTGACCTTCTCCGTCATCCAGGCTCCGGCATGGTCGGGACGCGGCGTCTTCGAGGGCGCCTCGTCCACCTTCCTCGCCCTGGCCAGGCCCGGGTCAAGGGTCGCGGTTACGGTCCGCGCCTCGAACGCGGCCTTCCACCCGCCGTCGTCCTTGGACGTCCCGCTCATCATGGTCTGCGCCGGAACCGGGCTGGCGCCCTTCCGCGGATTCGTCCAGGACCGGGCGCTGCGGGCCGAGGCGGAGGACACGACGCCGGCCCCCGCCCTGCTGTTCTTCGGCTGCCGGGCGCCGGACACGGATTTCCTCTACCGCGCGGAACTTGCATCATGGGCAGACCAAGCCAACCTGGACCTCCGGCCGGCCTTTTCCGCCGCACCCGAAGACGGCCTGAAGTACGTCCAGGACCGGCTGTGGGCGGACCGGGCCGACGTGGTCGAGCTGGTCAGACAGGGCGCCACCGTTTACGTCTGCGGCGACGGCAAACACATGGCACCGCAGGTCCGCGAGACGTGCGCGCTGATCTACCAGGAGGCGACCGGCGCCTCCAAGGCGGAGGCCGAGGCCTGGATGGATGAGGTGGAACGCACCCATGGCAGGTACGTGGCCGACATCTTCACCTGACGACGCAGCGCCCGTCAGCGGTGCGTGAAGTCCGGCTGGCGCTTCTCGGTGAACGCCGCCATGCCTTCCTTCTGGTCCTCGGTGGCGAACAGCGAGTGGAACACCCGGCGTTCAAACAGCACACCCTGGGCCAGCCCGGTCTCGAAGGCGGCGTTGACTGCTTCCTTGGCCACCATCGCCACCGGCTTGGACTTGGAGGCAATCACCTCGGCGGCCTTCAGCGCCTCCTCCACCACGTCCGCGGCCGGCACCACGCGGGACACGAGGCCGGCGCGTTCGGCTTCCTCGGCGTTCATGAACCGTCCGGTCAGGATCATGTCCATCGCCTTGGCCTTGCCGACGGCGCGGGTGAGGCGCTGCGAGCCGCCCATCCCGGGCAGCACGCCCAGGTTGATTTCCGGCTGGCCGAACTTGGCGTTGTCCCCGGCGATGATGAAATCGCACATCATCGCGAGCTCACAGCCTCCGCCGAGGGCGAAGCCGGACACGGCCGCGACCACGGGGATGCGCAGCCGGGTGAAGTCCTCCCAGCCCCGGAACCAGTCCGCCGCGTACATGTCCATGTAGCCCTTGGACTGCATTTCTTTGATGTCGGCGCCCGCAGCGAAGGCCTTGGCGGAGCCGGTGACCACCACCGCGCCCACCGCAGGGTCGGCGTCCATGGCGGACACCGCGGCGACGAGTTCGTCCATGGTGGCCTTGTTGAGGGCGTTCAGCGCCTCAGGCCGGTTGAGCGTCACGAGCCCCACCCGGCCGCGCCGCTCCACCAGAATGTTTGTGTACTGCTCTGTCATGCCTGTCCCCTCAGCTGTTCAGAATGTCTATCGGCCGGTCAGTGGTCGGACTTGTCCCGGATGTCGGTGATGATCCCGGAGAAGTCCCGGCCCGCCCCGCCTTCCGCGGCAAACGTATCGTAGATTTCCGATGCGAGCGGTCCCAGCCGGGCGGCGACGCCGGTGCTTTCCAGCGCATTGAGCGCCAGCTTGAGGTCCTTGGCCATGAGGGCTCCCGCGAAACCGGGCTGGTAGTCGCGGTTGGCAGGACTCGTGGGGACCGGCCCCGGAACGGGGCAGTTGGTGGTCAGCGCCCAGCACTGGCCCGAGGCCGCGGAGGCGACGTCGAACAGCGCCTGGTGGGTCAGGCCCAGCTTCTCGCCGAGCACAAAGGCCTCACTGACCGCGATCATCGAGACGCCAAGGATCATGTTGTTGCAGATTTTCGCCGCTTGCCCTGCACCGTGTTCCCCGCAGTGCACCACCCGCTTGCCCATGACTTCGAGCATCGGCGTGACTGCCTCGAAGTCCTCGGGAAGTGCCCCCACCATAAACGTCAGGGTGCCGGCCTCTGCCCCGACGACGCCGCCGGAGACCGGGGCGTCAACCGCCCGGTGGCCGGCTGCGAGGGCCAGCTCGGCGGCCTCGCGGGCCTCGTCCACGTTGATCGTGGAGCAGTCCAGGAAGAGGGTTCCCGGCCGGGCCACGTCCAGCAGGCCCGGCTGGCTCTGCTGTCCCGGCCCGCCGGGGCTGCCGCGGTAGGCGTCCAGGAGGTGCCTGCCGCTGGGCAGCATGGTCAGCACGACGGCGGCGCCCACCACCGCATCGACCGCAGTCTCCGCGGTGGCGATGCCGTGTGCCCGGGCTGTTTCCAGTGCGGCCGGCACCACGTCGAAGCCGGTCACCGTGTAGCCGGCCTTGACCAGGTTGATGGCCATCGGCCCGCCCATGTGGCCAAGGCCCAGGAAGGCGATGGTGCCGGACTGGGCGGGTCCGGGCTGACCTGATCCGGTCTGCGATGTTTCAGACATTGTCCCGCTCCTTCGACAGCTGCAGTTCACGGTCGCCCAGCGGCGCAAAATAGGATTCGACGTCGTCTCGGCTGACCTCCGCCAGGCGGGCCGGCTGCCAGTGCGGTTCGCGGTCCTTGTCCACCACCTGCGCGCGGATGCCCTCGCGGAAGTCGGGGCCGGCCAGGAACCGCAGCCCCACCCGGTATTCCTGCTCCAGTGCCTCCTCGAGGCTCAGGCCCCGGACCCGGCGCAGGGACGCCAGTGCCACCTTCACGGCGGTCGGCGACTTGCTCTCGATCGTGTCCGCGGCTTCGGCCGCTTCCGCTGCGTTCTCTCCACGGAAAGCCCGCAGCCTCCGCAGGATCTCTTCGGCGTCGTCGGCCGAGTAGCAGGCGTCAATCCATTCCCGCTGCGCTGCGAGGACAGAGTTCGGGGCCTCCCCGGCGAAGCGCGCGACGGCGGCGTCCGCCGGCTCGCCCTCCAGCGCCACCTCGAGTTCCGCCAGGCTTGCGGACGGCACGAAATGGTCCGCGAGCCCCAGGAACAGCGCATCGGCGCCGCTCAGGTGGGCTCCCGTGAGGGCGGCATGGGTGCCGGACTCCCCCGGTGAGCGGGAGAGCAGCAGGGTTCCGCCGACGTCGGGCACAAAACCGATCGTGGTCTCGGGCATGCCCATCCGGGTGCGTTCGGTGACGATCCGGACCGAGCCATGCGCGGAAATCCCCACCCCGCCGCCGAGGACCAGCCCGTCCATGAACGCCACATACGGCTTGGGGTAGCCCGAGATGAGGGAGTTCAGCCGGTACTCCTCGGCCCAGAAGTTGGCTGTCGCGTCGCCGCCGTCGAGCATGTCCCGGTAGATGGCCACGATGTCGCCGCCGGCGCACAGCCCGCGGTCACCGGCGCCGCGGACCAGGACGGCCGCGACGGCGTCGTCGTCCGCCCAGAGGGTGAGCTGCTCCAGCATGGCCGAGGCCATGCCCGCGGTGAGCGCGTTGACCGCCCGGGGTCGGTTCAACGTGACCACACCAAGCCGGCCGCGCCGCTCGAACAGCACTTCCGCCGCCGCGGCGTCCTCGGCGTGCTTGCCCGCCATCAGCTGCCTTCCGGCATCACGAAGCTGGCACCGGTGCGGATGCCGGAGGGCCAGCGTGTGGTGACCGTCTTGGTCTTGGTGTAGAAGCGGAAGGCGTCCGCGCCATGCTGGTTGAGGTCACCGAAGCCGGAGGCCTTCCAGCCGCCGAAGGTGTAGTAGGCGATCGGCACGGGGATGGGCACGTTGATGCCCACCATGCCCACCTGGACCCGGCTGGCGAAGTCACGGGCGGAGTCGCCGTCGCGGGTGAAGATGGCCACGCCGTTGCCGAACTCGTGCTCGCTGCACAGGCGCAGGGCCTCGTCGTAGTCCTCGGCGCGGAGGACGCTCAGGACCGGGCCGAAGATCTCTTCCTTGTAGATCGTCATGTCCTTGGTGACGTTGTCGAAGAGCGTGGGGCCCACCCAGAAGCCGCCGTCGTAGCCTTCGACCTTGAGCCCGCGGCCGTCGGCCAGCAGGGTGGCGCCCTCGTCGACGCCGGCCTGGATGTAGCCTTCAATCCGTTCCTTGGCGGACGCCGCGACGACCGGGCCGAAGTCGGAATCCTTCGCCAGGCTGTGGCCGACCTTGAGGTCCGCGATCCGCTCCTCGAGTTTGGCGACGAGCGCGTCCCCGGTGGCCTTGCCGACCGGCACGGCCACGGAGATGGCCATGCAGCGTTCGCCGGCGGAGCCGAAGCCTGCCCCCATCAGGGCGTCCGCGGCCATGTCCAGGTCCGCGTCCGGCATGATCACCATGTGGTTCTTGGCGCCGCCGAAGCACTGGGCGCGCTTGCCGTTGGCGGCGGCCGTGGCGTAGATGTACTGAGCGATCGGCGTGGAGCCGACGAAGCCGATGGCCTGGACGCGGGGGTCCTCCAGCAGCGCGTCCACGGCTTCCTTGTCGCCGTTGACGACGTTGAAGACACCGGCAGGCAGGCCCGCCTCGGTGAAGAGCTCGGCGAGGCGCAGCGGGACGGAGGGGTCGCGCTCGGAGGGCTTGAGGATGAAGGAGTTGCCCGCGGCGAGGGCCGGGCCGGACTTCCAGAGCGGGATCATGGCCGGGAAGTTGAAGGGGGTGATGCCGGCGACGACGCCGAGGGGCTGGCGCAGCGAGTGTACATCGATTCCGGTTCCGGCGCTGTCCGAGAATTCGCCCTTGAGCAGGTGCGGTGCGCCGGCGGCGAATTCGACGACCTCGATGCCGCGCTGGATGTCGCCTTTCGCGTCGAGGAAGGTCTTGCCGTGTTCCGAGGACAGCAGGGTGGCGAGCTCGTCCATGTTCTGGTTGACCAGGTCAACGAACTTGAGCAGGATCCGGCCGCGGCGCTGCGGGTTCATGGCCGCCCACTCGAGCTGGCCCTTTTCCGCGTTGGAGACCACGTTGCGGACCTCTTCGGTGCTCGCCAGCGGCACGCGGGCCTGGACCTCGCCGGTGCACGGATCGTAGACATCGCTGAAGCGCCCCGAGGTGCCTTCAACATGCTGTCCGTCAATGTAGTGGGATAGCTCGCGAACCATGATGGAATGCTCCTTTGCACCGTGTGGTTGACGTAGTGACGGCCGGGCCGCCTGTGACCCACGTCATCTGCTGCTCCTGAATATACTCGGACTTCCTACTAAATTCCAGAGGGGCTGTGGCCGGCCTGCAGCTTCGCCCGGCAGCCAAGTTCGGTAAGTTAGGGACTGTGAAGATAGCTACCTGGAATGTGAACTCGCTCCGTGCCCGTGCCGACCGCGTTGAAGCCTGGCTTCAGCGCACCGACTGTGATGTCCTGGCCATCCAGGAAACCAAGTGCAAGGACGACAACTTCCCCTGGGAGCTGTTCGAGAGCATGGGCTACGAGGTGGCGCACTTCGGCCTGAGCCAGTGGAACGGCGTGGCGATCGCCTCCCGGGTAGGGCTCGACGACGTCGAACGCACCTTCCTTGACCAGCCGGTCTTCGGCAAGAACGGCAAGGACGCCGTGCAGGAGGCCCGTGCGATCGGCGCAACCTGCGGCGGCGTCAGGGTCTGGAGCCTCTATGTCCCGAACGGCCGGGCCCTCGACGATGAGCATATGCCGTACAAGCTCAGCTGGCTGGACTCGCTGCGGACCCATGCCGAAGGCTGGGTCCGGGAGGACCCCGAGGCGCAGATCGCCCTGATGGGCGACTGGAACATTGCCCCGCAGGACGATGACGTCTGGGACATCGACTACTTCCGGGCCAATGCCCTCACCCACGTCAGCGAGCCGGAGCGGGCAGCCTTCCACGCCTTCGAGAACGCAGGCTTCCAGGACGTCGTCCGCCCGCACACCCCCGGACCCGGCGTCTACACGTATTGGGACTACACACAGCTGCGCTTCCCGAAAAAGGAAGGGATGCGGATCGACTTTGTCCTCGCCTCCCCCGCGCTGGCCGCCCGCGTCACCGGCGCCGCGATCGACCGGGAGGAACGCAAAGGCAAAGGCGCCTCGGACCACGCCCCCGTAATCGTGGACCTGAGCGACTGATGGGGCCACAGGGAAGCGACGGAATCCAATGACGGGAAACCTCTACCACGGGCAGGCGGGGCTGCCGTTCTCCTCGGCGCTGCGGATCTACGAACCCCTGGAGGCGTTCCCGGAGGGCCAGCAGCAGACCCTCCGGGAGGCGGGATCCCGGAGCGTTTCCCGCGCGGCCGTCGAAAACGCCGAGTTGCTCGCTTCCCTGGGCCGCATCACGCGCCCGGGCGGAGACCCGTTCCCCACCGGGGCGACGGACCTGGTCCGCATCCTTGCGGCACCCCGCCCGGACATCGCTCACGGAGCAGCGCCAACGGCAGGCGGCGGCACTCCCGACGCCGGCACCCCCGGCACGGGGCATCCGGACGGCCTGCTGTACTGCCCGAGCCAGCTGGTGCTCCGGGCCGGGCTGGCCGCCAACGCCTTGATGGAGGGCATCCATGGGCCTTTGGCGCAGTTGCTGATTCCGGAGGAGCAGCGCGACAAGCACCAGGAGCGCATCGATGATGTGCGGGCGCACGCCGGGCTGGGCCGAGTGCACACCCGGGCATCCACATGGGGCATCCCGTTCAGCTGGTTCTGCCTCTTCCAGGAATCGGACCCGACGGACGTGGTGGAATCCGAGGGGCACATTGTCACCGTGCGGATCCGCGCGACCATCGGCGAAGCCCTCGAGCGGGTCCGCTATGCGGTGGCCCACCTGGCCCTCGCTGCGCCGGACCTGGACATGCTCGAGGACCTGACCCAGCTCACCGAATGGCTGGAGCTCTTCCACGCGGAGTCGATGGTGGAACTGGACTACGGCGCCGTGGCGGACAAGGTCTACCCGGATGAGTCACCCATGGATGTCAGGCTGGGCATCGAGTGCCTGGCCGAAGGGGACATGACCGGGGCGGCCGCTGCCTACCGCCGGCTGGCGTCCCGCTGGATCCCGATCCGGCAACTCGCCCGCGCTTCCTGAGGAACTGGTTCCGCGCTGGCTAGGCGGGCTGCCGGCCGCCCTGTTCCCGGGTCCCTGCACCCAGCCCGGCCTTGCGGGCTTCGGCGCCGGCGTTGCGGGGCGGCGCCGTTGTGCTTCGGACGATCAGCTGGTGCGGGGCAACCGTGGAGCGCACTGCCCCTTCATTTCCATCGAGTTCGTCCAGGAGCATCTTGGTGCCCAGTTCGGCTTGCTCGTCGGGGCGCTGCCTGACGGTGGTGAGGCCCATGGCCTCGGAAAAGTCGTGGTCGTCGATCCCGATCACGGAGAGTTCCTCGGGGATGCGGACTCCGGCCCGGGTGGCCTCGAAGATGATCCCCATGGCCATCTCATCGGAGGCGCAGAAGATGGCCGTGGGCTTCGGTCCGGGCCTATCCCAGAGCCGGCGGAAGGCGTTCTGGCCGCTGGGGACGGTGAAATCGCCCCATTCGTCCCATTCCTCCCGGACGTTCAGGCCGGCTTCCGCCATCACCTCCTGGAAAGCTTTGATCCGGACCCTGGGGACATCAAAGTTGAGGTCGGTTTCGTCGTCGCCGTGCAGTAGGGCGATTTCGGTGTGCCCGAGTCCGATCAGGTGGCGCACCGCCGTGGCGGCGGCGGCGTAGTCGTCAATGCCGATGTAGGGGCATTCTTCGACGTGGCCGCCGACGACGACCAGGGGGATGTCGATCTTCTGGAGGTGTTCGATTTCTTCATGCGTCAGTGCCATACACAAGACCAGCAGCGCGTCGATCTGCTTGTAGACCATTGTTTTGCTGAAGAGCCGCTCACGGTGGCTGCCGTGGCCGCCCAAATTGAACAGTGAGAGGTTGTACTGCCGGGCGTGCAGTTCCCGGTCCGCGCCTTCGATCGCCTTGGAGAAAAACCAGCGGCTGACGAACGGGGCCAGCACGCCGATGGTCTTGGTGCGCCCGGTTGCCAGCCCGGAGGCCGATGAGGATGCGACGTAGCCCAGGGCCTCGGCGATGCCCAGGATCTTCTCCCGGGTGGCCGGCGAAACCCTGGGCAGGCCGCGGACGGCGCGGGACACGGTGGCGGTGGAGACTCCTGCAGCCAGGGCCACGTCCTCGATGCTGACGCCCGAGTGTCCTCCGCGTTGTGCCCTGTCTGTTGTCTTTGCCACCGTGTCCCCTTGTCGACTGTCTGCTGCCCTTTGATGCCCGGACGCAGGAGATCCTTGCCCGCCCCCGCGACTCAGTGCCGCAGCTCCGGTCCTCAGTTGCGCCTGGTTGCCGTCCTTTCCGGCAGGCGACGGCGCAGCCGGATCAGTCCGTACACGGCCAGCACCATGGCCAGCAGGCCCAGGGCCCAGCCCAGCGCCGGCTGGCCGGTCACCTCCATCCAGACGGTGACCACGAACAGCACCAGCGCCCAGAAACCGAGGAGCCCGATGATGATGTCGAAGTCCTCGCCGGAGCGGACACGACGGTGTTCGCTCCGGACCAGACCACGGCTCGGCTTGGCGTTCATTGCCGGGCCGTCACTTCACGGCGCCGGCGGTGAGGCCAGCGACGATCTTACGCTGGAAGATCAGCACCAGGATGACCAGCGGAATTGTGACGATCGTTCCGGCGGCCATGATCGCGGTGTACGGAATCTGCTGCGGCTGGGCACCGGCGAAGTTGGCAATGGCCACCGTTACCGGCTGGGTTTGGTCGTTCGAGAGCTGGCTGGCAATCAGGAACTCATTCCATGAGGAGATGAACGCCAGGATCGCCGTCGTGAAGATGGCCGGTGCGGCGAGCGGCATGATCACCCGCCGGAACGCCTGCCCCTGGGTGCACCCGTCCACGCGGGCCGCTTCCTCAAGCTCCCACGGCATTTCCCGGAAGAACGACGTCATGGTGTAGACCGTCAGCGGGAGGACGAAGGAGATGTTGGGAATGATCAGCGCCTGGTAGGTGCCGATCCAGCCGATATTCGTGAACAGCTGGAACAGCGGGGTGACGAGGGCGACGCCGGGGAACATGGACGCCCCCAGAATGAAGCCCAGCACCAGGTACTTGAACCGGAAGTTCAACCGGGCCAGGGCATAGGCCGCGAATACACCCAGCACCAGGGAGATCAGGGTCACCGTCACACCGATGAACACACTGTTCAGCAGGGCCTGGGCGAAGTGGTTGCCGAACGACGTATCGAAGGCCGTGCGGAAGTTGTCGAGTGTCACGTGGGTGGGCAGGAGCGAAGTGTCGTAGGTGTAGCCCACATCGCGGAACGCCGTCACCACCATCCAGTACGCCGGCGCCAGGCACCAGAACAGGATGACGGCGGCGCTGACGTACGTGCGGACGCTCGCCCATTTCTCGCGGTTCTGGGCCGCCTTGCGGCCACGATCCTGCTCGGCCCGGAGTTCGGTCGCGGCGGTCATTTCTTCCCCTTACCTGCGCCGGTTTGCTGCTCCACGACGTTCGCTCCGAGGAAGCGGACGAAGATGAAGGCCACAATGAAGATGATGATGAACGTGATGGTGGACAAGGCGGCGGCGGAGTTGAAGCCCTGCCTGATCTGGTTGACCACCAAAATGGACAGGGTGGTGGTGTTGTTGGAGCCCTCCGTCAGGATGAACGGGAGGTCGAACATCCGCAGGGCATCCAGCGTCCGGAAGAGGATGGCGACCATCAGCGCCGGCTTGACCAGCGGGAGGGTGATCATCCGGAACCTCTGCCAGGCGGAGGCGCCGTCGACCTTGGCCGCTTCGTAGACTTCGGCCGGAATCATCTGCAGGCCGGCCAGGATGAGCAGCGCCATGAACGGCGTCGTCTTCCAGGTGTCGGCGATGATGACCGCCCAACGAGCCGGGATTTCGCTGCCCGTCCACAGGATGGTGGTGTTGAACAGTTTGTTGCCGATGCCTTCGAAGGCGAAGATGAACAGCCACAGCTGGGCGGTGACGGCGGTGGGGATGGCCCACGGCACCAGTACGGCCGCGCGGACCAGGCTGCGGCCCCGGAAGGTCCGCGCCATGATGATGGCCATCCAGAAACCAAGGATGGTCTCCAAGGTCACCGTGACGATGGTGAAGTAGAAGGTCGTCCCGGTGGCGGACCAGAACTGCGCGCCCAATGTTCCGGGCGGGCAGGCCACGGTTCCGCCGCCCGGGGCGGCACACTGCTGGAAGAGCCAGTTGGTGTAATTCGAGAAGCCGGCAGGTCCGCCCTCGGTGAATAGACCCGTGGCGGGGTCAAGGCCGGCATCCTTCTGGAACGACATCACGATGGCAGTGATGATCGGGTAGACAATGACGATTGCCAGCGCGACGATGGTCGGCGCCAGCAGCCACGACGCCCACCTGCCCTGGCTCGCTATCGCGTTGTCCTCCCCCACGCCCTTGGGGCCGTGGTGGACCGGAGCACCGCCCGACGCCGGTTCTTTGACCGGCGTCGGGCCTAATTCGGTTGCCATGGCTGGACTACTGTCCCGCGCTAGCGGACTCGATGGACTTCTGCATGTCGGACAAGGCCGCATCTACGGTCTTTTCGCCCTTGATGGCAGCGTAGGCATTTTCCTGGATGGCCTTGGTGACGGCCGGGTAGAACGGGGTAACCGGACGCGGCACGGCGTTCTCGATCGAGGTCTTCAGCACCGGGAGGTACGGCAGCTTCGTGACGAGCTCCTGGTCGTCATACAGGGCGCCGAGGACCGGGGCAAGTGAACCCTGCGTGGCGTAGAACTTCTGGGTCTCCTCAGAGGTGAGGAACTTGAGGAAGTCCAGGGCGGTGGCCTTGTTCTTCGAGTAGACGCTCATGCCTGCACTGTGCCCGCCCAGGGAGGATGCACCGGGGCCGTCCGCGCCGACCAGCGCGGTCATGCCGAGGACGTCTTTCACCTTGGAGGAACCTTCCGTCGTCGCCAGGTTGTAGACGTAGGGCCAGTTGCGGTGGAAGAGCAGTTTGCCGTCCTGGAAGGCCTGCCGGCCCTGCTCCTCCTGGAAGGTGATGGCTTCCTTCGGGATGTTTCCATCGGCATATGCCTTGGTCAGGGATTCGAGGCCGGCCTTGGCCTCAGGAGTGTTCAGGCTCGGCTTGCCCTCCGAATTCAGTACGGAACCGCCCGCGGAGTTGATGGCCTCAGAAGTGTTCACCGTAAGGCCCTCGTACTTGGCGTACTGGCCCGCGAAACAACCGATGTTGTTCTCCTTGGCGATGGAGCACATGCTCATCATCTCGTCCCAGGTCTTGGGCGCCGTGGGGACGAGGTCCTTGCGGTAGTACAGGATGCCGCCGTCGGAGTTCTGCGGGGCCGCGTAGAGCGTGCCCTTGTAGGAGGCGCTCTCGACCGTCGGCTTCAGCATCTTGGAGGTGTCCAGCGCCATCTTGTCCTTGAGCGGCTGGAGCCAGCCCTTGGCGGCGAACTCGGCGGTCCACACCACGTCGACGCTGACGACGTCGTAGTTGGCGTTCTTGGCCTGGAAGTTCTGGACCAGGTCATCGTGCTGCTGGTCGGCCTGGTCGGTCTGCTCCTTGAACGTGACCTTCTCGTTCGGGTGGGCAGCGTTCCACTTCTCGATCAGCGGGCGGACGACGTTGCTGTTGTCCTTGCCCTGGACGTAGGTAATGGGGCCGCGGCTGTCGAGGCCCTGCTCGGCGTCGGCGCCGGCAGTTGTGCCGCCCCCGCCGCCACAAGCGGAGAGGGTGAGGGCTAGAACGCCTGCTGTGGCTACGGGAAGTAGAAACTTCGGGGTTTTCATACTGGAGGGCTCCTCGCTGAGTACCGGACATGAAACGGCGGTGCGTTGCTGTGGTGCCCATCACAATAATCAACATCCGGTGAGGAATGCAAGCGTTTACATCGAACCTTTACGGAAAGGAGACCCTATTCCGATCCGTTGTTCGATGGGACATTCCGCGCCATTTCAAGGGATGGCGGCCCATCAGCCCGCTCGCAACGGGCGCGCCAAAGTTGTTGCCGAAAACTCACAGCCGGGGTCAGCGGACCCGTTCAGCCCGCCCGAACCTCGACCGCGCACCGGACGCGATGTGGATGAGCACCGGGGTGCGCTTGCCGAGCACAACATCGAGCGCCTCCACGAGGGCAGACACGTCGGCCGTGAGCCTGTGCGGGGCTACGCCCTGGCGGGGCTGGATCCGAATTCTCAGGCCCGGTTCGCCGCGGAATTCGTACGTTGCCACCGTTGCGCCGGCCAGGTCCGGACGGTCCGCCAAGGCGGCCCGGAGCGCCTGCTCGGCCACGCCGCTTCCGATCCTGACGTTTCCCGGGACGTCGCCCGGATCATCCTCGGACACCAGCAGGTTGGCCCGGCCCTTGCCCTGCTGGGCGACCCACGCCACCATGGCGCCAATCACCAGGAGCAGTACCAGGACCACCACGATCCAGAGCCAGCTCTCCGCCCGCCCCGGGAAGCGCGTGCGTTCGAAGAGATCGCGCCAGATGCTCCAGACGCCGGCGGACCAGTCCTGCCACCACACCCCGACCGCCGGCACAGTGGCAAGCAGGACCAGCAGGGCTCCGATGCCGAGGAGCTTGATGCCGAGGACACCGATCAGTACCCGGTTGAGGATCCTGGGGGTGCCGTTCATGCTCCGACCACCCCGGTCGGTGCCACATTGATCCGCACATCCGGCGACGGGGACAGCGCCATGTCCCGGAGCTCCTCCTGCACGGCGGCGAGGACGGCATCCGGGCGCAGCGGCACGCCGGAGGTCGGCCGGACGTTGACCTGCACCTGCTGCCGGGACACCGTCACCATCACCTGTTCCTGGCTTACGTTGGCGGCCACCCGCGCCCGGCGTGCCAGGGCGGAGGCGATCACTTCGTCGTCCACGACGACGGCGGCGCGGGGGTCCCGCAAAATGTGGCGGGCGCGGCGTCCGGGCAGCACCGCGTTCAGGAAGAAGAACAGCCCTGCCATCACGACTACCGCGCCGATGACGCCGAGCAGGAGCGGCGGCACCCCGGCCGGGAGCGCCACCGCCTGCTCCGCCGCGGTCTGCGGATCCACGAGCCAGGGCGGCTGTCCGACGGCCCGGACCGCGGTTTCCAGGAGCGCATAGCCGCACAGCCCCACCACGAGTACGGCGGCGATGATGGAGGCGACGGCCCTTGAGGAGTGGGTCTCGCGATGGAGGATCTTCTCTATGCGGGCGACGCCGCCCACGGTAGGGGCTTCATTGCCCACCGAAGGCGCGGCACTGGGAGCTGGCGCGGCGTAGCTTTCGTGGCTGGGATCGTGCTCGGTGTTGTGCCTCAATGGACGCGCCCTCCTTCACTCATGCTGGCGCCGCCGATCCGGATGTCCACCCTGCTCAGCCGGGTACCGCTCAGCTCGGTCACGCGGCGCAGGATGACCGCCTTGGCGGCCACGGCCCGGTCCCAGATGGAGCCGCCGAGGCCCGCGACCCGTCCGGCGTCCCGCACGACCGTGGTCAGCGGGGGCACGGTGATGGGTGCGACAAGGGACAAGGCCAGCAGTCCGTCGTCGTCGGACCATTCTGCCCGGACCTCCTGCGGCGGAACGCCGAGGGCTTCTGCAGCGGCGGCCTGCGCCACGCTGGTCAGCGCCTGGGTGCTGATCCGGGTGTGTCCGGCCATCGCGGCGGCGTGGGCGCCACCTGCCGGGCCGCTCATGAGGAGGAACGCCGGCCCGTGAGGGCGTCAAGCACGCTGCGCAGGTCCAGTTTCCCTTCCGCGGCGCGGCCCAGCAGGGCTCCGATCCCCATGAACAGCAGGGCGCCCAGGAATCCCCAGACGCCGAACTGGAACGACATAAACGCCACGAAGGCGCCCACTGCGATCCCCACCACGGTCAGGTTCACTGGATTGCCTCCCTAGCGGGCCGGGTCTCGGCCGCGGTACCGGTTTTCGCCGGGCCGGGCACATAGACATCGTTGATCTCAATGTTGACTTCGATGACCTGGAGTCCGACGAGCTCCTCCACTGCCGCATACACAGCGGCGCGGATCTGGTCTGCCAAGGCGTGAAGGGGTGTGCCGTAGAGCGCCACCAGGTCAATATCGACCGCGACCTGCGTTTCACCGACCTCGGCCCGGACGCCGGCGGCGTGGTCCGAGCTGCCCACCGCGTCACGGAACGCGCCGAGAGCGCGCGACGGGCCCGATCCCAGGGAGTAGACGCCGGGGACCGAACGGGCAGCGATACCCGCAACCTTCGCGACGGCGTTTTCGGAAATGACGGTGCGGCCACCGCCGGGCACCGGCAAAGCTGTGGCGGGCTCGGGCACCTGGGCCGCTCCGGGCTGAGGATCCTGGTATTCCATGAGGCACTCCCCCTTCTCTTTGTGACCACCCTAGTACCTGTGCCCGGCAAGGTGGCCGCTAGGCCCCGGGAAGGCCGTGCCCCGTCAAGGAAATCGCACCGGCACCCGGCCCGCCTAGGCTAACGCCCGGGGAAGCGGACTGAACAGGCCCGCTATCCGCAGTTGGTGGCGAGCCAGGTCTGCACCGGAGCCATGGCGTCCTGGAGTTTTCCGCTGGAGAAGACCGTCTGGTCCTTGATGCCGGCGATGGCCACCTGGCTGAGAGTGGTGAAGTCTGCCTTGATGCTGTCCGGGGCGCGTTCCGCTGTGCGGGTCAGCTCGGCCTTGGTCTGCTCCAATTCGGCCGCCGATCCCTTCGCAGCCGAGAGCGGAAGCAGAGTGGAGCCGGTGGCCTGTTCGGAAATCGTGGTGCAGGCCTCGGCAGCCGTGGCGAAGTCACCCCACGGGCCGGAGGACTTGCTGGGACTTGCGGTCGCGGACGACGGCGCGGGGCCGGCCGCCGCGGACGACGGCGCGCTGCCGGCTTGCGGTGCAGAGCAGGCGGTGAGTGCGAGGGCCGCCAGAAGGGCGCTTACGGTCAGCGGGCGGGCAACATTCTTCAAGATCACGTTCGTGGAATCACTTTTCGGTTGAGATTGCACCGCCGGCCCGATCACGCTGCCGGCGGTCTTGGCGTTCTTTCCCCAGCGTGTGAGTCTAGCCCGGCCGGTTGGCCAGCCCCCAAACCGGCCGCCGCCGTCGAACTTTCCATCGACTGCTCCGTAACCGCCCTTTTGGCCGCCCTGAAGGGCACTTACGGAGCAGTCGATGGGGTTAAAAGAAGAAAAGCACCAGTTCCGAAGAACTGATGCTTCCCAGTGGTGGCTCCGACCGGCGTCGATCCGGTGACCTTTCGATTTTCAGTCGAACGCTCTACCAACTGAGCTACAGAGCCTAGGTGACGTGTCACCATGAGAGCCGGAATTTCTTCTGGCAATCAGAGCGACCCTGACGGGACTTGAACCCGCGACCTCCGCCGTGACAGGGCGGCGCGCTAACCAACTGCGCTACAGGGCCTTGCTATTTATTTCTTGTCTGCAGTATCGCTACCGCAATTTTTCAAGGCCTTTAGCCTACCAGACTTTCACACCCGGTTTGACCAGTTCCTTGCGTACCCCCAACGGGATTCGAACCCGTGCCGCCGCCGTGAAAGGGCGGTGTCCTAGGCCGCTAGACGATGGGGGCCAGGACGCCATCCGGTTGAACAAAGGCAAAAATTAAGGGCCGAAGCCTTCCGTTTTTGTCCTTTCGGGTTCCTCCGAACTGGACTATAAAACTATAAGGGCAGACTCCGGATTATCCAAAATCAGCGGCTGCCGCCCATTTGGCGGCGCCTAACCCCGCCGGGCAGGGTCCTGCCGGGCCCGCTCCACATCGACCGCCGACTCCAGGTCTCCCCTGGCCCGCAAACCCGCGACGACGCCGTCAATGTCGGCAGCCGACCGGTTCTGGCTGAGCTTGCGTTTCGCTTCGACCCTCGTGATGACAAGCTCGACGCCGACAATCGCCCGGAGCTGGCCGGCGATGAAACGCGCAGGTGCGTCGTCCACGGCCCAGGGCCGTTCCGAGGCCGCTTCGTGCTGTGCGGTCAGCCGCCGGACTAGGTCTTCAACCCAGACAGGATCGTCGTGGATGACCAGCCTGCCGTAGGCGTGGGCCGTGGTGTAGTTCCACGTCGGCACCACCCGGCCGTGTTCCGCCTTGGTGGGGTACCAGTTCGGGGAGATGTAGGCATCGGAGCGCTGGATGATGGCCAGGGATTCACCCAGTGCCGGCAGCCGCCACTGATCGTTGTTGCGGGCAACATGGCCCAGCAGCGCCCCGTGCTCGCCCACCTCCGGGTCATAGACGAACGGCAGCAGGGTGGCGAGCAGCCCTTGCTCCGTCGACGTCACCAGGTTGGCTGCCCCGGGGTTCTCGAGCAAATCCCTGACGGCGTCCGGGTCAGCGGCGAAATGCGAGGGGATGTACATGGACGGTTCCTTTGTCGGGTGGGTATCGCGCGATGAACGGGACGGCTGACTATCTCAAGGCTACGAGCATGACAGCGAGGGTGACCATGACCAAGGCGATGCCGGCGTCGAGCACGCGCCAACTGCCCGGCCGGGCGAACAACGGGGCAAGGAACCGGGCGCCGGCACCCAGCGCGGCGAACCACGCCACGCTGCCCAGCCCGGCTCCGGCGGCAAACCACCAGCGCCCGTCCGCACCGTGGGTGCCGGCGAGGGACCCCAGCAGCAGCACAGTGTCGAGGTAGACGTGCGGGTTCAGCCAGGTCAGCGCCAGGCAGGTTCCCAGGGCGGTCGCCCACGTTCCCTTGTGACCGGCCGCCAGGTGCGCCGCCTGCGTGCCGCGGATGGCCCGCACCGCAGCCATTGCCCCGTACGCCAGGAGGAAGGCAGCACCCGCCCAGCGGACCACCTCGAGGACCTCTGGCGCCCGCTCGATGAGAACGCCCACGCCGGCCACCCCCAGCACAATCAGGACAAGGTCCGAGACGGCGCATACGGCAACAACCAGAAGGACGTGCGAGCGCTGGACGCCCTGGCGGAGCACAAAGGCGTTCTGCGCTCCGATGGCGACGATGAGGGACAGCCCGCTGGCCAGGCCGGAAACGAGGGAAAGGATCACGGGATCCACGGTAAGGGCGGCAGGAACATGAAACCAGTTAACAAATGTTGGCCAACATAAGATGAGCTAATGATTGACATCCAGCCTGACCAGGCCCGGACCCTGGCCGCCATCGTGGCGCACGGAAGCTTCGAGGCCGCCGCCAGCCAACTCCGGGTCACGGCGTCGGCGGTGAGCCAGCGTGTCCGCGCCCTCGAGGTGGCCGTCGGCCGGCCGGTGCTGACCCGGACCCGGCCCGTCGGACTCACGCCGTCCGGGCAGGCGGTGGTGCGCTTCGCCCGGCAACTGGACATGCTCTCCGCCGATCTGGCCGAAGAGCTGCAGCCCGGCACGCAGCCCGCCAGCATCCGGCTGACCCTCGTGATCAACAGCGATTCCCTGCACACCTGGGCCCTCCCCGGCCTGGCCGCGGTGGCGGACAAGGTCCAGCTGGAGATCCTGCGCGAGGACCAGGACTATTCGCTGGAACTCCTCCGCAGCGGCGCCGCAGCCGCTGCCATCACCACCACGGCCAAGGCGGCGCCGGGCTGCTCGTCCCGGCGCTTGGGCGTCATGCGCTACCTGCCGGTCTGCACGCCGGACTTCGCCGCGCGGTGGTTTCCCGGCGGCGCGACGGCGGACGCGCTCGCCGTCGCGCCGGTCATCGTCTTCGACCGCAAGGACGACCTGCAGGACCGCTATCTGCGCGGCGTGAGCCGCAAGACCCTCCAGCCGCCGCGGCACTACGTCCCGGCCGCCCATGAGTTCGGGGAAGCCATCCGCTGGGGCATGGGGTGGGGACTGCTCCCTGAAATCGAGGTCTCGGAGGAGCTGAAGCGCCAAACCCTGCTGTCTCTGGACCCCGGCGCGCACGTGGACGTGCCGCTCCACTGGCAGCAGTGGCGGCACGGATCGGCGGCCCTCGACGAGGTTGCGGCGGCCATCCAGGCGGCCGCCCGCCCGCTGCGGTGAACTCTCCGGGGACGGGAGCACCGCAGTTGGCAGGAACTCGCCTAGACGTGACCGATTTCCGCCAGTCCCCGGGCCCCTGCACCGGCTAGATTGGCAGCATGGCAACAACCGCCCAGACGGGCTCCCCCCAGCCGGACAGCGCGCGCCCGGACGGCACCCACGAATTGCCGCCGCACGCGCCCGCCTCCCAGCCCGCCCACCCCGTAAACCCCGCAAACCCTGCGAAGCAGCTCCTCCCGCCGGGCCAGATCAGCAGGCTCGGCATCGCCGCCGTCGTGGTCACCGTGGTGTTGTGGGCCTCCGCCTTCGTGGGCATCCGGGCCGTGGGACCCAGCTTCTCCCCCGGCTCCCTGACCCTAGGCCGGCTGGCGATCGCCGCCGTCGCCCTGGGCCTGGTGGTGCTGCCGCAACTGCTGAAGAATCCCAACCTCCCCCGGGGCCGCGAGTGGTGGCCCATCCTGGCTTACGGCGTGATGTGGTTCGGCGGCTACAACGTCGCCCTGAACGCCGCCGAACACCTCCTCGACGCCGGCACGGCCGCGCTGCTGATCAACGTCAACCCGATCCTGGTGGCCATCATGGCCGGGGTCATCCTCAAGGAGGGCTTCCCCCGCTGGCTGATCATCGGCAGCCTCGTCGCGTTCGGCGGCGTCGCGGTGATAGCACTGGGGTCCGGGCAGCGGTCCACGGCCGACGTCGCCGGGGTGCTGTTGTGCCTGCTGGCGGCGGCCCTCGCCGCGGTCAGTGTGATCGTGCAAAAGCCGGTCCTGCGAAAGTTCCCCGCGGCCCAGGCCACCTGGTTCGGGATCCTGGTCGGCGCGGTCTGCTGCCTGCCCTTCAGCGGCCAGCTGATCACCGAACTACAGGCGGCCCCGCTGCCGGCGACGCTGGGGCTGGTCTATCTCGGCATCTTCCCGACGGCAATCGCGTTCACCACCTGGGCCTATGCGTTGTCCCTGATCGACGCCGGTCGGCTCGCGGCCACCACCTACCTCGTGCCCGGCACCACGATCCTGATCTCCTGGCTGGTGCTCGGCGAGATCCCTACGGTCTGGGGCCTGGTGGGAGGCGTCATCTGCCTCGTGGGGGTGGGGCTGACCCGGCGCCGGTCCCGCTGATTCGGCGCTAGAGTTTCAGCTATGCCCGCTTCCCTGCCGCCTGGCCTGCCCATCGTTCCGGACGGCCCGGAGAACCCGGAAAACCCGGACGACGGCGGGAACGGCGGCGGCCACAATCACGCCCCGTTCCCGATGTCCGAAGCGGACTTCGAAGCCGCCGTGAGCGACGCCCTGGACCAGATCCCGCCGGACCTGGCGAAGACCATGAATAACGTGGCCATCTTCATCGAGGACGACTACACCCCGCAGCCGGGCGACGATCCTGACACCGTGCTGCTGGGCCTATACGAGGGTGTGCCGCTGACCGAACGGGACTCCTGGTGGGACGCCGGTTCCCTGCCGGACCGCATCACCATCTACCGGCAGCCGATCCTGGAGATCTGCGAGTCGCGTGAGGACGTGATCGAGGAAGTGACGGTCACCGTGGTCCATGAGATCGCGCACCACTTCGGCATCAGCGACGATCGCCTGCATGAGCTCGGCTGGGACTAGCCTTGTAGGCATGGGACACGACCACAGCCATTCACACGGGGTTACCGCGACCGGCAAGCACCGGAAGCGCCTGGTCGCAGTCCTGGCCATCACGCTCGCCGTCGTCCTGATCCAGATCGCCGGGGCGCTGATTTCCGGGTCGCTCGCCCTGCTGGCCGACGCCGGCCACATGCTTTCCGACGCGGCCGGCGTCTTCATCGCCCTCCTGGCCGCCTGGATCGCGGCCCGGCCGGCCAGCGACCAGCGGACCTACGGCTACCAGCGCGCCGAGGTGCTGGCCGCCCTGGCCAACGCGCTGGTGCTGATCGTCATCTCGGTGGTCATTTTCACGGAGGCCATCCGCCGCTTCGGCTCCACGCCCGAGGTGCAGACCGACGTCATGCTTTACGCGGCTGTCCTGGGCGCCGTTGCCAACCTGGTGTCCCTGCTGATCCTCCGCGGCGCCCAGAAGGAGAGCCTCAACGTCCGGGGCGCCTACCTTGAGGTCCTGGGCGACCTGCTGGGCTCCTTCGCCGTCATCGCCGCCGCCGTGGTCATCATGGTCACGGGATTCCAGACGGCGGACACCATCGCCTCGATCGTCATTGCGCTGATGATCCTGCCGCGGGCCTGGCATCTGCTCCGCGATGTGGTGGATGTACTACTCGAGGCAACCCCCAAGGGCGTGGACGTGCAGCTGATCCGCGAGCACATCCTCTCCGTGGACGGTGTGGTGTCTGTGCACGACATCCACATCTGGACCATCACCTCCGGCGTTCCGGTGTTTTCTGCCCACGTGGTGGTGGAGGACGCGGCACTGGGAGCCCGCGGCGCGGACCAGGTCCTGGACAAGCTGGTCAGCTGCCTGGGCTCGCACTTCGACACCGAGCACTGCACCTTCCAACTGGAACCGGCCTCCCACGCAGAGCACGAATCCCACCAGCACGCCTAAGTCCCGAAATCACAGCCCCGGGCGGCGGCACCCTCCGACACGCCCTGCCCAAATGTGACCAAATGACATATTTGTTGTTTATGTTATTGATGTGACCCGTGTTGCCAAAGTGGCCATTGGCACGTAGCCTCGACCGTGCTGGGGATCAGCCGGGCGTTTCTCGCGCCGGAATCCGCGCTCGCCCGCTCCAGCCCGACACTGCAGCGAGGTTTGCCCATGACTTGGACCGGTTCCGGCCGAAAGACGGCCGCGTTGTGCGCCGCCGTCGCACTCCTGGGAACGCCGGCGATTCCCGCACACGCCGCACCGCCCGCATCCGTGCAGGCCACGGCAGTTCAGGTCCCGGCTGCGCCGGAGATTCCATCGCCGGATGAGATTGCCGCGGCCAAGGCCAGTGAAAGTGCGACGGCGGCACAGGTCGCCACGATCGACCGGCTCCTGGCGGACGCCTCCGCGGCGCAGGATGCCAGCCTCGAAGCCTCCCTGCAGGCCAATAACGCCTATGGTGAAGCGCTCGTGGAACTGCAGCTCCGGCGCGACGCCGCCGCGGTTGCCGCCGCCAGGGCCTCGGCAGCCGGCGAGGAGCAGGCGAAGACGCGCAAGCAGATCGGCCAGCTCGCCGGCGATCTCTACCGCAGCGGCGGGCTGAATCCGGCCCTGAGCAGCTTTGTCACCGGGACCGGCAACGCCCTGCAGCAGGCCGCCACCCTTGAGGCCGTGACAGCCGGCCGCACCCGGGCCTTCCAATCGGCGGAAACCGCGGCCGTCGCCGCCGAATCGCTGACGGCTGCCGCCGCCGATGCCAACCGTGCCGCCGACGAGGCCGCCCGGACGGCGGAGGCCCGCAAGCTCGACGCCGAACGTGCCAGCGACGCCCAGCGCCAGGCCGTGTCCGAGGCCAGCGCACAGCGGACCGTCCTGGTGGACCAGCTCGCGAACCTCAAGAACACCACCGTTGCCCTGGAATCAGAGCGCGTGGATGCCCTGGAACGGCAGCGCCAGCAGGACCGGCTGGCCGCAGTGACCGGTACCGCCGGGCAGGGACAGGGGACCGGTACCGATTCCGGCAACCCGGCTCCGGTGATTCCGCGTCCGCAGGCACCGGCCGCACCCGCCCCGGTTCCACCGGCCCCGGCCACGCCGGCCATACCCGTTCCGGCCCCGCCGGCTCCGGCGTTGCCTGCACCCGCACCGGTTCTGCCACCCGCGCCTGCACCCGCGCCGCCCCCGGCCCCGGCGCCGGGCGGTTCCAACCAGACGGCGATCTCGGTGGCTCTCGGCAAGGTCGGCGCGCCCTATTTTTACCAGTACGGCGGAACCGGCGCCCACGGGTTCGACTGCTCCGGCCTCGTGCAGAACGCCTTCGCCGCGGCCGGAAAGTACCTTCCCCGCACGGCGTCCCAGCAGTTCGCCCAGGCCCCCTTGCATGTTCCGCTGTCCCAGGCCCAGCCGGGCGACCTGCTGGTCTGGGGTTCGGCACCGGGTTTCTACCATGTGGCGATCTACCTCGGCGGCGGGCGGGTGGTCCAGGCGCTGAACGAGGACGCCGGCATTACCGTGACGGACCTGGCCTCCATGTCCGGGATGCAGCTCCACCCCGTCGCCGCCCGGTACTGAGCTTTCCCGCCGCCGTCGGGATCCTGCGGATCCGGACGTTAGGAGAGCACGTCCTTTGTGATGAACCTGCCGTAGGCGAGTGCACCGAAAACGGCGACGTAGCCGCCCTGCAGCAACACGTTCGTGAGGAAGGAATCCCAGGCGACGGGCTGGCGGAGCAGGTCCGCGAAGTCCAGCCAGTAGTGGCTGAAGAGCCACGGGTGCAGCCATTCCAGTTGCGGCAGCGCGTCGAGGACCTGTGAGACGACCGACAGCACGACGGTGGACGCCATCGCACCCACGGGCACGTCCGTGAGCGTGGACATGAAAAGGCCGATCGCCGAGAGGCCCATCAGCGAGACGGCGAGGTAGGCGGCGATCAGCAGCAGCCGCCGCATTGCCTCGGCGGCTCCGATGGCATCCCCGGACAGCAGCGTGACCGGCCCCACCGGGAAAAGAGCCGCTCCGATTCCGGCACCGACCAGCGCCACCACGAGCGGCGCCGCGACGGCGAAGACCACTGCCCCGGCGTATTTCACCAGCAGCAGCCGGACGCGGCCCGCGGGCGCCACCAGCAGATACCGCAGTGTCCCCAGCCCGGCCTCTCCGGCCACGGTGTCCCCCGCCACCACGCCCACGGTCAGCGGCAGGAACAGCGGAACGGACACGAGCATCGCGGTCACGCCAACAAACAGACCGTTCTGGGAAATCCGGTCCAGGAACGCCGGACCCCGGCCGGCCGGCACCGCAGAGGACACGCGGACCGCCACGGCGATCAGGATCGGAATGGCCGCCAGCGCACAGAGCATGGCCCAGGTACGGCGGCGGCGGAAGAGGACCCCGAGTTCGGAGGCGAGCAGGCCGCTGCCCCAGTTGCCCTGTTTTCCCCGCCGGGTGGTCACCGCGGCCGGGCCGGGTCGGGATCTTTCACTGGAACTACGTTCGTCACTGGACAACGTCGAAGCCCTCCCCCGTCAGCGCGACAAAGCGATCTTCAAGGCTGACCTGTTCGGTCGCGAAGCCCCGGACCCGGACTCCGGCCGCCACCAGGGCGGCCACCACGGCCTCGGGTGCCACTGAGCCATCGCCCGCCGCACCGGGGAGCGGGGCGTAGAGCACGCCGTCGGCGCTGTTGGATTCGGTCCTGCTTGGGCCGGCACTGTTGACGCTGGCCCTATCCGGTGTCTCACCGGCGCCCGCCCCGCCCACGGCCGCGCTCAGGCCCAGCCGGGCCAGCGCGTCGGCTGCGGCCCCCGTATCCGGCGTGAGTACGCGGAACCGGGCCTGCCCGCCCTGGCGCAGCTCAGCGAGGGTCCCCTGTGCCACCAGCCGGCCCGCGCTCATGATGGCCGCGTGCGTGCAGATCTGTTCCACCTCGGCGAGCAGATGGCTGGAGACGAACACGGTGGCGCCGTCCGCGGCGAGCGAGCGCACCAGGCTGCGAACCTCCCTGGTGCCCTGCGGATCGAGCCCGTTCGTGGGTTCGTCCAGGACCAGGAGTTCCCGGGGTGCCAGCAGGGCGTTGGCGATCCCCAGCCTCTGCTTCATGCCCAGCGAATAGGCCCGGACTTTCTTGTCCGCGGCATGCGTCAGCCCCACCCGCTCCAGCGCCGACTGGACCCGGGCTTTCCGGGTAGCGGCGGGAACATGCGGGTCCGCGGCGTCGAACCGGTGCAGGTTGGCCGCGCCGGAGAGGAAGGGGTAGAAGGCGGGCCCCTCGACCAGGGCACCCACTCGGGGCAACACCTCACGCAGCTGCCCCGGCATCTCCTGGCCGAGGAGCCGGACGGAGCCGCTGCTGGCCGCGGCGAGGCCGAGCATAAGCCTGATCGTGGTGGTCTTGCCGGAGCCGTTGGGCCCCAGGAAGCCGAATACCGAGCCTTTCGGGACGGCCAGATCGACGCCGTCGACGGCCAACTGGTGGCCGAAGCGCTTGCTGAGACCGGTGGTCTCGATGCACAGGTCCGTCACGTAGGGTTCCGTCGCCGGCCCGACGGCGGTCACTCGGCGGTCACCGGGGCGGTCACCGCTGAGTGGCGGCGGCCTGCAGCCGCTCCAACGGCACGGAACCGGCGAGGATACGCCCGTCGTCGAGGATCAGCACATTCACCAGCGATGTGGACACCAGCCGGCCGCCCGGAACGGCTACCGCAGCCTGTTCCAGCAGCGCGGCGGCGCCGGACCGGTTTCCCTCCGGGGCGGAGGGGTCAGGCCGGAGCGGGTTGGCGGGCGCGGGGTCCGGCGCGCCGGTCTGGGGCGGGGTTCCGCCCGGAAGAGCGATGGCTCCGGCGGGGAATTCGAGCACAGATTCCCAGCCGGTTCCGGTGACGGCAGGCCGCTTCGCAGCCTTCGCCTGGGCGGCGTCCGACGGCGGTGTGGCGGCGCTGGCGTTGTGGTCCGGCAGCGGGATCTCTTTGACGGTGGCCCCTGGCGGCGGGGTGAACGTGAAGATGGAGGAATCCGGAGTGTCAAGGTTGAGGCTCGTGAAGGCGACGCTGAACGCCGGCTCCGACTGTCCCCGCGCCCTCAGGTCGACGCCGAGCGGGAGTCCGGTTGCGCCGTCGACCGCAATGGCGATGGACTCCACCAGGGTGGCCTCCGACTTCGGCGTGAGCACGAGGTTGTAGGCTGCCCGTCCGGCAACTTGGGTATCCGGGCCTACGGTCACGTCGGTGCCTGCGTCGACTTTGGCGAGCAGCTTGTCAGCCAGTTCCGCCGGGGTCGGCACGGTTCCGGGCTGGGCCTGGTGGCGGCCGGCCGCATCGGCAGGGAGCTGGGCGTGGGCGGCTGTGTTGTCCTTGGAGTTGTAGAACCAGACTTCCTTGCCGTTCTTGATCGCGTCGCGCTCCGCCATCCGGTCCATGATCTGCACCCGGGCGTTCTGCGGCCCGTCGAGGTAGACCCGGGCGGTGTGGGGTCCGGTCAGGAGCTCCAGCCAGGCGGTCTCCGGGGAGCCCGCGCCGGGACCGGATTTCGGAAGTTCCGGCAGGCCGATCGCGGAGCTTTGTTCCAGCGTCCCGGACAGGGATTTCTCGTCATGCTGGGCGATCATGAGCAGCACCTGCTGCGGCGTTTTCTCCGGCAGGGGGTCTCCGGCGCTCGCGGGAAGGGATCCGGACAGGACGCCGGCGGCGATCACGGCAGGCACCGCCACGGCGGGCATCCAACGCAGCCATTTGCGTGTCATTGTGACCGCGCTCCAACCTTGCAGCTCATGATTCAACAGTACGCCTGGAAGTGGCCGTCTTCACCTCTCCGGCGGACGTTGCCGGCAGGGGCGTCCGGGCCGCCGGGGACGCGGCCCGGCGGAGGGCTAGGCGAAAACATTCAGCGTCATTTCGACCGCCCCGAGAAGGAGCGCGAGTACCGACGTGCCCAGTCCGGCCACGAGCAGCAGCCCCGGGTGGGCGAGCCCGATGACGACCCGACGGAGCCGCGGCCTGGCGCGCAGGAATTTCTTCGGCAAGCGGGCCGGCGCGGGGTCCTGTTTCCAGCCGCGGAGCCGGCGCAGGAACCACGCGCAGCGGATGATGAAGGCCAGCCAGAGCACGGACACGACGAGGGGAACCGCGGCCAGCAGGAGGTTGAATCCCAGGGCAGTGACTTCCCGCTCCGAAGCGCCGACGAGGGACTGGATGGTGGTGGAGATCGAGGCGCTCATGACCACCGAGACGCCCCACACGAGGAACGCGGCCGTGAGGGCGAGGAAGCGGACGAAAAAGTGGCCCAGCACGGAGTCCTTCCGCGGTTTGAGGTGCCGGCGGGGGGTGGCCTGCAGCAGTGCGATGGTCGCCAGCAGGGTGGGCAGGGCGGCCATCCCGACCATCACGTACCAGGACCATCCCGCGAAGTCGAAGAAATCGTCTGCGACGATCAGGGCGGCCCAGAACCCCGTCCAGGTCCAGCCGGCGGTGAGCGGATGGCTGACCAGCCAGGTGGGGAGCCAGGGATCGTCGACGCCGGCCGCTGCAGGCTGGGGCTCCGCCGCTTGTGGCTCCGCCACTTCTGGCTCCGCCGGCTGGGGGTCCGCCGGGTGTTCGGCCGCCGGCCCGTCGCCCGTCACCGGCGGCGAACCCGGCACGTCACTCATGGGCCCGCTCCTGCCGGGCGCTCGAAGACCCGGCGTCCCGCACCACGGTGCCGGCGGCGCCGTCGACCGTGATGCTGTGCCCGGTGGTGATCAGCGAGGTGGCGTCGGGGACTCCGACCACCGCGGGAATCCCGTACTCCCGGGCGACGACGGCGCCGTGCGAGTTGGGTCCTCCCATTTCCATCACCAGCCCGCCGGCGGTGAGGAACAGCGGCGTCCAGCCCGGATCCGTGGAGGGCGCCACCAGGATCTCGCCGGGTTCCAGCCGCGCACCCTGCGGCTCCAGGATGACGCGGGCCGTGCCGGTGACGGTGCCTGCCGACGCGGGCGTTCCCGTCAGGAGTCCCGGGGTTCCGGCCTTCGCCCCGGCATCGCCGGTCTGCAGCGCTTCGGGTTCCGTCCCGTCCGAGAGCAGCACCCGCGGGATGTGCCGCCGGCCCAGTTCCTGCGCGTAGTCCTCGCGGCGCTGCGCCACGAGGTGCTGCAGCGGCCTCCCTGCGAGACCTTCGCGGACCTCGGCCAGGTCCAGGAAGAAGACGTCGTCCGCCTCGCCGATGCGGCCGGCGCCGGCCAGTTCCGTCCCGATGGCCTGGAGCTGCCCCCGCACCGCGGCCAGGGCTTCGACGATGTGGTACTTCGGCAGTTCGCGCAGGCCGGCAAACATCCGGGTGCGTTTCAGCGCCGCCCGCACCAGCGCCGCGAGCAGCCTGCTCCGCTCCGCCGCGGCGGCGGCAAGCCGTTCCACCTGCGCTTCGGCCTCCCGTGCCGCTTTGCTGAACTGCCGGTCCGGCGCCTGGCCGGGGTCCTCCAGCCGCAGGTAGTTGGCCAGGACCCCGAGGATATGGGACGGGTCGTCGGCCCAGCGGGGCATGCCAAGGTCGATTTCCGCTACTGCCCGGTGCCCGTAGCGGCCCAGGAAGCCGGCGAGGCCGGACTGCACGACGGCGGGCAGCTCGCGGGCACGGTAGCGGCGGACCAGCTCAAGCACTCCCGCACCGTCGAACCCAGCGCCGTCCGACACTGCGTCATCGATCACTGCATTGTCGAACACCGCTGCCGCTGCGGCGTCGGCCCGGATAGCCGCGGCGAGCTGCCAGAGGGCCAGGTCCATCTCGGTGGTGACGTTGTTGGGGAGTCCCCGCAGCACCGGCTGCAGGGCCCCCGGCCCGGCGTCGCGTCCCAGCAGCCTCCCGGCGGCCGCCAGCGAGGCAAAGCCCAGGGCCGGCAGCGGCAGGATGTTCGGCACCACCGGGAAGAGCTCGTGCCCCAGGATTCGCTCCACGTGGTCCAGCCGCTGCACGGGCGTGGACCCGGCCGGCACCACCAAGGCGGCCCGGAACCGTTCACCGAACCGCTCCGCCCGGCGCAGCGCGGCCTCGGGCCGGAACAGTGCGCGCAGCAGCGTCTCCGGAACCCTAGCGCGGGCCGCCACAGGGCCGACGTGGCGCAGCACCCGCCAGGGGGACCTGTTGGTGACCGAAAAGCGGGGGTCCGTGAACAGCCGCCGCAGCACGGCCGCCGAACGGGACTCCATGACGTCGAACACCCGCGGCACGATGGCCCGTCCAACGGCGCTGCGCACCACCGGGGTCAGGTCGAAGAAGAGGCGCTGGCCGGCCTGGACGTAGGGCGGGGGCCCGTCGTGGGGCTCCGGGACGTCGAAATGCGCCGCGCGCGCCACGGACGAGGCAATCAGCCGGAAGCCTGCCAGTCCCATCGGGGTCAGCGGGCGGGTCAGGCCCTGGGCCAGGCTGAAGCACAGGTAGACCCGTGTCCCCTCCCGGACCCGCCGCCGCTCCGGCAAGGGGTAGAGGGTAGTGATGGGCCGCGACTGCGTCAGCCACAGCACGCCGCCGCCGTCGATGGCCCATTCGAGGTCCTGCGGCGCGCCGAAGTGCAGCTCCGCGCGGCGGCCAAGGCGCTCCAGGGCCAGCAGCTGGGCGTCGTCGAGGCAGGGCTGCGAGCCGGCGTCGGACTGTTCTACCCGTTCGGTTCCGCCGCCCGGCAGCGGCCGGATGGCCACACTTTTGCTCCCGATCCGGCGCTCCAGAATCTTCTGCGTGCCGCTGTCGACGACGAAATGGTCCGGGTTGATCGCCCCGGAAACCACCGCCTCGCCGAGGCCCGGGCTGGCGTCGATGACCGCCTCGTGCCGCCTTCCGGTCACCGGGTTCGCGGTGAACAGGACCCCGGCCACGGCCGCGTCCACCATCCGCTGGACCACGACGGCGAGCGACACCGTCGAGGGGCTGATCCCGTGCGTGGCGCGGTAACTCACGGCCCGGTCGGTCCAGAGTGAGGCCCAGCACTGCCGGACCGCAGCCAGGACCGCATCGACGCCGACGACGTTCAGGAAAGTGTCCTGCTGGCCGGCGAAGCTGGCGAACGGCAGGTCCTCCGCGGTGGCGGAGGACCTGACCGCCACGGGCGCGACCGTGCCCAGCGCCGCATAGGCGGCCCGGACGGCGTCGGCAATGTCGGCAGGGACGTCCACGGCCAGGACCAGCCTGCGGGCGGCGGCGGCCAGACGGGCGAGTCCCGGCAGGTCGTCCGGGGCGGTCGCGGCGAGAGCGGCGTGGATGTCGTCGAGCCCGGCGGGCGACGTGGCCCGCCGGTAGGCCTCCGTGGTCAGGCAGAACCCGGCAGGAACCGGCAGCCCGGACCGCATCAGTTCACCGAGGTTGGCCGCCTTGCCGCCGACGTCGGGAAGCAGCCCGGCGCTGACCAGCTCAAGCGCGAGCACCAGCCCTTGCTGCGGTTCCTGTTGGTCCTGCGCTGGCGCACCTATGTTGGGGAGCTGCTCCACCCGCCGGCCCTCCCTTCAACGCCCGCCCGGGGTCCGTTCGGGGCTACGAATCGCCGAGAATGGGCCCGAAGTTCACCCGGTCCGCCAGCCGGGGATCGTCCCGGTCCGGGACCACCATGACGGGTCCCTTGGCGTGGTGCAGGATGCCGTCCGAGGTGGAACCGAGCAGCATCCCGGCGAAGCCGCCGCGGCCGCGGGTGCCGACGACCACCAGTTCCACGTGCCGGCTGGCCGCGACGAGGATGTCCACGGGCGAGCCGTCCACGAGCTGGGTCTCCACCGTGAGGCGGGGGAAGTGGCTCCTGATCCAGGCCGAGCCGGCGTCGAGCTGGGTCCTGATGTCTGCGAAGAGCGCCTCACGGTCCATCGGCGCGGGAACCCATGCCAGCGAGCCGTTGTACTGCGGGACGGCGCAGACCACCCGCAGCGGCGCCGAGAGACGCTCGGCCTGGGCCGCCGCCTCCAATACCGCCACTCGGGCCTGTTCGGAGCCGTCGACCCCTACCACCACAACGTTTTCGACCGGGACGTGCCCGGACTTCGCCCGCTCCGCCAGAACGTGCTTGTCGTCGGTGGTTTCGCCCAGCCGGTCCGAGCAGATCAGGGGGACGGTGACTGTGGGGCATTTGGCGTGCGCGGGGAGGGCGCTGCTGACGGAGCCGAGCAGCCGGCCGACGAAGCCGCCCCGGCCGCGGGTGCCGAAGACCAGCAGTTCGGCGGTTTCGGACATTTCCAGCAGGACGCCGGAGGCGTCGCCGTTCTCGACGGATGCGTCGACGTCGATCAGGTACCCTGCGACCTTGTTTACGGCCTGCTTCAGGATTGCTTCCGCGCCTTCGCGGATCACCGAGTCGTCGACGGTGGCGTACCCGCCGTCGAGCCCTGATGCAGCGAAGATCGGAACGGAATAGGCGGTGACAACGTGCAGCGGACGACGGCGGCGCTCGGCTTCGCGGGCGGCCCACACCAGGGCGCACTTGCTGTGGTCTGAACCATCGACGCCGACCACGATCCCCCGGGGAGCTGCGGAGCCGGCCGGGACATCCCCTGCCGGATCCGGATGCACCTGTTCTCGGCCCATGGGGTCCGCCTCCTCGCGATTCTTGCCTGATGTTGCGGCTATTCTGCCAGACGTGCGCGCGCGCAGCGTCCATTGGCGACGCGGCCGAAGAATCTGCGGCCGGAACCCCTGGTTTTCCCAACTATTCTCGGTTTCGTGGGAACAATCAAGCGGGTTGCACGGCGGCCCGGACGGCGGTCGTCACCCATGTTTTACGCAGTGTTTACACAACTTCCTGTGGCCCGGGATGACGGCGGATCGGGACTGGCGAGCCGCCCAAATAGCCGGGAAATCCCGGGATCCGCCAATGTTTCACCTGCTCTATCCAAGGCAGGAAATGTTAGGTATTCTTCGAGGCGTTGCTGAACCGAGACTCGTCTTTCAGAACGCGGCTCCTGCTGGTGCCGCGGTCAGGACAGGCGTTCGGAACGCGCAATGGAAAAGCTTGCGGGGCATCGGCCCCGCAACTGGCACCATTCGAGGAAGGACCCTGCAGTGTCGAGCATGCCTATGTCCGGGGGGATCGAGCGGACCGCCGCCGTCGTAATCGGCACGGGGCTGTCCGGGCTGGCGGTTGCCAGCGAGCTGCAGCGGCGCGGCGTGGACTCCATCATCGTGGACGGGCTCGACCTGCTGGGCGCCGGGCATCCGGCCAACACGTCCTCACTGCAACGCTGCGATGCTGCCGACGCCGCCAGCCTGCGGGAACGCAACGAGATCCTCCGGCACCTGCGGAACTACGCCACCAGCCACAAACTGGATGTGCGGAACAATATCCGGGCCCTCCAGCTGGACCACCTCGACGCCGGCATCACCGGGCCCACCCAGCAGTGGGCGGTCCGCACGCCCGGCGGCGTACTCCTGGCGGACCACCTCGTCCTGACCCGCTGCGCCCACAGCCAGCTGCGCCGGATGCTCTCCGAGCTCGGCATGGCGGCGGGCCAGAACCTGATGGCGGCCATGCACGCGCTCGGGATGTACCTCGTGGGGGTGGGCGAGCTCATCACGCCGACGCCGAAGGAAGTGCTGCGCCAGGCCAAGGTCGTCGGCCAGGCAATCTCCGCCAAGGTCTACCCCGATGGTTTCCCCGCCGTGCTGCCCGGGGGTTATGCCCTCGCCGCGCCGGCCTAACGGTACGATCCGTCCTCGGGCCGGGTGGGTTCCTGCAGCAACGCGGGGTCAACACGGCCCCTCAGAGCGGGTCGAATGGGCGCGGAGTGACCCCGCGTTGCTTCAATTCAGTTCCCGGCGCCCTGGTGCTCGGCGTCCTGACCGTCGTCGGCCTGCTCGTCGCGGCCCGCGAGCCGGCGCTTGGCCATCAGGCCCAGGACAACCACGATGCCGATGGCCGTGCCAACGAAGATCACGATGCTCCACGGGAAGGGCTCCGAGGAGTTGGCCGGCTGGGACGGCTCCGGCGTGGTGCCCGGCTGGGCGGTTCCCATCGTGGGAACCGCGGCAGCCGCCGTCGAGCCTGCTGCTCCGGCGGTGGCCGTGAAGGTGAAGTTGCCTTCGATCGGGTGCGAGTCCGAACTGACCACCCGCCACACCACTGTGTAGGCGCCGGCCGGGGCCCCCGGCTTGAGCTTCTGGGAGGCGACGTTGTCCACGATCTCCACCGCGCCGTCGGCCCAGTTGCCGCCGGCGGCGTCGTTCACCAGCATCTGCGAACCGAGCGCCAGAGGGTTCTTGTTGAACGTGACCGACACCTTCTCCGGCGGCGCCGCCACGGTGGCGCCGGAAGCCGGGCTGGTGGACTCTGCGGCGTCGTGCGCCGAGGCCGGAGCAACAGCACCCAGCAGGGCTGCGGTGAGGATCGCGGCGCCCAGGAGGGCACTCTGAAGCTGTCGGATGAGGCGCATGGTCGGGCTACTCCTAGTGTTGTCTTCCTTACAGACTAGGCGAATTCGGCCGGACGCCCGCTGTGCGCCCAATAGGATTCAAGTAACCACCCACGTCTCCCGGAGGACTAATGCCTGACCTAATGCTCAAGCAGGGCTCTGCACTCGACCGGTATTTCAAGATTTCCGAGCGGGGGTCGAACATCTCGCGGGAAATCCGGGGAGGCTTCGCCACGTTCTTCGCCATGAGCTACATCGTGGTGCTGAACCCGCTGATCCTCTCGGTTCCCGATTCCACGGGCGCCACCCTCGGCTTCCCGGCCGTCGCCGCCGTCACCGCGTTCGTGGCCGGCATCCTGACGATCCTGATGGGCGCGTGGGCCAAGCACCCGTTCGCGCTGGCAACGGGCCTCGGCGTCAACGCCTTCGTCGCCGTTACGGTGGCCACCAACCCCGGCCTGACCTGGCCGGACATGATGGGCCTGGTGATGCTCTCCGGCATCACCATGCTGATCCTGGTCCTCACCGGCTTCCGGACCGCGGTCTTCAAGGCGGTCCCGGAGGGTCTGAAAACCGCGATCGTGGTGGGCATCGGCCTGTTCATCGCCCTGATCGGCCTCGTCAACGCCGGCTTTGTCCGCCGTATCCCCGATGTCGCCGGGACCACCGTTCCGGTCGGCCTGGGCTTCGACGGCAAGCTGCTCGGCTGGCCCACACTGGTCTTCGTCTTCGGCCTGATCCTCACCATCGCCCTCGTGGTCCGCAAGGTCAAGGGCGCCATCCTGATCGGCATCGTCGCCTCGACCATCCTGTCGGTGATCCTGGAATTCACGCTGCACATCGGCCCCAGCTTCGACGGCAAGACCCACAACCCGCAGGGCTGGTCCCTCGTGGCCCCGACGTTCTCCGAATGGGCGGCCCCGGACCTGTCGCTGATCGGCAAGGCCAACCCCTTCGGCGCCTTTGAGCACCTCGGCTTTGTGGCCGCGACCCTGCTGGCCTTCGTGATCCTGCTGAGCATCTTCTTCGACGCCATGGGAACCATGGTGGGCCTGGCCACCGAGGCCGGCAGCATCGACAAGGACGGCAACATCCCCAACGTCGACCGCGTGCTGCAGGTGGACGCGCTCGGCGCGATCGTCGGCGGCGGCGCCTCGGTGTCCTCAAACCAGATCTACGTCGAATCCGGCGCCGGCATCGGTGAAGGCGCCCGGACCGGCCTGGCCTCCATCGTCACCGGCCTGCTGTTCCTCGTGGCCATGTTCTTCACCCCGCTGATCAACCTCGTGCCGTTCGAGGCAGTGGCTCCGGCGCTCGTCGTCGTCGGCTTCATGATGGTCTCCCAGGTCGGCAAGATCGACTGGCAGGACCTGGGCATCGCGATCCCGGCCTTCCTGACCTTCACGCTGATGCCGTTCACGTACTCGATCGCCAACGGCCTTGGTGCAGGCTTCATCATGTTCGTCCTGATCCGCACGTTCCAGGGCCGCGCCCGCGAGGTGCACCCGCTGATGTGGGCTGTGGCCGGCGCCTTCCTGCTGTTCTTCGCGATCGGCCCGATCGAGGCCGCGCTCGGGATGCACTAGGCACTCCCCTCCCCCGCCGAGTTCGCATTTCGCGGCAGTGTTTCCGGAAAACATTGCCGCGAAGTGCGAACTCGGTGGCGTTTAAAGGGCAGGTTCCGGGATTTCGGACAGCACGACGGCGGCGCTGCTGGTTTTCCGGCCCGGGCTGGGGTGAGCTAGGGGCATGGTTTCTCCTGCCCCCTCCGTTGATGTCCCGTCGCAGCCCTGGACCGGGCGGTTCGACGGCGACGGCCCCGACCACCGCCGCTGGTGGCAGGCCGTCACCCCGTACACCCCGCGCCGTGTCCCGTCCGGGCCTTCCGGTTCCTCCCACCGGCCCGCCGTGATTCTCGGCTTCGGCAGCGACGCCGGGGTGCGGCGCAACAAGGGCCGCATCGGTGCCGCGGCGGCCCCCGCCGCGATCCGCGCCGCGCTTGGTCCGCTCGCGTTCCACCTGGGCAGGGAGGTGCACGACGCCGGCGACGTTACCGTGGCAGGGGATGCCCTGGAGGCAGGGCAGGCACGAGCCGGGCTCGCCATCACCGGCCTGCTCGACGCCGGGCAGCTTCCCGTGGTGCTTGGCGGCGGGCATGAGACCGCGTTCGCGAGCTACCTGGGCGTGGCCGGTTCGGCGGCGGTCCGCGAGGGGCTGCGCGTGGGCGTGCTGAATTTGGACGCCCACTTCGACCTCCGCGACGAGGCCGTGCCCAGTTCCGGCACCCCGTTCCTGCAGATGGCCCGCGCGGAAGCCGCCGCTGGCCGCGAACTGAAGTACGCCGTCGTCGGGATCTCCGAGCCGAACAACACCCGGGCACTCTTCCGGACCGCGGAGGAACTTGGGGTCGACTACCTGCTGGACGAGGACTGCTCAGCGGAGGCCGCGCACGTTTTTGTGGCAGCCTTCCTGGCGCAGGTGGACGCCCTGTACCTGACCATCGACCTGGATGTGCTGCCGGCAGCGGTCGCCCCGGGGGTGAGCGCCCCGGCCGCCTACGGTGTGCCGCTGCCGGTGATCAGCGCCGTGTGCCGCCAGGTGGCCAAGAGCGGGAAGCTCCTGCACCTTGACGTGGCCGAACTGAACCCGGACTTCGATATCGACGGCCGGACCGCCAAGGTGGCCGCTCGGCTGGTCAATACGCTGCTGGGGTAGGCGGCGCCGCCGGAGTGGCCTGCCGGACTGACCCGGTTTCCGGATCCAATTTCCGCAGCTGCCAACGCGCCCCGCTATACACGGGCCAGTCCAGTTTGCCCGCAGCGACCGGCGGCAGGGACCCGGAAAACAGAAAGTCCCCGCCCCTTGGGTCCCGCGGGAAGCGGGGCCCAAAGGGCGGGGACTGCCGGACGGGCTGCAGTTAGCTGCGCCGCACCTCCACGCCATCGGATTTCAAGAAGAGCTGGGTTTCAGACGGTACCGCCGGGACGAGCCACAGCACATTGCCGCTCAGCGAGACTTCTTCGACCTCACCGGCCGCCAAAACCTGCGCATGCTTGAGGATCTCGACCCGCTCGCCGGCCTTCAGGCCCCGCCAGTCGGAAACCGCCGTGGCCGTGGCCTGGCGCCTGGACATAACCGTCCCGCGTGCTTTCATGAACTTCTACCCCTTTGTATATGTTCTTCGTCACAACGTCGTTGGTGTGACTTTCCATTTGTACTACAGTTCCCGGGCCCCCGCTGGCCGTGTTGCCGACTATTTCGGGGGCACCGGAAATTGTTCATCCAAACTGCATTTTGTTTTTCTTCAGGCGAGATTTCCCACGGCGGATTCGGCGGCCGCCCGGACCTTGCCCGACGCCACCAAGGCATCCGCGGCTTCAAGCTCCGGCGACAGGAACCTGTCCGTGCCCGGACCGTCGACGACGTCGCGCAGCGCGGCGATCACGGCCGTGCCCGCAGGACCCGGGGTGAGTTCGCCGCCGGAGAGCTGGGTGCGGATGTCCAGCGCCCGGGCCGAGGTCACCAGCTCGATCGCCAGGACGCGGCGCAGGTTCTCCACCGCGCGGCGGAGCTTGCGGGCCGCGTGCCAGCCCATGGAGACGTGGTCCTCCTGCATCGCGGAGCTCGGGATCGAGTCCACCGACGCCGGGACGGCCAGGCGTTTGTTGTCCGAGACCAGCCCGGCCTGCGTGTACTGGGCGATCATGAGGCCGGAGTCGACGCCGGGGTCCGAGGCAAGGAAAGCCGGCAGCCCATGTGAGCGGGCCGGGTCCAGCATCCGGTCGCTCCGGCGCTCGGAGATGGAGCTCAGGTCCGCGACGGCGATGGCCAGAAAGTCCAGCACGTACGCCACCGGGGCGCCGTGGAAGTTGCCGTTGGAGCTGACCCGGCCATCGGGCAGGACCACCGGGTTGTCGATCGCGGCGGCCAGTTCGCGGGAGGCCACCAGTGCGGCGTGGTCGACGGTGTCGCGGACGGCGCCGGCCACCTGGGGTGCGCAGCGCAGCGAGTAGGCGTCCTGGACCTTGGTGTCGTTGATCCGGTGTGAGGCCACGATCGGCGAGTTGGACAGCACCCGCAGCATGTTGTCCGCGGAGGCTGCCTGGCCCGGGTGCGGGCGCAGCGCTGCGTGCAGTTCGGGCAGGAACACCTGGTCCGTGCCGAGCAGAGCCTCGACGCTGAGTGCGGCGGTGATGTCCGCCGTCGTGAGCAGCTGGCGGATGTCCGCGATGGCCATCAGGAGCATGCCGAGCATGCCCTCGGTGCCGTTGACGAGGGCCAGGCCCTCCTTTTCCGCCAGCGTGACGGGTTCGATCCCGTGTGCGGCGAGGAGCTCGGCGACGGTGGGGCCGCCCTTGCTCCCGTACAGTTCGCCGTCGGGACCGGTGGCTTCGCCTTCGCCCATCAGGACCAGGGCGCAGTGCGAGAGCGGCGCGAGGTCGCCGGAGCAGCCGAGCGAGCCGAATTCGCGGACCACCGGAGTGATGCCGGCGTTGAGCACATCCACCATGGTCTGCAGGACCACGGGGCGGACGCCGGTGCGGCCGGAGGCGAGGGTCTTGGCGCGCAGGAACATGATGCCGCGGACTACTTCGCGTTCCACGGCCGGGCCCATGCCGGCGGCGTGGCTGCGGATCAGGGATTTCTGCAGCTGGGTGCGCAGCTCGTTGGGGATGTGCCGGTTGGCCAGCGCCCCGAAGCCGGTGGAGATGCCGTAGGCGGGGGTCTCGCTGTGGGCGAGGTCGTCGATGTGCGCGCGGACCTTGGCGACGGCGTCGAGCGCGTCCTGGGCGATGGTCACCTGCGCGTCGTGGCGGGCGACGGCGACGACGTCCTCGGGGGTGACGCCGCTGGAGCCGAGGGTGACGGTGAGCGGTGAGTGGGTCGTAAGAGTCATTGAGATCTACCTAAATCTGATGGTCGAGCCGGGTTTTCGCGGGCGTGGTTAGCGGGTCTCTGGGGCCACGCGAGCAGGGTTCCCTGGCCGTGGGGCCCCACCGGCGAGGGACCCGGCCTGAGCTTGCGAAGGCTGGGAGCCGGCGGGGACTTGCGAGGTTAGAGGGCTCGTGGGGAGCATGGGGATGCGGACGCCGCGTTCGTTGGCGACCTCGACGGCGCGGTCGTAGCCGGCGTCGACGTGCCGGATGACACCCATGCCTGGGTCGTTGGTGAGCAGGCGTTCGAGCTTCTGCGCTGCGAGTTCCGTTCCGTCCGCGACGGAGACCTGACCTGCGTGGATGGAGCGGCCGATGCCGACGCCGCCGCCGTGGTGGATGGAGACCCAGGTGGCGCCGGAGGCGGTGTTGAGCAGGGCGTTGAGCAGCGGCCAGTCGGCGACGGCGTCGGAGCCGTCGGCCATGGCCTCGGTCTCGCGGTACGGCGAGGCGACGGAGCCGGAGTCGAGGTGGTCACGGCCGATCACGATGGGGGCCTTGACCTTGCCCTCCTTGACGAGCTGGTTGAACAGCAGGCCGGCCTTGGCGCGGTCGCCGTAGCCCAACCAGCAGATGCGGGCCGGCAGCCCTTCGAACTCGACCCGTTCCTGCGCGGCGTCGATCCAGCGGTGCAGGTGCTTGTTCTCGGGGAACAGCTCCTTGATCGCCGCATCAGTCACGGCGATGTCCTCGGGGTCGCCGGAGAGTGCCACCCAGCGGAACGGGCCGAGGCCCTCGCAGAACAACGGGCGGATGTAGGCCGGGACGAAGCCGGGGAATTCGAAGGCGCGGTTGTAGCCGCCCTTGCGGGCCTCGTCTCGGATGGAGTTGCCGTAGTCGAAGACCTCGGCGCCGGCGTCCTGGAACTCGACCATGGCCTGGACGTGCTTGGCCATCGATGCCTGGGCCTTCTTGGTGAAGCCTTCCGGGTCGGCCGCGGCCTCGCGGTGCCATTCCTCGACCGTGATGCCCTCGGGCAGGTAGCTCAGCGGGTCGTGCGCGGAGGTCTGGTCCGTGACGATGTCCACGGTGAGCTCGCCGGCGTTATGGCGGCGCAGGATCTCCGGGAAGACCTCGGCGGCGTTGCCGACGTAGCCCACGGACCAGCCGCGGCGCTCTTCCTTGGCTTTGAGGACCTTGGCGATGGCGGCGTCGAGGTCGGTTTCGACCTCGTCGAGGTAGCGCTTGCCGGCCCGGCGGCGGAGGCGGGTCTCGTCGACGTCGACAATCAGGCAGGCGCCGTCGTTCAGGGTGACGGCGAGCGGCTGGGCGCCGCCCATGCCGCCGCAGCCGCCGGTGAGGGTCAAGGTGCCGGCGAGGGTGCCGTTCTCGTCCCCGGTGAGCTTGCGGGCGATCGCCGCGAAGGTCTCGAACGTGCCCTGGAGGATGCCCTGGGTGCCGATGTAGATCCAGGACCCGGCGGTCATCTGGCCGTACATCATCAGGCCCTCGGCCTCGAGCCGGCGGAACTCGGGCCAGGTGGCCCAGTCGCCGACGAGGTTGGAGTTGGCCAGCAGCACGCGCGGCGCCCATTCGTTGGTGCGGAAGACGCCGACCGGCTTGCCGGACTGGACCAGGAGGGTCTCGTCCTTTTCCATGGTTTCCAGGGTGCGGGTGATGGCGTCGAACGCGGCCCAGGACCGGACGGCGCGGCCGGTGCCGCCGTAGACCACCAGGTCATCGGGGCGCTCGGCGACCTCGGGGTCCAGGTTGTTCATGAGCATGCGCAGCGGGGCTTCGGTCTGCCAGCTCTTGGCGGTGAGCTCGGTGCCGCGGGCTGCTTTGACCGGGCGGGCACCGGTGGTGAAATCGGCGGGTGCCATGAGGGGCTCCTTTGTTGTCTCGGGTGGTTCGGGGATACGAGGTTCTATATCAACTAAAGCCTGTCCGCGGCCGCGGAAACAGGGCCTGCAGGCCGGCGCTGTCCGGGATTCCAGACGCTCGCACTTGCTTCCCCGCCCCGGCGTTGCGCTATCACTTTTGGTGCCTAAACCGCGGGCATAAGCACCGTAGGTGACAGCGCAACGGGAGTGCGGGCTGGGGTCAGGCGGAAGGGCGGCCGTGGATCCGGGTGGAGAGATCGTCCGCTACTTTCCGCACCCGGGCGGCCAGGGCGGGCCACTCCTCGGGCGGCAGCTTGTCCTCGAGGAAGGTCACGGCGACGGCGGCCGTCGGCCAGCCGACGTGGTCCGTGACGGCGGCGGCGATCGAGCCGAAGCCCGGCGTCACCTCCCCGTGTTCGGTCGCATAACCGCGCTGCCGGACCTGGTCCAGATGCGAGGACAGCGCCGAGTACTTCATGATGGGCGACTCCGTCTCGTGACGGGCGGTGAAGGCGGCCGCGTTGGGGTACAGCGCCCGGACCTGCGACTTCGGCAGCGCCGCGAGGATCGCCCGCCCGCTGGCCGTGAGGTGGCTCGGCAGCCGGACCCCGACGTCGGTCACGAGGGAGGGCCGGTTCTTCGCCCGCTCCTCCACGATGTAGAGCACATCGCGGCCGTGCAGCACCGCGAGGTGGGCGCTTTCGCCGATCACGTCCACGAGCGAGGCGAGCAGCGGCCGGCCCAGGCGGGAGAGGGGCTCCTGCCGCGAGTAGGCCGAACTGAGCTCGAAGGCACTGATCCCGAGCCCGTAGCGCTGCTCCTCGTGGAGGTGCAGCACGAATCCGTTGGCCTCCATCACGCCGAGGAGGTGGTAGACGCTGGAGCGCGGCAGCCCCAGCGCCGTGGCAATGTTCGACGCCGCCATCGGCCCGCGTTTGGAGGCCAGCAGTTTGAGGATGCGCAGGGTATTTTCCGCCGCCGGCACCTTGGAGGCCATCTTTGCCGGGGCGGCCTTTGGTGCCGCAGCGGTGACTGGCGGGGTGGTGCTCGTGGCTGGCATGGATCCTCTTCAATAGCGCAGTGTCCGGTATCCCGTACTTAAGCATGCGCCCTTCCAGGGGTCCCGAACAGGAACCGCTCCGCCGGCATGTCTGGAATTCCAGACTTTCCGGGGTGCCGGCGGGCCTTCGGCCCCTACCAGTCCGGCTCCAGGGGTGTTTTGCTGGACGCCAGGCTGTGTGCGGGCAGGGACACGGCAGTTCCTGCGGGACGGAGAGACATGAAACCGGACCTCTCGGGCCACGTTGCCCTGGTGGCCGGCGCCACTCGCGGCGCGGGCCGCGGTACCGCCGTCGCTCTCGGTGAGGCGGGCGCGACGGTTTACTGCACCGGCCGGTCGGCACTGGGCCGCCGCTCGGACTACGACCGGCCCGAGACCGTCGAGGAAACGGCGGCCCTGGTAAGCGCGGCCGGAGGTGCGGGGATCGTCGCCGCCGTCGACCACCTCCAGCCTTCGGAAGTGGAAGCGCTGGTGCGGCGGATCGACGCCGAGCAGGGCCGGTTGGACATCCTGGTCAACGACGTCTGGGGCGGTGAACGGCGGATTGAATGGAACACGCCGGTCTGGGCTCACGATCTGGACGCCGGGCTTCGGATGCTCCACACGGGCGTCGACACGCATCTGATCACTAGCCATTACGCCCTGCCGCTGTTGATCCGCCGGCCCGGCGGCCTCGTTGTGGAGATGACCGACGGGACACGCGAATACAACGCCGGGCATTACCGGGTCTCGGTGTTCTACGACCTCGTCAAGGCCGCAGTGCTCCGGCTGGCCTACAGCCAGGCGGAGGAGCTGAAGCAGTACGGATGCACGGCGGTGGCCCTCACGCCGGGCTGGATGCGGTCCGAAATGATGCTCGAAGCGTTTGGCGTCACGGAGGAGAACTGGCGTGATGCCGCCGCTGTCCAGCCGCACTTCGCCGCGATTTCGGAAAGCCCGCGCTTCGTCGGCCGTGCAGTGGCGGCCCTCGCGGCCGACCCCGGCGCGCTGGGCCGTGGTGGCGGTTCCTTTTCCTCCGGCGGCCTGGCACGCGAGTACGGCTTCACTGACGTCGACGGCTCCCAGCCCGACTGCTGGCGGTATCTGGTCGAAGTGCAGGACGCCGGCCTGCCGGCGGCTGCCGCCGGGTACCGCTGACCCGCCGCTCACACCGCCGGAAGATGGCCACGGCGCCCGGGATGTCTGAAATCGAAGACACCGCCTGCCCGTGAGGCTCATCACAGCCTGCCTCAACATGGTCTGCTGGTTAGCGATCCCCCTCCCAATGACGAGAAGGTATTCGCATGCAACAAGCCACCACGGACATCAAGCCAACGCCTCCCCCGGGACCGGCCGGTACGCCGGGCACCGCCGGACGAGTAGTCGGCGCCGCCGTCGAAACCGTCTTGAACCGCGGACTCAACGTCCGCCATATCCGCTTCATGGCACTGGGTTCGGCAATCGGCACCGGACTCTTCTACGGTTCCGCCTCGGCCATCCAGAAGGCCGGCCCTGCCGTGCTGCTGGCGTACATGATCGGCGGCGCTGCCGTTTTTATGGTGATGCGCGCCCTGGGTGAAATGGCCGTGCGCCACCCCGTGTCCGGTTCCTTCGGCCAGTACGCCAGCCGCTACCTCGGCCCGCTGGCAGGCTTCGTGACGGGGTGGACCTACGTGTTCGAGATGGCGATCGTGGCGATCGCCGACGTCACCGCCTTCAGTATCTACATGGGCTTCTGGTTCCCCGAGGTCGAGCGCTGGATCTGGGTCCTGGCGATCATCTTCTTCCTCGCGGCGCTGAACCTGCTTAGCGTCAAGGTCTTCGGCGAACTCGAGTTCTGGTTCTCACTCATCAAAGTGGTGGCCATCATCGCCATGATCGCGGGCGGCGCCGCCATCATCGTGTTCGGCTTCCAGGCGGGCGGGGCGACGGTTGCGCCCGGCCTGGGCAACCTCGTGGAGCATGGCGGGCTGTTCCCCAACGGCTTCGAAGGCCTCCTGGCCTCGTTCGCCGTCGTGATGTTCGCGTTTGGCGGCATCGAAACCCTGGGCATCACCGCCGGCGAGGCCGCGGATCCAAAGAAAGTCATCCCGAAGGCCGTCAATACCGTCCCCGTGCGCGTTCTGCTCTTCTACGTGCTGACCCTCGGTGTCCTGATGAGCCTTTTCCCCTGGGACGAGATCGGCACCAACGGCAGCCCGTTCGTCCAGATCTTCAGCGGGCTGGGCATCCCGGCGGCGCCCCACATCCTCAACGCCGTAGTCATCACCGCGGCGCTGTCCGCGATCAACAGCGACATCTTCGGCGCCGGCCGGATCCTCTTCGGTCTCTCCCGGCAGGGGCATGCCCCCGCGAGCTTCGGCAAGGTCTCCCGCCACGGCGTGCCCTGGATGACCGTGGTGATGATGGCGGGCATCCTGCTGGTGGGCGTGGTCCTGAACGCCGTCATCCCGGAGGACGTCTTCCTGCTGATCGCCTCGATCGCGACCTTCGCCACCGTCTGGGTCTGGGTGATGATCCTCGCCTCCCACGTGGCAATGAAGCGCGAGATCGCCCGCAAGGGGCTGCCGGCGTCGGAATTCCCGTCGCCGTGGTGGCCGGCCGCCTCGGTGGCGACGATCGTTTTTATGGCCCTCGTCATCGGAATACTGGGCGCCTTCGAGGACACCCGCGTGGCACTGTATGTGGGCGCCGCCTGGCTTGGACTGCTCGTGATTGGATACCGGCTCTGGGTCCGCGGACACGGCCGGGTCCGGGCCGAGCTCGCGGACGAAACCGCGCAGCTCCCGCAGGTTCCGACGCAAAGCTAAGGACGACGGCGGGGAGGCCGGCGCGCCCTGCGCCGGCCTCCCCGCGGGGCTAAAATCAGTCATGGTCCCCGCCACCAACCTGCTGACGTTTGCCCTCGCGGCCCTCCTCCTGATCGCCGTGCCGGGGCCCAGCGTGCTGTTCGTCATCGGTCGCACGCTGGCGCTGGGCCGCAGGGGCGGGCTCCTGAGCGTGCTGGGCAACGCCGCCGGGGAGCTGCTGCAGATCGCCGCGGTGGCCCTGGGCGTGGGAGTGGTGCTGGCCCAGTCCGTCCTGCTCTTCAGCGCGGTCAAGTTCGCCGGCGCGGCCTACCTCATTTACCTCGGGATCCAGGCCATCCGGCACCGCGGCGGAAGCCCGACGGCGGCGGAACCGTCACGTCCGGCGTCGACTTTCCGGATCCTCCGGGAGGGATTCATCGTGGGCGCCACCAACCCCAAGTCGATTGTCTTCTTCGTGGCAGTGCTGCCCCAGTTTGTGGACTATTCGGCGGGCGCCATTCCGTTGCAGCTCGTGACCCTGGGGGCGCTGTTCCTCGTGATCGCGCTGGTCTCGGACAGCGGCTGGGCGCTGATCGCGGGCACGGCGCGGCGCTGGTTTGCCAGCTCGCCCCGGCGGATCGCCGCCCTGGGCACCACCGGCGGGGCGATGATGATAGGGCTGGGCGGAACCCTTGTCCTCGTCGGCAACGGGGCGGAGCCCCAGCCCGGCAAGTAGTCCGTGCTGTGGCCCAAGTGGTGCCCGGCCTGACCGGGGTAGAAGTTACTCGTGTGACGAGAGGGGCGCGGGGCTACAGTTGCTTCACGGCGGTACCGGACCGGCCGGGACAAACGCTGGGGAGCCTGCCTCAACTGGTCCGGACCCGCCGATATTCCGAATGGCGCTCGTCCCGAGGGAGTGGTTTCGATGGGGTTTCCAGCATCTTCGCAGGCCCAGCGCCAACGACGCCGTGTGGCCACCCTGCTGTCGGAAAGGGTGAGCCGCGCCAGGGCATCGCGGATTCCGTTCCAGGTGGGGCAGGTCCTGGTGGGCGATGACCCGTTCAACGGCCGCCGCCTGGGCACCGTGGCGGTGATCGAGGCCCCCTACGTAGGCCTCCGGACGCCCGGCCTCGCACCCCAGGACATCGTCTTCTACGACTACCGGCAACTCCGGTACCCCGACTAGTGGACGGGCCAGAAGAAATGAGCTCAGCGAACTTCTCCTCACACTTCCTGACCATCGCGGAAGTCGCTGCGGCCATGCGGGTATCCAAAATGACTGTCTACCGGCTGGTGAAATCACACGCCATCGCCGCGGTGCGGGTGGGACGCTCGTTCAGGGTGCCCGAGGAAGCCGTCAACGACTACATCCGCCGCTCCACCGAACCGGCCACGCAAGACAAGAACAAGGTCGAGGACAAGGGCGAGGACACAGCGGACTGACCGGCCGCCGATCGCCGCCTGTCAGCGCGCGGACCAGCCGCCGTCCATCGTGTAGCTTGCGCCGGTGACCATCCCGGCGTCGTCAGAGGCCAGCCAGGCCACAAGGGAGGCGACCTCCTCCGGTTCGACGAGGCGCTTCACGGCGGCCTCGGTCAGCATGATCTTGGCGAGGACCTCGGCTTCCGGGATCCCGTGCACCTTGGCCTGGTCCGCGATCTGGGACTCGACCAGCGGGGTCCGGACGTAGCCGGGGTTGATGCAGTTGGAGGTCACGCCGTGGGCGCCGCCTTCCAGCGCAGTGACCTTGCTCAGGCCCTCCAGCCCGTGCTTGGCCGAGACATAGGCGCTCTTGAACGGTGAGGCGCGGAGCCCGTGCACGGATGACAGGTTGATGATCCGGCCGAAGTTGTTCGCGTACATGTGCGGCAGAGCGGCGCGGATGAGCAGGAACGGCGCTTCGAGCATTAGCGTGATTATCCGGCGGAAGTCGGCCGGGTCAAAGTCCTCGATGGGGCTGATCCGCTGGATGCCGGCGTTGTTGACGAGGATGTCGCAGTCCAGGCTGACGGCCTGGAGGGCCTCGACGTCGAGCAGGTCGACCGCCCAGGAGGTGCCGCCGACCTCGTCGGCGAGGGCTGCGGCCGCGGCCTCGTCGACGTCGGCAATCACCACTTTGGCACCCCGTGCCGCGAGGGCGCGGACGCTGGCAGCACCGATTCCGCCGGCTCCGCCGGTCACCAGGGCCTTGCGCCCGTTCAAGCTGCTCTCCATGTCTGCACTCCTCAGTTCGCGGTCTTTGACGGCCCAGAGGAGGTGCGATGCACAGCGCTGAGCAGCTTCACTGAGTATTGCCGCACAAAGTGGGTGTTTCAATGGTCAAACCAGCACCCCTTATGTGCAGAATTGCAGATATGAATGCAAACCCCGATGACCTGCTCGTGCTCCTGGCGGTCTCCCGCTCCGCGAAGTTCACGACGGCGGCGCAGTCCCTTGGGCTGAACCACACCACCGTGTCCCGCCGGATTGCCGCGCTGGAAAAGGCGCTGGGCGGGCGGGTGCTGTCCCGCGCGTCCGGCGGCTGGGAGCTCACGGACCTGGGCGCCGAGGCGGTCCAGGTGGCCGAGCGGGTGGAGGCGGCGATCCGGAGCCTCGAGCAGCCCGGCCGAACCCCGGACCCGATCACCGGCGTCGTCCGGATGACCGCCACGGACGGCTTCAGCGCCTACATCGCGGCCCCCGCGGTGGCCAGGCTGCGCCGCGACCACCCCGGGCTCAGTGTCGAGATCATCACCGTGACCCGGCGCGCGCTCCAGCAGCGTTCCGGGCTGGACATCGAGGTGGTGGTGGGCGAACCGCAGGTGCACCGGGCCGCGGCCGCCCGGCTCGGCGAATACATGCTGGGCATGTACGCCTCACGCGATTATTTGGCTGAGTACGGCACCCCCAAGACCATCGAGGAACTGACCACCCATTCGCTGGTCTACTTCGTCGATTCCATGCTGCAGGTGGACGATCTGGACGCCCCGCGGCGGCTGGTGCCCACCATGCGGGACGGCCTGAGCTCCACCAACGTCTTCGTCCATGTGGAGGCGACGCGCGCCGGAGCCGGAATCGGGTTCCTGCCCTGCTTCGCGGCGGACCTGCATCCGGACCTCGTCCGCCTGCTGCCGGACGAGTTCGCCGAGCTGTTGCCGTACTGGATGGTGCTGCGGCCCGACTCCATGCGCCGCCCGGCCGTCGCGGCGGTGGTGCAGGCGCTGCGCGAACAGACCAAGGCACACCGTGAGGCGCTCATGGGCCGGGGCGGAACTGCAGCGACTGCTCCATAAGCGCCGTTTTGGGGCCTCAAAAGGGCCGTTACGGAGCAGTCGACGGCGCCGGGTCCACCGATTTCAGGTCCACGGTTTTCGGGTCATGGCGGACCGGGGCGCCGGCGGCAAAGGCCCGGACCTTGGCGTCGTCCCAGATGTGAGCGGGCACCGCACCGCCCAGCAGCCGCCGCGCGAGCCCAGGGTCGTCGTCGAACGGGACATCGCTGCCGGCCATGATCATGTTCCCGAAGCGCCTGCCCTTGAGCATGGCAGGGTCCGCAATGATCACCGTGTGCTTGAAGGTCCCCGCGATGGTCGCGGCGTCCTCGCGGGCGTTCCTTAGGTCCGGCGCGTCGCCGGAGTTCACCACATAGATCCCGCCGGGGGCCAGGACGCGCCGTGCGTGCTCGTTGAACTCCCTGGTGGTGAGCGGCCGCGGTGTCAGCGAGCCGGCAAAAACATCGCGGATGATCAGGTCCCGGGTCTGCGGCGTGAGGCTTTCGGTGACCTCGCGGGCCTCCCCCACGCGCAGGCGCATGAGCGGTGCCTTCGGCAGGTCGAACCAGCCGCGGACGTATTCCGCCAGCTTGCCGTCGAGTTCCACCACCACCTGGCGGGCATCAGGGTAGGCGGCGTGGAAGTAGCGTGCCAGCGAGCATGCCCCGCCGCCAAGGTGCAGGGCGCGCAGCTTCGGCCGTGATTCCCGCGGCCAGCGCGATTCGACCAGGGCCGAGATCCAGCGCATGTACTCGAAGTCGAGGAACAACGGATCCGCCAGGTCGATATGCGAACTCATCACGCCGTTGATCCGCAGCAGCCACCCGGTGGAGTTGTCCTGGTCGGCGATCAGCTCGCAGTCGCCGGTATCGATGTAGTAGACGCCCTCCAGCGGACCCTCGGGGCGGCTGCCCTTGGGGACGTCCACCACTCCGGCCGTCTTTTCGGTGCTGTTCCGACTGGCCGCCCTGCCCCGCTTCGCCATCAGCCGTCCACCGTTTTCCTCATGTTTCAAGCCTAGTTCACCGGCCGCGGCGGTTTCCCCGCGGGTCGGGCCGCCCGGCGGGCGCCGAACCCTTCGTCCGTCCGCCATCCCAAAAGAATTAAACCAAGGGTACTTACTATTTATTAGTAATCATGCTTACTATTTAACCCCCAGATATTGCTGGTTCGTGATCAGCAGCCGATCTTGAAAGAGAGCGAAGATGACAGAGAACCAATGGCCCCAGGACGGTAGCTACCGCACCCCCACGGCCACCCAGCAGACTCCCCTCCGGCCGGAAACAACGTTTCCGCCCGTTTCAAACGGCAGCGTTTCCGGCACGTCCGCCGACACCGGCGCATCCAAAACCGACGCGGCTAAGGACGAGGCCGCGGAGCTGAAGCGCACGGCCGCTGATTCCGCCCAGACCGTGGCAGAGACGGCCAAAACCGAAGCGTCCAATGTCGCCGCCGAAGTGAAGACAAACGCCCGGGACCTCCTGCACCAGGCCAAGTCGGACCTGACTGACCAGGCTGGCGCGCAGCAGCAGAAGGTCGCCGAAGGACTTCGCTCCGTTTCCACCGAACTGCACAGCATGGCCGCCGCTTCCGACCAGCCCGGCGTGGCCACCGACCTTGTGCGCCAGGCCGCCGAGCGGTCCTCCACCGTGGCGTCCTGGCTAGATGGCCGCGACCCGGGTTCGCTGCTGACCGAGGTGAAGTCCTTTGCCCGCCAGCGCCCCGGCACATTCCTGCTGCTCGCGGCCGGCGCCGGTGTCCTGGCCGGACGGCTCAGCCGCAGCCTCAGCGCCGGAGCGCCGGAAACGACTGCCACCGCCACCCGGATCCCCGACACCGGGACAGCCGTTCCGCCGCCGCCCGTGCAGATGCCGGCACCGGAAACCGCGACGACGGGCTTCGCGGACACCTACCCGCCCAGTCCGCTCGACGGCGATCCGCTCGGCGACGGCGTCCGGCAGGACCGCTGGGCCTCCGAGCCCGTGGCGACGGACCCGCTCCAGCAGGATCCGCTCCGTGATGACCCCTTCCGCGATGACCCCTTCGATGGTGGCCGTCGATGACCAGCGAAATGCCCCCCACCGCCGCGCACGCGAAAGCCGAGACGTCGTCCTTGGGCGATCTCCTGGGCGAGGTCACACGGGACATGTCCACTCTGATGCGGCAGGAAGTCGAGCTGGCCAAGGTCGAACTCAAGCAGTCAGCGACCCGCGCCGGCAAGGGCAGCGGGATGCTGGCCGGGGCCGGCGTCGCTGGCCACTTCGTCCTCCTGTTCCTGTCCCTGGCGCTCTGGTGGGCGCTCGGGAACGTCATGGGGCTGGGGTGGTCCGCCGTCGTCGTCGCCGTCATCTGGGGAATTGTCGCCGCAGTCCTGGCAGCCAGGGGCCGCAAGGAACTCAACGCGATCAAGGGCATGCCCCAGACCGCCGCGACGCTTCAGGAAATCCCGCCCACGCTCAAGCCCACTACCTAAGTTCAGCGAGGAAACACGATGAGTGAAAACCCGGATGTCATCCGAGCAGATATTGAAGCAACCCGCGCGCGGCTGGGCACGAACGTCGATGCCGTCGCGGACAAGGTCACCCCGTCCCACATCGTCCAGCGGCAGACGGACAAAGTACGGGACGCCGTCTTTGGAGCGAAGGAGAAAGTTATGGGAGCCGCCGACCACACTGCCGGCAACGTCCACTCCGCCACCGGGACCGCCGGGGCGCATCTGGGCGACGCCGGCGCAGCGATCGGGGACGCCCCCGCCCAGGTCAAGGCCAAAACCCAGGGCAACCCGCTCGCCGCCGGCCTGATCGCGTTCGGCGCCGGCCTGCTGGTGTCCTCCCTGATCCCGGCCAGCACCAAGGAACGCGAGGCGGCGGATGCGCTGAAGACCGCTGCTGAACCGCTCACGACGGAACTGACCGAGGCCGCGAAGCACGTCGCGGAGGGGCTCAAGGAACCGGCGCAGGAAGCCATGGAGAACGTCAAGGCAACGGCAGCCGACGCCACTGAGCACGTCAAGGCCGAGGGCCAGGGCGCCGTGGCAGACGTCAAGGACCGGACTGCAGAGGCCAGGGACAACGTCCAGCAGCACTAGTCCCGTTTGAACCCGGCCGGCCGCCCAGCGCACACGCGCCCGGGCGGCCGGCCGATGTGCTTAACCCGATGAAAGAAGACTCCCATGGCCCAGAATCCTGCCAAGGCAGACAACGACTCCATGACCGACGCCGAAACCCAGGAGAGCAGCACCGCCAAGGCCCGCACGGCGCCCGCTCCGGACGATTCGCGCAAACCGGACAGCCCCACCGACGTCACCAAACCCTCGTGGAAGTACATTGCCAGGAAGACGCTGCGCGAATTCACCAAGGACCAGTGCCCGGACCTCGCAGCGGCCCTGACCTACTACTCGGTCCTCTCCATCTTCCCGGCGCTGCTTGCCCTGGTGTCCCTGCTGGGGATCTTTAGGCAGGCCGAGAAGACCACCTCCGCGCTCCTGGAGATCGTTGCCGGGTTCGCGCCCGCTGAAACGGTCGAAGCCATCAAAGGGCCCGTCGAGCAGCTCAGCAACTCGTCCGCCGCCGGATTTACCCTGGTCTTCGGAATCCTCACCGCCCTCTGGTCCGCCTCCGGCTATGTCGGGGCGTTTGGCCGGGCCATGAACCGGGTCTACGAGATCGACGAGGGCCGGCCGTTCATCAAACTTCGGGGCACTATGCTCGCCGTCACCATTGCCACCGTACTGATCGTGCTGGTGCTCTCGGCCATGCTCGTCCTGAGCGGTCCTGTGGCCGAGTCCGTCGGCAACGCGATCGGCCTGGGCGGGGCCTTCCTGACGGCGTGGAACATCCTCAAGTGGCCGGTCATCCTGCTGCTCGTGATCCTCGCGATCGCCATCCTCTACTACGCCACGCCGAACGTGAAACAGCCCAAGTTCCGCTGGATGAGCCTGGGCTCCGCGATCGCACTGGTGATCTTCCTGCTGGCCTCCCTGGCGTTCGGGTTCTACGTGGCCAACTTCAACAGCTACGACAAGACCTACGGCGCGATCGGCGGCGTCATCGTCTCGCTGCTGTGGCTCTGGATCCTCAACATGTCACTGCTCTTCGGTGCGGAGTTCGACGCGGAGATGGAGCGGGGCCGCCAGCTCCAGGCCGGCATCGAAGCCGAGGAAACCATCCAGCTGCCACCCCGCGATACGAAGCAGAGCGACAAGCTGCAGGCGCGTGAAGAGGAAGACATCCAACACGGCCGCGAACTGCGCGAACAACACACCGAGGCGGAGTCCGGCCCGGATACCGGGCACACCCCCGGCACGGAGCCGCGCAACCCGCGGGACCAAAGCCCCTAGCCCTTTCCGGCCCCACGGGTTCTACTGGGGCAAAGTGCCGCCCGGGGGCGGACACTGCTGACCGGGAGGACGCATGACGGCACCCGCCGCAGGGCACCACCGCACCACTGTGGCAGTGGGCTACGACGGGTCGGAGGCCGCGCAGGACGCCGTCCGCTGGGCCGCGGAATATGCCGCCGCCGGAAATTACAGGATCAGGGTCGTCCATGCCTGGGTCTGGCCCATGTTCACCAAGAAGCTCGGCCCGGTCCGGGGCGTGGAGGGCAGCGGGCTACGGCACTCGGCCGAGGCGATCCTTGCGGAGGGTGTTGACGTGGCACGCACTGCCCTTGCCGCGGCCCGAACCGCCGCGCCGGCTCGGGTTGCGGGAAAAGAGACCGAAACCGGTTCCGACGTCGAAGGTGTCATGGAGACAGGGCTCCCGGCGACGGTGCTGCGCGATGCGGCCCATGACGCCCGCCTGCTGGTGGTCAGCAGCCGCGGACTCGGCGGAGTGCTGGGGCATGTTGCGGGATCGGTCTGCCTCGACCTGGCCGGGTCCTCCCCCTGTCCTTTGATGGTCATCCGCCGCACGCGCAGCCCCGGCCAGGCCGCGGCCCCCGTCGTCGTCGGCGTCGACGGGACGTCCCGAAGCTCAGCGGCGCTGGCCGGCGCCGCCCGGCTGGCGGGCATCCTCGGGGCAACCCTGCAGGTCGTCCACATCGACCAGACCCGCGGCCGGGCCCGCGAAGGTCACGGCAGGCATGCCAGGCACGGCCAGGAACTGCTGGACCATGCCCTTGAAGAGGCCCGGAATCTTGCCCCGGACCTCTCGATCTCCGGCGTCCTGCGGGAAGGCCACGCGGCCTCCAAGGAGCTGCTCGCGGCCGCCGTTGACGCCGAAGTCCTGGTGATCGGAACCCACAATCGCGAGGGCGGCCCCGGCAACACGGTCACGGCCGTCCTGAACAAGGCGCGGTGCAACGTCCTGATCACGCGCTGACCCGCTCCACCGGACCACCGCCTTCAGAGGGGAGCTGGAGGTTCTAACAGAGGAGGACGCCCGTGCGAGCCTGGCGGGTAGGACAGCCCGGGCCGATGAGTAGCGGCCCACTCGTGGCGGATGAGTGCCCCGATCCCCGGGCGGGCCCCGGGGAGGTCCTGGTGCAGGTCCGGGCCTGCGGAGTGTGCCGCACGGACCTGCATCTGGCCGAGGGTGACCTCGCCCCGCGGCGCCCCGGCGTCATTCCGGGCCACGAGGTCGTCGGCGAGGTAGTGGCGTGCGGGCCCCGCGCCACGAGATTCTCCCCCGGCGACCGGGTGGGGGTGGCTTGGCTCGGCAGGACCTGCGGATCCTGCCGCTTCTGCCTGCGCGGAGAAGAAAACCTCTGCCTCTCCCCCGTGTTCACGGGCTGGGACCGCGACGGCGGCTACGCGGAACTCATCACCGTGGCCGAGAACTTCGCCTACCGGCTCCCGTCGGGCTTCTCGGACGAGGAGACGGCGCCCCTGCTGTGCGCGGGGATCATCGGCTTCCGGGCGCTCTGCCGCGCCGAGCTGCCCATCGGCGGCCGGCTGGGGATCTACGGCTTCGGCGGATCCGCGCATCTGGCCGCGCAGATCGCGCTCTACCGCGGCGCCCGCGTGTACGTGATGACGCGGTCGGCGGAAGCGCGCAGCCTGGCCCTTGAGCTGGGCGCGACCTTCGCCGGGGGCGCAGAGGAGCCGCCGCCGGATCCGCTGGATTCCGCCATCCTCTTCGCTCCGGCCGGCAACCTGGTCCCGGTGGCCCTGCGTGCCCTGGACCGGGGCGGCACCCTCGCCGTGGCCGGTATCCACGTGAGTGACATCCCGCCGCTGCATTACGCCACCGAACTGTTCCAGGAACGCCAGCTGCGCAGCGTCACGGCTAACACCCGGGCCGACGGCGAGGAATTTTTCCGCATCGCCGCAGAGATCCCGCTGCGCCCCACCACGGTGTCCTATCCGTTCTCGGCCGCGGACCAGGCTCTGCTGGACCTCTCGGAGGACCGGATCACGGGTGCGGCCGTGCTGCGGATGGACTCCCCGTAGCCGATACGTGCGCGGCTTCCGGGTCAGCCCTCCTTGAGCAGGAATTCGTGTTCCTGGCCGGCCCGGAGCAGCACCCGCCGGGTACCCACCCGCACCAGCACCGGGGCGGCGTCGCCGGGGGCCGCCGACACCCTTAGTCGGTCGCGCTCCAGTTGGATGGCGAGCATCTGGTCCCGGTAGCGGACGTGGAAGCCCACGCGGCTGAGTTCCGCGGGCAGCCGGGGCGCGAAGTCGAGGGCGTCACGCGTGATCCGCAGGCCGGCGAAACTGCGCTGGACGACGTCGATCGTCCCGGCCATGGCACCCAGATGGATGCCGGATCTGGTGGTTCCGCCCTGGGTGTCGTCCAGGTCCGCGTCCAGGGCTTCCCGGAAGGTCGCCCACGCCTTCTCGGGGTCCCGCTGCGCCAACACCGAGGCATGGGCCACCCGGCTGAGCGTGGATCCGTGAGCCGTCCTCGCCAGGTAGAAGTCCACCGTGGCGGCCATCTGCGCCGGCGTGACGGTGTAGCCCATCCTGGCGAGGAACGCGATGAGCTGGTCCTCGCCCAGGACGTACAGCAGCATCAGGACGTCGGCCTGCTTGGCCAGCCGGTAGTGGTTGGTGCTGTCCCCTTCCGCTTCCAGGATCAGGTCCAGCCGCTCGATGAGCCCGTACGTGCGGCGGTAGTGCTTCCAGTCGAGCTCCCGGAGCCGGACATAGCCGTCGAACTGGCTGATGACGCCGTCGTCGTGGAACGGGACGAACATGCGGCGGCTGAGATGTTCCCAGGCCTCGATCTCTGCGGCGGTGATCAGCAGCCGGACACGCAGTTCCTCCATGTCAAAGCCCTGGACGGAATGCATGATCCAGACGGCCTGGTCGAACACCCAGGCCGCCATGATGTTTGTGTAAGCGTTGTCGTCCAGGCCGCCGCCCGGGCTGCCCGGATGTCCGGTGTGGTATTCGTCCGGGCCCATGACGCCCCGGAGGTGGAAGCGGTCTTCAGCGGGGTCGAACTCCGCCATTGACGCGAACAGACGTGCGACGTCGACGATGATCTCCGCGCCGTGCCCGGTCAGCCAGGCGCGGTCCTGGGTGGCCTCGAAGTACTGCCAGGCGTCGTAGGCGACGGCGAGGCCAACATGGCGCTGAAGCGGGGAATAGTCCTGCATCCAGTGCCCGGACAGCCGGTTGAACAGCAGCTTCGGCGTCTGTTCGGTGCCGTCGCCGCCGCTTTGCCACGGGAACAGTGCACCCTTCAGCCCGGCCGCCCGCGCGGCGTCGCGCGCTGCGCCGAGCCGCCGCCACCGGTAGTCGATCAGCTCCCGTGCCAGGGACGGCAGCCGGGAGTTCAGCAGCGGGAGGACGAAGAGTTCGTCCCAGAAGACGTGTCCCCGGTAGCCCTCGCCGTGCAGCCCGCGGGCCGGAACGCCGGCGTCGAGTTCTGCGGTGTGGGTGGTGAGCGTCTGCAGCAGGTGGAAGACGTGCAGGTTGAGGATAAGCTGCGCCTGCGAGCTCGCGTCGAACTCGATAACGAAGGGCTGGAGCAGGACCGCCCACGCGGCCTCGTGCTCTGCCTGCAGGGCAGCGAAACTTCCCAGGGAACGGGCCAGGGCGGCCCGGGCGGCTGTCAGCGGTGAGGCGATGGCGTGGTCGCGCGACGAGGCGACGGCCACGGTTTTCAGCACCGTCAGCGGCTCCCCCTCGGCGAGGTCAACATCGAAGCGGTGGGTGTGCAGCCCGCCCAGCTGTTCCGGAATCCCGGCCCCGGCCGGTCCGGCGGCCCCGGAAATCTCCGTCCGGAGCGCGAGCGCGATCCCGACGCCGCTCGTGACTGTCCGGGCTTCCACGGTGAGGCCGGTGCTGCCCGGGCCGGTCCCGGCGGCAGCGACCGTGACGGAACCCAGATGCCGGTTGGACAGCTCCACATCCTCGGGCACATTGGAGTTGGTGACGTCCGTGTCGCAGCCGCTGCGGACGCTGACGGCCCCGCTCCAGCCGACCGCCGTGATGACCGTTTCCGGCGCTGCGAGGTTCGGTGTGGCCATGGACACGAGGCGGCGCTGCAGCAGCCGGAGCTGCCGGCCGGCGTCGTCCTCCAGGAGCGCCTCCCGGGTCAGCAACGCGTGCTTCAGGTCCAGGGTGCGCCGCTCGCTGCGGACCGAGAGTCCGCCCTCGGACCACCACGCGCCGTCGCCGATCCGGAGGTCCAGCGGCAACCAGTCGGGGATGTTGACCATGTGCTCGTCGACCGTTTCCTGGCCCATGACAACGCTGGGCAGACTGTTGTAGACGCCTGCAAGGTAGGTGCCGGGATAGTGCACGGCCCCGGCACGGTGTTCGGGGGCGGCGCCGCGGGTGGCCAGATAGCCGTTGCCCAGGGTGGTGAGCGCTTCGCGGTGGCCTTCGTGCGCCGGGTCGAAGCCCTCGTAGACCAGCAGCCACGGGTGGGTGATGACGAGGCCAATGTCCAGTTGGCTGACGTCCTCGACGACGACGTCGGCGCCCGCGTCTTCCAGCAACTCCCGGCGCCCGTCCCGGTCGATGCCGACGACCAGCCCGAAGCCGCCGCGCCGGCCGGCCTCCACTCCGGAGACTGAATCCTCGATGACCATGGCCCGGGCGGGCGGGATCTGGAGCCGTCGCACCGCTTCCAGCTGCAGCGCGGGGGCGGGCTTGCCCGCGACGCCGCGGTCCAGGGCCGTCTGCCCGTCGATGATGTGGTCGAAGACGCCCTCGAGCCCTGCGGCAGCCAGCAGCGGGCCCGCATCCCGGGAGGAGGTGGCCAGCACCACGGGGACCCGGCCCGCTTTCAGCCTCCCAAGCAGGTCCACGGTTCCGGGGAAGGCCCGGACGGGGTTGTTGCCGAGCAGTTTTTCGAACAGTTCGTTCTGGCGTGCCGCGAGGCCGAAGGCTGTCCACTGCCCGGAGCCATCCAGGGGTGAGCCTCCGGGGATGGTGCCGGCACGGGAGCCGAGGAAGGTGCTCACCGCGTCTTCCCAGGTCCGGCCCGCCACCAGGTCACCGTAGTCGTCGGCGCTGAACGGGTCCCTGCGGGTCCTGTCAGGAAACCGGGGGTCCTGGAGGACGTCGTCGAAGAGCTGCTTCCAGGCCGCAGCGCGGAGCTCCGCAGTGTCCGTGACCACTCCGTCGAGGTCGAAGATCACGGCATCAACGGGGGCCAGTGCGGCGGCAAGCGTGGGCGACTCCGTCATGCCGCAGTCCTATCAGTCATCGGGCCGCCGCGGCAGGGGTGGCCCGCCGAGCCGCCCTGTCTGACCAGGGTCTCCCACACGGCCATCAGCCCAGCAGCGCGTCGAGCGTGGTGAATGCGTAGCCGGCCTGCCGGATCCGCCCGATCATCCCGGGCAGGGCGTCGGCGTCGAGGGTGGTCCCGTCGTCGGGGTTGGAGCCGATGTGCATAAGCACGATCTCTCCGGGCTGCAGCCGGTCGAGGACGCGGTCCGCCACGATCTGTGCCGTGACCCCTCCGCTGCTGCCCTTCCAGCCCAGGGTGTCCACGGTCCAGCGGACGGGCAGGTAGCCGTATGCGTTGACCGTGGCGATGGTCCGGGCGTCGCGGTCGCCGAGGGGGAAGCGGAACAGCGGCCGGGGGTCTCCACCGCCGGCCCGGATGGCGCGCTCGGCTGCCGACAGTTGCTGCCCGATGGCGGCGTCGGTGAGCCCGGTGAAGCCCGGATGGGTCATGGAATGGTTGCCCAGCCGGTGGCCGCCCGCCACAATCGCGGCGACTCCCGCCGGGTGGGCGGCGGCCCAGTTGCCGGTGAGGAAGAACGTGCTGCGCACGCCGGTGGCGGCGAGGGTCTGCAGGATGCCTGGCAGCCCGGCCGAGTTGGCGCCGGCGTCGAACGTCAGCGCAACCACCGCCCCGGCTCCCGGGATCACGTCGAGGTCGCGGCCGGCGAGCGCGGCGGGGAACGGCGCGGGCGCAGGCGCAGGCGGGGGTTCAGGCGCTGGTGGCGCGGGCAGTTCGGGAGCGGGCGCAGGCTGCGCGGGCCCGGCCGGAACTTTTTCGCCGGAGGTGGGCACCGGTGGGCTCGCTGGCGGTGAACTGGCTGCCGGACTCGCCGTCCCGTCCGCTGGCCGCGTCGGGCTCACGGGCGGACTGTCAGTGGCCGACGACGACGACGGGGCAGCTGAAGGTGGCCCGGATGAGAAGACCACCGCCAGGACCACCGTGGCGGCCATCAGAAGCACAGCAGCCGCGGCCGCGATCCAGCGGCGCCGCTCGCCCCGGAAGATCGCCCACATGCTTCACTGTGGCGCCACCGGCCACAGCCGGGCTAGGGCTGAAAGGCCCGCGCGGCCTGCGGCGCGGCGGGAATCAGGCGGTCGGCGCGGCACCGGTCGAACAGGCGGAGGAAGGAGTCTTCCGTGCGGCGGTACCCGGTGAAACCCGCCAGACGGCTCTTGCTCATGTCGGTGACGACTTCGAGGTTCCGGCCCAGATCACCGTCGGTGTGCCACCAGGAGGCGAGCCGTGCGAGGTCGGGTTCGGCCAGCCCATGGCGGGCGGCAATGTCTGCCCAGACCCGCTCCTTGCCGAGCATCTGTTGTTCCAGCGGGCGGGGTTGCCCGGAGTACCCAACGGGCTCGACGCCGAAATAGGCGGCCAGCGCGGGCCACATGCGCCGCCAGCGGAAGATGTCGCCGTTGACGATGTTGTAGGCCTGGTCGCCTACCCCGTCGGCGGTGGCCGCCCAGATCATGTGTTCTGCCAGCAGCCCGCTGTCCGTCATGTCCGTGAGGCTGTTCCACTGCGTTTCGGAGCCGGGGAAGATGAACGGTTGCCCGAGTTCCCGGCAGATGGACGCCTGGACGGCGAGCGTGAGACCCATGTTCATGGCATTGCCGACCGCATGCCCGATCACCGTATGTGCGCGGTGCACGGACCAGCCGAAGCCCTGCTTCCCGGCGGCAGCCCACAACTCGTCCTCCTGGGCGTAATAGAAGTTGGGTGTCGGCAGCCTCGGCTCGCTTTCGCGGAAGGGCGTGTCCGGCATCTCCCCCGCCGCGTACGCTTCAAACGGGCCCAGATAGTGCTTCAGCCCGGTCATGAGGGCCACATGCTTCACCGGATGGCCGCTGAGGCTGGCGAGCAGGTTCCGCAGCATGGCCGCGTTCGTCTCGATGTTTTCCTGTTCCGTGTTCATCCGTGACCACGCGGTGTAGAACACATGGGTCGGCCGTTCGCCGGCCAGGGCTTCACGCAAGCTCTCCACCGAATGCAGATCCGCACTCACCTGGCGGACATCGCCGCGCCGGATCCGGCTGCGGGACAGCGCCACAACGTCCCAGCCCTCATCGGCGAGCCTGTCGACCAGGGCCGAGCCCGCAATCCCGGTGGCCCCAACCACCAGGGCAGTCTTGGTCTCAACGGTGTCTGAACTGCTTCGCACGCCATTCCTCCCGGTACTGTCCCGCTGCCTGGTTCTCTGGCTGCGCGGTGACCGGCCCCTTCATGCGGGCCGGCCTGGCCTGGACGGGTCTTCCCCGCCCCGCTCCAGCGTCTCATGCCGGTGCGGGGACGGCCCGCCGGCGCCACGTAACCTGCACCCGCACGGGCCTTCCCGGGAGGGGTCCGCAGTAGGATGCAAATAGTGGAAGAAGCGTGAAGATAACGCGAATGCTAAGGCAGGATATCCGTGAAACTCTTGCTCCGGTATCCGCTGGTTGCGGGCACGATCGCTGCCCTGCTCGCGGTGCTCATACTGCTCCTGTCCGGGCAGCCGCTGATCGCGCAGATCACGGCCAGCGTCTATGCCCTGGCCGTGGCGGCCTACCTTGCCGTCGGCATGGTGCGCCGGCTGATGGGCGGCCAGTGGGGCATCGACATCCTGGCGGTCACCGCGATCGTCAGCACGGTCCTGGTGGGCGAGTTCGTCGCCTCCATGATCATTGTCCTGATGATGGCCGGCGGCACAGCCCTCGAGGATTACGCCGCCGGCCGGGCCAAGAAGGAACTGACGTCCTTGCTGGAGCGAGTCCCGCAGACCGCCCACCGGGAACGCAACGGCAACTCCGCCGGAACCCACACAAACGGCACCAACGCCGGAACCGCCGCCAACGGCACCCACGCCGGCGGCCAGCACGAGGATGTTGCCGCCACCGACGTCCAAGTCGGCGACATCCTGCTGGTCAGGCCGGGTGAAGTGGTGCCGCTGGACGGAATCCTGCTCTCTGAATCCGGCACCTTCGACGAGTCCTCCCTCACCGGGGAAAGCCTTCCGGTGGAGCGGGTCGCCGGCGACGCGCTGATGAGCGGTTCCCTCAACGGCGAGGCCGCGGTCCGGATGCAGGTCACGGCCCTGATGGAGGATTCCCAGTACAGCCGCATCGTGGCCCTGGTCAAGGAAGCATCGGAGAGCAAGGCACCCATGGTGCGGCTGGCCGACCGGTATGCCGTACCGTTCACGGCCCTCGCCTACGCCCTCGGCGCTGTCGGCTGGATCATCAGCGGAGACCCCGCCCGGTTCGCCGAAGTGCTGGTGGTGGCCACTCCCTGCCCGTTGCTGATCGCCGCCCCCGTAGCGTTCCTCGGCGGCATGAGCCGGGCGGCGAGAGGCGGCATCATCGTCAAGTACGCCGGTGTCCTGGAGCAACTGAGCCGCATCAAGACGGCCGCCTTCGACAAGACGGGCACCCTGACCTACGGCCGGCCCGCCCTGGTCGGTGTGCGGACGTCCGGGTCCCTGACCGAGGACCAGGTCCTGGGTCTGGCGGCCTCCGCCGAACAGTATTCCTCCCATGTCCTCGCCGCCTCGGTGATGGACGCGGCACGGAACCGGGGCCTGGTCTTCGAAACGGCAACGGAAGCCACGGAATTCGCCACGCACGGCGTCCGTGCGCGCTTCGACGGCCGCGACGTGGTGGTCGGCAAGCCCAAGTTCGTCGCGGAATCGGCCGCCGGCGTCGTGGAGACGGAACTGGCCAGCGGCGAACTCGCCATCTACGTGGGCGTGGCCGGGGAATTCGCCGGTGCCCTGGTGATGAGCGACCCGATCCGGCGGGAAGCCCGCCGGACCCTGACCGAACTGGAATCGATGGGCGTCACCCGGACGGTCATGCTGACCGGCGACGCGCTCGCCACCGCCGAGCACATCGCCGACGAGGCCGGACTCACCGATGTCCGGGCCGAGTGCCTGCCGCCGGACAAGGTCGAAGCCGTCCGGTCCCTGCCCCTCCGCCCGGTGATGATGGTCGGCGACGGCGTCAACGACGCCCCCGTCCTGGCTGTCGCCGACGTCGGAATCGCGATGGGCGCGCGCGGTTCGACGGCGGCCGGCGAGTCAGCCGACGTCGTGATCATCCTCGATGACCTGTCCAAGGTGGCCTCCGCCGTGCGGATCGGCCAGCGCACCGTGAGGGTGGCGCTGCAGAGCATCTGGATCGGCATCGCCCTGAGCGTGGCCCTGATGGTCGCCGCGGCCGCCGGATACGTCCCGGCCATCGCCGGCGCACTGTCCCAGGAACTGGTGGACCTGGCCACGATCCTCAATGCGCTCCGCGCCCTCAGCGCCGGCAGGAAGGGTGCCGGAACCAAGGGGCCGGATACCAGGAACAAGGGGCAGAGGGCTGCCGGCGGCGCTACCGGGGCGGTGGCTGCTTCTCGGCTTCCGCGATCCGCGGAACAGTCCTGAGGTAGCTGTCCGGGTTCAGCGAGATCGAGTCGATGCCCTCGCTGACCAGGAACGCCGCGAACTCCGGGTGGTTGCTGGGCCCCTGGCCGCAAATGCCGATCTTGATTCCGGCGGCGTGGGCCTCGCGGATGGCCTGGCTGATCATCGCCATCACGGCCTCATCCCGCTCATCGAAGAGTGCGGCCAGCCGCGCCGAATCCCGGTCCACGCCCAGGACCAGCTGGGTGAGGTCATTGGAGCCGATCGAGAAGCCGTCGAAGCGGGTGGCGAACTTCCCGGCAAGGACCACGTTGGACGGGATCTCGCACATCATGTAGACCTGCAGGCCGTTCCTGCCCCGGACCAGGCCGTTCTCCGCCATGACGGCGAGCACCTTGTCCGCTTCCTGCGGGGTCCGGCAGAACGGGATCATCACGATGATGTTGCCGAAGCCGAGCTTCTCCCGGACCCGCTTGAGCGCCAGGCATTCGAGGGCGAAGCCCTCGCGGTACCGCTCGTCGTAGTAGCGCGAGGCGCCGCGGAAGCCGAGCATCGGGTTCTCCTCCGGTTCCTCGAAGGCGGAGCCGCCGATCAGGTGCGCGTACTCGTTGGTCTTGAAGTCGCTGAGCCGGACGATCACGGGCCGCGGATAGTACGGCGCGGCGATCTTGGCGATGCCGAGGGCCAGGGCGTCCACGAAGTATTCCTTCGGGTCCGCGTAGCCGCTGGTGAGGGCACGGAGCTGTTCGGCGTCCTCCGGGTCGGTGACCCGTTCGGGGTGGACCAGAGCCATCGGGTGGACCCGGATCAGGCCGCTGATGATGAATTCCATCCGGGCGAGCCCGACGCCGTCGGCGGGCAGCCGCCACCACTGGAAGGCGGCCGCGGGGCTGGCGATGTTGACCATGACTTTGGTGCGCGTCTCCGGCAGCTCGCCGAGGTCCACCTCCTCGGTCTCATAGGCGAGCAGGCCCCGGTACACGCGGCCCTCATCCCCCTCCGCGCACGAGATGGTCACGGCCCGGTCCTCGGCCAGGACGGCGGTGGCGTTGCCGGTGCCGACGACGGCGGGGACCCCGAGTTCGCGGCTCACGATCGCCGCGTGGCTCGTGGGGCCGCCGCGGTCGGTCACGATGCCGGCCGCCCGTTTCATGATCGGCACCCAGTCCGGGTCGGTCATTTCGGTGACCAGGATGGCGCCGTCGCGGAAGTTTTCGATGTCCGCCGCGCTCCTGATCACACAGGCCGTGCCCTGCGCGATGGAGTCGCCGATCGCGGCGCCGCGCGCCAGCACGGTGCCGTGTTCCAGCAGGTGGTGGAGGGTGAACCGGGAGCCGGTTTTCTGCGACTGGACCGTCTCCGGCCGGGCCTGGACCATAAACAGCTCTCCGGTCACGCCGTCCCGGGCCCACTCCATGTCCATCGGGCGGGCGTAGTGCTCCTCGACGCTCACCGCCCACCGCGCCAGCGCGAGGATCTCGGCGTCGTCCAGCACGAACGCGCGGCGTTCCGCTTCCGAGGTGTCCACCATCTTGGTCCGCGCGTGGCCGCCCCGGCTGTAGACCATCTTCCGGTCCTTGGAGCCGAGGGTCTTCTCGATGATCGGACTGATTTCGTCCCCGGCCTCCGCCAGGAGCGGCTTGAACACGAGGTATTTGTCCGGGTTGATGGTGCCCTGGACCACGGTTTCGCCCAGGCCCCAGGCGGCGCTGACCACGGCCACGCGGGGAAAGCCGGAGTCGGTGTCGATGGAGAACATCACCCCGGAGGCGCCGACGTCGGAGCGCACCATGCGCTGCACCCCGATCGAGAGTGCGACGTCGAGGTGGTCAAAGCCCTTGACCTCGCGGTAGCTGATGGCCCGGTCGGTGAACAGCGAGGCGTAGCAGCGGCGGCAGGCGTCCAGGAGTTCCCGCTCCCCGGCGATGTTCAGGAACGTTTCCTGCTGGCCGGCAAAGCTCGCGTCGGGCAGGTCCTCGGCGGTGGCGCTGCTGCGGACCGCGACCGAGAGGCGGTCCTGGCCTGCGCGCTCCCCCAGTTCCCGGTAGTGGGAGCGGATGGACCCGGCGATGTCCTCGGGGAACTCACTGTCCAGGAACAACTCCCGGATGGCCTCCCCGGTGGCGCGCAGCGACGTTTCGCCTACGCGGTAGGACAGGATCCGCGCACGCATCGCGGCCTCGATCCCGTTGGCCGTGAGGAACCGGCGGTAGGCGTCCGCGGTGGTGGCGAAGCCGTCCGGCACCCGCACGCCCTTGGCCTTGAGGGACTGGATGAGTTCGCCGAGGGAAGCGTTCTTGCCGCCCACCTGCGGGACATCACCCATGCCGATCTCTTCGAACCACAGCACCGGGGAGTCAGCCATGCACCCATCCTGTGGCGGCATGGCTTTCGGGGTCAGAGTCTTTGGACCTTGGTGGCCGGTGTGGCCCGGCGGTGCCTTGCGATCTTGTACAGCCAGTCCGCGAGCAGCACCCCCGGAATGGCGGCGAGCGCCACGGCCAGGCCGCCGGGCGACGGCGGGGCGTGGCCCAGCAGGGCGGCCAGCGGTCCGAGGAACAGGAACACCGCCAGCAGCCCCAGTTCGGCCAGCACCGCCCAGACCAGCAGCCGGTTGCTGAACCAGCCGAGCCGCCACGGCGGCACGGAGGCGCTGCGACATGCGAACGCATTGGCAAGCTGGGCCAGGACCACAGTGGTGAACGCGGCGCCGGAGGCTGCCATCAGCACGTCCGACGGCGGCAACTCGGCCCCGGGCGTCCAGCCGGCGCCGAGCAGCACAGCCGTGTACGCCGTCATTTCGAAGAGTGCCTCCACCGGGCCCAGCAGCCCGAACACCCGGAACATCAGCGCCTTGTCCATCAGGTGCCTCCGCTCCGGCGGCCGTTTCAGGGTGCCCTTGCTCGGGGCCTCGCTGCCCAGTGCCAGCGCCGGGAGCAGGTCCGTGCCGATGTCGAGGGCGAGGATCTGCAGCACGCTCAGCGCCAGCGGGAAGCGCCCGCCGGAGAGTGCCCAGATCACGAAAGGGGTGAGCTCGGCGACGTTGTCCGTCAGGTGGTAGGTCAGGAAGCGCCGGATGTTCGCGTACGTGGCGCGGCCCTGCTCCACCGCGGCGATGATGGTGGCGAAGTCGTCGTCCAACAGCACGAGGTCCGCCGCCTCGCGGGCCACGTCCGTGCCGCTGAGCCCCATAGCCACGCCGATGTCGGCCTGCTGGAGGGCCGGGCCGTCGTTGACGCCGTCGCCGGTCATCGCCACGACGTGGCCGCGGTGCTGGAGCAGGCGGGCCACCCGGAGTTTCTGTTCCGGGGTGACGCGGCTGACCACGACGCCGTCGCGGTCCAGCAGCGCGGCCAGGACGGCGTCGTCCTCGGGCAGGCTGTGTCCCTCCAGCACCAGCTCGGGTGAGCCGATCAGCCCGGTCTCCCGGGCGATGGCGGCCGCGGTGAAGGCGTGGTCGCCGGTGACCATGGCCACCTTGATGCCGGCCTCGCGGGCCACCTCGAGGGCCACGCGGACCTCGGCCCGGGGCGGGTCGTGCAGGCCGATCAGCCCCAGCAGCGTCAGGCCCCTCTCAACCTCCTCGAGCCTGAAGCTGGCGCCCGGCCGGCCGGGCAGGCTCCGCTCGGCCACCGCAAGTACCCGCAGTCCGTGCGAGGCCATCTGGTCGACCATCTGCAGGGCGTGGCCGGCGCCATCCCCGCCGCATAGCGGAATCACGGACTCCGGGGCACCCTTGACGAAGAGTGTGGTGCCAACGATCGCGGATTCCCGCAGCCTGCGGGGATCGAAGGCGAATCGGTGCGACACCTCGGGATCATCGGGTTGCTCCCCCGGATCTGCCAGCCGGGCAGCCAACGCGGCTATGGCCGCCTCCATCGGGTCGCCTTCGGCGATCCACTGCCCCTCGTGGAGCACCGCGCGGCCCACGGAGGCGGCCAGCGCGGCGGTGCTGAGGTGACGCGCCTCGGCGGGTCCCCGCCCGGTGACTTCAGCCTCGGGTCCGTAGCCCGCGCCGATGACGCTGAGCAGCCCGGCCGGGGTCCAAACCTCGACGGCGTTCATCCGGTTCTGGGTCAGCGTGCCGGTCTTGTCGGTGCAGATGAAGGTGGTGGAGCCGAGGGTTTCCACAGCTTCCAGGTTCCGGACCAGTGCGTTGCGCTGTGCCATCCGCTGCGCGCCGACGGCCAGGGACAGCGTGACCGTGGGCAGCAGGCCTTCGGGCACCAGTGCCACCATCACGCCGATGGCAAACAAAAAGGCGTCCCGCCAGGAGATGCCGACCAAGAGGGAGAGCACGAAGAACAGGACGCCAATGCCCATAGCCATCGCGGCGGTGATGCGGACGATTCGTTGCAGTTCCAGTGCCAGCGGGCTCTGCGGAGCTTCGACCTTTCCCGTCAGGGCTGCGATTTCGGCGAGCCGGGTGTTCCCGCCGGTGCCCACGACCACGCCTTCAGCCTGGCCGTTGACCAGGAAAGTCCCGCCAAAAACTGTGTCGCCGGGGGTCTTGGTGAGCGCCTCGCTTTCACCCGTGAGCATCGATTCGTCCACGGAACAGCCCGCCGTCACGGCCAGCCGGAGGTCCGCCGGGACCCGGTCCCCGGCAACCAGCAAGACCGCGTCGTCCGGGACGAGCTCGGTGGTGTGGACCTTGATGACGCGGTTGTCCCTGCGTACCGAGACCATGGCCGGGAGCAGCTCGCGGAGCTTGGAGGCCGCATGCTGGGCGCGCTCCTGCTGGATGTAGGCGAAAATCCCGTTGACCAGGATCACGACGACGATCGCGATGGCCAGTTGCGGCATACCGGCCAGGTAGGCCAGCACGGAGGCGCACCACAGCAGGATGGCGAAGAAGTGAGTCAGTTCGGCCAGCAGCCGCCGCCAGCCGGGGATGGTTCCGGTCTCCGGCAGCTTGTTCGCCCCGAATTGAGTGAGCCTCCGCGCCGCCTCCGCCGAGCTCAGGCCTGACGCGGCGCTGACTGCCCCGGAGGTTGGCCCGCCGGCGGCAGGCACCGGAGTCACTGCTGCCTGGGGCCGCTAAGGCGAAGCACCGTAAACGGGCCCCCGGTCAGGTAGCTCATGGATCGAGCGTGCTCCCGGGTCGCTGCCGCCGGTTAGGGCCAAAGGTCACGCGGCAACAGCCCGTAAATCGTCGGCGTTCCGTTGTGTCCCCGTGGTTGGCTGGAAATTCAGGACATTAGACTCAGGGCATGTCAGATCATGGGGGGATCCGGACTCAGCGCGGACGAGTCCTGTTTGTTTTGACCGCACTCCTGATCCCGCTGGCCGGGTGCGAGTATGACGGCCCGGCTGAGGGGCCAGCTCAATCTTCCCAGCAAGCTACGGAGCCAGCTCGCACACTCGCAGAAAACATCGGTGAAGTGGCCCGCTTGCTGGCTGCGTCCTCAACGGACCCCGGCATGCCGTCGGAAGCGGAGCCCGCTGGAAAACTGTCCTTGGTTCTTGCCCCCGGGGACTATACGGTCACCGGCGCCTGCGCAGGCGTGTACGGCGCCAAGCTGACGCTTGTCAGAGGCGACGAGGGGCTTCCGAAGGCTACGGAATTCAAGTGCGACGCCACGCTGGAGCGATTCCTCAGGCATACCGGCGGCCCCATCACCATCAGCGCGGTCCCGGCATCGGGGAGGCCAGCCGCAGCCGGTCTTACCCTGGGGCCCAACACTGACCCGCAGGCTTCAGCGCTGGAAGATTTGACCGAGTGGGCCTCGCAGAAGCTGAAGCCCGAGCTGCCGGGAGAGCTGGGTGGCTTCACTGCTTCGGGTTCTCCCACCGGCTTCGGGACGTCTGCCGAACCTGGCACCTACGAACTGCACTTCCTTTGCGAGGGACCACCCAAGGCCGGGTTGTCCGTATCCACCTGGGCGGGCGCCGAAGTTCTCGCCCCAGTTCAGGTTGACTGCAACGGGGACATCTTTAGGGCGACCGTGCAGCTGGGCACCGAGGGAGCAGATCTCAAGATGGACCCCGGCAGTGGCCCAGCCGCCCGCTACGCCTTCAGGCTCGTTCCGTCCACCTAGCTTGGTCCTGGTCTTGTGCAGCCTTGAGGCGGGGAAAGAGCGCCTCGGCATTGCCGCGGTCTATCGACGCGCGCAATGAGGGGGCCATCGGGTAATGCTCGTACTGCATGTTCAGGAAATCGATCCCCGGCGACGGGGCAAACGGGAAGTCAGTGCCGTATGTGATGCGACCAGGATCGGCGACCTCGAGCAGGCTGGGCAACGCCGCCGGGCTGGCGGACAGCGCGACGTCGTAATAAAACCGCCGCAGGACGGACTGCTCCTTATCTGTCAGCGCCGCCAGCGCGCTGAGGGCCAGGTCCCTATTGCTAAGCATCGTCAGCAGGATCCTGTAGGCGATGTAAGGCACGAAGCCGCCCGCGTGGGCGAGGATGAACTTGATTCCCGAATACTTCTCCATCGCACCGGACAGGATCAGGCTGAGAGCAGTGCGGGTGGTATCGAGCAGGAAAAAAGCCAAACCGCTCTGGCCGCCCGGCCACCACCTCGGCGCTGTACTCGTTGACCTCCCGCGCCCACTGCCGCGTCTCCACAGCGTCCCCGAAGTACACCCCGGGCGTGGACAGCGACAGGATGCCGGTCTGCACGTCGTGCCTGTCCATGAACTTCATTGCTGAACGTTCGGACCACGACGGCAGACTTAAGCCGCCGGACCGGATGCCCTTGTCGTGCATCCAGCGTGCGTAGCCCGGCGGAACGATGTGCTGGTGTGTGTCGATGCGGTACGGCCGGCTCATCCGGATCCTTGTCCACGTGCCCGTCGCCTTGATCCGCCGGACCCAAAAGATCAGCGGATGTGAACAATCTACTCGCTGGACGCACCCCGGGCACGGGCCGCGCACCGCTGGCCGGTCCCTGAATCTGCGTTGTGCCAGCTCCTGGGTGTTCCGTTCTGCGTCGGGATGTACTCAGGGCCGCTTCTGGATCTGGTCTGGGGTGGCCACCCAGACGGTCCGGGTGGCGCGGGGTTCCAGCACGACGTCGTCGGAGAGCCGTTCCAGCAGGTCTTCGACGGCGTCGCGGTCGTCCGCAGTGAGGGCCGCCAGGTGCGCGAAGCGGGCGAACCACTGCCGGGCATACTCCCGTGCCGCCGGGGTCACGGGGGCGATGGCCGTCACCTCGGACCGGGTGACGCCGAACCCGGCGGCCTCGATGACCGGCGTCCAGTTCGGGTGATGGTTCCACCCCTCGGCCGCCGCAGCGGCGTGGCAGCGCTGCTCCAGCAGGGCTGCCCGCGGATGGCTCATAAAACGCGGCAGGGCGGCGAGCTCGACGACGGCAAGGATCCCGCCCGGCTTCAGTGCCCGGCGGACCCCCGACAGGAGCCGGGCGGTGTGGGCGACGTGGTGCAGCGAGGACGATGCCCACACCAGGTCAACCGGCGCCTCGGCCAGCGCAGGGAAGCCGTCGTCGAGGTCGGCCTCGACCACGGCGAAGCCCTGCCCGCGCAGCAGCTCGAGCATCTGCGGGTCGTTGTCGACGCACGTCACAGCAGCGTCCGGGTACCGCCCGCGCAGCAGCCGGCTGCCTGCGCCCGTGCCGGCGCCGAGGTCAACGACGCTGCGTGCAGCCGGCACCCCGGCCAGGTCCAGGACGGCTGCGAGGTGGTCGCCGAACACCTCGGCATCGAGGTCGAGGACGCGGTGCTGGTCATGACTGCCGGACTGCTGGTGGGACTGGTGGTGGTCCCGCGTCTGGTGAAGGTGATCCATGCTCGTTACCTTGCTGCTGTGGCCGCAGCGTCTATGCCGGCTGTCTCTTGCCCATCATCAAGGCCATGGCGTCGGTGATCCAGCACGGTCTTGGAGACGGCTGCCTCCGAGGCGGCCGAGAAGGCGCCGAAACGCCCCTCAACGGCCCAGCGGGTTTCCTCGTCGATGAGGTCGGCATTGATCCTTGCGCCGGCCATGACCCCCTCGGCCGCCGCGGTGATCACTTGGGCCATCAGGTTGGAGACATTGCCCCCGGCATACACTCCGGGGACGGCGGTCGCACCCATGGCGTCGGCCTCGATGAAGTGTCCGGCCCCGGACGGGTGCACCTGGGGGCGTAGCCCAAGGGACGCGAGAAGCGCGGACCTGGCCTCCATCCGTGTTCCGACAGCCAGGGCCTGCAGGCCGAACGAGGCGCCCTGGCGGAGCGTGAGCCCCGTGAGGACGCCGTCGACAGCGTCGACGGACGCCACAGCCCCGTCGACGACCGCTATGGACCGGGCAGCGAGCTTGTCCCACTCCTCGTCAGCGGGTTCCACAGTGTCGTTGAGGAAAAGGGTGACATCCGGGGACCACTGCCTGAACAACAGCGCCTGATGGACGGACAGCGGACCGGTGCCCAGCACTCCGATCCGTTGCCCGCGGATTTCCCAGCCATGGCAGTAAGGGCAATGCACAACGCCCTTTCCCCATTGCTCCCGCAGCCCGTCAATGGGAGGCAGCCCGTCTGTCAGGCCGGTGGTGACGAGGAGGCGTCTGCCGGTGAACCGGCGGGCATCTCCGAGAATCACCTCGAATCCCTCGGGGGTCCGACGTGCCGAAACGGCGTCGCCGTCGATGACCGTTCCTCCGTAGGAGTGCACCTCGCTGCGTCCGATGGCCAGGAGTTCCCCGGGGTTCATTCCGTCCCTCGAAAGGTAACCGTGCACACCCGCCGCGGGTGCGTTACGTGGGGTTCCGGAATCGATGACCAGCACCGAGCGCAGCGCCCGGCCCAGCGTCGTGGCGGCGCTGAGTCCCGCCGCGCCGCCGCCGACGATCACAACGTCATACCGTGTGGGGTCCATATGGTTTGTCCTTTGTCGCGTCCTGAAAGTTCGCCGCCGGCGCCCTTTGGCGGTTAATCCAGCTTGCATCGCACTATGACGTTTTGACAAACATGATTGCCGTTATGGCAAGATCGGGGTATGGAAAATGAGCTTGACGATGTTCTCGGGGCGGTCGGCCCCCGGCTTCGGGCACTCCGTACGGAACGGAACCTCACCCTCGGAGATGTGTCCGCCGCATCCGGAGTATCGGTGAGCACCCTGTCCCGCCTCGAATCCGGCCAACGCCGGCCAAACCTCGAACTCCTGCTGCCCCTCGCGAGGTTGTACGGTGTTCCCCTCGACGATCTGGTCGGCGCCCCGCCCACCGGGGATCCGAGAATCCACCTGCAGCCGATCACCCACGCCGGCATGACCGCCGTTCCTCTCACGCGCCGCCCCGGCGGATTGCAGGCCTTCAAGATGGTGCTCGACGGCGATGCCCGCGGGGCAGAGCCCGACCCTCGCGTGCACGAAGGCTACGAATGGCTTTACATCCTCAACGGACGGCTCCGCCTGGTGCTGGGCAACAAGGACTTCGAACTTCGCCCCGGCGAAGCCGCTGAATTCGATACCCGCACACCGCACTGGTTCGCCAGCGCTGACGGCAGACCCGTCGAATTCATCAGCCTGTTCGGGCAGCAGGGCGAGAGGATGCACGTACGCGCGCGGCCCAAGACCACGTAGCCGAAAGGTCCGGTTGTCTGCCGACCAGGACTTAACTGTGGAGTATCTCCGGCTCGGTGTCCGATGTAGCGGCATTCGGTAGGCTGAGGCCAACATTGTCTTCGATGCAAACGCGGCCGGGCCTGGAGCCGGAAGTGGCTGGGTTTGTGTCGATGACTTCCATCGAGATGCCGACAGGGACTGCTGATGTTTGGGTTGAGTCGGTGACGCGCTCCGTCAGGTGGGGGCGCGCCTATTTCGCCATGCAGGCGATTGCCGGTTTCGCCTGGTGGATCGCCGTTTTCGTGTCGCCCGTGGTGCGCGAGGCGACCCTCGGTAATCTCGACCCGATCGCAGTGGCGGTCTTCGACATTCCACTGTTCGTCGTGGCCTCGGCCGTGGCGGCATTTGGCGTCAGGGCTGCCGCGGTGGTGAGCACCGGCTGGACGGGCGTCGTCGCCGTCGCGCTGGCGTTTTATGCCACAGTCACTACCGAGGCGGGCTGGGGCGTCCTGGTCATGGGTGCCGCCACCGCAGGTTCGCTGATCGCTCTTTGCCTTGTCTTGTTGGGGCGCGTGCCGACCGCGTGGATTATCGGCGGTCCGTTCGGGTTCCGTCCCGCGAGCAGCCGCCCGAAAGCTGCAGCCCATGTGGCTTCAACATTCGGTCAGATCGTCCTCTTCTGGGGGTTCTTCCTAGCGGTGGTTCCTTGGGCCATAGTGTTTTTCGAACAGCGCTGGGGCGTGGCCCTCCCGTTTCCATTGTTTGCGGGTCCTGTCGGTGCCGCGGTTCTTGTACTCGCCAGCGCTCTTGGCATCTGGTCGGCAGTAGTGATGTCGGCACTTGGGGATGGCACGCCGTTGCCATCGGCGATGCCCAACCGCCTGGTCATCGCCGGTCCGTACCGCTGGATTCGTAATCCCATGGCCGTCGCGGGCATCGTTCAGGGCGCCGCGGTGGGCATCATCCTCCAGGCCTGGCTCGTCGTCGCGTACGCCGTCGTGGGCTCGCTGGTATGGAACTACGCCGTCCGGCCGCTCGAGGAATCCGACCTCAAGAAACGGTTCGGCGACGAATTCCAGCAATACCGCGACACGGTGCGCTGCTGGATACCCCACCTGTCGAAGACTCAGCGCGGTGGTTCAGTTGGGAAGTGAGCGCACCACCCGGGCAGGCGAGCCCACAACAACGGAGTTTTCCGGTACGTCCTTTGTCACTACGGACGCAGCCCCCACGACGGCATTATCACCAATCGTCACGCCCGGCAGAATGGTGGCGTTGGATCCGATCCACACATTGCGGCCAACGACGATAGGGGCCGGGTGCATGTCCGTGCGGCGGCTCGGCATCAGGTCGTGGTTGAGTGTGGCCATCACCGTGTTGTGCCCGATCAGGCAGTCGTCCCCGATGACGACACCGCCCTGGTCCTGAAACTTGCACCCCGAATTGATGAAGATCCGTTTTCCGAGGGTGATGTTCTTCCCAAAGTCGGAGTAGAAAGGCGGGAAGACCGTTACGGATTCGTCAACTGGCTTGCCGGTCAGCTGGGCCAACAGCTCCCGCACCCGCTCCGGTTCCTGATATCCGCCGTTAAGCTCTCCGGTAATGCGCAGGGCATCCTGGCTTGCCCGGTGCATGAGATCATGCCAGGGCGAGTCCCCCGTGATGGTCCGGCCGGCATTAAGCATTTCAAGGAGATCGTCGAGTTCCATGGTGCCCTTTCAGTCCGACGGCAACAGGGCGGCCGGTTGGTGGCCGACCGTACCAACACAGAGAAGTTACCAGCCCCTATTGGAGGTTTCCTGACGGGGCGCAGCCGCTATGGATCCGGTAGCTGCCCAGCTGGCGAGTAGCCGCAGGCGCTCAGCGCTGGGCGAGCCGGGCTCGGCGGTGTAGATCATAAGGACGCAGCCTGGGTCGGCAGTGATAATGAGTTCTTCGTAGGCGAGAGTGAGTTCGCCGACGACCGGGTGGTTGAATCGTTTTGTGCCGGTCCCGTGGGTCCGAACGTCATGCGCGCCCCACAGCTGCCGGAATACATCGCTGCGCGTGGACAGCTCACCAACGAGGTCCTGGAGCCCCTTGTCGTGGGGGTCACGGCCGGCTTCGGCCCGCATGATCGCCACGCACATCTCAGCGAAGAGCTCCCAGTCAGGATAAAAATCGCGGGATGCAGGGTCGAGGAACTGGAACCGGGCCAGGTTCGGGGTACGACCGCCGGCGCCGATGAGGGGCGCATAGAAGGCCCTGCCGAGCTCGTTCGTAGCTAGGAGGTCCTGGTGCTGGTCGCGAACGAAGGCAACGCCGTCGGTAATTGTGTTGAGCACCCAGTGCAGACTGGGTCGACTGATGGCGTTATTCGTGGATCGCCGGCGGGGACGCCCGGATAGCGGAATGCCGTCAGCTGCGCGGGCGAGGTCGAAGAGGTGGGTTCGTTCCGTGTCATCGAGGAGAAGGGCGCGGGCGATGGCGTCAAGCACGGACGAGGAGGCTCCGCCGATAGCACCACGTTCCAGCTTGGCGTAGTACTCGACGCTGACGTCGGCGAGTGCCGCAACTTCTGTGCGGCGAAGCCCGGCAACGCGTCTGTTCGGCCCGGCGGGAAGTCCGGCCTGTTCGGGGGTGACCTTTGCGCGGCGCGACATCAGGAACTCGCGTACCTCGGCTTTGTTGTCCATGCCATGAGAATACGTCCCTGCGAACTTCGGTGGGGTCCCCTGCTGGTACACCCCTTGACAGTGACTCCCGCCCGGACAGCATCGCCTGTTGACTGGATAAAGATTCCCAGCACACAACCCGTCCGCTTCCGCTGCGGGCAAGGAGAGCATATGGACACCACCACCCTCCCGGCGCCGGCCCCGGCAGCTGTTGAGCAGGCGAAACAACTGCCGCTCGCCACTCTGGCCGCCCTCGCGGTCATCGGCTTCGTCCTCGTCGCGATGGAGACCATGCCGGCCGGGCTCCTGCCCGCTATCGCCGCCGGAATGAGAACCAGCGAAGGCACCGTCGGACTGTTCGTCAGCGCCTACGCCATGGGCACGGTGATCATCACGATCCCCGCCATCACCCTGACCCGGGGCATGCGCCGGAAGCCGTTGCTCCTCGGCGCGATCCTCGGCCTCATCCTGGCCAACAGCGTAACCGCCCTCTCGAGCGACGTGACCCTGTCGCTGGTGTCGCGTTTCGTCGCCGGCGCCTTCTCGGGAATCATCTGGGGGATGCTGGCCGCCTATGGCCGCAAGATCAGCCCGTCCTCCCGGGCAGGGCTCTCACTGGCGATCGTCTCGGTCGGGGCACCGGTCGGATTCGCCCTTGGCACACCCCTGGGGTCCTGGCTCGGAACGACGTTCGACTGGCGGTGGGCCTTCGCCGGACTCACCGCTGTGGCCCTCCTCGCCGGGGTCTTCATCGCCGCGGCCGCGCCCGACGCCGAGGGGCAACCCGGCACCTCCAGGCTTCCGCTGCTGCGGGTGTTCCGGATCCCCGGCATCGCCGTGATCCTGGCCGTCATCTTCACCTGGATGCTGGCCCACAACACCATCTACACGTACATCGCCCCGTATTTGCGGACCGCCGGCGGCAGCCTGACGGCCGACGTCGAACTCTTCATCTTCGGGGTCGCCTCGATCGCCGGCATCATCATCACCGGCGCCCTCCTGGACCGCCATCCCCGCCCGCTGCTGCACGGCAGCATCACCTTGTTCATCGCAGCCGCGGTGGTGCTGCTGGTCGGCCACACATCGGCCCCGGCGATCATCGCCGCGACCCTGCTGTGGGGGACCACATTCGGCGGGGCCTCCGCCCAGCTTCAGGCCGCCCTCACCACAACCGGAGGCGCGGACTCGGATGTAGCCAACTCGTTCCTGCCGGTAGCGTTCAACCTTGCCATCTTCACCGCCGGCATCCTCGGCGCCGCCCTGCTGACGAATTTCAGCGGCCTGGTCCTTGCGGTCGTGATGATCGTCGCCGGCCTGGCCGCACTCATCCTGACCATTTACGGACGCCGCACCGCATTCCCCGCCCGCTTCTAACAACATCGACTGGCCGCAGACTCGCCCTCCCCCGCATCTCCGGAAAGGATCCACCTATGAGCACTCGCCACCGTTTTTCACCGGGAAAAGCCTCGCGGTCAGGCTTCCTGGCGCCTGCACTGGTTCTGATCGCTACCGCTATTGCTATGACTGGCTGCACCGGCAGCCCGGGCGGGAGCGCTGACACACGGCTGCCCTTCCCGGGCTCACCGGCGAGCGATCCGACTGCCGCCCCGACCGCAACGTCAACCACCACACCGATTGTCATCGAGCTCCAGGGCCAGAGAATTGCAGGAGAACTCGACGGCAGCGCCACGTCAGCGTCGCTCCTGGCCCAGCTTCCCCTGACCTTGGCGTTCCGGGACCACGGCGGCCAGGAAAAGCTATCGCAACTACCGGCCCCGCTGGACCTCAAGGGCGCACCAGAGGGAAGCGACGCCGCGCCGCTCACGATCGGGTACTACGACCCCGATCAGAGCCTCGTCCTTTACTACCGGCACGTCGGCTACTTCACCGGGATCATGCCCATCGGCACCTACGAAAACGCCGACGCCATCGAAAACCAGCCCGACGGATTCACCGTCACCATCCGTAAAGCCGACTGACGGGCGGAACCTACATGTCAGTTGCCGCAGTGCACCCACCGAAAGAAGGACCATCATGCCTGATCAGCCCAAGCAGCTCGGAGGCGGCCGAAAAATGTTCGGAGACTTCGCCCCGAAGCTTGCCGAGCTCACCGACGACGTGCTCTTCAAGGACGTCTGGAACCGTTCCGAACTCTCCGCCCGGGACCGCAGCCTCATCACCGTGGCCGTGCTCACCGCCGGCGGGAACACCGAGCAACTGGGCTTCCACCTCGGCCGCGCCGTCGAGAACGGGGTAACCCAGAAAGAGCTCACCGAAGCCATCACCCACGTCACGCTCTACGCCGGCTGGCCCAAGGGCATGGCTGCAATGGGCGTAGCCAAGCAACTCTTCACCGACAACAAGTAAGGAAAACTCATGAACATCGAACCCCCCGTGCCCACTGCGAAAAACCCGGCCGCGCAGTTCGCCGGCGACGTCTGGCTCGACCCGATCGCGCTGCCCCACGAGAGCGATCAGACGATGGTCGTCGCGACCGTCCGCTTCGCCCCCGGAGCACGAACCGCCTGGCACTCCCACAAGCATGGCCAGTACCTTCGGGTCACCCAGGGCGTCGCTCGCTTCAGCGGCCGTGACGGCAGGATCATCGAAGTCCACCCGGGCCAGACGCTCTACACCCCGCCCGGCGAGGAGCACTGGCACGCCGCCGCCCCCGGTTGCTTCATGGAACACATCGCCATGCTTCAGAACGGTGAAGACCCCACCACCACGACAACCTGGGGCGAGCACATCACCGATGACGAGTACAACGGCAACTAGGTAGACCGCCCCGGTTCGCGCCTTCCGGCCCCCGGACCCGCCGGCCGTCGGCCGGTCCCGTCAGTCGGCCGAGGGTGCCCGGTGCCGTCCCAGGGTCCGAAGATAGGCGCCGAAGCCGTGAGGGGCCCGGGCGTGGATCCGGCCCGAGGTCAGGACACGCATGCTGTCGGTGGCCGTCACGGTGAAGGCCCGGTTCCGGAGGCTTTGCACCAGGGTCCGGTCCTCGTGCGAGGCCAGCTTCGGGAAGCCTCCGGCGGCCAGGTAGGCAGAGGCGCGGACCCCGAAGTTGGCTCCGTAAATATGCGGGTGGTCTTCCTCGAAGGGATGGCGCTCCAGCCAGCGCCGGCGCAGCTCCGGGTCCATCCCGGCGGGGTCCGGTTCCACCGAGCCCAGCACGGCGTCGGCTCCGGCCTCGGCGAATTCCAGCTGGCGGACGAGCCAGTTTTCCGGAACCTGCGAGTCAGCATCCGTGTTGGCCAGCCACGTCCGTCCCGCCCACGGCGGGGGTGTCCAACGCTTGCCGGGCGGCCTCCGCCGGGCTGCGCCGATGCCGGCGGCCCGGATGCCGGCCGCACGGCTTGCCCCGGCGCTGCGGAAGCCAACCTCGAGGGCACTGAAGCGCCGGTCCGCCGCGACGAACCCGGCAGCAATGCCGGCAGAGCCGTCGGTGCAGCTGTCCAACACCACGCTCACCCGGACGTCCACGTCGGGCCGGAGCCGGTGCAGGGCGTCGGCGGCACGCTGCACGGCCAGCAGGGCGCGGCCAAGGTACTCCTCCTCGTTGTGGGCGGGCAGCACCACCGCGATCCGGTCGATACTGTGTCCGCGGGGCAGCGGCAGGGCAAGGGCGGCCATCTAGCGGCCCGTGTCCGGCACGACGGCGGCGGCCGCACCCTGATCCTCGCCGGGCACGGGCGCGATCAGGACCTCCAGGATGAAGTCGCGTTCCCGGTAGAGTCCTGCGTCGGCCCAGCCGAGCTGGCGGCGCGCGGCGGCGTGGACGGAGTCGCCGTCGAGCTCCCAGCCGGAGATGGGGTGGCGCCAGTGGCACAGGGCCAGGGTACCGCCGGGCAGGAGCGCGCCCTCGACCCGCTCGAACAGCTCAGCCAGCTCGCCGGGCGCGAGGTAGTAGCCCACCTCGGAGACCACGATCAGGTCGAAACGGCCATCCGGCCAGTCCTGCGGGACCGTGAGGTGGCGGGTCCGGGCGGCGGGCAGGTGTTCGAGGCGCCGGGCGGCGTGGGCCAGCGCCGCGCTGCTCGCGTCGACGGCCAGGAAGCTGGTGCAGCGTTGCGCGAGTTCCACGCTGAGCGTCCCGATCGAGCAGCCGATCTCGAGCCCTGCCGTGTAGTTCAGGCCGGGCAGTGCCGCGAGGGTGAGGGAACGTTTGCGGTGTTCGTACCAGCTGGTGGTGTACTGCCAGGGGTCGTCGTTGCCGGTATGGACGGCGTCAAAAACGCCTTCCGCGTCCGCGGCGGCGAAGCTGCCGGCGCCGCCGGCGGCCGGACGCTGCCATGCGAACGTCTCGAACGGCCGCTCGAAATGCTCCAGGAACGACGGCGGGAGCAGCACCTCGTCCCCCGGCCGCCCGGACAGGGCGCGGACCTGTGAAGTGTGGGCGGCCATGGCCGCCGCCTTGGCCTGCTGCTCGGCGGGATCCAGCGGCAGGCGCAGCCAGGACTGCCAGGCCTGGTCCGCGGCATCCGCCCAGAGCCAGTACCAGATGGGGTATTCCAGCAGTCCGTGGCCGCCCGCGCCGGCGGCTTCCGCGGCGGCGGAGCCGAGCGTGTCGTGGTCCGTGTGGCCGTCGTGCCGGTAGGGGGCCACCAGGGTGATCTGCTCCGCCGGCAGTCCCGACCCGGCCGCCACGTCGGCGATGGCCTGCTGCAGGGCTTCCCGCAGCTCCGCCCGGTGTCCGGCGAGCCGGCCGTCCGGCAGTGCCAGGAAGCGCCAGTCCGGGTCCGGCAGCAAGTGTGTGAGCGCGCCGCCGAATTCCCGGAGCCGGACGGTGGCGAGCTGTTCCGGCGTCGTGGTGGGTGAGTCCGGATGGGAGGCCTCCCCCGCCGTGCACAGCAGCACCGTCACCCGGCCGCCAAGCCCCCGCAACCGGGCCATCAGCCCGCCAGCGCCGAGGGATTCGTCGTCCGGGTGCGCAGCCAAAACGATGAACGCCTGGCCGGCGAGCTCCCCGGCGTCGAGCGGCAGCTCCGGAAGTGCGGCCAGTCCGCTGGCTGCCCAGGCGTCCTCGCTGGTTCCGGCGTCCTGGTGCGTGAAGCTCACCATGGGTGGTCGCCCTTGAGGGTGAGGGCACCGAGCTGGGCGTCGTCGCGCATGCCGTGGTGCTGGCGGATGTACAGGGCGAGGTCGGCCATGCGCTTTCCGTAGACCGGGTCGAAGGCGAGCGGGCCGGGGCCGAGGTTCTGGCTGACCAGCGTCTGGATGCGTTCGACGGCGGTAGCGACGTTGCCGCGGACGCGCAGGGCCTCGCTCCACGCGCCGGCGCCCGAGAGTCCCCCGGCGTCGATTTCTGCGGCGGTCCTGGCGAGGTACCCGGCCAGGGCGGTGAGCGTACGGTCGATCTCGCCGAGATGGGCCAGCGCGAGCTGGTCCGGTTCGCGGCCGCCGTCGGCCGCTGTGATCAGGGATTCCTTGAAGCCGCGGGCCACCGCGACGGCGCCGCCCAGCCAGCAGGCGGCCACGCCCATGCCGCCCCAAGCGAAGCCGGGCCGGCGGTAGTACCAGCCTGCGTCGCCCAGCGGCACAGCCGGGACGGCGTCGAAGTGTACGGTGCCGCTGGGGATCTCCCGGAGTCCCCGGCTGGTCCATTCCGGGTCCGCGAAGCTCACGCCAGGGGCATGGAGGTCGACCGCGAAGGCTGCCCGGCCGCCGTCGTCCAGGTGGGCGGTCACGACGGCGTGGTCCAGCTGGGCGGCGAGGGAGCACCAGGGTTTGGAGCCCTGCAGCAGGAAACAGCCTTCCGCCGGTTTGGCCTCGAGCCGCAGGCCCGCAGCTTCGGCGGCGAAGACACCCCAGGCGCCGTCGAAGTGGACGCCGTCGAAGTCCGGGCATTCCCAGCCTTCCACCGCCGCGTGGCCGGCGGCCTGGGCGAGGATCGCCGAGGCGTCCAGGTGCGGTTCGATGGCCCTGCCGGCTGCGACGTCGACGGCCGTGACGGAGGCCAGGATCTCCCACAGGAAGGCCGTCCGGCCTTCGCCGGGGTTCGGGGCGGCTTCTGCCGCGGCTTTGGCCAGCTCCAGCAGCGCCGGGACGTCGCCGACGGCCGACCGGGCGTCGTCCAGCAAGGGGCTGAGCCCGGCCAGGTCCTCCGGCGCGGAACTGATCCTCACAGCGCGGGGCCGCCAGGAATCGGGGGTCCGGTTCATTCGGGCCTGTTCTCCTTTGAAGTGCGTCGGGTGCCGGCGGCGTCCACGCCGGCCAGCCGGGCTACCGCTCAGTAACTACAGCCCGCACCTTAAATCTAAGCACACTTAGCACTTGGGCAATTTCGATGCCAGACGCCGGGCCGGCGGGACGCTCCCGCGGCTACAGCACCCTCGCCAGGGCGAAGCCGTCCCAGCCTTTGGAGCCCACGGTCTGGATGACGGTGCCGTCCAGCCGCGGGTCCTTGCCCAGCATTTCCAGGGCACTGATGATGCCCGGGGCATTGACCGCGTCCAGGGAGGGCTCCAGCACGCCCCCCTCCCAGACCACGTTGTCCATCACGATGGCTGTACCGGGCCGGCCCAGACGGACGGCCCAGTCGAGGTAGTGCGGGTTGTTTTCCTTGTCCGCATCGATGAACACGAAATCGAACGGCTCGGCCCCCTCGTCGGCGAGCGCCTGCAGCGTGTCCAGTGCGGCCCCGACCCGGATCTCCACGAGGTGGCCCAGCCCGGCGGAGTCCACGTTGGCGCGGGCCACGTCGGCATGCTTGGGGAGGTATTCGCACGTGAGCAGCCGGCCGCCGTCGGGCAGTCCCTGCGCCATCCAAATGGTGCTGAATCCGGCGAGCGTCCCGATCTCCAGCACGCGGCGGGCGCCGGAGAGCTGCACAAGAAGCTTCAGCAACTTGCCCGCATTCGGGGCGACTTCGATGGGAGGCATGCCCGCCTCGAGGGCGGTGGTTACAGCACGCTTCAGGGAGTCGTCAGGGCGGACCACAGCCTCGGAGAGGAAGTCCTCGACGGCGATCCAGCGGGCAGTGGGCTGATGCTCGAACATGCCCCTCAGTCTTCCAGCTGACCGGTCCCCGCGATAGGGCGCCGGACCGCCCGGAATCCTGGGCGGCGGCCGGCCGGGGACTGCGCGGCTAGTCCCCGAGGGCCTGTTCCAGCCGGTCCAGCTTGCCGGTGAGTTCGCCCGTGTAGCCGGGCCGGATGTCCGCCTTGATGACGAGCGAGACCCTGCTGCCGTAGCGGCCCACGGCCTCGGTGGCGCGCTTGACGACGTCGAACACTTCATCCCACTCCCCCTCGATTGTGGTGAACATCGAGTCGGTGCGGTTCGGCAGGCCGGATTCCCGGACGATCCTCACCGCTTCGGCGACGGCATCATGGACCGAAGCCTCGTCCGCCGGAACGGCAGCGGAGCCGGCGGGTGAGTCAACGCCCGGATGCGCCGGACGGCCGGAGGGTGCGACAGAAAATGCAAGCAACATGGCACCAGTCTGTCATGTGCCCCGGCCGCGGAAACCGTCACATTAGTCACTACCCGGGAGTAATCTCCCAGGCCCGGCCCCGCGTTGCTAACCTAAGCAAATGAACCGGGTAGCAGACCGCAGGCCGCTTCGCGCCGATGCCGCGCGGAACGTGGACAAGATCATCACCGCCGCCCGCCAGTGCTTCCGCGAGCACGGCCCGGAGGTCCCGCTGCAGACCATCGCCGCGACCGCCGGAGTCGGCCCTGCCACGCTGTTCAGGAACTTCGCCGACAAGGAAGATCTGGTCCTCGCGGCACTCCACCGGCAGCTCGGACTGCTGGTCGACCCCGTCATCGAGGAGGCCCTCGCAGGGCCGGATGCCGCTGACGGTCTCTTCCGGGTCATCGACGCGCTGATGGGCGTGGCCAGCGAGGAAGCCAACCTGCTGGGAGCCGTCGCGGGCCGGCGCGGGCTGCTCACCGGCATCACGGGCGACCTGATCGAATCGGTGGCCGTCCTCCTGGGCCGCGGACAGGGCCAGGGCACCCTGCGCAGCGACATTTCGATGACGGACCTGATCCGTCTGCTGGCCATGCTGATCGGCGTCGTGGACACCATGGAGGCGGGTTCGGACGCCTGGCGCCGCCCCGTCGCCCTCGTCGAGGACGCCATCCGCACGGAACGCCCGGACCGGCCGCTTCCGCCGCAGGCGCCGCTGCCGGGCACCGCGTTCGACTTTGTCCTCGGCTGACACCCGGAACCATCGGTACGGCGGCCTCAGGCGCTGAAGGCTGTCCCGGCCGGAGCGCCGTCGAACCTCCGGAGGATTTCCTCGGCCACGATCCGGAGCTTGACGTTCCGGGTGTTGGAGACCTTGGCCAGCAGCTCGAAGGCTTCCGACTGCGAGCAACGGCTCTGGGCCATCAGGATGCCGGTAGCCACGTTGATCACCGTCCGCGACCGCATGGCCTGCAGCAGGTCGCGGTTCACGCCCTGGGCGGACTCGAACCGGACAGCCAGCCGGACCACCTTGGAGGCGCGGACGGCGAGCGTCTCGCAAGCTGCCACAGCGCCGTCGTCGAACGCCTCGGGCGACGTCGAAATGAAGGTCAGAGTGGCCGCGGCGTCCCGGTCCTCCAAGAGGGGCATGGCGAGAACGCTGCGGTACCCGCGCTGGGCGGCTGCCCGCTGGTAGCGCCTCCATCTCGGATCCATCGTTGTGTCCGGCACCAGCACGGCCTGCCGGGTCTTCCGGGTCTCCAGCCCCGGGCCCTCCGCGATGCCGTCCTGCAATCCGTCCAGCATCATGGCCTCGGGGTTGTTGGCGGCCAGGACCAGCGGCCGGTGCCGCCGGACCACCCGCACCGAGCACAGCACCGGCCGCCCGGTTTCGGCCGCAGCGAACCCGGCGGCGAGCACGGCGAGTTGGCGGAGAAAATCCTCCAGCACGTCATTTTCGAGCACAAGATCCTGCAAACGCTCCGTGAGCCGCGTTTTAGGCATTAATCCTCCGCCGGCTTCTCTTTGGCTTCCTGCAGGTGGTGCTGCAGCTTTTCCTCGGCTTCCCGGCGCCGGCGTGACACATCGCGCAGTTCCCTGGTGGACTCGGCTCCGGGCGGAACGAACGGCTCGTGCGGCTTGGGATGCTGGTCTTTGCCGGGCTCAGCAGCCTCCGGATCGTCATTGTCGCTCATGTTCGAATGCTTTCACGGGGCCCCGGCGGCAAGTAGGGACTAAAGACCGTTGTGGACCGGCTAGCTCCAGCCCAGCAGCCGGAGTCCGGCGGCCGCGCCCGCTCCGGCGATCACGACCACGAGGAACGGCGCCCGGAACAAGAGGGCGATGCCGGCAGCGGCCAGCGCCCCCAGACGCGCATCCAGTGCCAGGGTCTGGCCCGAGGCCACCGTGTTCACGATCGTCAGCGACGCCAGCAGGCCAATGGTCATGGTCCCGGCGATCCTCGACATCCGGGGGTCGCGGAGCACACTTGCCGGGACCAGATAGCCCAGGAGTTTCCAGGCATACGCCAGCACGCAGGACAGCAGCAGCCACATCCACAAGTTCATGCCGCTTCCCCCGATGGGCGCGGGTGCGGGTGTTCGGCGTAGGGGTCGACGTCCGGTTCCAGGCCCTCGTCACTGCGGCCATGGCTGAACCAGCCGATTGCCGCCGCGACCACGGCCGCGACCAGGATGGGCACCCCCGCGGGCACGAACGGTACGGCCAGGACGGTGGCCAGCGCGCAGACGACGGCGATCGCCACCGGCTCGCGGCCCTTGAGCCGGGGCCAAAGCAGGCCCAGGAACGCGGCCACGGCGGCGCCGTCGAGGCCCCACTGTTTGGGGTCCCCGAGGGCCGCTCCGGCCAGCGCGCCCACGGCGGTGAACAGGTTCCAGAGGACGAAGATGCCCAGACCGGCAGTCCAGAAGCCGCGCTTCTGCTCGAGCGGGTCCGTCTGTCCGGTGCTTGTGGCGGTGGATTCGTCTATGGTGACGTGTGCGGCGGCGAACCGCAGCCAGCCGCGCGGCTGCAGCAGGGCGTTGATCTGCATGCCGTAGATTCCGTTGCGCATGCCCAGCAGAGTGGCCGCCCCCATCGCCGCGACGCCGGAGCCGCCCCCGGCCACCACCCCGATGAAGGCGAACTGCGAACCGCCGCTGAACAGCAGCAGGCTCAGGGCCATGGTCTGCCAGAAGTCGAGCCCGGAGGTGACGGACAGGGCACCGAAGGACACCCCATAGAGCCCGGTGGCGATGCTGATGGACAGCCCGACCCGCACCGCCGGGGACTGCAGGAGTTTCACGGCCGGACCGGATTCCGCAGCACAGGCTTCGTCAGACTCCAGGCCCAGGCAATGAGCGGAGCCTGCAGCGGCAGCCGCAAGGAGTGTATCCGGCGCTGGCGGGGTGTCCCGTCCGGGCCGTAGGCCTTGCGCAACGCGTCAATATGTCCGCCCAGGAAGAGGGTGAACATCGCCGTGACGCAGCCGGCGGCGGCGCGCCGGGTCACCGGGAGCAGGAGCCCGACGGCGGCGGCCGCCTCGAGCAGGCCGCTGACCGCCACCCATTCCTCCCGGGACAACACGGCAGCCGGGCTGTTGGACTGCCCGGCGGAGTCGTCACGGCAGAGGAAGTCCGGCACCACGGGGCCGAAGAAACCGGGGTCCTCGAAGTGCTTCCCGGCGCTGGCCAGCAGCAGGGCACTCATCGCCACGGCGGAAAGCGTCTGGGTGTCCCGGCCGGACCAGCGAGATGGCATGGAACAACTCAATCACAGCCAGGGACCCCCCGCGAACCGCGTCCGCCCGCGCCAAAAACGGGACTTTCCGCAGGGGTCCCTGCCCATTAATCCGGCGTAGCTTGTTGACTATGAGCAGTGTCGTGGAAATGGCCGGTGTCGTGAAGCGTTTCGGGGCCGTGACGGCCCTGGACGGACTGGATTTCGAAGTGGCTGCCGGCGAGGTGCACGGCTTCCTGGGCCCCAACGGAGCCGGCAAGTCCACCACCTTGCGGCTCCTGCTGGGCCTTTTGCGTTCCAACGCCGGTTCGATCCGGGTGCTGGGGCTGGACCCGTGGCGCGATGTGGCGACGCTGCACCGCAGGCTGGCCTACGTGCCCGGCGATGTGGCCCTGTGGCCCAACCTGACAGGCGGCGAGGTGATCGACCTGCTGGGCCGGCTGCAGGGTGGCCAGGACCGCGCCCGGCGGGAACGGTTCCTGGAACTTTTTGAGCTGGACCCCAGCAAGAAGGCCCGCACGTACTCCAAGGGAAACCGGCAGAAGGTGGCCCTCGTCGCCGCCCTGGCCACCGATGCCGAGCTGTTCCTGCTGGACGAACCGACCAGCGGGCTGGACCCGCTGATGGAGGACGCGTTCCGCGGCTGTGTCCGCGAACTGCGCGCAGAGGGACGCACCGTGGTGCTGAGCAGCCATATCCTCAGCGAGGCCGAGGCGCTCTCCGACCGGGTCAGCATCATCCGCGCCGGGAAGGTCGTGGAGACCGGCCCGCTGGAGCAGCTGCGGCACCTGACCCGCACCGCGGTCACGGCCGACGTCGCCGCGGTGCCGCCCGGATTGGAGCTCCTGCCCGGCGTCCATGACGTCCTGGTGACGAACCACCGCGTCAGCGCCCAGGTTGATCCCGCCGGTCTGGGACCGTTCCTGCACGCGTTGACCTCCGCCGGCCTGCACGCCCTGACCAGCCAGCCGCCGACGCTGGAAGACCTGTTCCTGCGCCACTACGGCTCCGGGAACAGCGTCGACTCCGGCACGGGGGCCGGCGTCGCCTCAGTCCCGCGGCGGTCCGGCGATGCCTGAGACCCTGGCCGGAACGGGCGTCCTGATCCGGCTCGGACTACGCCGGGACCGCTGGCTGCTGCCGTTATGGATCATCGGCTTTGCCCTGATCGCCTACTCGACGGCGCTGGCCGGGGCCGAGCTGTACCCGGACATGGCGAGCCGGGTGGAGGCCGCCACCGCCTTGAACGCGACTGCCTCGATGGTGGCCCTGTTCGGACGGATCTACGATCCCACGTCCATCGGCGCCCTCTCGCTGATCAAATACACCGCATTCATGACCGCCATCCTCGCCGTCCTCATGGTGATCCTCGCCATCCGGCACACCCGCGGTGACGAGGAGAGCGGACGCCTGGAGCTGCTCGGCGGCGGAAGGCTGGGCCGCGACGCCCCGCTGGCGTCCGCGCTCACCATCAGCCTCGGCGCCAACGTGGCACTTGGGATGCTTTCGGCGGCCGCGCTGGCTGCCGGCGGGTTACCGGCGGCAGGCTCCCTCGCGTTCGGTCTGGGCTGGGCCGCGACGGGGATGGCGTTCAGCGCCGTGGCGGGGCTGGCTGCCCAGCTGACCGCCAGCGCCCGGGCCGCCACCGGGCTCAGCATCGGATTCGTCGCCGTCACCTACGCGCTGCGCGCCGTCGGAGACCTGGCCGAGCCGGGGCCCTCGGTGTTCTCCTGGCTGTCGCCCATCGGGTGGAACCAGCAGATCCGGGCCTTCGCCGGGGACCGCTGGTGGGTGCTGGCGCTCCCGGTTGCCCTGTCCCTGGTGCTTGTCCCGGCCGCTTTTGCGCTCCGCGCCAGGCGCGACCTCGGCGCAGGCCTCCGCGCGGAGCGTCCCGGGCCGTCCGCCGGGTCGCTCTCCGGCGTCTGGGACCTGGCGGTGCGGCTGCAGTACCGCGTGCTGCTGGCCTGGGCCGTGGCGTTCCTCCTGTTCGGTGTGGTGATCGGTTCCCTGGTCAGCAACGTGGGGGAACTGCTGAATTCACCGAACGCCCAGGATCTGATCAAACTGCTGGGCGGCCGCGAGGCCCTGACGGACGCCTTCCTGGCCGCGGAGATCAGCATCATGGGGGTGCTGGCGGCCGCCTTCGGGGTGTCCGCGGCGAACCATCTGCGCAGCGAGGAGGCCGCGGGGCACACCGAAGCCCTGCTGGGCACGGCCACCACCCGCATCCGCTGGGCGAGCAGCCACTTCGGCTTTGCCCTGGCCGGGGTCACTGTGTTGCTCCTGCTGGCGGGGGTGTCGATCGGTGTCGGCGCTGCTGCCGCCGTCGACGATGCCGCGCTGGTGGGCCGCAGCACCGTGGCCGCACTGGCCCAGGTCCCTGCGGCGTGGGTGGTGACCAGTGTGGCCCTGGCGGTGTTTGGCTGGGCACCCCGGCTGGCCGGGGCAGTCTGGGGCGTGCTGCTGGGGCTGGTCGCCCTGGGCGAATTCGGCGTGCTCTGGAACGCTCCCGAATGGCTCATGGACCTGTCCCCGTTCCGGCATTCCCCGTTGCTCCCGGTGGACTCCGGGGGTGTGCCGGCGCTTGTGGCGCTCGTCCTGGCGGCTGCGGCTCTCGCAGCACTGGGCTATGCCGGCTGGCGGCGCCGCGATCTCGCGGCTTAGGTGCAGTCGGGCCCCGAGCCGGGGGCTGGGCGCGGGGCTAGGTGTCCCTGGGCAGTACAGCTAGGGGCTCGTCATCCCCTGCCACTCCACGGTTGAGTCATTCAAGTTGGTCCTGCAGTATTTCCGCAGAGACCTTGCATCGTCGTTGCCCATCTTGAACGCGAATTCGATGCCCAGCTCGTAACCGGTTGCGCTTCCCGGAAGTGAGATCTCTTTGATCTCTCCCAGAAAGGCGACTTTGACCAGTCTGATTTTCTGAGGGCGCAACTGTTTGGGCCCGGGGACCGTGCCGGAGGCCTGCGCCTGAAGTTGTTCAACGCAAATATTCTTCACGCGTTGTTGCACCGCGGGATCGACGTCAGCCGCGGACGGTACCGGCGCTTCAAGAAGCAGCGCAGTCTCCGGCGATCCGGACGAACCCGCGGCCGCGGGAGGATCCAGCGGCTGGTTGCACGAGACCAGGAGCGGGCCCGCCAACAGCGCGCAGATCAGGGTAATACCGGTTCGATGCATAGCTCCCCCACAAGTTTGTCGCCGCTCCGGACGCCGTCCGAGTACGTCGCATACTCCCGGAGAATCCCTTGGAAAAACTGGAAAGAACGGTTCCGGCCGGCCGTGACGCCGTCCGCTTAGAGACTCCGGGCCCCGGCCGACAGCTGGGCGAGGACCTGCGCGGGCCGGTTCGTGGTGATCTCGTGGATCCCGAGCCCCTGGCAGAGTGCGACGTCGTTTTCCGAGTCCACGGTCCACACCCTGAAGCGGCGGCCGGAGCCGAGCCAGCGCCGGATGGTCCGCGAATGCTCCCTGACGTAGTTGATGCCCGGCCCGGCGAGCCCCGTCTCGCAGTCGTCCAGGATCCGCTCGGCCTCGGTTTGCGCGGCCTTCATCACGTTCGCCAGCGCCCCGCCGGTGATCGCCCCCAGGCCCAGCTCCTCCCGGATTTCCTCGACGTTGATGTCGTCCACGAGCTGGCACACGGCGGAGGCCGGCACTGACCGCAGCAGGTGCTTCACCGAATCCGGGCTGAAGCTCATGAAGGACACCTTGATGTTCCCCAGCCGGGACGTCGCCGGGTCCCAGCCTGCTGACAAGAGGACCTCCAGAACCCGGTCTTCGAGCTTGAGCTGGAAGGGGCTGGGGTGTTTGAACTCAATCGCCAGGCCGATCTCCCGGCCTGCGTTCCGCAGCAGCACCAGCAGCTCCGGGAGGGTCAGGAACTGGGCGGACCTGCCGCCGTAGTCGTCCGGAATCCGGGCGCCCTTCCAGGAGGAGAAGTCCAGCTGCCGGAGCTCGTGGAGGGTCCGGTCCGCCACGGGGCCGGTACCGTCCGAGGTGCGGTCCAGGTTGGCATCGTGCAGCAGCACCGCATGCTGGTCGCGGGTGAGGTGGATGTCGCACTCCACGCCGTCGGCGCCGTCTGCGATTGCCTGCAGATACGCGGCCCGGGTGTGCTCGGCGAAGGCTTCGCTCGCACCGCGGTGGGCGTAGACCAGCGGACGGGCTGCGGTGGACTCGTCAGTCGTCATGCTGACACGTTAGCCGACAGCCCCTGCCAAAGCGGGGCTAGGCTGGGCACATGCAGGTGAATACTGAGCCAAGTACCCGTCCGGAGGGCCCCGCCGGCACCGGAGATGCCGTGGCGGGCGGCTCCGCCCGCCGCCAGACGCTGGCCGCCATGGACGCCGAGAAGGCGTCCGCGCTGCGGAAAATGAAGCTGCTGGCGCTCTCGCTGCTGATCCTGATGGCCATCATCTTTGTGGTCGCCTTCGCCTTGCAGAAGCAGTACCCCTGGCTCGAATACGTCCGGGCCGCGGCCGAAGGCGGCATGGTGGGCGCCCTCGCCGACTGGTTCGCCGTGACGGCTCTGTTCAAGTACCCCATGGGCATCAAGATCCCGCACACCGCCATCATTCCGCAGCGCAAGGACCAGATCGGCGCCTCGCTGGGCGAATTCGTGGAAACCAATTTCCTCTCCGAGGAGGTGGTGCACGAAAAGCTGGCCTCCGTTAATATCGCACGCAAGGCCGGGACCTGGCTCTCCGGCCCCGGCGGCGCCGAGCGGGTCGCCAAGGAAGGTGCCGCCGTCATCCGCGGCGCCTTCACCGTCCTCAACGACGACGACGTCCAGGCCGTGATCGAGGGCATGGTCCGCAAGCACCTGCTCACCCCGCCGTGGGGTCCCCCGGTGGGCCGGGTCGCCCAGCGGATCTTCGAGGACGGGCACCATCACGCGCTGGTGGACGTGCTCGTGGACCGGACGGTGGACTGGGTGCGGGACAACCAGGAGACGGTCAACCGGCTGGTCACCGATCGTTCCCCGACCTGGGTGCCGTCGTTCGTGGACGGGCTCGTGGGCGACAAGGTCTACGTGGAGATCCTGAAGTTCACCCGCGCCGTGCAGTCCGACCCGCAGCACCAGGTCCGCCTGTCGATCGACAAGTACCTCAAGGACCTCGCACAGGACCTGCAGCATGATCCGGTGATGATCGCACGGGCCGAGGGCATCAAGGCCCAGGTCCTGGGCGATCCCGAGATCCGGGAACTCGCGTCCCGCACCTGGGGCACCATCAAGGCCGCCCTGCTCTCCGCCGTCGACGACCCGGACAGCGAACTCACCGTCCGGTTCAAGGCCGCCGTGCATGACTTCGGCACCCGTCTGGTGGTTGACCCCGAACTGGCCGGCAAGGTGAACAAGTGGATCGGCGACGCCGCCGGGTACCTCGTGAGGACGTACCGCTCGGACATCGCCGGCGTGATCACCGATACCGTGGCCCGCTGGGATGCCGAGGAGACCTCGCAGAAGATCGAACTCCAGATCGGCAAGGACCTGCAGTTCATCCGGATCAACGGCACCGTGGTGGGAGCCCTCGCCGGGCTCGCGATCTTCACGGTGGCGCATCTGGCCTTCGGCTGACAATCCGGCGCCCTGGCTAGGCGGCCGCGCTGGCCTGCACGGTCTTCGCCCGGCCGGGCACGGCAAAGATCGTGAAGGCCAGCGCCGCCAGCGCCGTGACCACCAGGAGTGTCAGCCCGATCGAGTAGCTGTGGGTCGCGGCGTCGTACGTCGCTCCCATGATCAGCGGCGGAAAGTAGCCGCCCAGGCCCCCGGCCGCGCTGACCACACCGCTGATGCTGCCGACTTTGCCCGGCGGGGCGAGCACCCCCACCCAGGCGAACACCCCGCCCGTCCCGAGTCCCAGCGCCGCCGCCATGGCGACGAACGTCAGGCCGGCGGGGACTTCGCCGTCGGGCTGCAGGTTCACCACCCACGCCAGGACCGCAACGCCCGTCAGCGAGGTGATCACGACCGGCTTGGGCCCGAACTTGTCCGCGAGCACGCCGCCCAGCGGCCGTGCCAGCACGGCCGCCAGCGCGAAACCGGCCGTGCGCGCCCCGGCACCGCTCGGGTCGAAGCTATACACGTCGCGGAGGTAGGTGGGCAGGTACGTGGCGAAGGAAACGAAGCCGCCGAAGACCACGGCGTAGAGGAAGCACATCTTCCACGTGACCGGGGTCTTCACGGCATCGATCAGCTTGGGCAGGACGGGGAGGTTGTTGCCGGTCCAGCCCGGAGCTTCCTTCATCATGAACCAGACCAGGGCGGCCATGACCGCGAGGACCGCCGCGATCAGCAGGTGCGTGGGGAGGTAGCCGATCCCGGCGACCAGCCGGGGGTTCAGGAACGCCGCCAGCGCCGTGCCGCCCATGCCCGCGCCGAAGACGCCGGTGGCGAAGCCGCGCCGGGAAGGCTCGTACCAGGCGCTGACGAAGGGGATCCCGACGGCGAAGACCGTTCCGGCGACGCCCAGCAGCAGTGCGGCCCCCAGCACCAGGGCAAAGGAACTCAGCAGCCCGCCGACCGCCACGAGCAGGATCGGCAGGATCGAGGCCAGCAGCACGAAGGTGAACATCGCCCGGCCGCCGTGCTTGTCCGTCAGGGCGCCGACGACGATCCGGCCCAGCGAGCCGACGAACACCGGCATCGCCACGAGCACGCCGGTGGCGGCCGGGGTCAGCTGAAGATTCACCGTATAGAAGGCGCCGAGGGTGGCCACCGAGTTCCAGGCCCAGAACCCGGCCACCGACGCCGAGGTGGCGAGCACCAGGTTGCGTGTCCGCCCGGCTGGGGCGGTCGAAGGAACGGGCACGGATCCGGCCACTGGACTTCCTCTCAGTTCGACGTCAGTTCAACAAGGCGGCTTCAGCCCGGCTCAGCGGTTCCGGGTGTCGCGGTCGCGGGTTCCGACGGCGGACCAGCCGCGGCGGGCGGCGACCGTCGAACTCCGCGCACCAGCGGCGCCTGCTTTGCCGCCATCCCGATCCCGGTCACGCGAGCGGTAGACGATGTAGGGACGGAACAGATAGTGGAACGGGGCGGTGAAGGCGTGGACCAGGCGGGTGAAGGGCCAGATCACGAAGAGGGCCATGCCCACCAGGGTGTGCAGGTGGAAGGAGAACGGCGCGGCGGCCATGGCCGCAAGGTCCGGCTGGAGGATGAACAGGGAGCGGAACCAGGGGGCCACGGTTTCACGGTAGTTGTGCCCGTGCTCGCCCTCGAAGACGCTGGCCAGGGTGGTCCACAGGCCGAACACAATGGCCGCGGTGAGCACCACATACATGGCCTTGTCGTTGTTGGTGGTGGCCATGAAGACCGGACCGGTGGTGCGGCGGCGGTAAATCAGGAGGAGGATCCCGCCCAGGGTCCCCACCCCCGCGATCCCGCCGACGAAGAGGGCGTTGAAGTGGTAGAAGTCCTGGCTCATGCCCACGGCCCGGGTCCACGCCATGGGAATGACCAGACCGAAGAAGTGGCCGGCGATCACGGCGAGCAGGCCGAAATGGAACAGCGGGGAGGCGATCCGCAGCAGCCGGGATTCGTAGAGCTGGGAGGACCGTGTGGTCCAGCCGAACTGGTCGTACTTGTAGCGCCAGACCAGACCGCCCACCAGCACAACGACCATGACGTAGGGCAGGACGCCCCAGAGCACGATGTCCAGTGCGGTGAGCCCGGCGGCTCCGGACTCGGCTTCGGATGCCAGCATGGTCAGGCCCCCTTCACGGGCAGCAGGCGCGGATCGTAGGGGTCCAGGCCCACCGCTTCGGTGGGCGGTCCGTAGCCGGCCATCCGCATGACGGCCTGCTCGTCGGCCGGCGACTTCCCCGGCAGCGTGGCGCAAATGGCCTGTAGGATCCGGGCGTGCGGAAGTTCGTCCCGGAGCAGCCCGAAGCGGAGCATCTCCAGGCTCGCCCGGAAGCGGGTCAGCAACCCGCGGCCGGCCGCGAGGTCCACCAGCGCGGCGTACTCGAGGACCATCGGGAGGTAGTCGGGCAGTTCGCCGTGGGTGTCCACCAGGATGTCGCTCTGCCGGTACGTTTTCTTGAAGTTCCCCAGGACGTCGCCGCGGCGCCGGGTGTCCCCGTCCGTCCAGTAGGACAGGTGCAGGGCGTGGCGTTTTCCAAGGTCGAACTCGCGCACGTACCGGGCCTGGATTTCCATGGGCGGCGTGGACTCCAGCGAATCCAAGACCTCCTGGAAATCCGCGACGGCGCCGGGAAACTCGCCCAGCGCGGCGCGCATGAGCGGCACCCGGCCGATGAGGTCCTCGTCCGGGTAGGACAGGCACCAGGCCGCCGCGAGGTAGACGACCTGCTCGCGCCGGGTCACGGCCGCTCCCCCGGTTGGGTATCGGAGCCCCCGGGATCTCCGGACGGTTTCTTCGGAGAGAGCGGCTTCTCCGGAAAAAGCCCCGAGGGTGCGCCCGTGCCGTCCCAGTTCAGCAGGTTCACCCGCCCGCGCAGGGTGGTGTCGCCGGGCGCGGAGCCGGAAGTCTGCCGGTCGCGGAGGGCGTTGAAGGTCTCCACGGCCACCGGGACCGGCCGGCCGCTCGCTTCGCCGAACGGCGCGGAATCCTGCATTCCGGGTCCGCCGTCGAAATCCAGCGAGCAGCCCATCTCCTCGAGGTCGTGGGCCTGTTCCACGTGGGCCTTCGGGATGACGTAGCGCTCCTCGTACTTCGCGATCGCCATCAGCCGGTACATCTCGTACATGCTCTGGCTGTCCATGCCCACGGCTTCCGGGATGGAGTCGTCGGGGTCGTTGCCCAGGCTGATGCCGCGCATGAAGGAGCGCATGGCCGCGAGCTTCCTCAGCACCGCGGTGACCCTGTCGGCGTCGCCGGCGGTGAAGAGTTCGGCGAGGTATTCCACCGGGATGCGCAGCGCGTCGATGGCGCCGAAGAGGTTGCCGTGATCCTCGCCGTCGTGCCCCTGGTCGCGCAGCAGGTCCACCACCGGGGACAGCGGCGGCACGTACCAGACCATCGGCATGGTCCGGTATTCGGGGTGCAGCGGCAGCGCCACCTTGTAGACCTTGGCCAGGGCGTAGACCGGCGAGCGCCGGGCCGCGTCGAGCCAGTCCTCCGGGATGCCCTGGGCGCGGGCGTCGGCCTGCACCGCGGGATCGTTCGGGTCCAGCAGGACGTCCATCTGGGCGTCGTAGAGTTCCTGAGGATCGGTGACGGCGGCCGCCGCGGTGACGGCGTCGGCGTCGTACAGGAACAGCCCCAGGTACCGCAGCCGCCCCACGCAGGTTTCCGAGCAGACCGTCGGCAGGCCCACCTCCACCCGCGGGTAGCAGAAGGTGCACTTCTCGGCCTTGCCGGTCTTGTGGTTGAAGTAGATCTTCTTGTACGGGCAGCCGGTGACGCACTGGCGCCAGCCGCGGCATTTGTCCTGGTCCACCAGGACGATCCCGTCCTCCACGCGTTTGTAGATGGCGCCGGAGGGGCAGGAGGCCATGCAGGAGGGGTTCAGGCAGTGCTCGCAGATCCGCGGGAGGTAGAACATGAAGGTCTGCTCGTAGGCGAACTTGATCTTGTCTTCGGATTCGCGCCGGACCTTTTCCACGATCGGGTCCAGGTGGCCGTTTTCCGCGGAGCCGCCCAGGTCGTCGTCCCAGTTCGCGGACCAGGTGACCTTGGTGTCCTCCCCAGTGATCAGGGACTTGGGCCGGGCCACCGGGAAGTCGTCCCCCAGCGGCGCGTCCACGAGGGTCTTGTAGTCGTAGGTCCACGGCTCGTAGTAGTCCTTGAGCTCGGGCTGCACCGGGCTGGCGAAGATCCCGAACATCTTCTTGACCCGGCCGCCGGCCTTGAGCACCAGCTTGCCGCGCTTGTTCAGCACCCAGCCGCCCCGCCATTTCTCCTGGTCCTCGTACCGGCGCGGGTAGCCCTGGCCGGGGCGGGTTTCGACGTTGTTGAACCAGACGTATTCGGTGCCCGCACGGTTGGTCCATGCCTGCTTGCAGGTCACGGAACAGGTGTGGCAGCCGATGCATTTGTCCAGGTTCATGACCATGCCCATTTGAGCCATCACACGCATCAGTACTGCACCTCCTGGGAACGGCGCCGGACAGTGGCCACCATGTCGCGCTGGTTTCCGGTGGGGCCGAGGTAGTTGAACGCGTACGCCAGCTGGGCGTAGCCGCCGATCAGGTGCGAGGGCTTGACCAGCAGCCGGGTCACCGAGTTGTGGATGCCGCCGCGCCGGCCTGTGGCCTCGGACTTCGGCACGTCGATGGTGCGTTCCTGCGCGTGGTGGACGTAGACCACGCCGGCCGGCATGCGGTGGCTGACGATCGCCCGGGCCACCAGGACGCCGTTGATGTTGAGGCATTCCACCCAGTCGTTGTCCTTGACCTGAATGGACTCCGCGTCGGCGGGGCTCATCCAGACCGTGGGTCCGCCGCGGGACAGCGAGAGCATCAGCAGGTTGTCCTGGTATTCGGAGTGGATGGACCATTTGGAGTGCGGAGTCAGGTAGCGGACCACCACCTCCATGGACCCGTCCTGGCCGAGTCTGGGTTCGCCGAAAAGCCGGTGCATGTCCAGCGGCGGCCGGTAGATCGGCAGCCCCTCGCCGATGTCCCGGATCCAGTCGTGATCGAGGAAGAAGTGCATCCGCCCGGTCAGGGTGTGGAAGGGCTTGAGCCGCTCGATGTTGATGGTGAACGGTGCGTAGCGCCGGCCGCCGGTCTCCGAACCGGACCATTCCGGCGAGGTGATCACCGGGACCGGGGCGGCCTGGGTCTGGGCGAAGGTGATGAATTTTTCCTCGGAGCCCTCGGACAGGTCGGCCAGTTTCCTCCCGGTCCGGATCTCGAGGTCCTTGAAGCCTTGGAGGGACAGGGCGCCGTTGGTGGTGCCGGAGAAGGCAAGGATGGCCTCCGCCATTTTCGCGTCGGTGTCGATCGCGGGCCGGCCGTCCGCGGCGCCGCCGAGCATCACCCCGTTGGAGCGGCTGAGCCGGTCCAGCGGTCCGGCGAGTTTGTACGTGACGTTCTTGACCGTGAAGCCGAGCTTGTCGGCCAGCGGCCCGACGGCGGCCAGCTTGTCCGCGATGGCGGTGTAGTCCCGCTCCACCACGGAAAAGACGGGCATGTTCTGCCCCGGGACCGCGGGGATGGACGTGTCCCGCCAGTCCCGCACGATCCCGCCGGGCTGGGCGAGCTGGCCGGGGGTGTCGTGCTGCAGCGGCACGCTGACCAGGTCCCGGCGCACGCCCAGGTGGGTCCTGGCCATCCGGGAGAACTCCTGGGCCAGCAGGTGGAACATGTCGAAATCCGTTTTGGTTTCCCACGGCGGGTCGATCGCCGGGGTGAAGGCGTGCACGAAGGGGTGCATGTCGGTGGAGGACAGGTCGTGCTTCTCGTACCAGGTGGCGGCCGGGAACACGACGTCGGACAGCAGGGTGGTGGAGGTCATCCGGAAGTCCGCGGAGACCAGCAGGTCCAGTTTTCCTTCCGGCGCCTGCTCATGCCATTTCACGTCCTTGGGTTTGAGCCCCTCGGCATGGTCCGGGCCCAGGACGTTGTTGTGGGTGCCCAGGAGGTTCCGCAGGAAGTACTCGTTGCCCTTGGCCGAGGAGCCGAACAGGTTGGAGCGCCACAGCACGAGGGTCCGCGGCCAGTTTTCCGGGGCGTCCACGTCCTCGATCGCCGGATTCAGCGTGCGGTTCTTCAGCGCATCCGCGATGTAGCCGGGCGTGTCCTGCGCGGTGCCGGCAGCGACGGCGGCCTCCGCCTCGTCCGCGAGGTCCAGCGGGTTGCGGTCGAACTGCGGGTAGAAGGGCATCCAGCCGAGCCGGGCGGACTGGGCCAGCGCGTCGGCGGTGTGCATGCCGTCCAGGGCCCCGGTGGAAAGCGGGGATTTCAGCGCATCCGCGGAGTAGCCGTCCTGCCGCCACTGGTCCGTGTGCATGTACCAGTAGCCGGTGCCGATCATGGTCCGCGGCGGCCTGGACCAGTCCAGGGCGTTGGCCAGGGACAGCCAGCCGGTGACCGGCCGCGTCTTTTCCTGGCCCACGTAGTGCGCCCAGCCGCCGCCGTTGCGGCCCATGCAGCCGGTCAGCATCACCAGCGCCAGCACCGCCCGGTACGTGGTGTCGCCGTGGAACCACTGGCAGATCCCGGCGCCCATGATGATCATGGACCGGCCCTTGGACTGCTCGGCGTTGCGGGCGAATTCGCGGGCCACCCGGATGCAGGCCTGCGCCGGGACGGAGGTGATCTCCTCCTGCCAGGCCGGGGTGTAGGGCGTCGCCGCGTCGTCATAGCCGGCGGCCCAGTCCCCCGGGAGCCCGTCGCGGCCCACGCCGTACTGGGCCAGCATGAGGTCGAACACGGTGGTGACCAGCTGGCCCTCCACTTCCAGGACCGGCACGCCGCGCCGGAGCACGCTGCCCTCCCCTCCGGCGTCCTCGAAACACGGCAGCAGGATCTCGGCGCTTTCCCCGGAGACCTCGCGCAGCGACAGTGCGGGATCGATTCCCTCAAGGTCAAGGTTCCATTTGCCCTCGCCGCTGCCGGAGTAGCGGAACCCCAGGGAGCCGTTGGGGACCATCGGGCGTCCGGTGGCCTTGTCGAACAGGACGGTGCGGAACGCCGCGTCCTCGGCCCCGGCTTCGGCGGGGAGGTCCTTGGCGGTGAGGAACTTGGCCGGAGTGAGCGAGCCGTCGTCGCGCCGTTCGAGCCGGACCAGGAACGGCAGGTCGGTGTACTGGCGGACGTAGTCGGCGAAGAACGGCACCTCGCGGTCGACGAAGAATTCCTTGAGCATGACGTGGCCCATCGCCATGGCCAGCGCGGCGTCGGTTCCGGCCTGCGCGGGGAGCCATTCGTCGGCGAACTTGGTGTTGTCCGCATAGTCCGGGCTGACGGTGACCACTTTGGTGCCGCGGTACCGCACCTCGGCCATCCAGTGCGCGTCCGGGGTGCGGGTGACGGGGACGTTGGAGCCCCACATCATGAGGTAGCGGGCGTCCCACCAGTCGCCGGATTCGGGGACGTCGGTCTGGTCGCCGAAGACCTGCGGGCTGGCCACGGGGAGGTCGGCGTACCAGTCGTAGAAGGACGTCATCACCCCGCCGATCAGCTGGATGAAGCGGGTCCCGACGGCATGCGAGACCATGGACATCGCGGGGATGGGCGAGAACCCGGCGCAGCGGTCCGGGCCGTAGCTCTTGATCGTGTTCACGTGGGCGGCGGCGGCGATTTCGATCGCTTCCTTCCAGGAGACGCGGACCAGGCCGCCCTTGCCGCGGGCCTGCTGGTAGCGGCGGCGCCGCTCCGGGTCCCCGACGACGTCGGCGAAGGCCAGCACCGGGTCGCCCAGCCGGGCCTTGGCTTCGCGGTACATCTCGACCAGGACGCCGCGGGCGTAGGGGAACCGGACCCGGGTGGGCGAGTAGGTGTACCAGGAGAAGGCTGCCCCGCGCGGGCAGCCCCGCGGTTCGTATTCCGGGCTGTCCGGGCCCACCGAGGGGTAGTCGGTCTGCTGGGATTCCCAGGTGATGATGCCGTCCTTGACGTACACCTTCCAGGAGCAGGAGCCGGTGCAGTTTACCCCGTGCGTGGAGCGGACCACCTTGTCGTGGCTCCAGCGGTCCCGGTAGAAGATGTCGCCCTTGCGGCCGCCCTCCCGGAACACCGCCCTGCCGTCCTCGGTCTGGTCCCATTTCGTGAAGAATCGGCCCAGCTTCAACATTGCATCCGAGGCGGGTCCGTCCAGCCCCGCGGCGCCTCCGGCAGTCATGCCCTCAAGCTATGGGCCGGATTCTGCCCCGGATAGGGCCTTACGACACTGGGCAGGGCTGGACGGCGGGAGGGGATGGGCCGCCTCTAGGCGAAGGACTCCAGTTCGATGCCTGCCTTCTCCAGCGAGGCGCGGACTGCGGCGGCCACTGCCACCGAGCCCGGGGTGTCGCCGTGCAGGCACAGGGAATGCGGCGTGAGCGTGATGACCGTGCCATCGACCGCCAGGACTTCGCCCTTGAGGGCCAGGCGAAGCGCCCGTTCGACGATCTCCTCAGGGTCTTCAATCACGGATTCCTGCTCCAGGCGCGGCACCAGCGTGCCGTCAGGCAGGTAGGCGCGGTCGGCGAAGGCTTCGTGGAACACCGGGTTGCCGGCTTCCCGGGCGATCCCAAGCAGGGCTGAACCCTCCAGGCCCAGGATGGGAAGTCCCGGATCGTAGGCCTGGATGGCGGCGACGACGGCGGAGGCCTGCTCGGCGTCGCGCACGGTCCGGTCGTAGAGCGCGCCGTGCAGCTTGACGTAGTCCACCGAGGCGCCGACGGCGTGCGCCACCCCGTCCAAGGCGCCGAGCTGGTACAGCACCGCACCGAAGAGGTCATCGAAGGTGATGTCCATGGTCCGGAGGCCGAAGCCGGCCAAGTCCGGGTAGCCGAGGTGGGCGCCCACCCGGACATCCAGCTCGTAGGCTGCCCGGCAGGTGTCCAGCATGGTCACGGGGTCCCCGGCGTGCAGCCCGCAGGCCACGCTGGCGCTGGTGACCAGCGGGAGCATCGCGGCGTCGTCGCCCATGTTCCAGGTCCCGAAGGACTCCCCCAGATCAGCGTTCAGATCCAAAACGTGCCGCCTTCCTGGGCCGGGTTGTTCTTTGTGTCCTTGTCCTTGGATTCCTGGTCCAGCGTGTCCCTGCCCTGCCGTGGTGCCGGGCCGGCGGCCTGCGGCGGGCCGCCCAGCTCGCCGGGAATGACGAGCGGCATCGGGCCGAACGCTTCCTTGGCGTTCGCGACGACGGCGCGGCCCATCACCCGGTTGCCCACACCGCCCACGACGGCGCCGATGCCGAACGGCAGTGCGCGGCCCAGCCAGGCTGTGCCCTGCTGTTTCAGGAGAGTACGGAGGAACATCGTCTGGATGCGTTCCCGCACCGTGCCGAAGCCGGCCAGCGGTACCCGTCGGGCGAACAGGGAGCCCCAGGCCTGGGTGGGGCCCTTGCCCTGCCCCGCGGCCTGCCCGCTCAGGGAGCTCAGCAGCGCGGTGCCCTCTTCGCCCAGCATGATCGCCATGACCAGGGTGCTGGCTTTCTCGGGGTCCACCAGCCGCACACCGTGGAGTTCGGCGAGGGAGGTGGAGAAGAGAGCGGTGGCTTCGAGGAAGCCGACGGTCGCGGCGGCCGAGAGGCCCAGTGCCGCGGCGGTCCCGACGCCGGGAATGACGGCGGCGCCGCCCACCAGCGCGCCGCCGCCGGTGACGGCCAGGAGGTAGTCGCGTTCCAGCGTCGCGGCGAGCTGAGCCGCGGTGGAGTGCGGGTGCCTGCGCTGGAGCCGGCGGAGGTTCGCCAGCACCAGGGGGCGCTGGACTTCAACGGCCCGCAGGAGCACGTTGTGGATGCCCGGCTTGGGCTTGCCGTCGGCGTCGAACATCGCGTTGTGTGCTGACTTCTGGGCAATCTTTACTGCCGGGTTGCTGCGCTTGGCCATCATCGCCTCTCCGTGAACCGTAAGGGTGCTGAGTTTTCGTCCGGTGTTAACACTAGGCCACCGGCCCCTCCGTCCGCGCCTCAGCGCCTCAGCGGCCGCCGGGCAGGCCAGCTAGAGAGCCCACGATTCAGCCACCGCCACAAAGGCGGACGACGCCGGGCCGATCGGCCCCGGGTACACGGTGGCGGCGCCGGGCCATTCGACCCCGAATTCCACGAGCCGGCCGGTACTGCACGGCAGGTACACGTTGCTGAGCGCGGCGCTGGAGTCGCCGAGCTGGAAGTTGGGAGCGGCGAACTGCCGGCGGTCCAGGACACCGCCGATCTCCAGCTCGGCCTTCCGTCCGGTCGCGCGGAGGCCGTGCCCGGCGTCGAGCTCGACGTCGAACTCGTCGTGGGTGTGGCTGATGCCGCCCAGCGGGAACCGGGCGGCTTCCGGGAAGTGGCGCGTCAGTTCGGCGGCCAGGGAGGCGGCAAGGGACTCGTTGGACCCGTAGCTCCGCCACCCCTGGAGGGTGGCGACCAGCAGGGCATGGCCGACGCCCCAGCGTGACCAGTCGGCCGTCCAGAAGGACGCGAAGCAGCTCGCCGGTTCGCCCGGCAACAGCATTCCGCGGGAATTCACGGGGTGCAGGGCGAGTCCCGCGTTCGTGCCGATGAAGGCCAGGCTTCGCCGCGAAGTCGCGGTGACGGATGCGGCCGATGTATTCATGACAGGAGCCTATCCGGGGGCGGCCGCCCCGGCGGAAGCGCCCCGCCGGTCCTCGGGCGAGGTGCCGCGTTTAGACTGAATCCATGCGTTCACTGCGGGCCTTCCGGCCGTTCGCGCACCGGGAATACCGTGTGCTGATTGCGGCTTTGGCCATCTCCATTTTCGGCTCCGGGATGTGGGCCGTGGCGATGGTTTACGAGGTGATCCATCTGGGCGGGGGCCCGCTGGAGCTCTCCCTCGTGGCGGCGGCGGGCAGCGTGGGCCTCGTCGCGTTCCTGCTGGCGGGCGGCATCGCAGCGGACCGGTTCGCCCAGCGGCCCCTGATCATCGCGGTGGAGGGCGTCAACCTCGCCGTCATCGCCAGCATCAGCGGGCTGGCCATGCTGGGCTGGCTGCAGCTCTGGCACCTGGCGCTCGGCGCGTTTGTGCTGGGCGTCGGGGCCGCGTTCTTCTTCCCGGCCTACTCCGCCATCCTCCCCCGGATCCTGCCGCCGGAGGACCTGCTCGCCGCCAACGGCATGGAAGGGACCATGCGGCCCATCCTGCAGCAGGCCGCCGGACCCGCCGTCGCCGGCATCCTGGTGGCCGCCCTGTCCCCCGCGCACGCTGTGACGGGGGTGGCGGCCTGCCACTTGCTGGCGTTCTGCATCCTCAACCTGCTCCGGCGCCAGCCCCTGCCGCACGCGGATGGCGCGCAGGCCGGCGCCGATGCGGGCCCCCGCGCCAGGACGTCCGTGCTGCACGACCTCCGCGAGGGTGTCAGCTATACAGTCCGCACGCCCTGGCTGCTGTGGACCCTGCTGTGGGCCTGCATCTCGGTGCTGTTCCTGATCGGCCCCATCGAGGTGCTCCTGCCGTTCGTGGTCCGCGACCAGCTCGGCGGCGACTCCCGCATGTTCGGCTTCCTGCTCGCGGTCATGGGCGTCGGCGGCGCCGCGGCGTCACTGGCCACGGCCTCGTTCCCGCTTCCACGCCGCTACCTCACCGTGATGATGGTGAGCTGGGGCGCCGGCACCCTGCCGCTCGCCGCCGTCGGCATCATGGACAGCTTCTGGGCGCTGGCGGTCGCGCTGTTCATCTTCGGCGCCACCGGCGGCATGGGCATGGTCATCTGGGGCACCCTGCTGCAGCGCCGCGTGCCCCCGCACCTGCTGGGCCGTGTTTCAAGCCTGGACTTCTTCGTGTCGCTGGCGCTCATGCCGGTCTCCATGGCCCTCGCCGGCCCCGCCGCCGAGGTCGTGCCGGTCGGCCTGATCTTCCTGGTCGCCGGGACCGTGTGCCCGGTCATGGCCATCGTCGCCATGACCGCCGCGCGGATGCGGGCCGATGAACACGCCCACCCCCTGGAGGACGGCCGCGAGAGCCTCGATGCGGGCGGGAGCGCCGAAGGCTCCGGCTTCGGCACCGGAACCGGCGCCGCGGAACGGTCGGGCAACCGCCGCGCGGGCAGTTGAGGGCGGACCGACGCCGCCCGGCCGCCCTGATCTGCCCGCTCCGAAGCGTCGCGGGGTCACCCGGCGCCGATGTCGGCGGGGTGACGGGCCGTAGCTGACCCCGCGTTGCTTTGGAGGTGAGTCAGACCGCCGCGCGCACTATCGGGATGGACGACGTCGGAAGTCCACTCGGGAAGATCGTGGGCTCGGGCGCCGCGACCGGGGCCAGCGGAACCCGGACCGGGTCGCCGTCGACCGTCAGCAGTTCGCCGCGCACATCGACCTCCAGCGGTGCGCCCTCGCGGACGGTCAGGGTGATGGCACCCTGTTCCAGCTCGAGCTGCAGCAGCCGGCCCTGGATCTTGAGGTGGAAGGACAGCCCGTCCCATTCGGCGGGCAGCCGCGGGTCGAAGTACGGCACCGCGCCCTGGTCCCGCAGGCCCGCGAAGCCGCTGACCAGCGAGCTCCAGACCCCGCCGGTGGAGGCGATGTGGACGCCGTCGATCGTGTTGCCGTGCGTGTCGTCAAGGTCGATGAACAAGGCGTGGGTGAAGTGGTCCAGCGCGGCCCGGCCGTAGCCGACCTCGGCCGCCATGATGCCCTGCACGCAGGCGGACAGGGTGGAGTCGCCGGTGGTGATGGGGTCGTAGAAGTCGAAGGCGCGGCGCTTCTCCTCGGCGGTGAAGTCCTGCCACTGCAGGAACATGGCCAGCACACTGTCCGCCTGCTTAAGGACCTGGTGCCGGTAGATCACCAGCGGGTGGAAGTGCAGCAGCAGCGGGTACTTGGACCGCGGCGTGCTCCAGTCCCACGGCTCCAGGGTCATGAAGTCGTTGTCCTGCGAGTGCACCTGGAGGTCCTCGTCGTAGGGCAACTGCATCCGGTTGGCGGCCTGCACCCAGAACTCGCGTTCGGCGTCGTCGATCTCCGGGTGGTCCAGCTCGGCGGCGGCGCGCAGGTTAAACCTGGCCATCACGTTGGTGTACAGGTTGTCGTTGACGACGGCGGTGTACTCGTCCGGGCCGGTGACGCCGTGGATGTGGAAAAGCCCGTCCTTGCCGAAGAAGCCCAGCGAGGCCCACATCCGGGCGGTCTCGATCAGCAGTTCGGAGCCGAGGGTTTCCTGGAACGCCTGGTCGCCGCTGGCCCAGATGTAGCGGTTGGTTGCGAAGGCGATCGCGGCGGCGATGTGGAACTGGGCGGTGCCGGCGGCGTAGTAGGCGCTGGCCTCCAGCCCGTTGATGGTCCGCCAGGGGAACAGGGCGCCGTCCACGCTCAGCTCCTTGGCGCGGATCTTGGCGTCGGGCAGCATCTCGTGGCGGAACTCGAGGACCTGGCGGGCGCTGCCCGGGCTCGTGTACGTCAGGTACGGCATCAGGTACACCTCCTGGTCCCAGAAGTAGTGCCCGTCGTAGCCCGAGCCGGACACGCCCTTGGCCGGGATGCCGGCGACGTCGGCGCAGGCCGTGGCCTGGGCCAGCTGGAAGAGGTTCCAGCGGACGGCCTGCTGGAGTTCGGTCTGGCCGGCGAGGACGATGTCGCTCGTGGCCCAGTAGCCGCGGTAGTGCGCGGCGCTTTCGGCGAAGATGTCCGCGAGCGGCTTGAGTCCGGCTTCGGCGTCGTCGGCCAGGTCCGCGGAGGCCTGCCCGACGGCGTAGCTGACGCTCTTCTCCAGGACGAACGGCTCGTCGGCTCCGACAGCCAGGACGTAGCGGACGCTGCTGTCGTCCTCGTGCACCTGGGTGTCGAAGGGCTGTACGCCGGCGTTCGTCCAGTGGTCCACGGCCAAACCGATGCGCTGCTTGGATTCGGCGGTCTCCCAGGACAGGCGAAGCGAGCCGTCGCCGCCGTCGAGCCGCACCGGCAGCAGCACGCGCCCGGCGTGGCGGCCGGCGCGGCGCGGGTCGTGGGCCGAGTGGTCCTCGACCGGCTGGTCCTGGCGGTTGATCACCGAGGAGGTCACGTCAGCGGAGACGTCCCGGTCCGCGGCGAGTTCCAGCGAGATGCCGAGCGCACCGCGGGACTCGTAGCCGACCGCGCGGCGTTCGGTGGTGGTCACGGTGGCACCGGAGCGGCACTGCCAGGTGATCCGGCATTCGTAGACGCCGGTGGCGAAGTCGACACTCCGCCGGTAGTCCAGCACGGTGGATTCGTCCAGGTTCAGGGTTTCGCCGTCGATGATCACCGTGAAGTTGTTGGCGTCCGGGATGTAGAGGATCCGCTGGCCGGTGCGGGCGAAGCCGTAGGCGTTCTCCGCGTGCTTGATGTCCCAGGTTTCGTGGAAACCGTTGATGAAGCTGCCCGGCAGCTCGGCGTCGGCGGCTGCCCAGTGGGCGCCGCGGATGCCGAGGTGGCCGTTGCCCAGGCTGAAGAGCGTCTCCAGTGTGCCGGCGTTGCCGGGGAGGTGGACGGTTTCAACGAGCTGCCAGGGGTCGTTGGGGAACCGTGCGCGGTCCGAGGTGATGAGTGCCATGGTGGGGATTTCCTTAGGGCGGTGAAAGGTACTGCGCGGTGAACGTTGCTGCGGTGAAAGTGTCTGCGTGCCCTGCCGGGCGGAAGCGGAGTGCTAGAGGAGCTCGTCGAGGTCGTTGACCACGAGGGTGGCTCCCGCGGCCAGCAGGGTCTGCCGGCCGGCGCCGCGGTCCACGCCGACCACCGAGTGGAAGCTTCCGGCCTTTCCGGCCTGGACCCCGGAGACGGCGTCCTCGACGACGACGCAGTCCTCGCTGGGCAGGCCCAGCAGCCGGGCGGCGTACTCGTAGGTTGCCGGGCTGGGCTTGCCGGGAAGCCCTTCGGCCACGGCGACGACGCCGTCGACCACCACCGGGAAGTAGTCCGAGAGTCCGGCGGCCTTGAGCACGGCCGGGGCGTTCCGTGAGGAGGAGACGACGGCCACCTTGAGACCGCGGGCCAGCGCGGCGTCGATGAACCGCACGGAGCCTTCGTAGGGCTTGACGCCGCCTGCGTCGACGATGTCGTTGAAGACCTTGTTCTTGCGGTTGCCCAGGCCGTGGACGGTGTCGTGCGCCGGGTCGTCATCCAGCGGGCCCTCCGGCAGCACGATGTTGCGGGAGGCCAGGAAGTCGCGGACGCCGTCGAAGCGCGGCTTGCCGTCAATATGGTCGAAGTAGTCGCTTTCGCGGTAGCCGGGCGCCTCGGGAACGGTCGCGAGGAAGCCGTCGAAGAGTTCCTGCCAGGCACGCTCGTGCACGATCGCGGTGGGCGTCAGGACGCCGTCGAGGTCAAAGAGGATGGCGGAGGCGCTGGTCCAGCTCGACGGGGTGCTGTTGGAAATCTCAGTCATGGTCGATTGTCCTTTCAGGCGGCGGTATCTGAGTCGGTTTCTAAATCGGTGGGCGGCCGGATTGCCAGCAGCGGGGCGTGGGGAACCTCGGGCCCCGCGGCAGTCCGCGCCGGCCGGGGCGGGTGCCGGGCGTGTCGCTGGCCGGGCGGTGGGCGGGCGCTGGCCTGGCGCTGGTCAACGACGGCGGCGGGTGCTCTTGCGCTCTATCAGCTTGGTCTCCAGCACGTGGCTGGACGGGGGATTGGGAAGTCCCGAGCGGTGGAGTCTGTCAATCAGCAGGTTGGCCGCGAACGCGCCCTGGTCGGCTACCGGCTGGGAGATGGTGCTCAACCCCAGGAACCAGCTCATCTGATGATCGTCTATTCCTATGATGGACATGTTTTTGGGCGCAGACAAACCGTGATCCCTCAGGGCCATGAGGGCGCCGAAGGCTGTTTCATCGCAGCCAGCGACGATTGCGGAGGGCATTCGGCGGTTTTCGATCAGCTCGATCATGGCCAGCCGGCCGCCTTCAATGCTGGACCCGGCTTCCAGCACCAGGTCCGGATCGACCGTCACATGGTGCGCACTCAACGCCTGTTCGAAGCCGCGCAGCCGCTCGCTGGCGGTGATCAGTGAGGGCTCGCCGGTCTCGCGGCCGGAGAGCATGGCCACGTCCCAGTGGCCCAGGTCCAGCAGGTGTTCGGTGGCGGCGCGGGCCGCTTCGGCGTTGTCGATCCCGACGTTGTCCCAGGGCACGTCGTGCATGCCCACGCTGGCCACGGCCAGCCCGGAAGCGGCGACGGCGGCCAGTTCGGCTTCGCTGAGGGCGATATTGAGGAGCAGGATGCCATCCACGCGTTGGGACAGCCCGGCGAGGTCGCCGAAGAGCTTGCTGTGCACGCTGGGCCGGTTCCGGAGGCTGATCAGGACGGTGTCGTAGCCGGCGCCGGCAAACACTTCCTCCGCCGCTTCCACGGCCTGCGCGAAGAACCATGCGGTGGCTGTGGGGGCGATGATGGCCACTGAACCGGTGGTGCCGCCGGCCAGCCGGGCAGCGGCCGGGGAGGCTTTGTACCCGAGTTTGGCTGCGGCGTCGCTGACTTTGGCCTGGGCGCCGGCGGAGATGTTCGGGAGGTTCCGGAGTGCCCGGGAGACGGTGCAGATGGAGAGTCCGGAGAGTGCGGCGACGTCCTGGATGGTGGCGCGCGGCGCTTTGGCCTGCAGCACGGGCTCAGCCCTTTCTTCCCCCTGAAGTAGTGGGCCGGAAACATGGCCACATCGAGTGTAAACGCTTACAAAATTGGCGCGCAAGTGGAAAAACAAAGTTAGGGGACTTTTGGCCCTGCCGCACCGGCCCAGCGGGGGCTAGGCCGGTCCGGTGTCCGGCCGCAGCACGTAGTGGCGGAGGAACGCGCTGGCGTCCACCAGTTCGGCGGCCGAGATGGAGTGCCCCATTCCGGGGTAGGTCCGCGCCGTGAGCTGCGTGTGCTCGTGGAGCCACTCTTCGGTGTGTTCCGTGGCGGCGTCGTTGATCACCACGTCGTCGCGGTCCCGGCCCCAGAAGAAGGGCGGTCGGGTCTCGAACGATTCGCTCATCGCCAGGAGTTCGTTTTCCAGGACAAAACCTGACAGCCCGACGACGGCCCGGAACTGTTCCGGCCGCAGCCGCAGCAGGGTGCTGGCCATGGCCATTCCCTGCGAGTAGCCGAACAGGCTGACGCTGCTGTGCTGGGCCTTGACCGACTCGATCCAGCCGAAAACTGCGTTGGTGGAGGAGATGACGTCGGCGAAGTCATGGGTCAGGAAGTAGTCCAGCAGGAACCAGCCGTAGCCGTCCCCGATCACTTTGGGTCCGCGCAGTGCGGCGCAGGTGAAAGCGGGCGGCAGAGATTCGAACAGCTGCGTCATCCGCGATTCATCCCGGCCGTAGCCGTGCATCATCACCAGCAGGGGCGTGCCGGCTCTTTCGTGTTCCGGCTTTGACCAGACGACTGTCTCCATCGGGACAGCCTAGCTTTCGGTGATCACCAGCGCGGTGCTGTGCCCGCCGAATCCGAAAGCGTTGGCGATGCCCGCCTTGGCCCGCTGGCCCTCGAGCGTTCCCCGGATGAGGTTGAGGTCGATCCCGCCGTCGGGCTCGTCAAGGTTGCTGGTGCCGGGGAACGCCCCGGTCTTCAGGGCCTGGATCATAACGATGGCGCCGAGCGCACCGGCGCCGCCGAGAAGGTGCCCAGTGAGGGATTTCGTGGAGGTGACGGGGACCTGGGCTCCGAGCACGTCCTTGATGGCTTCCGCCTCCAGGCGGTCGCCGACGGGAGTGGACGTTGCGTGGGCGTGGACCAGGCCGATGTCCTGCGGACCCAGCCCCGCGGCCGTGACCGCCCTTTCCATGACCCGGCGCTGCATGGCTGGATCAGCGGCGACGATGTCGACGGCGTCGGACGTCACCGCGGTTCCGGCCACGACGCCGAGGATGTCCGCCCCGCGGGCGCGGGCGTGGTCTTCCCGTTCCAGGACCACGATCGCGGCGCCCTCGGCGAGAACAAAGCCGTCCCGGTCCTTGTCGAAGGGCCGCGATGCGGCCTGCGGGTCCCCGTTGCGGGTGGAGAGGGCGCGGATTTGCGCGAACCCGCTGAGGATCAGTCCGTTGATGCAGGAATCCACGCCGCCGGCGATCACCACGTCCGCCGCGCCGGCGCGGATCATGTCGGCCGCCTGGGAGATGGCCTCGGCCCCGGAGGCGCAGGCGCTCACCGGGGTCCTCGCGCCGCCCTTGGCGCCGACGTCGATGGATACCCAGGCCGCGGGGGCGTTGGTCATGATGCGGGTGAGGGTGTGCGGGGATACCCTGCGCGGGCCGCTGGCATCCAGCGTCCGGGTCTGTTCCAGGGTGGTGTCCAGGCCGCCGTAGCCGGAGCCGATCACGACGGCCAGGCGCTCCGGGTCAGCTTCCGGACGGCCTGCCTGCGCCCACGCCTCCCGGGCTGCAATCAGCGCCAGGTGTCCGCACCGGTCCATCCTCTTGAATTCTGGGGTGGTGAGCCGGGACGCGACGTCGATGTCCGCCCGGCCTGCCATGCGGACGGGGAGGCCCTGCGCCCAGTCCTCCTCGAGCGCCACGATTCCAGAGCGACCGGCCAGCAGCGAGGCCCAGGTCTCGGGGGCGGTCCCGCCGACAGGGGTCACCGCACCTAGTCCGGTGACAACGACTCTGGGGGCTTCAGGCATGGGTACCGGTATCTCTGTGAGGCCCCTCGGGTAACCCGCTGGATGGCGGGGCCGGACGTGCGGGGCGGGGTCGGGGTGAGTGCAGTGGCGGGTCGGGCGGTGGCTGGGTCGGGCGTGCGTGCGGTGGTGCGGTCGGGCGGTGGCTGGGTCGGGCGTGCGGTGGTGCGAGCGGCGTCGGGCGTGCGTGCAGCCGGCGAGCATGGCGTCCGCCCCTATGCACCCTTTAAGAGTACGTGCGATCCCCCGCACTGAGCCGCCCGCGTTCGCCGGCGGAGTCCCGCTGCGGAATCAGACAAGCGCACGCCGGATCCGCGCCGCGACTGTCCGAAACCGCCGCGGAAAACACTTTGACGTGCGAAAACTGGCCGGAGTGGCGCCGCCCAGATCGTTGAAACAACCCGCATCGGGATGTAGCGTGACGCTGGACAGCATGCTTAGCAATACCTATCCGTCCCACCGGACACAAGGAGCAAGTCATGAGAATCGGTTCCTCCATCTTCCTTATTGCCCTCGGCGCCATCCTTGCCTGGGCCATCGCCCCCGGACTGATTCCGAACGTGGACCAGACCATGGTCGGCTACATCCTGATGGTGGTGGGCGTGATCGGCCTGATCGCCTCCCTGGTCCTGGCCTCCCCGGGCCGCAGCCGCACCCGCCGGGTCAGCGAAACCCGCTCCGTCGTGGACCCGAACACCGGCGAGACCATCACCCGCAACGAGAGCCGCGACGCCGGCATCTAGCCCCATGGCGCACCACGCACCACGCGCCGCCCGAACGACCCGCACGCCGGGCCGGACTTCACGTCTGGCCCGGCGTGCGGGGTTTCCGCGCTCCCCGCCCTGCCCGGGGACATGCCCCGCCTGCGGCTCCGCCGATGGACATGGCATCCATATGCTCATTCCCCGGCGCGAAGACTGGACATGTCCCGTGGTTCACCAACCCCAGGCCCGACCACCCCAGGCCCGCGCCCGGCACATGCCCAGCGTGCATGGCCACGGATGGACATAGTGCCAATTTGCCCACTCCCCGCCGCAAAAACTGGACATGTCCCACGGGAGGCGAGGTGAGCTTTCTGCGTTCATGTTGTTTTCCATTGACAAAGCCACAGATTCAAAGATAAAGTCAATCAACTCCACTCGCTGTGATGGCTATCACTGAAAGTGGCAGGAAGGCCCGCAGTACTGACGCAAGGGAGAGCCAGTGTTCGCCGAGGAACGCCAACAGTTGATTGTTGGGCTCATTACTGCCAGCGGCCGTGCCAGTGTCACGGACCTCGCCGAGCGTTTCAGCATCACCACCGAGACCGTCCGCAGGGACCTCGCCGCCCTCGAAGCCGCCGGCAGTGTGCGCCGGGTCCACGGCGGCGCGGTGTCCCCGGACCGCTTCAGCACCAATGAGGAAAGCATCCTCGTGCGGACCGACCAGCGGCAGCCGGAGAAGACCCGGATCGCCGAAGCCGCCCTGGCTCTCATCCCGCAGGACGGCACCGGCAGCATCCTGATCGACGCCGGATCCACCACCGAGTCCCTCGCGGAACTCCTGGCCTCCCGGACGGCAGCCGCCACGTCCATTTCAGGCCCGGCCACGGAACTCGTGGTCATCACCCACTCCTTGCCCATCGCGGTCAGGCTGTCCGCCGAACCCGGCATCGCCCTGCATCTGCTGGGCGGGAAGGTCCGCGGGCTGACCCAGGCCGCCGTTGGCCAGTCCACCGTCGAAGCCGCCCGCCGGATCCGCCCGGACATCGCCTTCATCGGCACCAACGGCATCCACGCAGCCTTCGGGCTGAGCACTCCCGATCCTGAAGAAGCCGCTGTCAAGGCTGCCTTCGTCCAATCAGCGCGCCGCATTGTGGTGCTGGCTGATGCCTCCAAGCTGGACGCCGAAACCCTGGTCCAGTTCGCCTCGTTGAAAGATCTGGACACCTTGATCACTGACACGAAACCCGGCCAGGACCTGGCCGATGCTCTGGCGGACGCCGGAGTGGAGGTGGTGGTCGCATGATTGTCACCCTGACCGCCAACCCGAGCCTGGACCGCACCGTGGCGCTGCCGGGCCCACTGCTCCGCGGCGAAGTCCAGCGGGCCGTCTCCGTCCGGCAGGAATCCGGCGGCAAGGGAGTCAACGTCTCCCGCGCCCTAGTCGCCTCGGGGCTCAAAACGGTCGCCGTGCTGCCCGGGGCCGAGGCGGACCCCGTCCTCGCCGGGCTCCGGGCAGGTGACGTCCCGTTCTCCGCCCTCCCGATCGGCGAGCCGCTGCGCAGCAATGTGGCACTCACCGAGCCCGGCGGCGTCACCACCAAAATCAATGAACCCGGCCCGGTGCTGAGCGCGGACCAGCAGGAGGCCCTGATCGGGCTGCTGCTGGACCGCTCCCGCGGCGCCAGCTGGGTTGTGCTGGCCGGATCGCTCCCACCCGGGGTCCCGGCCGACTTCTACGCCACCGTCACCCGGCGGCTGCGTTCCCTGGATCACGGCAACGAGGTTCCCCTCATCGCCGTCGACTCCTCCGGCGAACCGCTCGCCGCCGCGATCTCCGGCGACGCGCTGGGGAAACCGGATCTCCTCAAACCCAACGCCGAGGAACTGGTGGAACTGGCTGCCGCAGCCGGATTCGCCACGCACAAGTCCGCCGAGGAACTCGAAGCGGATCCGGAGGCTGCCGCGGTAGCCGCCGCCGCCGTCGTGCGTTCCGGGGTGGGTGCCGTGCTGGCAACGCTCGGCTCCAAGGGTGCGGTACTTGTGACGGCCGACGGCGCGTGGCTGGCCACGCACCCGCCGGTCACTGCGGTGAGCACGGTAGGGGCCGGCGATTCCTCGCTGGCCGGCTACCTGCTCGCCTCCAGCCAGGGCGCCGCCCCGGCCGATTGCCTCCGTCAGGCGGTGGCCCACGGTGCCGCCGCCGCCTCCCTGCCGGGCTCCACAGTCCCGGCAGTCCACCAAACCACCCCCGATGCCGTAACCATCACGGCCCTCCGGAAGGATTGACAGTGACTCAGCTCATTACTACCGAACTGGTCGAGCTCGACCAGAACCTGGGCAGCTCGCCCGAGGACGTGATCCGGCACCTGGCAGGCAGAGTTGCAGCCAACGGACGCGCCACCGAAGTCGAGGGCCTCTTCACCGACGCCTTCGCGCGGGAGTCCAAGACTGCCACCGGCGTCCCGGGCGGGATCGCGATCCCGCACTGCCGCTCGACGGCGGTCACCGAGCCCACGCTGGCGATGGCACGGCTCTCCCAGCCGGTGGACTTCGGCGCCAAGGACGGCCCCGCGGACCTGATCTTCTTCATCGCGGCCCCCGAAGGCGCTGACCAGGAGCACCTCAAGCTGCTCTCCAAGCTCGCCCGCTCGCTGATCAAAAAGGACTTCACCGCAGCCCTCCGCGCCGCCGGCTCAGAGGCCGAGGTCGTCGAGCTCGTCGAAGGCGCCCTCGCCGACAAGCCCGCCGCGGAGGCCCCGGCAGCGGCCGCAGCAACCGCGGCCGGTGCCACCGCCGCCGGCGCAACCGCAGCCAGCGCATCCGCCGAGCCCGAAGCGGCCGGGGCACCCCGCCCCAAGCGCCTCGTCGCGGTCACCGCCTGCCCCACCGGCATCGCCCACACCTACATGGCCGCCGACTCGCTCGTCGCCGCAGCCAAGGAAGCCGGCGTCGACCTGCAGGTGGAAACCCAGGGGTCCTCCGGCGCCAAAGCCCTTGACCCCGCCGTGATCGCCGCCGCCGACGCAGTGATCTTCGCCGTGGACGTGGATGTGCGCGGCAAGGAGCGTTTCGCCGGCATGCCGGTCATCAACGCCCCGGTCAAGCGCGGCATCGACGAGCCGGACAAGATGGTCGCGGAAGCACTCGCCGCCGCGGACAACCCGCACGCCCGCCGCGTGCCCCACTTCGGCGCAGAAGAACAGGCCGAACACGAGGCCGAGGAAAAGGGCGAGCACATCGGCACCAAGCTGAAGAAGGCGCTCCTTACGGGTGTCAGCTACATGATCCCGTTCGTCGCGGGCGGCGGTCTGCTGATCGCCCTCGGCTTCCTGCTGGGCGGCTACGACATCACGGCTTTCGCGGACAAGATCCTGGCGGACAACAGCCTCTTCAACCTGCCCACCGTGTACCCGGAACTCGCCTGGGGCCCGCTGGGCGCCTTCCTGGGTGCCGTGTTCTTCAAGATCGGCGCCCTGTCCCTCGGCTTCCTCGTGCCCGCGCTGGCCGGCTACATCGCCTACGCCATCGCCGACCGGCCGGGCATCGCCCCGGGCTTCGTCTCCGGCGCCGTGGCCGTCTTTATGGGAGCAGGGTTCCTCGGCGGCATCGTGGGCGGCCTGATCGCCGGCTACGTGGCATATTCGATCGGCAAGCTCACCGTTCCCCGCTGGCTGCGCGGCCTGATGCCGGTGGTCATTATCCCGCTCGTGGCGTCCATCGCCGCCTCAGGCCTTCTCTTCGCGTTCCTGGGCAGGTACGTCGCGGCGGTCACCGTCGGCCTCAACGAGTTCCTGTCCGGCCTGACCGGTGCCAGCGCCATCGCCCTCGGCGTCATCCTCGGCCTGATGATGTGCTTCGACCTCGGCGGACCGGTCAACAAGGTTGCCTACGCCTTCGCCGTCGCCGGCCTCGGCGCAGCATCCATCGAAAACCAGGCCCCGTGGCAGATCATGGCAGCCGTCATGGCTTCCGGCATGGTTCCGCCGCTCGCCATGGCACTGGCCGCTACCGTGCTGAACAAGAAGCTCTTCAGCCTCGCCGAACAGGAAAACGGCAAGGCCGCCTGGCTGCTGGGAGCCTCCTTCATCTCCGAAGGCGCCATTCCCTTCGCCGCGGCCGACCCGCTGCGCGTCATCCCCGCCAGCATGATCGGCGGCGCGGTGACCGGTGCCATCTCGATGGCGGCAGGCGTGGGGTCGAAGGCCCCGCACGGCGGAATCTTCGTCTTCTTCGCGATCGACAACTTCCTGATGTTCGTCGTCGCCATCGCGGCCGGTACCGTCGTGAGTGCCTTCGCGGTGATCGGGCTCAAGCGCTGGGCAGTCAAGAAGCCGGTTGGTACGGTGGAATCGGTTCCCGTAGCCGCCTAAGCCAGCCGCCGCCGACAGTTCCAGACGATTTTTCCCAGCAGATTTTCACAGCTGATAAACACCCAAGCTGACATCAAGGAGCAGAAATGACCGAACGTAACGCCACCATTGCCAGCCGCGTAGGGCTGCACGCCCGACCGGCCGCCATCTTTGCCGAGGCTGCAGGCGAGTTCGATCTCGAAATCACTATCGCCCGGCTGGGCGAACCCATCGACGAGGCCATGGACGCCGCCAGCATCCTGTCCCTCATGAGCCTGGGCGCGTCCCACGGCGAGGTTGTGGTGCTGCGCGCCGAGGGCGACGGCGCCGACGCCGCCCTGGAGCGCCTGGTCCAGATCCTCGAAACGGACCACGACGCCGAATAGCGTCACCGCCATCGGCCGSCGGCCGCATCTGTTTTGGGGACGTCCCTAAGCCCGTTCCGCGATCTGCTTGACGTCAACCACGAGTCGGTCCCACATGCCCTGGGAGTGCTGCGCGGCCTCGGCGCTGGCGTTATTGCCCTGCGAGAGGGTAAGCCGCGTCGTCCCGCCCAGGTCCTCGAGGGTCCAAGTCACCGTGTGGTAGTTCTCGGCAACTTCCTCGCGGCCGCCGAGAGGGCTGAAATGGGTGTGAACCAGGCGCCGCCCGGGTGCCATCTCGAGGATTTCGCCCTTGTCCTCGTACTTTTTGCCATCCCACTCGCCGCGCCACACGATCGGTCCGCCCACCGTCCAGTCCGTGACAAGCTCCGTCCCGAACATGAACTCCTTCACAGCCGCCGGATCGGTGATCACTTGCCAGACCCGCGCCGGCGGAGCATCGATGGTGACGGTCGACGTCGCCACATAGTCGTCTGCCATGGCTTCCCTTCCTCGTTGGTCGAGCGGGCAGCCCGCCCGGCACCGAGACTACTCCGGGTGCCGGCACACGGACAGGGGAGCTGGCAGCCGGCTCCCACCTACGCAGCGCTAAGCAGGCTTAGTACATGCTTGTCACAAGCCCTGCGGCGCCGATAGTTTGGAAACCGCGGCACCACTACCGTGGCCCGCCGCAGGACCTGTTCCCGGCCGAAGGAGACACCCGTGGCAACCGTGCAGCACAGCATTGAAGTCGACGTTCCCGTATCCACCGCGTACAACCAATGGACGCAGTTCGAGACTTTCCCCGAGTTCATGAAGGGCGTGGAGGCCGTCGAACAGATCGACGAGACTTCCCTCCAGTTCCGCACCGACATTGCCGGTGTCCGGCGCGAGTACCTCGCCCAGATCACCGAGCAGACCCCCGACCGGAAAATCGCGTGGGTCAGCACCGACAAGCCCCGCAACGCCGGAACCGTGACCTTCGAATCCCTCGGCGCCGAGCGCGCCCGCGTCAATGTCGAACTCGAGTGGGAGCCCGAGGGGCTCGTGGAAAAGGCCGGCTCGGCCGTCGGCGCGGATAGCCGCCAGGTTACTGCGGACCTGGGCCGCTTCAAGGAATTCATCGAATCCCGCGGGATCGAAACCGGCGAATGGCGGTCCTCGGTTGCCCGGGGCGAAGTGGACGAGTCCGCCGGCGGGCCCGACACCCGGCTGCCGAGGTAGCCATGCCCACGAAGAAGAATGCCCCGCGGGGCAGCGAGAATCCCAGCATCAAGGACCCGGAGGTCTACGAAGCGCTGCTGGAGGACGGGGCGTCGAAGCAGAAGGCCGCCCGCATCTCCAACGCCGCGGCCGCGAAGGGCCGGTCTGCCGTCGGCCGCAAGGGCGGGAAGGCCGGGGACTACGACGACTGGACCGTCGCACAGCTGAAGGAACGCGCCAAGGAGATCGGTCTCAAAGGCTACTCGGCGAAGAAGAAAAGCGAGCTCATTTCCGCGCTCAGGAACTCCTGATTCCGGTGGCCGCCGGCCTGACCCCCAACGGCTCAGGCCTCTTTCCGCGCGCTCCTCGCGGCTGCCTTCGGGGCCGACGTCTTCGGGGCCGCAGCTTTGGTGCCGGCGGTCTTCGCCGCCGCCCGGGAGCCTGTCTTCGGCTCAGCCTTGGCCGCCGCCGGCTTCGCGGCGGTTGTGGAAGACCGGGCGGAGGACTTGGCGGCGGGCTTGCCGGAGTCGTCCCCGGGCGCTGCCCCTCCCCCGCGTTTCTTCTCCAGGCTCCGCTTGAGTGCCTCCATCAGGTCGATCACCTCGCCGCTGCCGGCCTCGGCAGCCGGGACGCCGAAGGTCTCCTCGGTGTCCAGCGATTCCCCCTTCTCCAGCTTCGCCTCGATGAGCTGGCGCAGCTGGAGCTGGTAGTCGTCGGTGAACTGGTCCGGTTCGAAGTCCGCTGCCATCGAGTCGACCAGCGCCGCGGACATTTCACGTTCCTGCGCGGAGATGCGGATGGTGGACTCGAGGGAGGGGAAGCTGGCCTCCCGCACCTCGTCGGCCCAGAGCAGCGCCTGCAGCACCAGCACGTCGCCACGGATCCGCAGGGCCCCCAGCCGGGTCTTGTCCCGCAGGGCGAACTGGACGATCGCCACCCGGTCGGTGTCCTCCAGCGCCCGGCGCAGCAGGACATAGGCCTTGGGCGACTTGGAGTCCGGCTCAAGGTAGTAGCTCTTCTCGAACGACATCGGGTCGAGCTGCTCGGCCGGCACAAACTGCACGACGTCGATCTCGTGGCTGTTCTCGGCCGGGATGGACTTGAGCTCCTCGCGGCTGAGGACCACCGTGCGGCCGTCGTCCTCGTAGGCCTTGTCGATGTCTTCGTAGTCCACGACCTTGCTGCAGACCTCGCAGCGGCGCTGGTAGCGGATCCGTCCGCCGTCGGCGTTGTGGACCTGGTGGAGGCTGATGTCGTGGTCCTCGGTCGCGCTGTAGACCTTGACGGGCACGTTGACCAGCCCGAACGCTATGGCACCTTTCCAGATGGCTCTCATGGATCAAGTGAACATCACAGTTGCGGGGAGGTGAAGCCCTTTGGCTGAAACCACGCCGGCCAGCAGCAGGGAGCGTGTCCGGGTCGGCGGCCGCGAACTGGTGATCACCAACCTGGATAAGGTCCTCTATCCGGAGACCGGAACCACCAAGGCCGATGTGCTGGCCTACTACGCCGCGGTGGCGCCCGTGCTGATCCCGGCCGCCGCGAACCGCCCCGCGACCCGGAAACGCTGGGTGCACGGAGTGGGGACGGCCGATGCACCGGGCGAGATGTTCTTCCAGAAGAACCTGGACCATTCGACGCCGGGGTGGGTGCCGCGGGCCTCCATCTCCCACAAGGAACGGACCATCCAGTACCCGCTGGTCAACGACCCCGCCACGCTGGCCTGGCTCGCCCAGATCGCGGCCCTCGAGATCCATGTGCCGCAATGGCGCGTGGATTCCCACGGGAACCAGATGCCGCCGGACCGGCTGGTGCTGGACCTGGATCCGGGCGAGGGTGCCGGGCTGGCCGAATGTGTCGAGGTCGCGAAGCTCGCCCGCGCCATCCTGCAGGATGTGGGCCTGGATCCTGTGCCCGTGACCAGCGGCAGCAAGGGCATCCACCTGTACGCCGCCCTGGACGGCACGCAGAGCTCCGAGCAGATCTCCGGGTTCGCCCACGAACTGGCCCGCGCCCTGGAAGCGGACCACCCGGAACTGGCCGTCAGCGACATGAAGAAGACCCTTCGCGCCGGCAAGGTCCTGGTGGACTGGAGCCAGAACAGCGCGGCGAAGACCACCATCGTCCCCTATTCCCTGCGCGGGAGGCTCCGGCCGACAGTCGCGGCGCCCCGGACCTGGCGTGAACTCAGCTCGCCGACCCTGCACCAGCTCGACTACCAGGAGGTGATGAAGCGGGTGAAGTCCGGCAAGGATCCGTTCGCTGCCATCTCCGGCCGGGGGCGGCCGGCGGCTACGCCGGACGGCCATCCGGGCGACGCGTCCGGGGAAGCGGCCGGCGACGGCGACGACACGGACCCGAGGCTGGAGACGTACCGTGCCAAGCGGGACGCGGCTTCGACCCCGGAGCCGTTTACGGCGGAACGGTCCAAAATCGACACCGACGGCGGCACCGTCCGGGAGAAGTTCGTCATCCAGGAACACCACGCCAGCCGGCTGCACTTCGACCTCCGGCTGGAGCGCGACGGCGTCCTGGTGTCCTGGGCGCTGCCCAAAGGCGTCCCCACCGACAAGACCAAGAACCACCTCGCGGTCCAGACCGAGGACCATCCGCTGGACTACTTGGACTTCGAAGGCACCATCCCCAAGGGCCAGTACGGGGCCGGGACCATGAGCATCTGGGACAGCGGGTACTACGAGGTCGAGAAGTGGATTGCGGGCAAGGAAGTCATTGCCACCCTCACCGGCCAGGAGGACGGCGGCCTGGGCGGCGCCCGCAGGTACGCGCTGATCCACACCGGCCGGGGCGATGACCAGTGGCTCATCCACCTGATGGACCCGCCCGGTGCGAAGAAGGGGCACGCCGCCCCGCCGCCGCCGGAGGAGCCGAGGACAGCGACGGCGACGGCGCCCGGCGAGCCGGCCCCGGCTCCGGCCCCGGCTCCGGCTCCGGAGGAGTTCAGTCCAATGCTGGCTAGCTCCGGAACCATCGCCGACCTGCCGGACAAGGAGTGGCAGTTTGAACTGAAGTGGGACGGCGTGCGGGCCCTGGTCCTCGGGGACGCGACAACGATCCGCCTGGTCAGCCGCAACGGCAACGACATGACCGTGTCATATCCGGAGCTGACGGACCGCTCCTGCTGGCCGGAGCAGGACTTTATCGCCGACGGCGAGATCATCGCCGTCGGCGCCTCGGGGCGGCCGGACTTCGGGCTGTTGCAGGGGCGGATGAAGCTCACGCGGGCGTCCGACGTCGCGAAGGCGCGGGCGTCGACGCCGGTGCGGCTGATGCTGTTCGACCTCCTGTCGGAGCACGGCAAGGACCTCCGCCGTCTTCCGCTCGGCGATCGCCGGGCCAGGCTGGAAGCGTTCTTCACTCCGTCCGGCTGTCCGGTGGAGCTCTCCGGGGTGATCGACGGCGATGTCCGGCACATCCTCGAAAGCGCGGAGGAACTGGGGCTCGAGGGGGTGATGGCCAAGCGCACGGACGGCCGCTATGTCGGGCAGCGCAGCAGGTCCTGGCTCAAGCTCAAGTTCGAACGCACCCAGGAGGTGGTGGTCGGGGGCTGGCGGCCGGGCAAGGGCGAGCGCGGGCAGTCGGTGGGCTCACTGCTGCTGGGGATCCCGGACGGTTCCAGCCTTCGCTACGTCGGTCGCGTTGGCAGCGGTTTCAGCACCCGCGAACTGGTGGAACTCCGCCAGCAGCTCGACGCCCTCCCGCGGAAAACCTCCCCGTTCGAGGACGTCCCTGCGGCCGACGCCTCCGACGCGCACTGGGTGAGCCCCCGGCTGGTCGGGGAGGTCACCTACGGGGAATGGACCGGCAGCGGCAAGCTCCGGCACCCGGTCTGGCGCGGTTGGCGGCTGGATAAGACGCCGGGCGATGTGGTGGTGGAGGACGGCTGAGGGCAGCGAAAAGCCCGGGGCTAGCCTTGCGGGCCGTCCCGGGCCGTTGAAGCCGGCTGCTGCCGCCAGCGCTTGAGCGCCGGCGGGGATCAGGAGGAGTGCGGGGTGTCCGGCGGGGTGATCCGGTGCACGGCGTTCACCCCGGCACCCTGCGCCAGGCGGCCGTGCTTGACGTCGTGCTCCTTGGGGTGGCGGTGCTTGCCGTTGCCGTCCGGCCACTGTTTCCCTTCGGCTGCGGAAGGTGGGGCGGGGCGTTTCGTTTCCGGGCCGGGCGCCTCATCCATGGACTCCGCCAGATGACTGGCTACCTCGGGATTGATGTCGTCTCCGAACTGGTGTTCCGCCATTGCTCTTCCTTCCGCTGTCGAATCAGGCTGTCGAATTACGCCGTCGAAATAAGCTGTGAAATGAAGTGTCCAACTATCCTAGGTCGGCCCGCCTGAGATGTCTGTAGGGCTACCAGCGGACTTTCTTTTCCGTCGGACCCTGCTTGCCGCTGACGTGCGTGGGCTTGTGGCTGTGGCCGACGCTTTGTGAGCCGGCGCCGCCCCGGGACTTGCTGGCGAGCATCTCCTTCTGGGCGTCGGTGAGGCGCGACTTGATGCCCTTCCCCTGATCCTCCTTGGCCTGGGACTTGCCCTCCCCTTCGGCTCCGCTGTTGCTGTTCTTCTTGGTGTCTTTGCCAGTCATGGACTGTTCTCCTTGTGCGGCTTTTTGATCAGTGCTGCGCTGACTCCAACCCTAAGCGCATTCCGGCTCCCGCGGGTACCCCTTTTTCGCGGTGCAGCGGGCATCCCCGAGGCCTGTTTCGGGCCGAAAAACCGGCTCCAGGCCGCCCTCTGGGGAAAAACTTTGCGCCTGCCCCGGTGCAGGCCGGGGTTTCCCAGCATTGGCGCGGCGAAACAGCGGAAAAGAAATCCGCCAATGAGCCCCTTCCCGGGGCCGAATCACCGGATCATACGGCACCAAACTCGGAAACACCATAGAAATCACGTAAAATTGAAAGCCTGCCCAGAGCGGGGCAGCTACAAGTCGCAAGCAAATGACCTCCTTAGGAGCGGCCCAAATGCCCAAAGACCGAAGCACGACCGACTCTTCAGCAGGCGTGATGAACGCCAGCGGAACCTACCAAGCTGCACCCACGGGTGTGAAGAAACCAAGGCTGCGGACGCGGCGTCGACTCAAAGAGTCCGACGTCAACGTCGTCAACAAGCCGATGCTCAAGAAAGCACTCGGCGGCACCATCGTGGGTAACACCATGGAGTGGTACGACGTCGGCGTGTTCGGCTACCTGATCACCACCATGGGACCGGTGTTCCTGCCCGAGGCGGACAAGAGCGTTCAGACGCTGTTCCTGCTGGGCACCTTCGCCGCCACCTTCATTGCCCGCCCCCTCGGCGGAGTCATCTTCGGCTGGCTCGGTGACAAGGTGGGCCGCCAGAAGGTCCTCGCCTGGACTCTGATGCTGATGGCTGCGAGCACCTTCGCCGTCGGCCTGCTGCCCGGCTACGCGCAGATCGGCATGTGGGCAGCTGCCCTGCTGGTTCTGCTCAAGCTCGTCCAGGGCTTCTCCACCGGCGGCGAGTACGCCGGTGCCACCACCTTCGTGAGCGAATACTCCCCGGACAAGCGCCGCGGCTTCTTCGCCAGCTTCCTGGACATGGGAAGCTACCTCGGCTTCGCCCTCGGCGCCGCCCTCGTCTCCGGCCTGCAGCTGACCCTGGGCCAGGGCGTCATGGAGGAGTGGGGCTGGCGGATCCCGTTCCTCATTGCCGGCCCGCTGGGCCTGATCGCGATCTACTTCCGAAACAAGATCGAGGAATCCCCGCAGTTCCAGGCCACTCTGGACGCCCAGGAAAACGTCGCCAAGGACGCCGCTGCCTCCGACGCTGCCGCTTCCAAGGGCCCGGTGGGCATTGTGAAGGCCTACTGGCGCTCGCTCATCGTTGCCATGATCCTGGTGGCAGCCGCCAACACCGCAGGCTACGCCCTGACGTCCTACATGCCGACGTACCTCACCGAGTCCAAGGGCTACGATCCCGTGCACGGCACCCTGCTGACCATCCCCGTGCTGGTCATCATGAGCCTCTGCATTCCGCTGACTGGAAAACTGTCTGACCGGATCGGCCGCCGCCCCGTGCTGTGGATCGGTGCGCTCAGCACCGTGGTCCTGGCCGCCCCGGCGTTCATGCTGATCGGCGTCGGAGAAATCTGGTCGACCCTCCTCGGACTGGGCCTGATCGCTTTCCCGGTGACGTTCTACGTGGCGAACCTTGCCTCGGCCCTGCCGGCGCAGTTCCCGACGGCGAGCCGTTACGGCGCCATGGGCATCGCGTACAACTTCTCCGTGGCCATCTTCGGCGGAACCACGCCGTTCATCGTCGCCGCCCTCATCGGCGCCACCGGCGATGACATGATGCCTGCCTACTACCTGATGGCCACCTCGGCGATCGGTGCCATCGCGATCTACTTCCTCAAGGAATCGGCCCAGCGCCCCCTGCCGGGTTCCATGCCCAGCGTGGACACGCAGGCCGAGGCCAAGGAAATCGTTGCGAACCAGGACGAGAACCCGCTGATCGACCTCGTGGAGATGGACATGCCCTTCACCACGACTGCAGGTCCGGGCGCTGATCCGACGGCGCCGCGGGACACCGAAAAGGTGTCTGTCTAAGCCTGAGCTTGCCCTTCTGGCAGCCCGGTCAGGTTCATGCTGAGCCCGGCCGGCTAACCCAGGCTCTGTAGCAAAAGTCCCGCCCGTTGAGGCCTGCCTTGTGTGATTACCCGTTGGGGAATCACACAAGGCAGGCCTTAGGCGTGTCCGGTTGCAGGCCCTGCACCTGTCCCGTCCGGTCCCAGCCTGAAAAATTGGAGGCACCCGTGCAATCCCTCGGCGCGCATTTCCGCACGCTTCACAGCCTGGCACCGGCCAATAGGGACCACGTCTCGGCAGTGCGCGTTGCCGTCGGGGTCGCCGTCCCGTCCCTCGCCCTTCTCGCCGCCGGCCGCCCGGAGCTGATGATCTATGCGGTGTTCGGTGCCTTGACCGGCATGTACGGCCGGGACGAGCCGCATCAACTGCGCCTCAAGCACCAGGGCCAGGCTGCCTTCCTGCTCGTGGGCGGGCTGGCCGTCGGCGTCTTCCTTTCGATAAGCCAACTCCATTCCTGGGTGCTGGTCCTCACCGAAACCTTGCTGGCAGCAGCGGGCTCCCTCTTCGCGGACAAGGTCGCACTGAAGCCCGCCGGCCCGTTCTTCGGGATTTTGGCACTGGGCGCCTGCGCCTCCGTTCCCACAACGGTGCACTGGCACAGTGCGGTCCTGATCGGCGCCCTGTCGGCCGCCTGGTCCATCGTCGTGGGGTTTGGCGGCTGGGTGCGGCGCAGGGCCTGGGAACGCGGCGCGGAACGGAGTGTCCCGGCCATGCGCGGGGCCAGGCGCCGGGCAGCCTGGATCCATGCCGCCCGGTACCTTGCCGCCGTCGGCGCGGCCGGCTCCGTCGGGGTCCTCAGCGGAAGCGGGCACCCGCACTGGGCCATGGCAGCCGCCGCCGTCCCCCTGGCCGGGGCAGATATGCCGAGCAGCGTGTACCGCGGCCTGCACCGGATTGTTGGCACCCTGGCGGGTCTCGTGGTGGTTGCTGTGGTGCTGTTCCCTTGGGACTTCTCGCCGCTCCGGGCATTCCCCGGCCACGAGGCCGCCGTCCTGGCTGTCCTGGTGATTGTCCTGCAGTTCACCACGGAACTGTTCATGACCAGGCACTACGGCCTGGCCATGGTGTCCTTCACCCCCGTGGTCCTGCTGATGACACAGCTGGCCGCACCTTCCGACCCCCACGTGTTGGTGACCGAGCGCGCCGTCGAAACCCTGCTGGGCGCCCTGACGGGCATCCTCGTCGTCGTGCTGATACGCCGACGGCGGTGACGGTCCCGGCCGCCTGGGCGACAGGCCGCGCGACTGCTCCCCTCCTCCGCGGAACAAGAGGCGGGCAGCCGCACGGATGCAGTCCGGCTACTGCGGCTCGGCGGCAAGGAGTTCGGCGTGCTCCGCCGGCGTCAGGTCCTTCTGCCCGTCCATGACCGGCGGCGGGGAGAGCTTGTACGCGGCGTAGTACAGGCCTCCGGCCAGCGCCATGGTGATCAGCGGGGTGAGCTGCGAGACCACGGGCAGCGCCGTCTGCTCGGTCAACAGGATGCCGGTGGCGGAGGCAACCAACCACGCGATGGCCCCGGCGGTGACCGGCTTCAGCCGTCCCGGCCGGACTTCCGGCAGGTACCGCTCCTCTTTCCAGTTGATGGCGATGTACGTCAGCGCGATCGCAACCCACGCCGTGACGAAGACTCCCTGCCAGGCGAGCGCCTTGAGCAGGTAGCTCAGCACATCCGTGAGCATCAGCAGGTACGCCAGCACGCCGGAGACGATCACCCAGACGTACCGGGGAAGGTTCAGGCCGAACGCGCGGTGGGCAAAGGCCGAGAGGTTCGTCGAGGCGAGGAAGTAGTTGGCCGTGTTGATGCGGGTCTGCGAGATGAAGATGACCAGCAAACCCCAGACTCCCAGCGACGAAATGAACGCCGTGACCACCCCCGTCTCGGAGGCCTCCAGGCCCCAGGCGCTCATGATGTAGATGCCGACCAGTCCGTTCAGGCCGAACGTGAAGGCGTAGAACACCCAGCCGAAGGTGACGCTGCCCAGGAATCTCCGGTCCTCGCGTTTGCCCATCCGGGCGTAGTCAAACGTGTACATCATCATGATGTACACACCCATGTAGATCAGGTAGGACGTCAGCCAGCCGGGCAATGCCGAGCTGGCCGCGGCCTCGCCGATCCAGTTGGTGGGCACCCCGCGGATGACCGTCGCGGCGACGACCACGGCGATGAGGCCCGCGAAATAGAACGGGAGCAGGAACCCGTTGAGCCGGTCCAGCCAGTGCTGAACGCCGCCGACCGCCAGCGGAACGGCGTAGATCACCACGGCGGCGTACCAGATCAGGATGTCACCGCCAAAGTACTCGTGGAACGCAACGGCGATGATGGAGCCTTCGAAGACGGCGTAGTAGATCGCCGTGGCCGCGAAGATCAGTGACGCGAGCGCCGACCCCAGCAGCCCGAACAGGGTGCGGGAGAAGACACTGACCGTCAGTCCGGTCCGGGCCGCGTAGCGCGAGAGCACCAGGTTGATGAGCCCGTAGGTGGCGATGGTGAGGACCATGCCGATGATCGTGTTCGGTACCCCCACGGCACCGGCCGAGGCGACGGCCACGTAGATCCAGAACATGGCCGAGAACAGGGCCCACCAGGCCATGGTCAGCGACCATTTGCCGACCCGCTGATCCGCGGGCATTACTAGATTTGAGTACGACAAAGCGACACCTCTGGTGTTGTAGGACTGCATTTATGGAGCCAGTGGCGGGAGCCACGGGGCTATTTGTTGGTTATCCCCAGATCGAGCGGCGGACGGCCTTGCCTTCCGCACGGGCCGCGACGGCTTCCTCCATGGTCACCGCGACAAACCGCGTCTTGGTGCCGGGGGCGCTGCGGGCAAGCTGGTCCATGTCAGCGCTGATTACGGTTGCGACCATGGCGTAGCCTCCCCCGGACACGGCGTCGCGGTGCAGGACGATCGGTTCGTTGCCTCCCGGGATCTGGATGGAGCCCACCGCATATCCGGCGTCGACAATGTTGGACGGATCGGAACCGGCGCCGAAGGGCTGCTCCCGTGCCTCCCATTCGACCGCCGGCCCGCTGTAGCGCAGGCCGGTCCGGTCCGCCACCGGTGTGAGGGTCCAGGTCGAGTCCAGCAGGGTCGCGAGACCGGACTTGGTCAGCCGGTGGTCATAGAGGCCAAGAAGGACCCTGATCTCCGTTTCGGCCGGAAACTCCGGCCGAAGTTCCGGGGCGATTCCGGCGAGGACTTCCCCGGACGCCGTGTCGCCGACCGGGACCTCGTCCCCCGCGGCGAGCTTGCGCCCTTGATAGCCGCCCAGGGCGCCAAGGGCGTACGTGGAGCGGCTGCCGAGCACCAGGGGCACGTCGATGCCGCCGCGGACGGCCACGTAATAGCGCGTGCCGCCCTGGAGGAAGCCGAAGGAGACCTCGTCGCCGGCGGCCAGTTCGATCGCTTCCCACTGCGGGGCCGTGGCTCCGTTGACTTTCACTTCCACCGGGGCGCCTCCGACGGCGATCACCGCGGGGGCGGAGGTGCGGAATTTCGGGCCCAGATAGGTGCATTCCAGCACCGCTTCCTCCGCGCTGTTGCCCACCAGGGCGTTCACGATCTCGGCGGAGAGCTGGTCCATGGAGCCACCTTGCGGGATCCCCACGTTGTAGTGGCCGAATCGTCCCCGGTCCTGGACCGTCGTTGACAGGCCGGGCTCCAAGATCTCAAGAGTCATTGAGGTTCTCCAATAGCTTGGTGTTGTAGCTCTCCGGGTCGCCGAGGGCATCGGCCAGGTCGAACGTGACCGGCACCTGCTTGTAGACGAAGGTGCCCGCTTCCACCTGATCTTTGATCCTCTTGTACTCGTCCTCGTCCACCGGCCGGAACTTGACGATGTCGCCGGGTTTGAAGAAGACCATGAAGTCCTTGAAGTCGGCCAGGGACTGAGCCGGGTCGAAGATCGGAGCCGCCGCGATGCCGAACATCTGGTAGCCGCCGGCACCCCGGACGGAATAGATGCACGCGAAGCAGCCGCCGTGGCCGACGGTGAGGGGCGGCGTGTCCGTGCGCGGGCTGAGGTACTTGGGCACCTCCAGCTGCTGCTCGCGGGGCACCATCTGGAACATAAACGGCAGGCCGGCGACAAACCCGACCATGGACACCAGCCAGGGACTGCTGTGATGGCGCCGGATGAACTCGCCGGCACCCGAGAGGTTGTTGGCCTCGGCCGCGAAATCCAGGTCGGTCCCCTCGGGCCGCTGATGGCCGCTGCGGAAACGGGCCCCGGTTTCCCGCGTATACGGGTCGTCGTACCAGACCGGCACTTCGATCAGCCGGGTGTTCAGCACCGGATGGGAGGTGTTGTCCACTTCGACTTCGATCTCCCGCATGGCCGCTTCCAGTTCCGCCGCGTCGAGTACGTCGGGGTCGAAACGGACCAGCAGCGACGCGTTGGCCGGGCAGATTTCGGTCACGCCGGCGAGCGCGCGGGCGCCGAGCCTGGTGGCCATCGAATTGGACTTGAAGTTCGCGGCCAGGCTCATCGCCTCCGAGATTTCGACGAAAAGGAACTCGTCGCCGCCCCAGGTGTACCGCGCCGCGCCTTTGAGTGAGCCGGCGCTCAAGGTGTCGCTCATGACAGCTCCCCCAGGATCTCCGGGCTGGTTTCGATGAACTTGGTGTGGTGCTCCACGGTCTTCAGTTCCGGCCGGTGCAACACGGCACTGAGCAGCGGAATGGTGGTTGATACGCCTTCGATCGTGATCTCGTCGAGGGCGCGGATGGACCGGCCGATTGCCTCGTCCCGGGTTTCGTCCCAGACGATGATCTTCGCCAGCAGCGAGTCGTAGAAGGGCATCACAGTGGAGCCCGCGACGAAACCGGAGTCGATGCGGACACCGGGACCGCCCGGCCAGTCGAGGCGTTCCAGCAGCCCCGGGCTGGGCATGAATCCCTTGGACGGGTCCTCGGCGTTGAGCCGGAATTCGAAGGCATGCCCGCGGAAGACGACGTCTTCCTGGCGCATCCGAAGCGGCTCCCCGGCAGCAATCAGCAGCTGTTCCCGGACCAGGTCAAGGCCGGTGACCATTTCCGTGACGGGGTGTTCCACCTGGAGACGGGTGTTCATCTCGATGAAGGAAACTTCGTGGTTGACGGCGTCGTACAGGAACTCGACCGTTCCCAGACCCTTGTAATGGCACTGCCGGGCGAGCTCCACCGAGGATTCCAGCATGTGCCGGCGGACGTCGTCCGGCAGGTCAGGCGCGGGCGCTTCCTCGAGGATTTTCTGCTGCCGGCGCTGCATGGAGCAGTCCCTGTCCCCGAGATGGACGACGTTGGTGCCGTCGCCGAGAACCTGGACCTCAACGTGCCGGGCGCGTTCCACGAACTTCTCCAGGTAGACGGCGGCGCTGCCAAACGCGGCGGCCGCTTCGGCTTGGGCTACTTCGACGGTCGAGGCCAGGTCTTCGGCACGCGTCACGAGCCGGATTCCGCGCCCGCCGCCGCCCGCGGCCGCCTTGACCACCAGGGGGTAACCGATCTCGGCCGCGATTTCCAGCAAGGCATCGCCGGTGGGGGCCTCGCCGTGTGTTCCGCGCAGCGTGGGAACGCCCGCCGCCTCCGCAGCCTGCCGGGCCCGTGCCTTGTCGCCCATCAGTTCGATGGCTTCCGGGGACGGGCCCACCCAGATGAGCCCCGCCTCCACGACGGCCCGGGCAAAAGCGGCGTTTTCGGACAGGAACCCGTAGCCGGGGTGCACCGCGTCGCAACCGAAGTCGGCTGCCGCTTTGAGGACGGCGCCGTGGTCCAGGTAGCTCTGGCTGGCGGGGGCCGGCCCAATGACCGCGTGTTCATCCGCCAGGCGGGCGGCCAGCCCGTCGGCGTCAGGTTCGCTGGCCACCACCACCGTGTGGATCCCCAGTTCGCGGGCGGTGCGGATGATCCGTACTGCGATCTCCCCGCGGTTGGCTATGAGGAGTCTCTTCATGGTTTTTCCTCTATCACTGCAATCACGTCACCCGGGTTGACGGTGCCTGAATCCGACACCTCGAACTTGACCAGGTTTCCGGCAACTTCTGTCTTGACCTCGCTGAACTGCTTCATGATTTCGACGACGCCGATCGTCTGGCCCGCCTCTACGTCGTCGCCTTCCTGCACATACGGATCCTTGTCCGGGCCGGGCTTGCGGTAGAACACTCCGGGAAGCGGCGAGGTGACTTGGTGTGACATGGTGTGCCTTTCAGTTGCGGTGGGGTGGGCAGTGCATGGCAGATCGTTTCGCTACCGTCCGGCCAGGGCCGACCGCACGGCTTGCGCCACGGCCGGCGAATTGGCGGCATCAGAGTGGACGCAGATGCTGGTGAAGTCGATGCTGACGGTTGAGCCGTCCGAGGTTTCCACGAGGCCGTCGTCGAGGACCCGGCGCACGCGCTCGGCAGCCCTGGCAGGGTCTGTGGCCTCGGGCCGGCGCTGGATGATCAGCTGGCCTGCGGGGTTGTAGTTCAGGTCCACATAGAGTTCGCCGACGAACGGCACCCCCATTTCCGCGCAGACGCTTTCGTGCGCTGTTCCCGCGAGCCCGAACATCGGAACTCCGTACAGCGCGGCGACCTTCGCGGCGGACCGCATGAGCTCGGGATCCCGGGAGAGCATCCCGTACAGGGAGCCGTGGGGCTTGATGTGGTTGAGTTCCAGTCCGGCCTTTTTCAGGAAGCCCACCAGCGCGCCCGTCTGGTAGAGGATGATGGACTCGACTTCGGCCGGAGTCAGTTTCATCTCCCTGCGCCCGAACCCGGTCAGGTCCGGCAGGCCGGGGTGCGCACCGATCCGGACGCCGTGCGCCTTGGCCGCGGCCACGGTCTCTTCCATGGTGTCCGGGTCTCCGGCGTGGAAACCGCAGGCCACGTTGGCCACATCGATGATTTCCATCAGGGCCAGGTCATTTCCGAAGCTGTGCAGTCCGAACGCTTCGCCCATGTCCGAATTGATCTCGATGCTGTTTTTTCCGGCACTGTTCTTCCCGGCGGAAGCTGTGACATTGCCCACATTAACATTGTTCATGCGTTCAACATTAGGGACTGCCCCACCCCTTACATAGGGGGCAAATGTCCACTAACTTTGATGGCAAGTGTGCAGTTTGCACACCACCAATTCGGGGCGGCGGCGGACCGGGGAGGCATCATGAGGGTCTCGGACCTGTTGGCGGAGGACGCGCTCCAGCTCAGGCTGCACACACCCTCCACGGCGGAGAGCCTGTCCACGTCCATCAGCTACAGCGCTCCCGCGGAGTTCCTGGATCCCACTCCCTTCCTGGGTGCCAACTGCCTGCTCATCACCCACGGGATCGGCTTCAACTTCTTCGACCAACGGACGTGGGATGCCTACGTCGAGCGGCTGGCCGGCGTCCCTGTCTGTGCCATCGCCTTCGTCACGGGAGTGGCGCACCGGCTGATTCCCAAACCGCTGGTGGAGGCGGCCAAGGCCCACGGGATTCCCCTGCTGGAGGTTCCCAGCGTCGTCCCTGCCCTGCAGCTGCAGCGCTTCGTCACGAGTGTCCTCGAAGCCGAGCGGTTCGCCCTGACCCGGCAGTCGTGGGAGCTGGCCGACCTGTGTGCAAAAGCGGCGCGGTCCGGCGGATCCCTCCGGGCCGTGCTGGCTGAAGTGGCTGCCGCAGCCGGGGGCCAGTGTGCCATCTTTGATACCACCGGCGCCTTGATCAGCTGCTGGCCGGCCGGTTCCCGCTGGAGCGCAGAGGACCTCCGCCGCGACCGGGGAACCCCCCGGTCCAGCTTCGCGCTCCCCACGGGCGGCACGGATCATTTCCAGCTGGTGGTCCGGGGCGGGACAACCGGGGAGCCGCTGGCCACGCTGATCGGACCGGCGTCGTCCATCCTTGCCATGCAGCTCAACAGTGCGTTCAAGGCCAGCGCGCCGCACCAGGCCAAGCTGGAGCGGCTGATGCAGCAGCTGGAGGACTGGCAGGGGGTGGCGCTGAAGGAGCTGACCCGGACCTACCGGGCCACGGGCCTGGACCCGCACGCACCCACATTCCTGGTGGTTGCCGAGCCGGACAAGGCCCAGCTGCCGCATGCCTGGCGGATTCGGCTGGCCGTCCAGGAGCATCTGAACAACGTCCACGTCTTCACCTACCGCGGCGCGATCTACGCTTTGGCCCAGGCGCGCACAGACACCGGGGCGGACTGGGACGCGATCCCGGACCGGCTGCTGGACTCACTCCGGCGCATAGTTCCCGGGCTTCGCCTCGTCATCAAGGGGCCGCTGCGCAGCGTGGATGAGCTTCGGCTCGGCCTCGCCCATGCCCAACGGCTGGTGCGGCAGGTCGGGATGCCCACCATCGCTGCCCCGATGAGCATCGAGTCCCTGGTGCTGGCGACCGCCGGCAGCGGCGCCCACGCCGCTGCGGAGAATCTGCTCGCTCCGCTCCTGGACTACGACCGGGCCAACAACGGCCGGCTGCTCCCCACTCTCCGGGCCTACCTCGAACACGACGCCCAACCGTCCAAGGTCTGCCAGTCGCTGTACATCCACCGGAACACCCTGAGCAAGCGGCTGGCGCTGATGTCGCGGCTTTTGAATGTCCGCCTGGACACCCTGGACGGGCTGACGACCTGCCTGCTGGCCGTCCGGATCACCGACGACGCACCCTGACCACCGTCGGCCCTCTTCTAGCGTCGACAGCGGCTGCCGCGGGCGGGCCCGGAAGCCTACTTGGCGCGCCGCGGCGGGCCGGCGACGAGCCGCGACGGCAGTACGCGCGAAACCGATGTCAGGACCTTGTAGCGCTTGCTGGGGATCGAGACGGCCTTGCCCTTGGCATTGTCTGCCAGGCCCTCGCTGACCACCTGCCGCGCCTCGAGCCACATCCAGCGCGGCGTTACCGTTTTGTCCATGCCCATCCGGTCGTGGAACTCGGTGTGGGTGAAACCCGGGCAGACGGCTGTCACGGTGACACCTTGTTTGGAGTAGGCCAGATTGGCCCAGCGGCTGAAGCTGACAAGCCACGCTTTGGCCGCCGAGTAGCTTCCCCGGGGGAGGAACGCCGCCACACTGGCGACATTGATGATCCTTCCGGAGTGCCGGCTGAGCATGCCCTGCAGCGCGGCATGGGTCAGCTGCATGGCGGTCTCGACGTGCAGTTTGAGGTGCTTGGTCTCGTCCGCGATGTCGTTCTCCGCGAAGGAACGCAGCAGGCCCATCCCGGCGTTGTTGACCAGGATTTCCACCGGACGCGCCGGATCAGTGAGCCGGGCGACGACGGCTGCCACGCCGCCGTCGTCCGCCAGATCCGCGGCGAGAACTTCGGCACGGATGCCGTACCGCTTCTCCAGCTCCTCCGCCGTGGCCTGCAGCCGGGTGGCGTCGCGGGCCACAAGCACCACGTGGTGCCCCTTTTCGGCGAGCTGGCGGGCGAATTCGGCCCCGATCCCGGCGGTTGCTCCGGTGATCAGCGCAGTGGTGTCAGCAGGTGTCGCGGCACGTGAAGTCATGGCGAAAGCCTAACCCCCGGGGCTAAGCCAGAGCCTGCCCGGCGGCCAGTTCGTCCTCCGCCGGGTCGTCCGCAGCGCCCAGGTGCCGGTTCTGCAGCTCCTCGGTGGCCAGCTCGTACCAGGTGTGCGCGCCGAAGGACGGGCTGCTGGTGTCGAGGTGCCGGTAGAGGGCGTCGGCCAGTTGGCCCAAGGCGACGTCGGACAAGGCCCGGACCGTGGAGGCCGGGTCAAGGGTCCCCTCGAAGTAGTCGGCGAGCTCCAGCCCGTTGACGGTGCTGAGCTCGTCAGGAATCGGGCTGCAGGCCCCGTCCAGTCCCGGATTCAGCTTCCCCGGGACGGCGGCGTCCTCGGGGCCGCCGTCGAAAGACTCAGCGAAGGTCTCTGCGGGGACAAGCAGCGGGACCGCCGCGAGCTCTCCCTCGAGGCCGGCGAGGACTTCGCCGCCGGACCCGACGTGCAACAGGCAGATCGGCAGCTCCGCCGGTTCCGCCAAGGTGACGCGGAACGGCTGTTTTCCGGCGGCGGTCCCGTCCGGGGACCCGGCGCCCGGCTCCCCGGCAGCCGCGCTGGCGTCGGCAATGGACCGCAGCTGCAGCAGGATCTCCGGGTCCAGGTGGGACGCGCCGTGAAGGTCGATGACGACATCGGTGCCTGCACCGAGGCGGCCCGCGCGCCGCATGATGTGCAGCAGTGCGGGGAAGTCTGATTGGGTAAGGCAGCCGGTGACTTCGAGGGTCACGTGTCCGGGATCGACATCCACACGGACAAGCACACGCAGTTTATGGTTCACGGGGTTCTCCAAAGGGACACGTCCAAGAGCCAACTGCATAACTCTTGTAGAACTTTACGGCGTTGTTGGTCCGGTCACAAGCAGAGAAACGCCGTCCAGGCGGCCTGCCGAGAGAGCGCGTGCGGTGTCAGGCTCCGGCCGGGGGCCGCTCGGGCCAGTCGATGTATTGGTTGTACGCGTCGTGCTTGCGCAGGTACCGGTACATAAAGGGGCAGTTGGGAATGATCCGCTTGCCGGATGCCACGACGTCGTCCAAGGCGAAGTGGGCCAGCACCTTGGCGAGTCCCTGGCCCTGGAATTTCTCCGCCGTATCGGTGTGGATGAAGTCCACATGCCCCGGCTCGTCGATGAAGCGGATCTGGACGGCCAACTGGCCGCCGACGTGGAGCTCATAGTGGTGCAGCTCATCATTACGGGTTGTGGATACGTTCGGACTGAACGTGTCTTCCGTGGCTGCAGAGTTCTCCGTCATGGTTCGACACTGGCACTTAATGGCGGGTGTGGCAATGGCGGGTCAGATCCGCCGACGCCTGCATCGGACACGAGCTGGGCCGGAATCCGCCCCAGCAGCAGGACGGCGAGCGCGAAGCACGCCGCTCCCCCGCCAAGAAGTGCCAGGGTCAGTCCGTTGAGCGCTGCGTCGGCCACCGGGACAAAGACGACGACGGCGGCCGTCCCCACAGCGGCCGCCGGGCGGGACCGGGCAGTACCGGCCGACGTCGGACGTTCTTCGAGCCGGCCGAACAGTGCCAGCACGGGCAGCAGCAGGCCGATCACGGCCAGCAGCACGAGCGGCCTCCCCCACCACCAGGCGGCGGTTCCGCCTGGCGGCTGCGGAAAGTCGGTCAGCAGCAGCACGCCGGACAGTGCCGCCAGCATGGGCAGGTGCCAGAGGTAGACAGTCATCGACCTCCGTCCGGCCAGCCCAATGAACCGCTGCACCCTCACCAGGGACGCGATCCTGGACAGCACGGGCCGGAAGAGCTGCAGGGCGGCGGCCTGCGAGCACCCGAGGAGCAACAGGGTGAGGTTAGGCGGGTTGAGGTTCACCAGCATGTTCCCGGAGTACAGCCCCAGCCACACGAGCAGCCCCAGGACCAGGTTGCTGCCCAGGATGATGCCCGCCAGCGCGAAGCGCCCGGGGACCAGCGGTCCCCCGTCGGAGAGGAAGAATCCGAGCTGCTGCACGGCGCACCATACGAAGACCATGTTGAGATAGGCCAGCATCGGCATCATCCCCCGCAGGCAGTCCACCGCCACCACCAACGCGGTGAGCCCCGTCAGGGTCAGCCAGGGCGCCCGGGTGTGCAGGCGTGCCAGAAGCGGGAGATTCAGCTGCGCCGCGAGGTAGGCTGCGAGGAACCACAGAGGCATGCCTGCTCCGGAAACCGAGAGCTGGATGACCTGCGGGTCCACCCCGGCCAGCCGTGCCGCCCAGAGCCCGGTGAACATGATCGCCAGCAGGACGGCGGCGGGACGGATGAGCCGCAGCATCCGCGCCTGCATGAAGTCAAAAGTGCTGCCGCCCCGGCCCCGGAGGCGGCGCCAGGACTGCAGGCCGGTGATGCCCCCGACAACGAAGAAGAGCGGCATGACCTGCAGGACCCAGACCACGGGTTCGAACCAGCGCTGGTTGCCGAGGGTGTTGTCGGAGGTCACGGTGCCGTCGGGGTGCAGCACGGGGCTCACCATCATGGTGTGCGACACCACCACGAGTGCAAGGCAGAAGAACCTGGCGAGATCGATCACCAGGTCGCGGTCGGGCCGTACCGCCTGCCCGCTCCCTGCCCGCTGCCGTGGAACCATTGAGCCCCTAAGGAACCTGCCAACGCCCCGCCAGGGCCGTTGGGCGCCAACGCCGCTGTGTTTGCCTCCATTGTCGGCCTTGTCCGGGCACGCGGCCAGTGCCGGCGGGCCTGCTTTTGCGGCGGGTTCAGGCGGTCAGCAACCCCAGCACACCGAGTACGACGGCGAGCAGCGGCGTCGCACCCTGGGTGGCGGCCGCACGGAGGTACTTGCGTCCGCTCAGGGCGAGAACGATCGCGGCCAGGAGCATGGACCCGCAACTGCTGAAGACCAGGGTCCACCCGACCGCGGGGTATCCGAGGGCGATCGCGCCGGTGCCGGCCAATGCGCCGGCGGCGAGGAACAGATTGTAGAAGCCCTGGTTGTAGGCCAGCGGCCGCGTGGTGTCGGCGTCCGCCTGCGAGGCCACACCGAAGCGCTTCCACGTGGCCGGCCGCGTCCAGGTGATGGACTCCATGGTGAAGATATAGACGTGCAGCAGGGCCGCAAGCAGCGCAAAAACGAGGGAGGCCAGGATCATGTTTCTGATCCTAGCCTCCCCCGGTTTCGGAGCGGTTGTGTGGGGTTAGCGCGCGAGTGTGGCCAGCGCCGTGGCCGCGAAAGTCCCGGCGGAGGCGTCCCAATCGGCCAGCAGTCCCTGCAGGTTTTCGCCGTCGCTCCGGCGCTCACCCGTGCGGGCTTCGAGGGTTTCAAGGACGCCGGTGCGCAGCTCGGTGTTGAAGTTGACCTTGCCGACGTTCATGGCGGCGGCCTTGACCAGCTCGGCGGCGGGGATGCCCGAGGCGCCATGCAGCACCAGGGGAACGCGGGTCCGCACCGCGATGTCCTGCAGCACGTCCCACCGCAGCTCCGGTTCGCCCTGGTACCGGCCGTGGACGTTGCCCACGGCCACGGCCAGCAGTTGGGCCCCGGTGCGGGCCACGAAGTCCTCCACCTGCGCGGAGTCGGTGAGTCCGGCCGCCGGGGCGCTGCCCGCGGCGTCGGCCCCGAAGGCCTTGTCCTCGTCGCCGGCCAGGCCGCCGAGTTCCGCCTCGATCACTACGTCCTCAGAGCCTGCACCGCCGGCACCGTCCAGCACAGCGCGCGCCGCCTGGACCAGGGCGATGTTGTCCTCGTACTCCAGCGACGATCCGTCCACCAGGACGGAGTCGGCCCCGGCGGCGACGGCGCCGACGATCACCCCGAGATCGGAGGCGTGGTCAAGCTGTACGGCGACCGGGACAGATGCCGAGTCCGCGAGCCCCCGCAGCGCCGCGATCAGCCGGAGGCCGTTCGGCGTGGCCGCTGTGCTGGGTGAGACCAGCAGGATGGCGCCGCGGCCGGATTCTTCAGCAGCCGCCACTACGGCGAGCGCTGTGGTGAAGTCGTAGCAGGTGAAGGCCGGGACGGCCGATCCCTGCTGGAGGGCTGAAGCGACCAGGTGATCGAGACGGACACGCATCAGGCGCTCAGGCCTCCCACCAGGATCCAGGCCACAAAGGTCAGGGCGAAGCCGGCAAGGCCAAGGATGGTGGTGAGCACGGTCCAGGTCCTGAGGCCGTCCGAGACGGTCAGTCCGTAGTACCGAACCACGGTCCAGAAACCGGCGTCGGTCACATGGGAGAGCCCGAGGGCGCCGAAGCCGATCGCGATGACGATCACGGCGGTTTGCGCCGGCGTGTAGCCGCCGGCAGTGACAGCGGACGTGAGCAGCCCCGCCGTCGTCACGATGGCCACGGTCGCGGAACCCTGCGCGGCACGGAGGGCCAGCGAGATGATGAAGCCGAGGACGATCAAGGGCAGGCCCAGCTGGTCCAGGGTCTCCGACAGCGCCGCTCCGATGCCGGAGGTGCGCAGCACTTCGCCGAACACGCCGCCGGCTGCGACCACCATAAGGATGGAGGCGATGGGCGGGAGTGCGCCTTCGAAGATCTCGCCGGTCTCGCGCAGCGACCACTGGCGGCGGACTGCCAGCAGGAAGAAGGAGAGGAAGACGGCGACCAGCAGCGCGAAGAAGGGGTTGCCGACGAACGCTGCCACGCCATACCAGTAGCTCTCTTTGTCGATCGTCAGGGTGCCGACGGTGCCGAGAAGGATCTGGAAGATCGGGGCGGCAATGAGGAAGATGATCAGGCCGGGCCGGGGAGGCGCGACGACGTGGTGGTCCTTGCCCTCGTGGCCTTCGTGGATGATGTCCTTGGAGCCGAACTCGTCGAGCTGGGCCTTCACTCCGGGCAGGAGCTCGTAGTCCTTGCGGTTCATGATGGACGCCACCCAATAGGACAGGAAACCCAGCGGGATGCAGATGGTCAGCGAGATGAGCGTGATGAGGCCGATGTCCGCGCCGAAGACGCCGGCACCGGCCACGATGCCCGGGTGCGGCGGTACGGCCACGTGGATGGCCAGCATGATGCCGGCCATCGGGAGGCCGAACTTGATGGGGTGCACGTTGGCGATCTTCGCGAAGGCGTAGACGATCGGCACCAGCACGATGACGCCGACCTCGAAGAACACGGGGATGGCGACGAGGAACCCGACGCCGGTGAGGGCGACGGCGACGCGCTTGGCGCCGAGCTTCGCGGTGAAGTGGTCAGCGAGCGATTGCACGCCGCCGGAAACCTCGATCATGCGGCCGAGGATCGCGCCGAGCGCGATCAGCAGGGCGACCTTGCCCATGGTGCCGCCGACACCGGTGGCGACCACCGTGAAGACGTCTTTCAGCGGGATCGTCGACGCCACGGCTACCAGGATGCTGACCGTCAGCAGCGCCACAAACGCCTGGATCTTGAAGCGGATGATCATGACCAGCAGAATCGCAATGCCGACGGCGGCGATGGTCAGCAGCAGCGGAGTGCCGAGCTGCACGGCCGGTTTAATGGGCGCGACGTCGGCCGCCCGCACCATCAAAGAGTTGATCAGGGGGTTCATCTGGGGGTGTCTCCTTTGACGTCACTGTAGCCAGTGACCGGGTGTTTCGCCGACGACGGCGGAAAGGGGGGATCCGCCGTCGTCGAGTTTGGGGAATCTGGGGTGGTGCGGGCTCAGGCGGTGCGCTTGGTGGGGGCGACGACCTTGATGACGGCGGAGTCGTCGGCGGCGGCGAGCCCCTGGGCCTGGCCCAGGAGGTAGAGCTGCTCGGCGGCGGCGGCCACCGGGGCGGCGAGGCCCGCGGCGCGGGTGGCCTTGCCGACGATGCCCATGTCCTTGACGAAGATATCCAGGCGGCTGAGGACCTCGGCGCCGTCTTCGGTGTACGCCTCCAAGATGCGGGGGCCGCGGTTGGAGAGCATAAAGGAACCGGCGGCACCGGCTTCCAGGGCCGCGAGGGTCTTGGCCTGGTCCAGGCCGAGGGCGTCCGCGAGGGCCATTGCCTCGGCCGCGGCGGCGATGTGGATGCCGCAGAGCAGCTGGTTCACGGTTTTGAGGGCCTGGCCGTCGCCGGGCTTGTCGCCCACGACGGTCAAGGTGGAGGCGAGCAGTTCCAGGACCGGGCGGGCCGTTTCCAGCGCCTGCGGTTCGGCGCCGACAACGATCAGCAGGTCCCCTTCGCCGGCACGCTTCGGCCCGCCGGAGAGCGGGGCGTCAACCAGGGAGACGCCGAACTCCGCGAGACGGGCGACGGTGGCCGGAATGGCTTCGGTGCCCACGGTGCTGCCGAGGATCACGACGGCGCCCGGCTTGAGCACGGAGGCGACGCCGTTTTCGCCGAAGAGGACGTCGTCCAGCTGTTCCCCGTTGCGCACGGCCAGCAGCAGCGCGTCGGCGCCCTCGGCCGCCTCACGGGCGGAGGAGAAGGTCTTGATGCCGGCTTCTTCGGCGAGTTTCAGGCGCGGCTCGGCGATGTCGAAGCCGTGGACGGTCAGCTGGGTTGCCAGCCGGGCAGCCATGGGCAGACCCATGGCGCCCAGGCCGAGGACGGTGACTTTGTAATTCATGGTTTTCTCCGTTGAAATCTGGATTTCGGGGGGCAGGCTAGAAAGTGTTGCTGAGTTTGCGGGTGACCTGGGCCAGGGATTCGTCGTCGCCCACGTTGCCGGCGAAAACGATGTACGGGATGCCCTTGGCGGGTCCGTCCACCGGCTCCCACAGGCTGACGATGCCCGGCAGCATGGGGCCGCGAACGATCGCGTGGCGGATTTCCAGGCCGTGGGCGGCCACGTCCGAGGAAGTGATGCCTCCCTTGGCGATGACAAAGCGCGGCGGGAACGTCTTCAGGGTCCGGTTCACCACTGCGACGACGGCGGCGGACACCGTGCGGGCAATCCGCAGGCTTTCGGCGGTGTCGTCCGTTTTGATGAGCAGCCTGCTGGTGTGGAGGATGACGTCGGCGCTGTGGAGGGACTCCACAACCTCCCCGACGATCCCGGCCAGGTAGCCCTCGGAGTCTCCGCCGAGCAGCTGTTCGACGTCGATCTCCACGATGCGGGCGGCGCTGTGCTGTTCGACGAGGGCCTTGAGCTGGCGGGTGGTGACACCGACGTGCGAGCCGACGACGATCAGGCCGCCGGCGCCGGAGGGCGTGTTGCCCGCGTAGGCCTCCTCGCCGCTGAGCGCGGGTCGGATCTCCTGGCCGATACGGCCACGGACGAACGGCGGGCCCACCCGGTAGAGCAGCTTCTTGCCGCGGCGTTCGGCTTCCTCGAGGCCCAGGGCGAGGGCGCGGAGATCGTTTTCGGTCACGATGTCGGCCACGATCGGCGTGGAGTCGGCAGCGGAGTCGATGGCGTCGGCGATCGCCTTGGCAGAGATCTGGGGATCGCCGTCCGGGCCGGCGGCGCGGATGATGTTCAGGTCAAGCACGATCACCGAATCCGCCGGGAACCGGCCCCCGGACTTCTCTTCCACGTACTTCGCCAGTTCGGAGTTGGCGAAGCCGAAGCTCGCATCCCGGGCGAATTCGGTCTCGGCCACCGGGGTGAGTTTTCCGGCATCCTCGCCGGTGCCGCGCATGTAGTGCACGCCGCCGATCGTCACGCGTCCGGCGTCGGGGAAGGCGGGGACGATCACGACGCCGTCCGTCGCTTCGCCGCTGACGGCGGCGATGGTCGCCGCGATGGTGTCCGGTTCCAGCGGGTAGTGGCCGCGGAGGGTGGAGTCGCTGCGGCTGACGAACGCGAGTCGAAGCCGGGAACTATTGGAACCGGCACCTTCGGATTCGAGGGCGGCCGCCGCAAGGGCGTTCCGGACCACTTCCTCGTTCCGGGCGGCCGCTTCGGCGGGGTCCAGGCTCCGGGTGTTGGTCAAGACGTAGACGGCGTCCTGGCGGCGGCCGTCGATGCGGTGGTTGAAGGCCCACGTGAAGTCGGCTACGTCCCAGCGGGTGAGGACCGGCAGGTCGGCGACGGACTGCGTGCCGGTCGGGTCGTCGTCGAGCACAACCAGGATGCGGGGGGACGACTCGGACGAGGCTTCGAGGGCACCAGCCACCGTCCGTGCGGGGATTTGGACCTCTGCCGGGAAGGCGGCCAGCACATCTGATTCGAAAAGCTCTGGTTCAAAGGGCACTTGCACTCCATTGTGGGAAAGTCTGCTGCGTTTGGGATTATTTGTAAGATGTCTGACATCTAACATTTGAATGCTAGTGTGGCATACGGCACAAAGACGCGCAAGTAGACTTGTCCATCAGGCAACTCGGTGACGGCGAATGGGGAAAATTGGCTAGGAAATCGCTGGTCGGCGTCGTCGCTGACGAACTGCTGGACCGCATTATTGCCGGCGAATTCCCGCCCGGCGCGTCCGTCCCCGGCGAGCTGGAGCTGAGCGCCCGCCATGAGGTGAGCCGCATGACGGTCCGCGAGGCGATGAAGACCCTCGAAGCCCAGCAGATCCTCAGCGTGGAGCGCGGCCGGGGGACGTTCGTCAACCCGCTGAGCCGCTGGGCCTCCCTGGAGGCGGTACTCAGGGCGGCCTCGGAGGGAAAGAATGACGCGGCGGCCGCCGTTCAACTGATCGAGCTGCGCCGGATGCTGGAGTCGGGCGCCTGCGAGCTGGCCGCCGGCCGGATCAGTGATGCCGACCTCAAGACCCTTTCCGGGCAGCTGGAATCAATGCGCGCGGCACATGAAAAGCACGATGTGGCCGCGTTCGTGGCCGCGGACCTGGCGTTCCACGACCTCATCCTGCGCGCCGCGGAAAATGTTTTTGTGGCCGTCCTGTTCGCCCCGCTGCACCGGGTGCTGGAGAAGCGGCGGACCCAGACGTCAGAGGTGCGCGAAATCCAGGCGCACGCGATCGGCCATCACCAGAAAATTGTGGATGCGCTGGCGACGCGTGATCCGCGCCAGGCGCGGGATGCGATGGACGCCCATATGCAACAGACGCTGGACGACCTCAAGACCTTTGTCCTGGCGGACCGACAGGCCTGACTGGGCGGCCCGATTGGGCCGGCTGACTGGCCGGCGCCGGACAGCGCCCGGCCGGCTCCGCCGATGCCGCGCCAGGTCAGGGCTCAGCCGGAGCTCAGGCGAGCGAGAGGAAGAGCTTCTCAAGTTCGGCCCGGTCCAGGCTGGGGTCCTCCTGCTGCATGCACTGCTGCAGGCCCGTGGCGATGATCGAGAATCCGGCCCGGTCCAGGGCGCTTGAAACAGCAGCCAGCTGGGTGACGACGCTCTTGCAGTCGCGGCCCTCTTCGATCATGCGGGTGACGGCGGCGAGCTGCCCCTGGGCGCGGCGAAGCCGGTTGATAACAGGCTTCATGTCGGCGGGATCGAGTTCCATTTGTTCCTCCGGGATCATCAGGGTTCTATTCATGATATACCCCCCGACGTATTTTCAATACCCCGCGGGGTATGATGTCACCTCCGCCCCAGGCTCCAATAGCCATGCGCCCCCTCGGGCGGAGGGGGCGCAATTGGATGCCGCGGTTCCGGACTAGACAGCCGTATAGCCGCCGTCGATCGGGATGGTCGCGCCGGTGATGAACTTCGCTTTGTCGCTCGCGAGGAAGGTGATGAGGTCGGCCACTTCCTGGGCCTCCCCTACGCGACCGGCCGGGTGCAGATTTGCGTACTGCTCGAGGGTCGGCTCGTCGATGAGAGGGGTCCGGATGACGCCCGGGGCCACCGCGTTCACACGGATGCCCTCCTTGGCGTACATCGTCCCGGCGGCGCGGGTCATGTTCACGACGCCGCCCTTCGAGGCCGAGTAGGCGATGTTGTTCGAGACGGCTACGAGGCCGAACATCGAAGCGAGGTTGACAACGACGCCGCCGTTGCCCTGTTTGAGGAACTGCTCGATGACGTACTTGTTGGTGTAGAACACGCCCGAGTAGTCGATGCCATTGGTGCGCTCCCAGTTTTCGACAGTCGATGTGACGACGTCGCCCTCGCCGCCGACACCCGCCGAGGCGACAGCAATATCCACGCTGCCGAATTCCTCCACCGTCTTCGCGACGGCGGCTTCAACGCTCCCGGCCTTCGAGACGTCGCCCTGGAAGAACTTCGCACCGATCTCGTCGGCCACTTCCTGCGTCTTGGGGTTGAAGTCGAAGATCATGACCTTCGCACCTTCGGCGATGAAGGTCTTTGCGGTAGCGAGACCGAGACCCGATCCGCCGCCGGTGATGAATGCGACCTTGTTCTCGAGCTGCATGAGTCAGTCCTATCTATGAGCGATTTGCGGTCACCGTCCTCTCGGTGTTCCGCGATGCGCATCTATATGCGTATGCATATAGCTTGGCACCAATACTTGAAAAGTCAACCAATGTGCGCCGACTCACAGGCTTCGCCCTCGGGGCGCTGGCCGCGCACGCCGGCCCCGCGGCGGCGTCGGATACCACGCCTCCCGCTAGGGACCTTAGGACCTAGTGAAACTAGAATTTTCGGCGTATTGCTGGGAGTGTGAACGCCGCCGGTTTCCTGGATCCTGGCGCCGGCTGGGCCGGCGGACGGGGCCCCGCGCCGGGGCAGGGCCGGAGGCAGGCCGCTCCATGGAACAGAACCGCGGGGCTGTGGAGCCGATATGTCGCCATGGGGGATTCCTTCACGGCGGGCCTCGGTGACCCGGAACCGCTCAGTCCGGGCGGCATGAGGGGTTGGGCCGACCGCATCGCCGAGGAGCTCAGCGAAGGCAGGGCGGACTTCCGCTACGCCAACCTCGCCGTCAATGGCCTCGTCCTGCGGCAGGTCCTTGACCAGCAGCTCGGGCCAGCGATCGCGCTGAAGCCGGACCTGGTCACCCTCTCCGCCGGCGGAAACGACCTTGTCTTCCACCGGAGCGACCCTGACCGGCTGGCGGCCACCCTCGACGCAGCCGTGGGCATGCTCAGCGCCACCGGCGCCACCATCGTGCTGTTCACCGGTCCGGACTGGGGCGACACACCGCTGCTGGGCCATAACCGGGGCCGGGTCGCCGTGTTCAACGAGAACATCCGGACCATCGCCGCACGCCACCACGGCGTGATCGCCGATCTTTGGGCCTTGCGGCAGCTTTCGGACCCGCGGATGTGGGATCCCGACCGCCTGCACTTTTCGCCAATCGGGCACCACACCATCGCTGCCATGGTGCTGGAGTCCCTGGACGTCCCCCACACCCTGAGGCCGCTGGAACCCAAGCCCATGCCCGCAGCGAGCTGGCGGGACAGCAAAGCCGGAGACCTCGCCTGGTTCACCAACTACCTGCTTCCCTGGATGGTCAGCCGCGTCCGGAAACGGTCCGACGCCCCGCCGCGGACGGCTAAGCGTCCCGAGCCGGGCCCGGTCTACGGATCCTGAAGCCCTGCATTCTGAGGCGCTGCCTCCGGCCCCTAGTCCCGTCGCGATCTGTCGGCTAATCTGCAGGAACGGCCCACCGCCGGGTCTCGATGGCGATCACGAGGAGCGAAGTTGTCTAATCACACTTACAGCATTTCTGAAATTGTCGGAACGTCGAACGACGGCGTTGACGCCGCCGTCCGCAACGGCATCGCCGAGGCCGCCAAGACCCTGCGGAACCTGGACTGGTTTGAAGTCAAGGAAATCCGCGGACACCTCGAAAACGGCGAGGTGGCCGACTGGCAAGTGACCATCAAGCTCGGGTTCCGGCTGGAACGGTAGCCTCCGACGCCGCCCCGCACGCCCAGCCTTCGCAGGACCATCGCGTGCAGTACACGCAACTCGGCCGCTCGGGCCTGAAAGTCTCCAGGATTTGCCTCGGAACCATGAACTTCGGCCCAAAGACCGAAGAGGCGGATGCCCATGCCATCATGGACTCGGCACTGAGTGCGGGCATCAACTTCTTCGACACCGCCAACGTCTACGGCGGTAGCGGCCACCGGGGCCGTACGGAGGAAATCCTTGGACGATGGTTCGCCACCGGCGGCCAGCGGCGTGAACGGACCGTGCTGGCGACCAAGCTCTACGGCACCATGACGGACCGGCCCAACGAGTCGCGGCTTTCCGCATTGAACATCCGGCGCGCCCTCGACGCGAGCCTGAGGCGGTTGCAGACGGACTACATCGACCTCTACCAGTTCCACCACGTGGACCGGGCCACGCCGTGGGACGAAATCTGGCAGGCGATCGACGTCGCGGTCCAGCAGGGAAAGATTCTTTATTCGGGCAGCAGCAACTTTGCCGGCTGGCAGATCGCGCAGGCGCAGGAGGCTGCCTCGCGCCGCCACACCTACGGCCTGGTCAGCGAGCAGTCCATCTACAACCTGCTGACCCGCAACGTCGAGCTGGAGGTCATCCCGGCCGCGCAGCAGTACGGGCTCGGGCTGATGCCCTGGTCGCCGTTGCAGGGCGGGCTGCTGGGCGGCGTGCTGAAGCCAGGGCGCGACGGCGTGCGCCGCACCGAGGGCCGGTCCCTCGAAACCCTCAAGAAGCACCAGGACCAGATCCGCCAATACGAGGATTTCACCCGGGAAGTGGCACGGGAACCGGGGGACGTCGCCCTGGCGTGGCTGCTGCACCAGCCGGCCGTGACCGCCCCGGTGGTTGGCCCCCGAACCCAGGACCAGCTCGACTCAGCCCTGCGCGCCCTTGACCTGGCGCTCGAGCCCGGCGCGTTGCAGCGGCTCGATGACATTTTCCCTGGATACCGGACAGCACCGGAGGACTACGCGTGGTGACCCCCCGAAAATATCGAGATCGGCGGATGGCCAGCCACGGAGGGAGGAGAGCTGCAACCAGCCACAAATAGGGGCTTAAGACCCCGCGGCAGCCGCGGCGAGGAGAATTCCATTCCTCCCGAATGGCTCTTTGATACTAAGCATGATTAGTATTGGGGGAAGAAGGATGTAGCGCACCCGGCAACCCGGGTGCCTCCTCAATGAAGAAGAAGGAACGATAAAAATGGGTTTTTTCGCATTTCTGATTCTGGGCCTCATCGCCGGCGCAATCGCTAAGGCGATCCTCCCGGGCAAGCAGGGCGGTGGCATTCTCATCACGCTGCTGCTCGGCGTCGTCGGCGCCATTCTTGGCGGCTGGATTGGCGGACTGCTCTTCAACACGGGCATCAACGAGTTCTTCTCGCTGTCGACCTGGCTCCTGGCCATCGGCGGTGCGATCATCGTCCTGCTCGTTTACGGCATGATCACCAAGCGTTCGGCCCGCTAAAGCCAACGCGACCGGAAACCGGTCCCGGGATTTATCCCGGGGCCGGTTTTTTGGCACACGGCCCCCACCACTTTTATTACCCAGCACCATCGAGGAACAGGAGTACGGCATGAAAGGCAAACTTCTTTTCGGAGCAGGAATCGCGGCAGGCTACGTTCTCGGGTCGCGGTCCGGACGGGCTGCCTACGAGAAGCTCAAGGCACGGGCGGCAGCCCTCTGGGAAAGCCAGCCGGTCCAGGACAAGGTGGCCGCGGCCACCCAGACTGTGAAGGAAAAGGCCCCCGAGGTGTCCGAACAGCTGGGCGAAGCCGCCCGGCGGGCCGGGACGGTCATCGGTTCCGCGGTCCGCCATGACACGTCCTCCACAGGGCCGGCGGGCAAGGCGAACGACGGCGGCACCACGGCTCCCGGCGGCGGCATCCCCGCGCACAGCACCCATCCGGAGACCGTCAACCTCGGGACCTCCACCGCGTCCGACGTCGAGTCGGACCCGGCACTGAACGACCAGCATGGCCAGGACTGGTCGGATGAAGGCGGAGCCACCAGCGCCGGAGCCGCTACCAACGTCGACCCCGACAAGCTGCCCTAGCTGTACTGCCCAAGCCGTTCCGGCTACGAGGGCACACCCGGCACGGGTGTGCCGATGACGACCGTGGCGTCCAGCTCCTCGGAGCTGGCCACCCGGGCCGTCAGGCCGCTGCGGATGAAAAGATCCATGGTCTGCGGCGCCTGCCGCCGGCTTGTTTCGATCAGCAGGTGGCCGCCGGGGGCCAGCCATTCCGGCGCCCCGGCCGCCACCAGCCGTTGCACCTGAAGCCCGTCTTCACCGCCGTCGAGGGAAACCCTCGGCTCGTGGAGGCGGGCTTCCTGCGGCATGGTGCCGATTTCGGCGGAGGGAACATACGGGGCGTTGACGGCGAGGACATCGACCCGTCCGCGCAGCCGCTCCGGGAGGGGCCCGTAAAGATTCCCTTGGTGGACCTCACCGCCGCGCGGCACGATGTTGCGGACCGCGCACTGCACGGCGGCCTCGTCGACGTCGGAGGCGTGAAGCTGCACGGGACCGGCCAGCGCCGCGAGCGCGGTCCCCACCGCCCCGGAGCCGCAGCAGAGGTCGACGACGACCGGCGCCCGTCCGGCGCCGCCGGATGTGCCCAGGAGCCGCGCGGCCTCACGGACCAGGAACTCGGTGCGGCGGCGGGGCACAAAGACTCCAGTGTCCACTTGGATCCGGAGTCCGCAAAACTCCGCCCAGCCGAGGAGGTGCTCGAGGGGCAGGCCGGTAACCCGCTGCTCCACGAGCGCGTCGAGGTGATCCGGCGTGGCTGCGGCCTCGGCCAGCAGCCGGGCCTCCTCCTCGGCGAAGACGCAGCCGGCCGCACGGAGCCTCTTGACGATATTGCGCCGCTTAATGACGGTGGGCCGGGGCGCGGGAGGGGCCGTCATGCCGAGGATCCCCTTCCGTTAGCGGTGCCGGAAATCTCATGCTACCGAAGTGGCAGGACGGCACCTCAGGACATGCCCATTCGCCGCACCCAGAACTGGACATAGCACCACTATGTCCAACCCTCGAAGCGGCAGGAGGGCATGTCCTTCGGGGGCGCCGGCCGATGGACATGCCGCGAACCACTGACCGCGGGACATGCCCATCCGCCGCACCCAGAACTGGACATAGCACCACTATGTCCAACCCTCGAAGCGGCAGGAGGGCATGTCCCGGGCGGCGGATTCGCCACGGCCCTCAGCGCCCCGAGCCGGCCCAGTCCAGCAGGCGGTCCAGAGGCCACGTGCTGACGATCCGCTCCGCCGGCACGCCGCTGCGTTCGGCCCGTTCGGCACCGTACTGCAGGAAATCGAGCTGCCCCGGGGCGTGAGCGTCGCTGTTGACGCTGAACAGGCAGCCGGCGTCGAGGGCCACCTCAATCAGGGCGCCGGGCGGGTCCTGGCGTTCGGGCCGTGAATTAATTTCAACGGCTACGTTGTGCTCCGCACAGGCAGCGAAGACCGCTTCGGCGTCGAACTCCGACGCCGGGCGTGTGCCCCTGCCGCCTTGAACCAGGCGGCCGGTGCAGTGGCCGAGCACGTTGGTGTGCGGGTCCGTGATGGCGCCGAGCATCCGGCGGGTCATGGTGCGCTTGTCTGAGCGAAGCTTCGAATGCACGCTGGCGACGACGATATCCAGCCGGTCCAGCATCTCCGGGGTCTGGTCCAGGGTACCGTCCTCAAGGATGTCGACCTCGATGCCCCGCAGGAGGCGGACGCCGCCGCCGTCGGCGTTGATCTCTTCGACAATGGCGAGCTGCTCCGCGAGGCGCCCGGCACTCAATCCGTTGGCGATCTTGAGATTGGGCGAATGGTCCGTCAGGGCAAGGTACTCCCGGCCCAGGATCCTGGCGGCGTCCAGCATCGCCTCAATCGGGGATCCGCCGTCGGACCAGTCGCTGTGGCTGTGCAGGTCACCGCGAAGCGCGGCCAGCAGCTCGTGCCCGCCCGGCACCAGCGGCCGGGCTCCCCGGCTTCGCAGTCCGCCCAGGTACTCCGGAACTTCGCCGTCGAGCGCCTGACTGATGACCTGGAAGGTCCGGTCGCCGATCCCTTTGGTCCGCTTCAGCCGGCCATCGCGGGCCCGGGCGGCCAGTTCTTCGGCCTCGAGGCCGGCGATGATCCCGGCGGCTTTCCGGAACGCCTGGATCTTGAACGTCGGCGCGAGCTCGCGTTCGAGCCAGAAGGCAATCTCATTGAGCGCGTCGACGGCATCCATGGCACCATCTTGCACCCCGGCCGGGGTGCCGGGGACCCCCGGGGCGTCGGAATGTCGCGGCGTTTTGGGCAGCGGTGCCTTCGTTCTGAGAGACTTGTCCCGGCCGGGGCCTGATCCGGTGGGGAACTACGCCGGCGGTCCACGGGGAGGGCTAGCCTGGCAGCTGGGAATCTTCAGAATTATGGTGCTGCTCGACCGGTCTACGCTCATGGTGGTCTTCGCCGTGATGACGCTGACCATGCTGGTCCTGTTCTACTTCGACACCTACCGCAAGAGCCGGGCTCCCTTCGCCGGGTGGTGGTGCTGGGCTGTCGCTTCCTTTTTCGTGGCCGCCGTCCTGTACTTCCTGGGCGAGGTACAGGCAGTCGGCTGGGCCACGAGCCTTGGCAACGGTGTGATGGTGCTTGGCTCGGGCTGCGTCTGGGCCGGCACCCGGTCGCTGGCCGGCCGGCGGGTCCGGCCCGGGCTTTTCGGGTTCCCGGCAACGGCGGCTGTCGCCGTTGACGCCGTCGTCCGTTATTCAGAAAACGCCCGGATCGGCAGCGTTGTGCTCCTGGCGCTGATGGGCACCGCGATCGGTCTGGCGTCCATGGAACTGTGGCGCGAGCGGGAAGAGTCCTGGCACCTTGTCCGGTCCCTCGCCGTCGCGACGGCCGGCTGTGCCGCGTATTACCTGAGCCGGACAGTCGGGCTGGCCGTGCTTGGCCCGGCGGATCCGCTGTTCCAAGTGCTCTTCGGCACCGGCGTGACCCTGCTGATGGCCATGATCCTGTTGGTGGTGGTCTCCTCCAGCATCACATCGCTGAACTACGCCCGCCGCACCGAGGACCTGCAGGAGCTGGCCTACCGCGACGGGCTGACCGGGCTGCTGAACCGCGGGGAATTCATGCACCAAGCCAACCGCCGGCTCCGGGCCAACCTCGCGGCCGGCGTCGACACGGCGGTTGTGATGGCGGACCTGGACCGGTTCAAGGCAGTCAACGACCGTTTCGGACATGACGCGGGCGACGGCGTCATCCGGGCTTTCGCCGATGCCTGCCGCTCGGCCGTGCGGGACGCTGACCTGGTGGGCCGTTACGGTGGCGAAGAATTCGCACTGCTGCTCGACGGCGCCGACGCCGAGGAGGGCGTCCGGATCGCCGACCGGATCAACGCCTCGCTGGCCGAAAACAGCTCCCTGCCCGACGGCATGGACGCGCCGACGGCGAGCTTTGGCGTGGTTGACTCGCGCGACCGGAACGCGGGGCTGCAGCGCCTCCTCCGGGAAGCGGACCGGGCCCTGTATGAGGCCAAGGCGGCAGGCCGCAACCGGGCGGTCATCGGATTCACCGGGGCGGGCACCCAGACAGGCTGAGCCCGAAGCTTGAGCAGCCTTGAGCCTGAGCCGCCCGGCAGCTCAGGATGCGCGCGGAAGCTTTGCTGCGAGCCTGCCGGCCGCGGCAGCCGAAGGCCGAGCCGCGGGATCCATGGCGGTCATGGCGGCCAGCAGCGATACCCAGGCCGCACCGAGGCCGGCCGGAATCGCGGGATCGCGAAGGGTCCGCGCCACCAGGGATTCCACCGGGGTTCCCGGGAACGCCTTGGCCCCGGTGAGGCACTCCAGCAGCACTAGTCCCAGGGAGTAGATGTCGCCGGGCGCGCCGGGATGCCGGCCTGCGGCCTGCTCAGGGCTCATGTAGTGCACGGTGCCGGAGGAATCCCCCGGCTCCAGCTCGGTGCCGGCCGGGGTGGCGATGCCGAAATCGGCGATCCGGACCGCGGAACGCCGCAGTTCACTCAGCAGGATGTTCGCGGGTTTGATGTCCCGGTGGACCAGGCCCCGCACATGGACGTGTGCCAACCCGGACAGCGCCGCCTCAGCCCAGCGGGCCACGTCGCCGGCGGCTGCAGCGCCGTTGCGGATCCGCTCGGCGAGGCTTCCGCCGTAGGCATACTCCTCAACGAGGAACGGGCGGCCCGCCCACTGGTCATCTGCCGGGACGATGCCCTCGGCGATGAAGGTGACGACAGCGGGGTGGTCCAGCGAAGCCAGGATGCGCGCCTCGGCGTGGATCCGTTCCGCCTGCCGCGGGTCAGGGCCTTCGGCGACTTTAATCGCAACGGGCCTTCCGTCGTGCAGGTCCGTCCCGCGGAACACCGTCGCGGTTGCACCCCGCCCCAAGAGCTCATGGACGACGAAACGCCCCGAGGGGGCGTCCGGAAGCGCCAGCACTCTGGCATCGAGTCCGGCAGAAATGACCGCAGGGGCGGTGACCGCGGGCCGTTCCGCCAAGACCACAGTTGAGGGCGGGGTCACCGGCTGAGCTCGGACAGGATGCCGGACGTATGCACTATGCCGTCCAGCTGGAAGCCGCAACCGCAGCGCCAGACCGGCGGCAACTCTGCCGCGGCATCGACCGGCGCGAAGGAGTACACGGAAATGGTGGCCGCGGCCGGGGCTTTCCACTCCATTGGCACCCCGCAGTGGCTCGGTGTGGCCTGGGCCTGCGCGGGCGGAAGAACGGCGGGTGCCATCTGAGCCACGGCGCCGCCGGAAAAGCTAATATCAGACATAGTTGGTAAGCATACATATAACTAGTCAGGCTAGCTAGTTGACGCCGGTTAATCTCCGCCATGGGCTGGCGGCTCCGCGATGGCTTCACTCATACGCCTCAGGAACCTGACTATGGTCCTCGCTTCCTCGTTGCTGAGACTCTCCGCGACAGTCATCATTCTGCGGTGCATCTCCCCCAGGGTGGCGCGGACCTCTGCATCCGCAGCCGCCGTGGGGACGATCACCAGCGAGCGCCGGTCCGTGGGGTGCGGCTCGCGGCGGACATGTCCACTGCTCACCAGCCGGTCGATCAACGAGGTGGTGGAGGCCGTGGTAATTCCCAGCACGCGGCTAAGGTCTTTGGGTCCCGCCTGCTCGCCCGCGGCCTGGGCGCGCAGCAGGTACCTCAACGCCAGAAGGTCCGTCTCGCCCATTCCCATGTTGTCCCTGGTGGAGCGCCGCCGGGCGACTTCCACGATGCGGTACTCACGCAGGGCCTGGAGGACGGCGCCGGGCGGGTCAAGGCCGTCGTCGGGCCCATACCAATACCCGGAACCGGAGGGGCTGTTCGCGTTCATCCGGCAATCCTAGCCCAACTGATTACTAGTTAATCTTGCTATCGCGAGGGCGGCGAGGTACCGCCAGGTCCTGGTAAAGCGGAGTTGCCCGCGGTGAGCTGAGCCCCGGCCTCTACCAGCTGGCACCGGGCTCGTAAGTCCCGGCGCTCCACTCCTGACCTTCGGGGTCAAGCACTCTTGCCCTGCGCGTGCCCCACTCAGTCTCTTCCGGCGTGATCACGGCACTCCCCCACCCGACAAGGCTTTCCGGTAGAAGTCATCAACGTCATCGACCAGGATATAGAGGCCTCCGCCCGTGGATCTGCCGATCAACTGAAGCCGGACGCAAAAGACCCCCGGTTCCCTGCAATTGCAAGGAACCGGGGGTATCCACTCTTCGCTAAAAGAGTGGGCCCTGTGGGGATCGAACCCACGACCCACGGATTAAAAGTCCGATGCTCTACCAACTGAGCTAAAGGCCCCAGCCGATGCCCTGAAACCGCGGATGAATCCGCTGTTTTAGGGCCGATCAGCCCAGTCCATTTCTGGACGTTAATACTGTACCCCAGACCGCGGCTGGTTTTTCGCACGGGCGGGGACGCCGCCGTCGTGCGCGCCGGGCGGGTGTCCGGCGCCGGCCCGTCCGTCGGCTCCGCGCCGTCTCCGTCCTGCGGGCCGTATGCTCGATTCCCCGACGGCACTGGAGTAGCGTGGTGGCATGAGCGAGCAAGCAGGATCCAGCGCCCCCGGACCGCACCGGCACCACAAGCCGAAGGCCTTCGCCCCCATCGACTTTGAGCCCTTCGCGGGCGGAGCCGACCCTGCCCGCATCTCCGAGGCCGCCCATCTCGCCGCGCAGGCACTCGTGCGCCGCGGACGCGACAGCGATGACCCCGTTGTGACCAAACGGCTCGTGAAGCTCGCCGACGAACAGGGTCTGGAGGCCATCGCCGAAATGTGGGCCGAAAGCCCCGCACGCTCCCTCCCGGGAGCCCTCTGGCGCCTGTACGCCCTCCGGGCCGCCACCATCCAGGACCCCGAGCGGATCTCCGTGTACTTCAGGGCCGGCAAGGACACCGCCCAGGTCTCGCATGTGGTGGCCGGCGCCGCCGAACCTCCCGGAGCGGACGAGATGAAGTCGATGGCGGACGCCATCCTCTCGGGCGCGTTCGACGGCGATTTCGACGTCGCGCTGGAACGTTCCGCCGCGTTCTGCCGTGTAGTGGCGTTGGGCCAGGCCACCCTCGCCGACGGCGCCGAACACGGCAACGAGAATCACGCGAGCAAGCTCACGCGCAATTCGCATCTCCTCGTGAAGACCGCCGAGGACCTCGAGCACGCCGCCAACGCGTGGCGGTTGGGCGAACTGGACTGAGCCCCGTGGCATGCCGCCGGACCCCCGGTACGCATGCCGCCTGCGGACTGTCAATGTTGACTTGTCCCCAACCACGTAGAAAACTAAAAGCGGTGCCGAACCGCGAAACCCCCGGGCTTCAACATTTAGCCGCCTAGAGCGGCCTACCGCCGAGAGGCGTATCCGGTTCGGCACCATTTTCATGCCCTCTTTGCCCGGCTGCCACTGGCACGATCGGGCCGTCATGCTCGTCCTCAGCGAACATCAGCCTGGAACTTCCGGTCGCGTCGTGAAGTGGCAGCGGCGGTGACTGCCGCGGCCCCGGCGGCAGCGGCCATGGCATACGCCATGGCGGTGTACGTGCCGAACCACCCAGCCAGCAGCGGACCTGCGGCCGGGGCGATAGCAGTAACAGCCGTGAGTGGGGCCGCGAAGACCCCCTGCAGGGCGCCGAGGTCCTGGCTTCCCCACCGATCCCCCACGACCGTGGCCTGCAGCAGGGTCTGGCATCCTCGGACTGCGCCGGCCAGCATTCCCGCGGCGATCAGTACCGGCGCCGGGCCGGGCAGGGCAGCCAACAAAAGGACGGCGGTGGCACCGGCCCCGGTGATAACCTGCAGCCGGACGCCGGCAGGGATGGAGCCGAACAGCAGCCTGCCGCCGACCTGGCCTGCGCCCACCAGACCCAGCCCCAGCGCGGCCGTGGCGTAATCGGCGCCTTTTTCGGTCAGCAGGGGGATGATGTTCAGCGTCACGGTGTAGAGACCGAGGCACAGCAGGACCATAAGGGCCTGCAGGCCGAGGAATTCAGGGCTGCGTCGGGTGGCGCGGACACGTCTCCGCGCCGGGGCGGCCGGTTCCTTGTGCGGGGTCCGGAGCCAGGACCTGTTGAGGTAGCGGGCGTGCAACGGCACGGTGACCAGGCCCAACAGTCCGGCGAGGACCAGGAACGTGACCCGCCAGCCGAGCCAGCCGCTGAGGGCGGCAGTGGCGGGGGCGAAGATGGTGGACGCGAATCCGGCGACGAGGGTCAGGACGGTCAGCGGCCGGAGGCGGGCGGGTCCGTACCAGCGGCTGACAACGGTGAATGCAGGTTGGTAGAGGACCGCTGCCTGCGCGGTGCCGGCCAGCACCCAGGCCGCAAAGAATACGGGCAGGTTTGGTGCCAATGCGACCACGGCCAGGGCCAGCACCCCCACAAGGGATCCGCCGATCATCAGTGCGCGCGGCCCGGTCCTGTCCAGGATCCTGCCCACGAAAATGCCTGCCACCGCCGAGACCAGCAGGCCGGTGGAAAACGCCCCCGTCACCAGTGCCGGGTCCCAGCCGGTGTCCTCGCTTATGGGCCGGACCGCCGCGATCAAGGCGTAGTAGAGCGCTCCCCACCCGGTGGTCTGGGTGATGCACAGCGCGGCGAGGCCACCGCGCGGTGCCCCCTCCGCGGCGAGGATCCGGGTGGGAGCGGGCGCGGGCACGGGTCAGTTCCCGGAGAGCTCCGCGTACAGCTTCTGGACCCGGGCCTTGATGTCGTCCCGGACCAGGCGCATGCGTTCCATGCCTTCGATGCCCCGCTCAGAGGGCTCATCCGTATCCCAGACCTCGAGCCGCTTGCCCTCGGGAGCTTCCACTTTTGCCTCATTGCCCAGGACGATCACGACGTCGACCGCGTCCAGGACTGCGCCGGTGATGGGTTTGGGGTGTTCGCCGGTGATATCGATGCCGAGTTCTGCCAGCGAGTCCACGGACTGGGGGTTCAGCGACGTGCCGGGTTTGGTCCCGGCGGAGTGCACCGCGACCGTCCCTTTTGCGAGCTGGTTCATGAGTCCGGCGGCGAGCTGGGACTTTCCGCCGTTCTTGCTGCAGACGAACAGGACGCTGGGCTTTTTCGTGGTCTGGGTCATGCGTTTGATTCTTCCTTGCCTGAAGCGGAGGTGGTGAGCAGTGAGGCTGCCAGGGCCTTGACCCTGTCGTGAATCTCGTCGCGGATGATCCGAACGGCCGCAACGGGCAAGCCGTCCGGGTCTGCAAGCTCCCAGTCCTCGTAGCGTTTGCCGGGGTAGATCGGGCAGGAGTCGCCGCAGCCCATCGTGATCACGACGTCGGAGGCGCGCACCACGTCGTCGGTGAGGGGTTTGGCATAAACCTTGGTGAGGTCCAGTCCCATTTCGGACATCGCCGCGACGACGGCGGGGTCCAGTTCGGCGGCGGGCAGGGAGCCGGCGGACCGGACGCGGATCCGGCCCTTGGCCTCGACGGTGAGCAGGGCAGCCGCCATCTGGGAGCGGCCGGCGTTCTGCACGCAGACGAACAGCACCTCCGGGACGGCGCTGGTGACGGCGCCTTTGGATTTGGCGAGGGCGTTGAGCCGGTCGGTGGCGAAGTGCTCGGTGGTGGATGGCAGATACGTTTTGATCTTCGCGGTCCGGGCCAGGGCCGTGTAGGACTCAAAGACGTAGCGTTCCACCGTCTCGGCAGCGAACACGCCGGCAAACCGGTCCGCCAGGCGCGCGCTGATCCGGTGCAGGAGCTCGGTGTTGTCCTCCAAGCCCAAGCCGTGTTCAGGGTGGTCAGTCATGTCAGCACTCCAGTGTGTTCGGTGGACGAAAACCGGGGGAAGGTGATCAGTTTTCGGTGGAGCGGCCGTGGGCCAGCCCGGTGGGGAACCCGACGAGCACCGGCTCGGGCGTTCCGCAGCAGCCGCCGGAGGTTTCGGCGACAAACCCTGCCGGTGCCGCGGCGGGGACATCGCAGCTGGTGCCGATGTCCGAGGAGCAGACGCCGGTCTCCGGCAGTTCGAGCTGAACGGTGTCCGCCGCCTCGCGGTCTCCGGCCAACGCGGCCGCGACGGAGCGGACCTGTTCGTAGCCGGTGGCCAGCAGGAAAGTGGGGGCCCGGCCGTAGGACTTCATGCCGACAATGTAGAAGTCCTGCTCCGGGTGAGCCAGCATCCTGGCGCCATGCGGCTCCACCGTGCCGCAGGAATGGAATTCGGGGTCGATCAGCGGACCCAGTTCCCGCGGCGCTTCGACGCCGGGGTCCAGTTCCAGCCGGAGTTCCCGGAGCATGTCAAGGTTCGGGCGGAAGCCGGTGGCCGGGACCACGACGTCGGCCCCCAAGGTCCGGCCGTCGACGGCGGTCAGCTTGACGGCGCCGTCGGCCGCGGTGAGGCCTGCGATCCCGAAGCCGGTGTGCAGTTCCACGGTGCCGGATTCGACCAGTGCGCGGAGGCGGCTGCCGAGTTGGCCGCGCGCGGCGAGGCCGTCGGCGTCGCCGCCGCCGTAGACCTTGGCCGCCGAAGCGCCGCGGATCGCCCAGACGATCTTCGTCCCGGGCACCTGGTCCGCGAGCTCGGAGAGGTTGATCAGGGTGTTGGCGGCTGAATGGCCCGCGCCGATCACGACGGCGGTGCGCCCCGCAAACGTTTTCCGGTCACGGCCCAGGACGTCCGGCAGCGGAGAAGAAATGTGGGCAGCGGCGGCCGTTTCGCCAACGGCGGGCAGGCCGGAGGTGCCGAGGGGATTGCGGGCGGACCAGGTGCCGGAGGCGTCGACGACGGCGGCGGCCTGGTAGTCGCGGACTTCGCCGTCGGCGTGTTCGACCCGGACCACAAAAGGTGTGGTGTCCCGGTTCCGGCTGTGGGTCTTGTCCATCCCCTGCCGGGTCACGGCGACGACGCGGGCGCCGGTGTGCAGGCGGGACGCGATCGCCGGCATTACGGCGAGCGGGGTGAGGTACTGGTCGATGAGTTCGCCGCCGGTGGGCAGCGCTGTCGGCTCGGGTGATTCCCAGCCGGCCGCGGCGAGCAGGCGGACGGCGGCGGCGTCGGTGTTGTACTGCCACGGGGAGAACAGCCGGATGTGGCGCCACTGTTCGATGGCCGCGGCGGGGGCAGGTCCGGCCTCGAAGATGAGCGGCGCCAGGCCGCGTTCGAGCAGGTGTGCTGCCGCGGCGAGGCCGATGGGCCCGGCTCCGATGACAGCTACGGGAAGGTTGGTGTGCACAGCCATGGTTTCCTCTGTTTCATCCGGTGGTGGCGGTTCGTTGTTGGGGTGCCTGCCGGTCCTCGTGGGACCGGCAGGCCGCGGAGGTCTTACTTAGCAGCAGTCCAGGTCGTTGTCGCAGCAGTCCTGGCTGGTGTCGGTGCAGGTCGAATCGGTGCAGCAGTCGGCATTCATTCCGCTCACCCCCTCTCTTCCGCGTGGGTCAGGCGTGGGTGGGTTCCTCGACGAGGGCGGTGGCGATGCTGTCGGCGTCGTCGAGTGCGGCGAGGTATCGTTCGGCGTCCAGGGCGGCGGCGCAGCCGGTGCCGGCGGCGGTGATGGCTTGGCGGTAGCGGTGGTCCACGGCGTCCCCGCAGGCGAAGACTCCGGAGAGGTTGGTGACGGTGGTGGGTGAGTCCACCTTGATGTAGCCCTCGGCGTCGAGGTCCACCTGGCCGGTGAGCAGTTCGGTGCGCGGGACGTGGCCGATCGCGACGAAGATGCCGGTGGCGGCGTGTTCCCGGGTTTCGCCGGTGCGGGTGTCGGTCAGGGTGACGCCGGTGACTTTGGCGTCGCCGTGGATTGCCGTGACCGCGGAGTTCCAGGCGAAGCTGATCTTGGGATTGTCCTTAGCGCGCTGGGCCATGATCCGCGAAGCCCGCAGCTCGCCCTTGCGGACCACCACGGTGACGGTCTTTCCGAAACGGGTCAGGAAGGTTGCTTCCTCCATGGCCGAGTCCCCGCCGCCGACGACGATGATGTCCTGGTCGCGGAAGAAGAACCCGTCGCAGGTGGCGCACCAGGAAAGTCCGTGGCCGCTGAACTTCTTCTCCTCGGGGAGGCCGAGTTCCTTGTAGGCGGAGCCGGTGGCGAGGATGACGGCGGGCGCCTCGTGCGTCTCGCCGGCGCCGGTGACCACACGCTTGAGGTGCCCGGCGAGGGTCACTTCGGTGACGTCGTCGAACACCACCTGCGCGCCGAACTTCTCGGCCTGCTGCTGGAGCCCGTCCATGAGCTCGGGGCCCTGGATGCCGCCGGGGAAGCCGGGAAAGTTTTCCACCTCGGTGGTGTTCATCAGGGCACCCCCGGCTGTGACCGCTCCGGCGATGACGAGCGGCTTGAGCCCGGCACGCGCGGCGTAGATCGCGGCGGTGTAGCCGGCGGGGCCGGACCCGATGATGATCAGCTGTTCAGTCATGGCCGTGCTCCTATTTGGCGGCGGGAGTGAGGGACGCGATCAGGTCCTCGATGCGGGCCTTGATGTCGTCGCGGATGGGGCGGACGGACTCGACGCCCTGGCCGGCCGGGTCCTCGAGTTCCCAGTCCTCGTAGCGCTTGCCCGGGAAGATCGGGCAGGTGTCGCCGCAGCCCATGGTGATGACGACGTCGGATTCCTTGACTGCCTCTGTGGTGAGGATCTTGGGGATCTCGGCGGACATGTCAATCCCGAGTTCGGCCATGGCCTCGACGGCGGCCGGGTTGACCTTGTCGGCAGGTGCGGAGCCTGCGGAGCGGACCTCAATCCGCCCCTCGCCCAGGGTGGTGAGGAACGCAGCGGCCATCTGGGATCGGCCTGCGTTGTGGACGCAGACGAACAGGACGGAGGGCTTCTTGGCGGTTTCGGCGGTCATGGGGTCTCCTGGAATCAGTTAGATGACGGGTGCAACGCGGATCGGCTGGGTCCGGCGCTCCGCCACGTGCAGCACTCAACGGAACATTGATGAAGTTCGATGTACAAAGTATTGGACGATTGATTGATGATTGTCAATATTTAGATGATGGCGCTTTCACCGCCCTGCCGGGCATCGTCGGGAGTCAGGCAGTGAGCACGCGGGGCGCGAGGTCATTGATTCGGCCAGCAATGTCCCTGAAGGCCTCCTCGAAGGCTTCCTCGGTGCCCAGGCGCAGCGGATCCGACACTGACCAGTGGACGCCACCCAGTCCCACCAACTCCTCATGGGCGCTATCGCACACGGTCACCATGAGGTCCGCATCCCCCGCCACCTGGTCCAGCTTGCGCGGAGGAAGGTCGCCAAGGTCCACGCCGTGGCGGCGGGCAACGTCGATGGCGCCCTGGGCAATGCGGTCCGCGGGGTGCGTTCCCGCCGACGTCGATGGAATGTCACTGACCTGCCGCCAGAGCGCCGCGGCCAGCTGGGACCGGGCACTGTTTCGCGTGCAGACGAACAATACGCGGCGGGCCCCGTGCTCCGCCCCGGGCACCAGGCCCTCCAGGGCGCCGGGAGCAAGCCGGATATAGCTGCGGCGCCTGTCGGCCTCGGAGCGGTGACGGGTTGCCAGCCCGGACTCTTCCAACGCGCGCAGATGATGGGACAGCAGATTCGACGGCATCCCCAACTCGGCCTGCAGCTCCGTCGGAGAGAAGTCCCCCAGCGTCAGCAGATCAACGATGCGCAGCCGCGCAGGATCGGCCAGGGCCGCGTGCCTGGCCACCCGCACCCTAAAAGCGTCCACTGTCTCAATATTCATTGATTCAATTTTGACTGAGTCAATTGTTTCGGTCAAGCTGTTTCCATGACTTCCAACCAGCTGCCGCTGTGGCGCCGCGCCGTCGCTGAACTGCTCGGCACCAGCCTGCTCGTGATGATTGTCGTCGGTTCCGGGATCGCCGCACAGCAACTCTCCCCCAACGACGTTGGCCTGCAACTGCTCCAGAACAGCACCGCCACGGTGTTAGGCCTGACGGTCCTGATTCTGATGCTCGGGCCAGTCAGCGGCGCACACTTCAATCCCGCGGTCTCCCTCGCCGACTGGATCCTGGGTCGACGCAGTGGCACCGGACTGACGCTGCCGGAGCTGGGCACGTATGTGGTCGCCCAGACCGTGGGCGCGGTCAGCGGCAGCGTGGTCGCGAACGCCATGTTCGACGTGGGCACCTCTATTTCCACGAAGGAGCGTGCAACCACGGGTCATCTGCTCGGCGAGGTCATCGCTACCGCGGGGCTCATCCTGCTCATCTTCGCCCTGGCCGCCACCTCCCGCGGCGCCCTCGCTGCGCCGGCGGTGGGCGCTTATATCGGAGCCGCGTACTGGTTCACCTCCTCGACGTCGTTCGCGAACCCGGCCGTGACGGTGGGCCGCATCTTCAGTGACACCTTCGCGGGCATCGCCCCGGCGTCCGTTCCGGGATTCGTCGTTGCCCAGCTGATCGGCGCGGCAGTAGGCCTTGGCCTCCTCCTCATCCTGTTCCCCTCCGCGGCCCGCACCGCGGACGACGCCGTTCTCCCGCACAGTCCCGCCACGGCCCGCTCGTAGCTTTCGCCGGGCGGTTCCCTACCCAGTCCCCCATGGCTCACACATTGATGATTGTCAATATCAGGGCATAATGGGTAGATGAACTCACTGCCCACACTCGAGCCGGCCACGGATGAAGCCTGCTGCGCCCCGGCAGGCGCGCCTGCCCTGGGCGCTGAGGAGGCGAAGCAGAAGGCCTTGGTCTTCAAGGCGTTGGCCGATCCCAACCGGCTGCGGTTGCTCTCCATCGTCAAGGCCGAAGCTTCAGGCGAATCCTGCGTGTGCGACCTGACCGAACCACTGGACCTGGGCCAGCCTACAGTCTCCCACCACCTGAAGATCCTGGTCGATGCCGGCCTGCTGCACCGCGAGAAGCGTGGCACGTGGGCCTATTACTCCCTGGTTCCGGGCGCCCTGGAACAAGCGGCCGGACTCCTGGCGGGCCTGTGACCGCGCAAGCACAGTCCGCGGTCACGATCCGTCCCATGCTCGACGACGACTGGCCGGCCGTCCGACGGATCTACTGTGCAGGAATCGCCACGGGCCACGCCACCTTCGAATCAGAGGCGCCCGACTGGGAGCGGTTCAACACCTCGAGACTGGCCCGCCACCGGCTCGTCGCCGAAGCCTCAGATGGCATCCTTGGTTGGGCTGCCGTCTCCCCGGTCTCTGCCCGCCCCGTCTACTCCGGCGTGGTCGAACACTCCGTCTACATCGCAACCGAAGCGCGCGGGAAGGGTTTGGGTGCTGCACTGTTGCAGGCCTTGGCGGAATCCACAGAGCGTGACGGGATCTGGACCATCCAGGCCAGCGTCTTTCCCGAAAACGAAGCCAGCCTCAGGCTCCATCTTGCCAACGGCTACGCCGTCGTCGGGCGCAGGCACCGTATTGCCAGGATGACGCACGGCCCGCTCACCGGGCAGTGGCGCGACACAGTACTCATCGAGCGCCGCTCCCCCGCCATCTGACCAGCCACGCGTCCGGCCGCACCTCAAGCGATCGGCAAATGCTGCCTGCCCCACGGGTCGGCCGCAGCTGGATCCACGTCAGGCAGGCAGGGAACTCAGTGCAGTCAGGGCCGACAACCTCTCTTCGCCGATGGGCTCCTCGGGCAGCAGCGGGATGAGAGCGACCCGGTCCGTCAACGTGCGTACCTTCGTAATCTGTTCCATTTCGTTCGCGGCGCGCGCCCGCAGGAACGGCGTCTGCGGGTGCGCGGCGGCGATCGAGTTGTTGATCACCCAAGCCCACGGGTGAATCCCGGCCCTTTCTAGGTCACTCTTCAACTCTTGGGCTTCCAGCACCGGTGTTGTTTCGGCCAGCGTGACGAGAACAACCCTGGTCTGCGCCGGATCCTGTAGCCGCATGAGCGGCGTCACGAATCCCATGGTGTCGCCGACCTGCCGGGCGATCTCGCGGTGGTACGAACCGGTGGCGTCAAGGAGCAGCAGGGTGTGGCCGGTTGGTGCGGTGTCGATCACCACGAAGTGCCGCCGGGATTCCTGGACCACCTTGGAGAACTGCCGGAATACAGCCACCTCGTCGGTGCACGGGGACATCAGGTCCTCAGCGAGGGCGGCCCGTCCGTCATCGTCCAGGCTCCGGCCCTTCGTCTCCATCACATGGCTTCGATACTCCTGAATGGCTGCCGCCGGATCGATGCGCGATACCGTCAGGCCCGGGATGGAACCATGGAGTGTTTCGGTGAGGTGGGCTGCGGGATCGGTCGTGGTGAGGTGGACAGGATGCCCGCGTCTGGCCAAGGCGACCGCAATGGCGGCAGCGACGGTGGTCTTCCCGACGCCACCCTTGCCCATGCACATCACCAGACCATGGCCGTCGAGCTCCATTTCGTCCACCAGGGCAGCCAGCGGGGCGTCCTCAATCCCAGCGACCGGCGCGGCATGAGCAGTGATATCGGTGCCGGAAGTGGCCGCGAACAGTGATTCAAGCGCCGGAATGCCAACCATATTGCCCGGCTTCAGATCCAGAACATCACGGGGCAAAGAAGCGATGACCTCGGGCATGGCCGCCATGGCCGCAGCTTCCCGAGCCCGCAGGGCCTGCGCCAGGCCCTCCTCGCCGGCGGCTTCCGGCAGGACGCCGTTGACGACGACGTGTCCTCCTCCGATCCCGATCTGGTTGAGTTCGAGGTAGGTACGCTCGATTTCGCCCAGTGAAGAAGTCTGCGCCCGGCTGACCAGCACAAGGCGGGTCCTCGCCGGGTCCGCGAGGGCCCGGACCGCCTGGGCATACACCTGCTTGTGCTTCTCAAGTCCCGAGAGGGGGCCCAGGCAGGATGGGTCCCCCTTGCCGGCTTCGAGAAAATCGGTCCAGGATCCCGGCAGCTGCAACAGCCGGATCGTGTGGCCCGTGGGGGCGGTATCGAAAACGATGTGATCATATTCGCCGTAAGAGCCGCCGTCGGCGAGCAAATTGGTGAACTCGTCGAAGGAAGCGATCTCCGTGGTGCAGGAACCCGAGAGGCTCTCGGCGATGCCGGCCACTTCACTCTCGGGCAGGAGTCCGCGGACGGGCGCGATGATCCGTTCACGGTAGGCTTCGACTGCCTGCTCCGGGTCAATTTCCAGGGCGGAGAGGCCCGGCACGTCCTGAATGGCAGTCACGGTGTTGCCGATGGTCACGCCGAAGACCTGCCCGACATTGGACGCGGGGTCGGTGCTGACCAGCAGCACCTGCTTGCCGGCCTTTGCCAGGGTCAGGGCGGTCGCGCAGGCCACAGAGGTCTTGCCAACGCCGCCCTTGCCTGTGAAGAAAACGAACCGTGGAGTGTTCTCGAGGAATTTCACGCCGCCAGTATATCGATCCTTGTCGATACCCAACAGGGTGCCCCTGTCATATTCCGGAGGCCGCCCGGGCGCCTGCCCGGCGCTCTCAGTCCGGACGGTAAAGTAAGCCCCATGCGCGGGTCATCATCACCTCACACGCCCGGCACACAACACCCGTGCACCTCCCTCCCGAAGACCGGTAATCACACGTGAAGCTGCGCCTCTTTCCCCAGGAGCCCGCCGGGCTGAACCTCCTTGCCCAGTTGGCACGCCAGATTGTGCTCGCCACGGGCACCCTGTCGGAGATCCTTGGCGCGCCCGCCAGTGAGAACGAGCGGCTGGTGGAGGACATGCACAACCACGAGGCGAAGTGCGCGGAGTTGCATTTTGCCCTGCTGACGCATATGCGGACCACATTCGTGAGCCCGCTCCCCCGCGAGGACATGTATGCCCTGTCCCGGTACCTCAACGAGGCAATGGAGAAACTCGATGCCGCCGCCGAGCTGGTGTCGCTCTACAAGCTGGACCGTCTGCCCAAACGCGCCGCGGACCAGCTGGAAATCATCAGCCGGCAGGCGGAGCTCACCGTGGACGCCATGCGGAATCTGGACAACCTGGACGATCTTGAGGACTACTGGATCGAGATCCTCCGCCTCGCCAAGCGGGCAGAACGGTCGCACCGGGTCTGGGTGGCGGACATGCTCAATGAAATGAAGGCGGCGCGGTACGCCCGTACCAGGGACATCGCCGACGAACTGGTGGGCGTCACCAGGGACATGCGCCGGATCGCGACCCAGGTGGGCAGCATCATCGTCAAGGAATCCTGACGTGACCATCTTCCTGTTTGCCCTGGTGGTCATCCTCGCCGGGGCATTCGCCTTCCTGAACGGTTTCAGGGATGCCTCGGCGTCGGTGGCGCTGGCGGTGCGGAACCGTGCCCTCACCCCCACAGTTGCGGTGCTGCTTGCGGGGTTCTTCAACTTTGTTGGCGCCGGGCTCAGCGCCGCCCTGGCCCTCGCCGTGAGCCGGGCGTGGGTGCAGCTCCCCGCCGGCGAAAACGGGCTGGCCATCCTGATAGCGGGCCTTGTCAGTGCCGTGCTCTGGGGCATCTACACGTGGTGGCGGGGCATCCCGTCGTCGTCGACCCACGCGCTGGTCGGCGGGCTGGCCGGCGCGGGCGTCGCCAGCGTCGCCGTCGGCGGAAATGCCGTTGGCGGCGTTGACACGTCCCTGCTTTTCCAGGTGGTGCTTCCGCTGCTGCTCTCACCGGCGCTTGCCTTCGCCGGCGCCTATCTGCTGGTTTGGCCCGCAACCTGGGCGGCGCGGTACACGCCGCCGAATGTCGTCAACAACCGGTCGCGGCGTGGCCAAAGCATCGCGGCGGGAGCCGTGGCCTTCGCCCACGGCCTGCAGGACGGCCAGCGGACCAGCGCCGTCCTGATCCTGGCCCTGCTGGCGTCCGGGCTGTCCGACGGCGGCGAAACGCCCGTCTGGGTGGCCGTGTTCACCGCGGTCCTGCTGACCGCCGGGACCCTGGCGGGAGGCTGGCGCATTTCGTACACCATCGGCTACCGCCTGATCCGGATGGATCCGTTGCGCGGCTCCCTCGCCCAGCTGCTCAGCTCCGCCATGCTGCTGGTGGGCGCGATCGGGCTGCACCTGCCCATCTCCACCACACACACGGTCACCTCGGCCGTGCTGGGGTCCGGCTCCAACCAGCGTTTCCCCGACACCAACCGGAAAGTGGTGATCGGAGTGCTTTTGTTCTGGGTCCTCACGCCGATAGTCACCGCGGCGGCGGCGTTCGTGCTGGCACTGGCCCTGTCAACGCTCGGGGAGCTCTAAAGGACACGTCCAACCGATGGGCAGGAGCGCCTACCCGAAGCGGCCGGAGACGTAGTCCTCGGTGGCCTTTTCGGTCGGGTTGCTGAACATGGTGTGGGTGTCGCCGTACTCGATCAACTTGCCCGGCTTGCCGGTGCCGGCGATGTTGAAGAACGCGGTCTTCTCCGAAACCCGGGCGGCCTGCTGCATATTGTGGGTCACGATCACTACGGTGTACTGATCCTTGAGCTCGTTGATGAGGTCCTCGATGGCGAGTGTGGAAATGGGGTCCAGGGCCGAGCAGGGCTCGTCCATCAGGATGACCTGGGGTTCCACGGCAATGGCCCGGGCGATGCAGAGACGCTGCTGCTGGCCACCGGACAGGCCGGAGCCCGGCTTCGCGAGACGGTCCTTGACCTCATTCCACAGGTTGGCTCCCCGCAGTGAGCGCTCCACGAGGGCATCGGCTTCGCCCTTGGACATCTTCTGGTTGTTGAGCTTCACGCCGGCAAGCACGTTGTCCCGGATGGACATGGTGGGGAACGGGTTGGGCCGTTGGAACACCATGCCGATCTGTGAGCGGACGGTCACCGGGTCCACGCCGGGGCCGTACAGGTTGTCGCCGTCGAGCAGCACCTCGCCTTCGACGCGGGCGCCGGGGATGACCTCGTGCATGCGGTTCAGGGTCCGCAGGAACGTGGACTTGCCACAGCCGGACGGCCCGATGAACGCGGTGACAGACTTGGCGTCGATGTTGATGTTGACGTCTTCGACGGCCAGGAATTTGCCGTAGTAGACGTTCAGGTCCTTGACGTCGATGCGCTTAGACATGCTGTTCCTTCACTTGCTGGAGATACGGGCTGAAGAGTCGGGTGCCGGCGCCGGGCTAGCGGCCGGTCTTGGGGGCGAACGCGCGGGCGATGAGGCGGGCAATCAGGTTCAGCAGCATCACCAGGATGATGAGGACCAGGGCCGCGCCCCAGGCACGCATGGAGGACGGATCCGGGTTGGACGGCGACGTCGGGTTGAGGATCTGCGTGTAGATGAACGTAGGCAGCGAGGCCATCCAGCCGCTGAACACGTTGTAGTTGATCGACGTCGCGAAGCCGGCGGTGACGAGGATCGGCGCCGTTTCACCGATCACGCGGGCGATCGCCAGGGTGACGCCCGAGGCGATGCCGGAGATCGCCGTCGGGATGACCACCTTGAGGACGGTCCGCCACTTGCGGACACCGAGGGCGTAGGCGGCCTCGCGCAGTTCGTTGGGGACGATCTTCAGCATTTCCTCGCTGGAGCGGACCACCACCGGAATCATCAGCACGGACAGCGCGACGGCGGCGACGGCACCGGTTTTGGTGCCCGGCCCCACGACGGCGAAGAAGAAGGCCGCCGCGAACAGGCCGGCCACGATCGAGGGGATGCCGGTCATGACGTCCACGAAGAAGGTGATGGCGCGGGCCAGCGGGCGGTCGTTGCCGTACTCCACCAGGTAGATGGCGGTCAGCAGGCCGACGGGAACCGAAATGACCGTCGCGACCGCGGTGATCAGCAGGGTGCCGATCAGCGCGTGGAAGATGCCGCCGACCACCGGCGCGCCTTCCTCAACAGTCTTGTTGTCGAAGGCTCCGGTGACGCCGTTCATCGACGTGGTCAGGAAGCCCGGGTCCATGAGCCCGGGAAGGCCGTTCACCAGCACCGTCCAGATCACGGAAATCAACGGCAGCAGGGCAACCAGGAATGAACCGACGACGAGGCATGTGGCCAGCTTGTCCTTGGCCTTGCGGCTGCCTTCGGCGGCGGCGCTCCAGCCGACAAGGCCGGCCGTGAAAATAATGGCAGAGACGATGCCCCAGCCGAAGGCGTTGAAGCCGATCAGGGCCATGATGGCGGCCCCGAGGACGAGGGCCAGGCCCAGGACCAGGTAGGGGGCCCACTTGGGCAACTGGCCCTTGGTGAGGGCCGAGCGCTTCTTGACGGGGGTCAGGGTGGCGGTCATTTAGTTGGCTCCCGAGAATTCTTTGTGCCGGGTGATGATCCACCGGGCAATCATGTTCACGCCGAGGGTGATGACAAACAGGACCAGGCCTGCTGCGATCAGGGTGCTGACCTGGAGCCCGCTGGCCTCCGGGAAGTTCAGCGCAATTTCGGCGGCGATGGTCTGGTTGCCGGTCTGGATCAGGCTGGCGGTGAGGGCGCCGGAGGACAGCACCAGCGCGACAGCCATGGTCTCTCCCAGTGCGCGGCCCAGGCCCAGCATGACGGCGCTGATGATTCCGGGGCGGCCGAACGGCAGGACAGCCATCTTGATCATTTCCCACCGCGTGGCGCCGAGCGCCAGGGAGGCTTCCTCGTGCAGCTTGGGGGTCTGCAGGAAAATTTCGCGGGTCAGGGAGGTGATGATGGGCAGGATCATGACGGCCAGCACAATTCCCGCGGTGAGGATGGTCTTGCCGGTGGCGGAGGCCGGGCCCTGGAAAATCGGCAGCCAGCCCATGTTGCTGGCCAGCCAGTTGTAGGCCGGGGAGATTTCCTTGGCGAGGAACGCCGCACCCCAGGCGCCATAGACCACGGAGGGGATGGCGGCGAGGAGGTCCACCACGTAGCCGAGGCCCGAGGCGAGCCGCCGGGGGGCGAAGTGCGAGATGAACAGCGCGACGCCGATCGCAATCGGCGTCGCGATCACGAGGGCGATCGTGGCCGCGATGAGTGTGCCGATCACGATCGGCCAGATGTAGGCGAAGAAACCCTCGCCGCCCTTGATCAGGTCCGGCGAGGCCGTGAGGGCTGGGAACGCCTGGACAACCAGGAAGAGCGCCACTCCGAAGAGCACAGCCAGGATGAGGCACCCTGCGGCCAAGGTGGCTCCGGAAAAGACTTTGTCTCCGGCGCGGCCTGCGCCCCGGGACGAGGTCAGGGAGGTGGTGGTCACTTCACGATCCTTCAGCTTCGAATCTCTTGGTACTTCGGACAACGCCCAAGTTCCCTGCCCCGGGCTGACGGTCGGTGACCGTCGGATCGGAACAGGGAACCTGAGTCAGGCTGGTGTTTCCACTATGCCTTGCGGCGCAATGTATCCCTAGGACTTGACCTTGATGGACTCGATGGACTTCAGAGCCTTGTCCTGCAGGGTCTTGGACAGCGGGGCGGACTTGGCGGCGTCAGCGGCTGCCTGCTGGCCGGCGTCGGACACTACGTAGCTATCGAATGCCTTGACCAGGTCGACAGTTTCCTGCTTGTCGTAGCTGGAGCAGAGGATGTGGAAGGACACGAGCACGATGGGGTACGCGCCCTCGATGGTGGTGGTGCGGTCGAGCTTGATGGAGAGGTCGTTGGCGTTGCGGCCCTCAACCGGCTTGCCGGCGTCGACTGCCTTGGCGGCCGCCTCGGCGGAGATCTTGGTGAAGGTCTCGCCCACCTTGATCTGCGCAACGCCGAGCTTGCCGCTGACGGCGGAGTCGTCGGCGTAGGTCACGGCGCCCGGGGTGTCGGTAACGGTCTTGACCACACCGGAGGTGCCCTTGGCGTTCTCGCCCTGGAGGGTTGCAGGCCAGATGCCGGCGGGCTTGTCAGTCCAGACCTCGGGTGCTGCGGCGGCCAGGTAGTCCGTGAAGTTGGAGGTGGTGCCGGAGTCGTCCGAGCGGTTCACCGGGGTGACCTTGAGGTCAGGCAGTTTGGCGTCCGGGTTCAGGGCGGCGATGGCCGGATCGTTCCACGTGGCGATTTCGCCGCGGAAGATCTTGGCGACGGTGGCGGCATCGAGGTTCAGTTCCTTGATGTCGGGCAGGTTGAAGGCCACGGCGATCGGGGAGATGTAAACCGGAATGTTGAGGGCGCCGTCGGGGCCACACTGGGTGGTGGAGCTGGCGTACTCCTCGTCCTTGAGGTAGGCGTCGGAGCCGCCGAACTGGGCGGAGCCGTCCAGGAGGGCCTTGCGCCCTGCGCCGGAGCCGTCCGGGGAGTACTGAACCGATGCGCCCTGGTTCGCCGAGGCGAAGTTGGTCTTCCACGCGTCCATGGCCGCACCCTGTGCGGAGGAGCCGATGCCGGTCAGCGTGCCAGTGACCTTGGGTCCCGATGCGGCGGGGGTCGCCGGGGCGGTGCCCGTTGCGTTGTCAGAACCACAGGCGGTCAGCGCGAGAGCGCCGGCTGCGATGACAGCGATTGCCGCGTGGCGGCCGAAGCGGAGTGCCTTCACTAGATGTACCCCTTCCAGGGATTTTCTATGCGTGCCGGGCCGGAGAAGGCCGGGCAGGGGATGCGTACGGTTTGTACCTTTACTGAAGGTAGGTGCCCCAGATGAAGAGAATGCCGGTCCAAGGTAAACGAAGGGTTAACGACGACGGGACATTGGCTTACATCCGCCGGGTTCCTCTTGCGTTACCTGCGTCACGTCCGTAGGGATTGTGGCGCGGCCTGCGCACGATGAACAAACAAATAGACTGGAGCGCATGGCCCCCGCCCCCGGACTCTCAGCAAGTGCCCGATTCCTGCGCGGTCGGGTCCGCACCGGCTTGGTCCGTAGCCGGAACTCCCTGGGGCCGGCCATCCAGATGACCGCCTGCGCCGTCGGCGCCTACGCGTTTGCCGAGTACGTCCTGGGCCACAGCGGCCCGCTGTTCGCCGCCACGTCCTCCCTGATCGCCCTGGGCTTTTCCCGCGACCCCCGGCTGCGCCGCGTGATCGAGGTTGGCCTGGGCTGCACGATCGGCATCGTGGTCGGCGACCTGCTGCTGCACTGGCTGGGCTCCGGAATCTGGCAGGCCGCCGTCGTTCTCCTGTTCTCCATCCTGCTGGCGCGCTTCCTGGACAGCGGCACGATCTTCACCACCCAGCTGGGGCTGCAGTCGGTGCTGGTGGTGCTCCTGCCGGCGCCGGCCGGGGGGCCGTTCACCCGCAGCATCGATGCGATCGTGGGCGGCGTGTTCGCCCTGCTGGTGACGATCCTGGTCCCGAAAGACCCTCGGCGTGAACCCCGCAACGACGTGAAGAAGCTCCTGCACGAGCTCGCCGAAGTGCTGCGCGAGTGCGCCTCCGCGCTGAGCTACAGCGATTCCACGCAGGCCTGGCACGCGCTCATCCGGGGGCGGAACTGCCAGCCGCTGGTCGATGCCATGCGGCAGTCCCTGCGGGCCTCCGGTGAGGTGGCCACGCTGGCACCGGCCTACCGGCGGCACCGGGAGGAACTGGACCAGATGGAGCAGTCGCTGGACTACATCGACCTCGCCCTGCGCAACAGCCGGGTCTTTGCCCGGCGCCTGACCAGCGCCATCAACCATGCGGCGCTGTCCGACGATGCCACCCAGAACATCGCCGACGTCCTGCAGGACACGGCCGACGCCGTCGACGAGCTCTCCCTGGGCCTGGCGGAAGTGCACGACGGCGTCCGCCGCGCGCACCTGCGGACGGCCCGGACAGAGCTGCGGGAAATCGCCGGCCGGCTGCATCCGCGGCTCCTGGACGTGCAGCGGCTGGAGGGCGAAACGGTGGTCATGCTGTTCCGCCCGCTGATGGTGGACCTGCTGGAGGCAGCCGGGGTGGACTCCTCGGAGGCCCGCGACATCCTGCCGCCGCTGTAGCTTCCGCTGCGCCGCGTCCGCGCCGGCGCCCGGCTGGCGCAAGGTTGTCGCTGGGCGCGGATAGGGTGGAGCAATGGCTACCAAGACTTCCCGGGCAACCAAGGCGCCGGGCTATAAATGCGCCGAGTGCGGCTGGACCACGGCCAAGTGGGTGGGCCGCTGCGGCGAGTGCCAGGCCTGGGGCAGCGTTGAGGAAACCGGCGGCGCCGTGGCACGCACGACGGCGGCCACCACCGTGCTGGAGCCGGCCCGCCGGATCTCCGAGGTCGACGCCACCACCGCGGCTTTCCTGCCCACCGGCGTGGACGAACTGGACCGCGTCCTCGGCGGCGGGCTGGTTCCCGGCGCCGTGATCCTGCTGGCGGGCGAACCCGGCGTCGGCAAGTCGACCCTGCTGCTCGACGTCGCGGCCAAGTTTGCCCGCACCGCGCAGGACGTCCTCTATATCACCGGCGAGGAATCCGCCGCTCAGGTCAAGCTCCGCGCGGAGCGGATCGACGCCGTCGCCGAATCCCTGTACCTCTCCGCCGAAACGGACCTCGGCCAGGCCCTGGGCCAGGTGGAGAATCTCGAGCCGCGCCTGCTGATCGTGGACTCCGTGCAGACGCTGAGCAGCGCCGACGTCGAAGGCAGCGCCGGCGGAGTTTCGCAGGTCCGTGAGGTGACGGCCTCCCTGATTGCCGCGGCCAAACGCCGCAACATGACCACGTTGCTGGTGGGCCATGTGACCAAGGACGGCTCGATCGCCGGACCCCGGCTGCTCGAGCACCTCGTGGACGTGGTCTGCCAGTTCGAGGGCGAGCGCCACTCCCGCCTGAGGCTGCTGCGGGCGGTCAAGAACCGGTACGGCCCCACCGACGACGTCGGCTGCTTCGACCTGAACGAGGACGGCATCGTGGGCCTGGCCGATCCGAGCGGGCTGTTCGTCTCCCGGACCAAGGAGCCCGTGTCCGGCACCTGCATCACGGTGACCCTCGAGGGACGCCGGCCCCTGCTCGCGGAGGTGCAGTCGCTGCTGGCCGAAAGCGCCAGCTCCCAGCCGCGCCGGGCAACCAGCGGGCTGGACAGTTCCCGGGTGGCCATGCTGCTGGCCGTCCTCCAGCAGCGGGCCGGGTGCCTCCTGAGCAAGGACGATTCCTACGTGGCGACCGTGGGCGGCGTAAAGCTCAGCGAGCCGGCGACGGACCTGGCCGTCGCTCTGGCCGTGGCATCTGCCAAGTCCAAGAAGCCCCTGCCGCAGCGGCTCATCGCGTTCGGTGAAGTGGGTCTGGCCGGGGAAGTCCGCCCGGTGCCCGGCATCAACCAGCGCATCCAGGAGGCCCACCGGCTGGGGTTCACCCACGCCGTCGTCCCCGCGAGCCCGAATGGCCCCGGCCCGGTGCCTGCGGGCTTCTCTGTGCGCGAGGTTGGGCACCTGGCCGAGGCGCTGGGACTGCTGATCAGCTGAGGCGTTTCGTGTTTCCCGGTTCCGTTCCTTCCCAGTTACTTCGCCGGCCGGTCCCTGCCCACGGCGGAAAACCGCGGCTTTCCGCGCGCCTCGGTGCGCAGAGCCCGGAAACTCGCCGGGTAGCCGGGAAGGAACGTGGGCCGGACATCCCGAATGGCGACTTATTACCCTATCCCCCGCCGGGTATCCGGAAGACCATTAGGTAGAGGGTCGGAACGGTCACGGCGAAGGGAACTGGCCATGATGGGACGCAATTGGGACGGCTTCGGCCTGATGTGGCTCTGGGGTCTGCTCATGCTGGTCGGGATCGCGGTGCTGGTGCTGCTTGCGGTCCGGCTCTTCACCAGCGGAACCAGCCGCGGGGGTCCCGCCCAATCAGGAGGGGCCGGGCCCTACAGCGCCCCGCCCTATGGCGCGCCGGGGACTCCCCCGGCCGGCCCTGGCGTTCCGGGCGGCAAGAGCCAGGCGCGCCTGATCCTCGACGAGCGCTTCGCGAGGGGCGAGCTCACTGCGGAACAATACCGCGAGAATTTGAAAGTCCTCGGCGAGGAGCCGTAGTGCGGCCGATCAGCCGCCGGGACGCCCTGCTCCTGGGCGGCCTGGGAACGGCGGCCACTGTGGCAGGCGGCGCGGGGCTGTGGTGGTCGCTGGCTTCCACGCAGCAGCCGATCGGCGGCACGCTTCCCGCTGAAGGCTCCGGGCTGCTCGGCCCCCCGGAACTTCGCAGCGAGAACGGCAGGCTGCAGCTCACCCTCGACGCCGCCGCCGGGCAGGTGCGACTCGGGGGCCGGTCCGCCGGCGCCCTCTGTTACAACGGCACCGTCCCGGGCCCCGCCCTTCGCCTGCGGCCCGGTGATGAGCTCGGCATCAGACTGGTGAACGGCCTCGATGAACCAACCAACCTGCACGTCCACGGCCTGCATGTGTCCCCGCAGGCCAGCAGCGACAACGTCTTCGTAGAGGTCATGCCCGGGGCAAGCTTCGATTACAGCTACCGGCTGCCTCCGGACCACCCGCCCGGCGTGTACTGGTACCACCCGCATCACCACGGCCTGGTCGCAGGGCAGATCTTCGCGGGGCTCTTCGGGGCGATCATCGTCGAAGAGCCCGAATCCATCCCGGTAAATGGCGAACGGATTCTGATCGTCTCGGACACCACATTGGACAGTGCCGGGAACATCGCCGCTGTGTCACCGATGGAACGTATGGCGGGCCGGGAGGGTGAACTGCTCCTGCTTAACGGGCAGAGCCGCCCGCTCCTCACCGCCCGCCCTGGCGAACGGGAACGGTGGCGGATCATCAACGCCTGCGTGGCCCGCTACCTCCGCCTCAGGCTGGACGGCCAGCAGCTGGAGCTGATCGGCATGGACTCGGGCCGGTCCGCCGAGCCCGAACCCGTGGACGAACTCCTGCTCGCGCCGGGCAACCGGGCAGACCTGCTCGTGACCGCCGCGGCCGGCCAATCCGTCCTGCAGGCCCTCCCCTACAACCGCGGCGGCATGCCGGGGATGATGGGGCAGCGGCGGACCCCGGCCAGCGGGGATGCCGCCCTGGCGGTCTTTCGGGTCGAGGGTGAATCCGGAGCCCCGCCCGGCGCCGTCACCGCCCGGCCAGCCCTGGAGGACCTGCGCTCGGCACCCGTGGCCGCGCGCCGGCAGCTGATCCTGGCCATGGGCGCAGGACCGGGAGGAATGGGCGGGGGTATGGGCGGCATGCGGTTCAGCATCAACGGCCGCGAGTACAGCGAGGCCCGCACGGACACGGTGGTAGCGGCCGGGTCGGTCGAGGAATGGACGCTGCTCAACACCAGCCCGATGGACCACCCTTTCCATCTGCACGTGTGGCCGATGCAGCTCATCGAGGACAACGGTCAGGGCGTCGGCGCCGTGGTGATGCGTGACGTCGTGAACGTGCGGGCGAACGGCCGCGCCACGGTCAGGATCGCGTTCCGCGACTTCAGCGGCCGCTCGGTCTACCACTGCCACATCCTGGATCACGAGGACCAGGGAATGATGGGCGTGATCGAGGTCCGCTGACACCGAAACCCCTTGCCAGACATACCCCCCAGGGGTATGGTGAGCTGATCCGAACAAACGATGAATCTCCCTGGGAGCGCGTCATGGAACACCGGCACAGCAGCCACCCCGTCGGCGGCCAGCAGCTGAACCACCCGAACGCAGAACACACCGGACCGAACGCGGAACACAGCGGGCACCAGCCCCACGGCATGCCCTACGCCGGCCCGGGCCGCCAGATGGACGACGAGCACGTCGTTCACAGCCACGGCCAGCATGCCGGGCACAGTGTGGCAATGTTCAAGCACAGGTTCTGGCTGACCCTGGCACTGGCCGTCCCGGTGGTCTTCTTCAGCCCCATGTTCGGGGACCTGCTCGGCTACGAACCTCCCTCGTTCCCCGGCTCAGCCTGGATTCCTCCCGTGCTGGGAACCGTCATCTTCTTCTACGGCGGCCAGCCGTTCCTCAGGGGCGGCCTCAATGAGCTGAAGACCCGGAAACCGGGAATGATGCTGCTGATCGCCATGGCCATCACGGTGGCGTTCACCGCCTCATGGGCGACCACACTGGGGATCGGCGGCTTCGATCTCGACTTCTGGTGGGAACTGGCACTGCTGGTCGACATCATGCTCCTGGGGCACTGGCTCGAAATGCGCGCCCTTGGCTCGGCCCGGGGCGCCCTGGATGCCCTCGCGGCGCTGCTGCCGGACGAGGCCGAGCGCATCACCGGTTCCGGAACGGAGACCGTCCGCGTGTCCGAACTCCGGAGCGGCGACACCATCCTGGTCCGCTCCGGAGGCCGGATGCCGGCGGACGGAACCGTGACCGAGGGGCAGGCCGAATTCGACGAATCCATGATCACGGGCGAGTCCAAGACCGTCCTGCGCACCCCCGGCGATCCGGTGGTGGCGGGGACCATCGCCACGGACAACAGCCTGCGGGTCCAAGTAACAGCCACAGGCGAGGACACCGCCCTCGCCGGGATCCAGCGGCTCGTGGCCGAAGCGCAGGCCTCCTCCTCGCGGGCCCAGGCCCTCGCCGACCGTGCCGCCGCCTTCCTGTTCTACTTCGCCGCCGGCGCCGGCGTCCTCACGTTTATCGCCTGGACGCTGCTGGGCAGTGTGCCCGACGCCGTGGAGCGCACCGTGACGGTTCTGGTGATCGCCTGCCCGCACGCCCTGGGCCTGGCCATCCCGCTGGTCATCGCGATTTCCACGGAGCGGGCGGCCCGGGCCGGTGTCCTGATCAAGGACCGGATGGCGCTCGAGCGGATGCGGACGGTCGACGTCGTGCTGTTCGACAAGACGGGGACCCTGACCAAGGGCCAGCCGGAACTTAAAGGCGTTGCCGTCGCCGAAGGGACCGACGGCGACGGGCTGCTCGCGCTGGCCGCTGCGGCGGAGTCGGACAGCGAGCACCCGGTGGCCCGCGCTATCGTGGCCGCCGCCCGCGAGCGCGGCCTGTCGGTCCCGGAAGCGAGCGGTTTCACCTCCCTGACCGGCCGCGGCGTCCGTGCCACGGTCGGCGGCCGGACGGTCGGGGTGGGCGGTCCGGCCCTGCTCCGGGAGCTCGGGGCGGCAGAACCGCCGGAGCTGGCCTCCGTCACGGCCGACTGGCGGGAGCGCGGCGCCGCGGTGCTCCATGTGGTGGACCGTGGCACCGTGATTGGCGCCATGAGCCTTGAGGACGCGGTCCGGCCGGAATCCCGCCAGGCCGTCGCGGCCCTGCAGCGCCGCGGCATCAAGGTTGCCATGATCACCGGCGATGCCCGGCAGGTAGCCCAGGCCGTGGCCGCCGAACTGAAGATTGACGAGGTCTTCGCCGAGGTCCTCCCGGCGGACAAGGACAAGAAAGTGGCCGAACTCCAGGCCCGCGGCCTCAGGGTGGCGATGGTGGGAGACGGCGTCAACGACTCCCCCGCCCTGGCCCGGGCCGAGGTGGGAATCGCGATCGGCGGCGGAACCGACGTCGCTGTGGAGTCCGCCGGTGTGGTCCTTGCCGGGAACGACCCCCGGGCTGTGCTGTCCATGGTGGACCTGTCCCGGGCAAGCTACCGGAAAATGTGGCAGAACCTCGTGTGGGCCACGGGCTACAACATCATCGCCGTGCCGCTGGCCGCCGGCGTCCTGGCCTTCGCCGGGATCGTCCTCTCCCCCGCCGCCGGCGCCGTGCTGATGTCCGCCTCCACGATCGTGGTGGCCCTCAACGCCCAGCTGCTGCGGGGCCTCAAACTCAACCCGGCCGACGTCGGCTGAGCGGAACGAGGCACCCGTGCAGGAGAGCAGTCCCCGCGAGTCATCATTCGGGAGATCCTATGCGCGGGTTGGCCCGCGGATGGACGCCCGCGGAGCGACGGACCACCGCCGGCGGCTCGTGGCAGCGGCGCACGGCGTCGTCGTCGAAATCGGGGCGGGCTACGGTGCGACGTTTCCGTTCTACCCGGCCGCGGTGACGGGCGTGCTGGCCATCGAACCGGACCCCGTGCTCCGGGAGCTGGCCCGGGCCGCCGCCGGCCGGGCGCGGGTGCCTGTCACCGTGGAAGACGGCGTGGCGGAATCACTGCTGGCGGCGGACGCCTCAGTCGACGTCGTCGTCTCCAGCCTGGTGCTGTGCAGTGTGGCGGACCAGTCCGTCGTCCTGGCGGAAATGGCCCGGGTCCTGCGGCCGGGCGGCCTGCTGCTGTTCTATGAACACGTCCGCTCGGCCCACCCTGTGTTGGCGGCCGCCGAGGATCTGGTCACCCCTTTATGGAGCCGGATGGCAGGCGGATGCCACCCCAACCGCGACACCCCGGCCGCGATCGCCGGGGCCGGCTTCACGGTGCAGGACCTGGAGCGGTTCGGCTTTTCGGTCCTCCCCGGCAACCCGCGGCTGGCCCACGTTCTGGGACTGGCCAGCAAACCCTGAGCGCCGCCCGTCTATGTGACGCCTCCGCGCGACGTTCCCGCCCGGTTACTTCGGCTCACCGGCGTGCTGCGGCCCGGATTTCCGGGGGTTTCCGCTGCCGGAGGGCCCGCCCACGGCCGGTAACTGGGCTGGAGCGTCGGCTAACAGGCACGACTCCACGCGCAAGGGGCGCCTGCCGCGATGGCAGACGCCCCTTGCGTCAATCATTCAAACCTCGTGGGCCCGGTGCTTAGGCCTTCTTGGGCGGCAATGCCAGCTTGAAGACCTTGGCCCAGGTGGAGCCGACCTGCTTCCAGATGGGTCCGGTGGTGTAGGGCAGGCCGTAACGCCGGCAGATCTCCTGCACCTTCGGCGCCACCTCGGCGTAGCGGTTGGACGGAATGTCCGGGAAGAGGTGGTGCTCGATCTGGTGCGAGAGGTTGCCGGTCATCAGGTGCATGAACTTGGAGCCGGAGATGTTGGCGGAGCCGATCATCTGCCGGACGTACCAGTCACCGCGGGTCTCGCCTTCGACCATTTCCTCGGTGAAGGTGTCCGTGCCCTCGGGGAAGTGTCCGCAGAAGATCACCGCGTGGGCCCACACGTTGCGGACCGCGTTGGCCGTCAGGGTGCCGTAGAGCGCCTGCTTGCCGGAGCCGGTCAGCATGGCGACGGCGGGAGTGGCGGCGTAGTCCTTGGTGAACTGGGTGAGGGCCTTGCGGCCGAGGGCCTTGAGGTCCTTGGTGAGGGCTTCCTTGGACTTGTTGCCCTCCTTGTAGTCGTTCAGCTCGAGATCGTAGATCGCGATGCCCCATTCGAAGACCGGGGCCAGCAGGGCGTTGTAGAGCGGGTTGCCCAGGTTGAACGGCTTCCATTCCTGGTCCGCGTCCATCCGCAGGAGGTTGTATCCGACGTCGTTGTCCTTGCCGACGACGTTGGTCCAGCGGTGGTGCAGATCGTTATGGGTGTGCTGCCAGGAGCGTGCCGGGGTCACGAAGTCCCACTCCCACGTGGTGGAGTGGATGTCCGGGTCCCGCATCCAGTCCCACTGGCCGTGCAGGATGTTGTGGCCAAGCTCCATGTTCTCCAGGATCTTCGCCAGGCTGAGCAGCGTGGTCCCGGCAACCCAGGCAGCCTTGTGCTTGCTGACCAGAAGCGTGGCGCGGCCGGAAATCTCCAGGCCGCGCTGGATCTTGATCATGCGGCGGATGTAGGCGGCGTCAGACGCTCCGCGCTTGGCAAGGATGTCGTCCTTGATGGCGTCGAGTTCGCGGCCCAACTCGGCGACCTGTTCGTCGGAGAGGTGCGCTGCAGCGGGCGGCCGGACTGTGGGGCTGCCGGTCTCGGCCAAGGCGCCGCGCCGCGTCTTCACGGCAGCAGGCGTCTTGGCAGAGTCGTCAGCGCCCTGGGGAGCGTCCCCGGAAAGGTCGGGCTTGTCGGAAACAATCGTCATGCGGTGGGTACTCCTCAGAGGTCGAGGTTAACGGGTCCGGCGGCTGCCGAAACACACGTCTGGATTAGTTGGCCGGGCTCGCCATGGACTTCGTCCGTGCGCAGGTCACGGACCTGGCCGGCCCGGAGGGGGATAAGGCAGCTGTGGCAGATGCCCATGCGGCAGCCGCTGGGCATCAGGACGCCGGCGTCCTCGCCGACGTCGAGCAGCGGGGTGTCGCCGTCGGCTTCGACTTCGCGGTCCGACGCCTCGAACGTGACCAGACCGCCGTCATGCCCTTCGCCGCCGGCGAGCTTGGTGCTGAAGCGCTCGATGGTGAGGGTGGCGTCCGAAGGTTCGGCGGTGGCGGTCTCCGCCTCCCAGAGCGCCTCGGCGTCGTCCAGGAAACTTTCGGGGCCGCACGCATAGGCGGCGCGCTGGCGCCAGTCCGGGCAGAGCTGCTCGAGTCCGGCCATGGAGCTGAAGTCGAGCCGGCCGCGTTCGCCGGTGAACCAGTGGATGACACGGAAGTTGGGGAACTGGTCCGCCAGTTCGGCCAGTTCCTCGCGGAAGATGGCGTCCGCCGGGGTCCGGGCGGTGTGGATGAGGACGACGTCGGAGTCCGGGCGGTGCGGCACGAGGGTCCGGATCATGGACATGACCGGAGTGATGCCGCTGCCGGCCGTGAGCATCAGCAGGGGCCGCGGGTGTTCGGGGAGGACGAAGTCGCCCTGCGGCGGCGCCAGGAAGAGCACGTCGCCGGGCTTGGTGTTGCGCACGAGGGTCCCGGAGACGGCACCCATGTCGCTGACAGTGATGGCCGGGTCTTTGCCGGCGGGGGCGCTAAGCGAGTACGACCGCCAGTGGCGGACGCCGTCGAGCTCGACGCCAATACGGGCCCACTGGCCGGCAAGGTGCGCTTGCCAGCCGCGGCCGGGACGGAAGAAAATGGTGGCGGAATCGGCCGTTTCTGGAACCACCCGCGTGACCACGCCGCGCAATTGGCGGGCAGAAAACACAGGGTTGAACAGCGACAGAATGTCTTCTGGAGCTAGTGGGGTGGTCAGTAGAGATGCGGCGCGCGCCAGCTTACGGAGCCGGATCATTTATCAATCTTATGTCAGACGGGGTCATACTTCTTCACCCAAGGCATACGATCGACCAGAAGAAACTATCGCCCCACAACAACATACTGGAATCAGCCTCATGAATACTTCCCCCACCGGCACCCCCGGCTCCCCCGCCTACGACCCCCCGTGGCTGGCCCTGCCGCGCGAGGTCAGCGACGTGCTCCGGCCGATGATGCCGGGCATCGTCGAGGCCATCATCGACGCCGTGCCGCAACTCGTGCCGGCCTACGCCCGGCCGATCGAGGGCCGCTTCGGGCGCGGGCTCCGCCGCGGCGTGGCGGCCGCCCTGGACCGCTTCCTGCAGCTGCCGGGGACCAGGCTGCCCGCCCTCTCAGAGGAGAGCAGGCAACTCGTGGCGGGGCTGGGGAGCGGCGAGTTCCGGCAGGGCCGGAGCATGGACGCGCTGCTGAGCGCCTACCGGATGGGGGCCCGCGTGACCTTCCGCGAGATGTCCCGGGTGTCCGTGGAGCACCACCTCGGCCAGACCGTGGTGGTGGATCTGGGCGAATCGATCCTGGCCTACATCGACGAGCTGTCCGCGGTCAGCGCCGAGGCGTACGCCTTCGAACAGTCCGAGCGGGCCGGCGCGGTGGACCGCCGGCGCACCGAACTGCTGGACCTGCTGCTGCTGGGGCAGGCCGATGAGGCGGCCCTGCGCCAGACAGCTGCGATGGCGGACTGGTCACTGCCGCAGCGGATGGTGGTGGTGACCCTGCCGGTGGACCGGTCCGCGGGGCTGCGGCTCCGGCTGGGGCCGGGAACGCTGGTCATCGAACGGGAGACCGACGCCGTCGCCCTGGTTCCGGCGAGGAAGTCCAAGTCCGCGCGGGCGGACCTGGAGAAGGCGCTGCGGGGCCGCGGCGCAGCCGTCGGCCCGGCGGGCGGGTGGGAGAAGGTTCCCGATTCCCTGCGCCTGGCAGTGCTCGCAGCCTCGGTCCTGCCACCGCGCGACGGCCCGGAGGACCCGCCGATCTGGGCCGACGAGCACCTGGCCGAGGTGATCCTCGGCGCGGAACCCTCCGCCATCGCCGAACTGGCCAACCGCCGCCTGGCACCGCTGGAAGGGCTCCGTCCGGCCCAGCGCGAGCGGCTCGCGGAGACGCTGCTGTCCTGGCTGCGGCACTGGGGCCAGCGCGCCCCGGTGGCGGCAGAGCTCGGCATCCACCCGCAGACCGTGGGCTACCGGGCGGCGCAGCTGCGTGAGCTGTTCGGTGACACCCTGGAGGATCCGAAGGCACGGTTCGAACTGGAGCTGGCGCTGCACGCTGGTAAGCGTTGAACAGCGCAGGCGTTGAACAGCGTAAGCGTTAAGCGGCGGCTAGCGGGACGGCGGCCGTCGGCGAGTCCGCCGTCGGGTCCGTCTAGCTGAGGATCGCTTCCCGGCTATGAAGCCGCTGCTCCAGGTCGTGCATGACGATCGCGGCCAGATCCTCCAGCGCCCGGACGTCGTCGGCGCTGAACTCCCGCGGCTCCCGGTCCAGGATGCAGAAGGTGCCGAGGTTGTAGCCGTCCGGCGTGCGCAGCGGGACGCCGGCGTAGAACTGCAGCCCGAACTCGCCTGCCACCAGCGGATTCGCGAGCGTGCGGGGATCCCTCACGGCATCTTCAACAACCCAGGCGTCATCCTGCAGGATTGCTGAGGCGCACAGCCCCGGGTCGCGGCCGATCTCCGTGACCTCGGTGCCGTGGTGGGCCTTGAACCAGATCCGGTCATGATCAACGACGCTGACGATCGCCACCGGCACGGAGAACATGCGTGCCGCGAGTCCCGCTATCCGGTCAAAGGTGCCGTCCGCGGGGGTGTCGAGGATCCGGTAGCGTTCCACCGCGCGCATCCGGCCCTCCTCGTCGGTCGCGCCGGGGGCTGCTTCCAGGCGGTGGCGTGCCGCGCTGTTGATGACTTCCTGGCGCAGGGCCAGCGACACCTCCCGGGCCTGCGGGCGCTCTGCCGGGTTCCGGGCGAGCATGGAGGACAGCAGCGCAACCCACAGGGGGGCGAGCTCCTCGGGGATCTGCGGATCGTGCAGCAGCCGTGCGACGGCGGATTGGATGGGCGCGCCGGGGTACGCCATCTTCCCGGTCAGCCCTTCGAGCAGCACAAGTCCGAGCGAATACACGTCGCTGGGCGGCCCGACCGTTTCGCCGGCCGCCTGCTCAGGGCTGAGGTAGGCGGGTGTGCCGGAGGTTCCGCCTTCATCCGGCGCCGGGCCGTTGCGGGTAACGACGGCGACGCCGAAATCGGTGAGCTTGGCCCGCGGGCGCCGGTCATCGTTGCTGTAGTCCACGAGCAGGATGTTCGCGGGTTTGATGTCCCTGTGCACTATGCCGTGGTGGTGGATGTACGAAAGCCCGTCCGCCAGGTCATAGCCGATGTGGGCCATGTGCACTGCCGAGAGCGGACCCTGGGCGCCGCGGTGGCGCAGGTCCTGCCCGCGCACAAGTTCCATCACCAGGTAGGTGAGCGGGCCGGTCTGGTCGCTGAGGTCTGCCCCTGCATCGAAGAGCGTCACGAGTGCGTGGTGGCTCATGCCGGCCAGGATGCGGATTTCCTCGGCCTGCTGGCGGGTTTTTTCAAGATCGTCAGCGTCGTTGCGGAAGAGCTTGACCGCAACGTCGCGCTGGAGAAGTTCGTCGTAGGCCCGGAACACGGTGGATTGGCTTCCCCGGCCAATCAGATCCGCGATCCTGTACCGGCCGCTAAGCAAGTAGCCGGGTTCCATGCGCTGCTTCGGTGAAACCGGGGTGGCACGCGCCGGTTGTGAAATGAGCTCTGTCAAGGAGTGTTCGTTATCCCTTAAAGCGGGGTCCGCCGATGGCGCCGGGCGGATCAGTCCAATACCGGCATTCGTTGAGATCCGGCGCCCGCATAATTAGCAAGGTTACTTATAGTACCGCGGTTTCCTGATTCAGGAAGACCCTCGGGCTACCCAATGTCTCCGCCCGTGGCGGGCGGCGGCCGCTACTTGGCGGGGTTGTGCGTGCCGATCGGCAGCAGGGTCAGGTCCGGGTGGTTCTTCTCGATCCGGCGCAGGGCCCACACGTCGTTGAACAGGGCGAGGTATTCGCCGTCGGAGCGCAGCAGCACCTCGGCGCCGGGCACGGTGGCGAGCGCCGCCATGGCGTCCACCGTCGAAATCCGGGCAATCGAATACGGCAGGCGTTCCAGCCGCATCGGCGCGCTGAAATCGTGCGCCATGCGGTCCTCCACCACCTCGAACTGCATCGGGCCGACGGCGGCCAGCACCGGCGCCTGATCGCCGCGGATGTCCGAGCGCAGCACCTGGATGACTCCCTCGTGTTCCAGCTGCTCGATGCCGCGGCGGAACTGCTTGAAGCGGCTGGGGTCCTTGGAGCGCGCCACCTGGAAGTGCTCCGGGGCGAACAGCGGGATGGCGGGGAACTCCACCGGCTGCTCAAGGAAAAGGCTGTCGCCCACCCGCAGCGAGGAGGCGTTCACCAGGCCCACGACATCGCCGGGGAAGGCTTCGTCGATAACCTCGCGTTCACGGCCGAAGACCTGCTGGGCATATTTGGTGGCGAAGGACTTGCCGGTCCGGCCCTGGGTCACCACCATGCCGCGTTCGAAGATGCCGGAGCAGACCCGGATGAAAGCGACGTGGTCGCGGTGTGCCTTGTTCATGCCGGCCTGGACCTTGAAGACGAAGCCGGCGAAGGGCGCGTCGACAGGCCGTGCGGCGCCGTCGACGTCGGGCCGCGGGGCGGCCGGCGGGGCGAAGTCCACGAGGGCGTCGAGGATCTCCTTGACGCCGAAGTTCAGGGCCGCGGAGCTGAAGAGGATCGGGGTGGCCTTGCCGGCGTGGAAGGCGTCGATGTCGAACTCGAGGTTGGATTCGATGACCAGCCCTGCCTCATCGACGGCGTTGGACCAGTCATCGCCCTGGCTCGCCGCTGCCTCGTCCGGGGTGAAGTATTCGGTGAGGGCGATGTTGGCGCCGGCGTTGTTGCGCTTGAACTGGGCGAAGCGGTCGTTGCGAAGGTCCCAGACACCGCGGAAGTCACCGGAGATGCCCACGGCCCAGGTCAGCGGCATGGGCTGCAGGCCGGTGCGCTCGGTAATCTCGTCCATGAGGGCGAGGGCATCCAGGCCCGGCCGGTCCCATTTGTTGATCACGGTGATGATGGGCAGGTTCCGCTGCTTGCAGACCTCGAAGAGCTTCATGGTCTGGGTTTCCAGGCCCTTGGCGGCGTCCACGAGCATCACGGCGCAGTCAACGGCGGCGAGCACCCGGTAGGTGTCCTCGGAGAAGTCCGCGTGGCCGGGGGTGTCCAGCAGGTTGATGACGGTGTCCCGGTAGGCGAACTGCAGGGCCGCGGAGCTGATGGAGATGCCGCGGTCCTTTTCCATCTGCATCCAGTCCGAGACCGTTTCCTTGCGGTTGGCCTTGCCGCTGGAGGCGCCGGCGGTGCCGATCACCTTCGCGTGCAGCGCGAGCGCCTCGGTCAGCGTGGACTTGCCGGCGTCGGGGTGTGAAATGACCGCGAAAGTCCGACGCCGGGCCGCCTGCTTGTGAATCTCCTGGACTCGTGCGGGGCTAAGGACTTCTTGAGACACGGTGCTACTTTCGCTGCGGCTTTGAATGGTTGCGGTCCCGGGCCTGCGGGAATCCGGCTTGCCCGGCGGGAGCGCGGGCTGTCCGGGAGTTCTGCGGAACTGCTGGCTGTAGGTGGGGAGCGGCGCCGGGCCGACGGTGCACCCCAAGGCTCCAAGTTTATCGCAGCCCGTGCCGCCGCCGCGAAGTGGCCCCGGCAAGGGAGCATCGGGGGTCAAAAGTGCGGTCCGGGGACGGGGTCCGGACGAGCGTTCCGGAGGCGTTCCGGCGGACATCTTTTTGGACCACTTTGGGGCTTGTCCGTGCGGAAGTTGGCCCGCATTACCTCTACTATGGTGAGAGCGGGGAACCGAGTACTTTTGATCCTGCCGGCAACATTGGAAAACAATGGAACCCGGCGCACCTGCGGACCGAGGTCCGCACCTTTGAAGGGAATATCTATGGCTCGGAGCCCTGAAGATTCACTCAAGGCGACGCTGGGCCGAGTGGCACCGGGCACCGCCCTCCGTGACGGCCTCGAACGCATCCTCCGCGGACGGACCGGCGCCCTGATCGTGCTGGGCATCGACAGGACCATCGAATCCATCTGTTCCGGCGGCTTCGACATCGGCATCGACTTCTCCCCCACCCGTCTGCGGGAACTGGCCAAAATGGACGGCGCCATCATCTGTGACAAGGATGCCAGCAACATCCTGCGCGCGGCCGTCCAGCTGGTGCCCGACTCCAGCATCGAGACCCAGGAATCCGGCACCCGGCACCGGACCGCCGAGCGCGTGGCCATCCAGACGGGCGTCCCGGTGATCTCGGTCAGCCAGTCCATGCAGATCATCGCCCTCTACGTGAACGGGCTCCGCCACGTCTTGGAGGGCTCGGAGAAGGTCCTGGCCCGCGCCAACCAGGCCCTGGCGACTCTGGAACGCTACCGCTCGCGTCTGGACCAGGTGACCAGTTCCCTCTCGGCACTGGAAATCGAGGCCATGGTGACGGTCCGCGACGTTGCCGTGACCCTGCAGCGCCAGGAGATGGTCCGCCGGATCTCCGAGGAGATCTCCCAGTACGTCCTGGAACTCGGCGAGGACGGCCGGCTGCTCTCACTCCAGCTGGACGAGCTGACCGTGGGCCGCGGCCCCGGCAGCGACGTGATCATCCGCGATTACTCGGGCCCGGACGCTTCCGCCGAGGACATCGACCTCGCTGTGAAGTCGCTCGTGAACCTGGGGCCCACCGAGCTGATCGATCTGGGCAAGATCGCCGGGATCGTGGGCTTCGCCGGCGGCGAGGCCAACCTCGACGCCGTCGTACAGCCGCGCGGCTACCGGCTGCTGTCCGGACTGAAGGCTGTGCCGAAGGCCGTCGCCGACCGCTTGGTGGACCACTTCGGCGGCCTGCAGTTCCTGATGGCGGCCACGATTGATGACCTCATGACGGTGGACGGCATCGGCGACCAGCGCGCCCGGACGGTCCGCGAGGGTCTGAGCCGGATGGCCGAGGCCAGCCTGCTGGACCGCTTCCTCTGATTCCCGACGCGGGGGTTAGTTGAGCTGGAACACGGCCTTGGGGCTGGTCTTGCCCGCCAGCCGTGCGGTGAAGACGTAGTACGCGCCGCCCGCCCCCGGTTTGGCCTCGATGACCTTGCAGCCCTCGAGCGAGCGTTTGCGCTCCCAGAGGAAGTTCGCCGTCTCACTTTGCCCCGGCGCGATGGTCTTCACGAGGTCGGTGGCGTCCGCCTGGCAGTCAGTGGATGAAAAGATCCGGTCCGAACCGCTGGTCACGAGGAATTCCATCTGCGAAGTTCCGATGTTGACTTCGCACGGCACCCGGTTGTTGTTCGTCACCTTGAGCGTAAGCAACGGGTTCTCGCCGTCCGCGTAGGCCTGCTTGTCCGTGGCGGCCGTGACGGTCACCAGATTCTGCTCGCAGCCGTCCCCCTCCGGAGTAGCAGCAGGTGAGGGCGTGCTCTCCGGCCCGGCGGCCGGTCCCGTTTCCTGGCCCGACGGCGCCGCTCCTCCACCGGAGGAAGACTGCCCGCCGGAGGAAGACTGCCCGGCGTTGAGGACGCTGGAGACGGCGGCGAACCCGCCGATGGCGACGGCGATCACCAGCAGCAGGGCGGCGCCCACGAACAGCCGGCGGCGGCGGTAGACGGGGCTGACAGGCTTCCGGCCCGGCTTCCGCGTCGGGTTGCGGACTGGTCCCTGAGCCGGTTTCCGGGCAGGCTTGCGCGCCGCGGTTGCTCCGCCGCCGGAAGCCCTCGGCCGGGAACCCTGCGGTCCTGAATTGTCTTGCCTGCCCATCCTTCTAGGCTAGAGAACCGCGCCGGGTATGGCGCCCTCCCACGCCGCGGGCGGACTGTGGCCCTCATCTATTACGCTGAATCCATCAAAGCTCTTGCCGATTCCCCCGCTGCCCCTGCTGCCGCCCGCCCGGAAGATACTCCCGGGGGCCTCCCGCTGCCCGCCATTCACGACGCCCTCGCCGAATGGTTCGAGTCGAACGCCCGTGACCTGCCGTGGCGGGCTGCTGGCTGCACCCCCTGGGGCGTGCTGGTCAGCGAAATCATGCTGCAGCAGACCCCGGTGGTGCGCGTGCTGCCGGTCTGGGAGGAATGGCTGCGGCGCTGGCCGGAACCTGCCGACCTGGCCCGGGAGCCTGCCGGCGAAGCGGTCCGGGCCTGGGGACGGCTGGGATATCCGCGGCGCGCGCTGCGTCTGCACGCGGCCGCCGTTGCCATCGGCGACAACCACGGCGGCAAAGTCCCCGGCGCGTACCCGGACCTGCTGGAGCTGCCCGGCGTGGGGAGCTACACAGCGGCGGCCGTCGCCGCCTTTGCCTTCGGGCGCCGCGAAACCGTGGTGGACACCAATATCCGCCGCGTCCATGCGCGGCTGTTTTCCGGCACGGCCCTGCCGTCACAGGCACTGACCGCCGCTGAGATGCGGCTCGCCGCGCAGTCGCTGCCGGACGACGTCGGCTCCTCCGTCCGCTGGAACGCCTCCGTCATGGAACTCGGGGCGCTGGTGTGCACGGCGCGGTCGCCGAAGTGCCGGGAATGCCCGGTCAGCGGCTCTTGCGCCTGGCTGGCGGCCGGTGAGCCGCCGCCGACGTACACGCCGAAGGGGCAGTCGTGGCACGGGACCGACCGCCAGGTCCGGGGAGCCGTAATGGCAGTACTCCGTGTGGCCGATTCGCCCGTGGCACCGGAGTTGTTCCACCGGGCCCCGGCGGACCTTGGTTTCGAACCGGAAGGGATCGGAATTCCGCTGGCCGCCCTGCACCGGCTCAACTCCGCCCCGGAGCAGCTGGAGCGCGCCTTGGCCGGGCTCCTGGGCGACGGCCTGGCAGAGCTGCATCCTTCCGGCTTCCAGCTTCCCGCCTGATCCCGGTTCGCCTGGTCCCGCCCCACCGGGCCGGTCGCACGGCGCCCCTAGCTGGACGGACGTCCCGGAACTACCCTGAATCATGCGCACGTTCGTGGCAGTGGCGGGTCTGGGTTGCGCGGCGCTCCTGGTCACCGGGTGCCAGCCCGGGACGGCGTGCCCGGCGATCGGCCAGGCTCCGGTGGTTGCCCTGACCGTGGCGCGGGAGTACGCCGGGTCGGTCGAGACACTCCGGCTCAAAGCTTGCCAGGACGGCCGCTGCGCGGAGGCGGAACTCGAACTCCGCACTGGCAGCACCCCGGTCGATCAGGGCTGTGAGCCCGGACCCTACGACGGCGACCGGCCCTGTTCCGCAACCGCCTCCCCCGACGGCACCCTGGTGGGAATGCTCCTGCTCGATCCGCTGACGGATTCCCCCATCGAGGCAACTTCCAGCGGCACTGGCTCCGACGGCCTGCCGCTGCCTGTGCGCACGGTGACGTTCACACCGCGCGTCGCCTACCCCTACGGCGAGCAGTGCGGCCGGTTCATTTCAGCCGGAGTGCTACTGGACGCGGAAGGCCTCCGGCAGGCCGGCTAACCCGTGCGGTGAAAGGAGTACAACGTGAGCTCGTCAAACATCAGCCACTGGATCCGGGCGGGGCTATGGGCGCTGCCGGTCTCGGCGCTCGTCACCGCCTGGGCCACGCTGGAGCCGCAGCCGGACCAGGAGAAGGACCCGGATGCCTGGGCCCGGTTCGTCGGTTCCGACTCGTACCAGGTCAGCCATATCTTCGGCGGCACGGCCGGCACCATCCTCGCGATCTTTGGTGTCTTCGCCCTCGGCTGCTGCCTGGCGAACAGCCGGGTCGGGCGCCTGGCGCTGGCCGCGATGGTCACCGCCGTCGCGGGTACGGCGTTGCTGCTGGTGCCGGCCGCAATTTCGACCTTTGCCACGCCGGCCATCGGCAGGGCCTACCTGGCCGGAAACCACGACGTGATGCAGCTGGAGTTCCCTTGGTCCATGACAGGGGCGTTCCTGCTTGGCCTCTTGCTTGCATTCCTCGGCAACGTGCTGCTGGGGGTCGCGGTGTGGCGGTCCCACGTGCTGCCCCGCTGGGCCGGGGTGCTCTGGGTGGCCGGGGCCGTCATGTTCTATGTCCTGGGGGTAGTTCTGGGCCAGGCGACGACGGGCAGCAGCCTGCCGACGCAGACGGCAGGGGCGTTGCTTATGGCAGTCGGCGGCGGGTGGATCGCGTGGAGGGGATCCCGGGACGCCGCGCCGGCGCCGGATCTGACCGCGGCCGGTACGGCGTGAGGTCCGGTCGCTAGGGTTCCCCGAACCCCGCTGTGATCAGTCCGCGCAGATAGTCCACGGCTCTGGCGGCATCGGGGCCGCTGGCTTCAACGTGCAGCACCGTCCCTTTCGCCGCCCCGAGCATCATGAGCTCCGTCATTGACGCGCCGTCGGCGCCGTTGATGGTCACCTCGGCGTCCAGGCCGGACAGCCCGCCGGAGATCTTCGCCGCGGGACGGGCGTGCATGCCGGCTTTGTTGACCAGTTCAAAGTCCCCTGTTGCCTCCGGGGCCCGGTGCTCGTGGGGGTGCTGCGGGGCGGCCGGCGGCCGGTAGACCGCCTCCGCGGCTTCTTTCACGCCGGCGGCGTCTGCTCCGGCCTGTGCTGCCACGGCGGCGGCGACGAGCCCCTCGACGAGGGGCGCATCGGCCAGGAGCACGGACGCAGGATCCGCCACGAATTCCAGCGCGGACTCGGCTGTCATCACCGCCGAACCCAGATCCGTCACGACGACCGTGCCGTCGCTGTTGGCGTCTGCTGCCTGTTCGAGCGCCGCCATGACCCGCTCGAGGCTGGTGCCGATCCGGCCGTCGTCGGTACCGCCGGCGGGAAGGATCAGGACGTCGGGCGCCATCTGGGCGGCAAGCTCGACGGCGCCGTCGGCGATCTTTTCGCTGTGGGAGACGACGACGAGCTTGACCGTCATTCGGCTGCCCCGACGGCGGCGCGCAGGATCAGGGCGCTGGAGACGGCGCCCGGATCCCGGTGGCCAATGGAGCGCTCCCCCAGGTAGCTGGCGCGTCCCTTGCGGGCGAGCATCGGGTCGGTGGATACGGCCCCGGCCTCGGCTGCCTCCGCGGCGGCCAGCAGGACCCTGCGCACGTCGCTGTCCCCGGCGGCGGCAGCGGCGGCGTCGACCGCCGGGGTCCAGGCGTCGACCATCGTCTTGTCGCCTGATTCGGCCTTTCCGCGGGCCACGATCCCGTCCCTGGCGGCCTGGAAGGCAGCGGCGAGGGTGCCGGCGTCGATGTCGGCCGCCTCGCCCAGTGCCGTGGCTGCCCGGAGGAAGGCCGTGCCGTACAGCGGGCCGGCGGCCCCGCCGACCTTGGACATCAAGGTCATCGCGGTCAGCTTCAGGGCCGCCCCTGCCGTTTCCGGGGGCGTCTCGGCAATCTTGACCATCACCGCTTTGAAGCCGCGGTCCATGTTCTCGCCGTGGTCAGAATCGCCGATCGGCCTGTCCAGTTCGATGAGTTCTTCCCGGTGGTCCGCCATGGCCTGGGCTGAAAGGGTCAGCCACCGCACAGCCCAGGTGACGTCCAGCCCCACGGTCAAACGCCCCAGCGGAGGGCCGGGGTGTGGACGGGCGCGTCCCAGAGCGCCGTCATCTCGTCATCGAGGCGCAGGACGGTTATGGAGCAGCCCTGCATTTCGAGGGAGGTGATGTAGTTCCCGACCAGCGAGCGCGCCACGGTAACGCCCTGCTCTGACAGTTGCTGCGCGGCACGGCGGTAAACAATGTAGAGCTCACTCTGCGGGGTGCCGCCCATTCCGTTGACGAACAGGAGGACGTTGTCCCCGGAGGTGAGCCCGAGGTCGCTGACCACCGGCTCCAGAAGGCGGTCGGTGATCCCGTCGGCGTTCTCCATCGCGATGCGGTGCCGGCCGGGTTCACCGTGGATGCCGATCCCGATCTCGATTTCGTTTTCCTCCAACACGAAGCTTGGTGCCCCCGCATGCGGGACGGTGCAGGCGGTCAGCGCGACCCCCATGCTGCGGACGTTCTGGTTGACCCGGTCCCCGACGGCGGCGACGGCGTCAAGGTTGTCTCCGCGCTCGGCGGCGGCACCGGCGATCTTTTCGACCAGGACGGTCCCGCCCACCCCGCGCCGTCCGGCGGTGTACAGCGAGTCTTCCACCGCGACGTCGTCGTTGACCAGCACGGTGCGGATGTCCACACCTTCCGCCTGGGCCAGCTCGGCAGCCGTCTCAAAGTTGAGGACGTCGCCCGTGTAGTTCTTCACGATGTGCACGACGCCGGCGCCCGAGTTGACGGCAAGGGTGGCCGGGAGGATCTGGTCGGGTGTGGGTGAGGTGAAAACAGCGCCCGGCACCGCGGCGTCGAGCATTCCCATCCCGACGTAGCCGCCGTGCAGGGGCTCGTGCCCGCTGCCGCCGCCGGAGACAAGTCCGACTTTTCCTGCCACCGGCGCGTCTTTGCGCACGATGTACTTGGGGTCCGCAAAGACGGTCACGAGGTCGGCATGGGCAAGCCCGAAGCCCTCCACTGACTCGTCAACCACGGCGCGGGGATCATTGATGAGCTTCTTCATGGCTGTGCTCCCTGGATGGTGTCCTGGCTGCTTGCTTGAACCCTACTACCGGGGCCCATGCGAGCGGTAGGCTCCGGTTTCACAACCTTCTACGCTGAACCGGGGTTCTTTCGGACGGCAGCCCGCCCCGGGATCCGCGGGTGCATCAGGTTGGTTTGTCCGCCCACAACGGGAAGTTCGGCCAGGCGTCGCTGCCAAGCCAGGAGAAGGGCGGCGCATTGAGCCGCCCGCCGTTAATCTCCGGCGCCGGGTGTTCGTCGTCCCCGGCGCCCGGATCCTCGGCGCGCCCCGGTGAGGCCGCGTCCGCGATAGTCATTTGGAATGCGGAGAAATCTGGAAAAATCACGCGATCGTGCAATTTCTTGCCTCCGAAACTCGGGAAGTCCACCCCCTGGACCGGATCAGTTTATCCATCAAATTTATTGATGGGAAGACCATGTACCGCGCCGGCAGCGGCACCTTTTCGGCCCGCCCTGGAGCTGCTGCAGTAGTTTTAACGGCGCTCTTTTTGCGGTGCTTTTTGCTGTTTTTGGGGGGGGTGATCAGCGGCGCGGGCCTACAACACCTTGATCATTCTTGTGTTGCCCAACGTATTGGGCTTCACCCGGGCCAGGTCCAGGAACTCGGCAACACCCTCATCATGGGAGCGCAGCAGTTCCGAGTACACCACGGGGTCGACGGCGGTCTGGTCGGCCATGACTTCGAAGCCGTGCTTCTTGAAGAAGTCCACCTCGAAGGTCAGGCAGAACACGCGGGAGACGCCAAGAGCCCGGGCGTCTTCCAGCAGGCGCTCCACGAGCAGATGGCCCACGCCTTTGCCCCGCCAGGCATCCGATGCCGCGAGCGTGCGCACCTCGGCGAGGTCCTCCCACATAACGTGCAGCGCCCCGCAGCCGATCACTTCACCGTCAGAGGACTCGGCGATCCGGAACTCCTGCAGGCTTTCGTAATAGGCCACTGTTTCCTTGGCCATGAGGATCCGCTGATCGGCCAGGGGGGCCACGAGCGTCTTGATCGCCCCGACATCGCTGGTGCGGGCAAGGCGGATGCGGATTGGCTCAGTCACAGCCCAATCCTACTGGGGGTGTTTGCATGACTCTTTGCTGGGTCTGTCAGCGCCTCACCTTCGCGGCGAACGGAGGACTCAAGGGTGGCAACTAGCTCGGGAAATAGCGCTTATGAGTTAAGTGTTCCTAATCCAAGAAAGTGTCGCGCGGGAGGCGGGGCTATCTGAATTGATTTTTGGATCGGTGACTGACGCGCTAGGCGGAGGAGGCTGGGACATTTATGTAGCGTGCGTCTAAGCGAGTGCCCCGCCGTCGGGTTCCCTGGCCGAGCTTGCGAGGTCAGGGGACGGCGGGGTGTACGAGCGAGCACGCGGTAAATGTCCCAGCCTCCGAGCCGGAGGCGAGGAGGCGCTGGACCCGGGCCGGGCTTGGCCTAGAGACCCAGCTCAGCAGGCACCGGCAGGTCCTTGTCGAGCAGGTTCCTGGCGAGGAAGTGCTCCACTACGCCGTACCAGACCTTGGCGTGCTGCGGTTGCAGGATCCAGTGGTTTTCGTCCGGGAAATAGAGGAAGCGGTGTTCGGTTTCGCCGTTTTCGTCGGCCGCCAGCTGGGACTTGGAGAGGAGCTCGTACCAGAGGCGCAGGCCCTCGCCGATCGGGACGCGGTAGTCCTTGTCGCCGTGGATGACGAGCATGGGGGTGCTGATGTTCTCCACGTGCAGGTGCGGGGAGTTCTCCAGCGCCATCTCGGCCGTCATTTCACGGAGCCAGTATTGTGCGGCGTCCGTGGTGGGGCCGAACTGGTCCAGAGCCCAGAGGCTGGCGTGGGTGACGATTGCCTTGAAGCGGTCGGTGTGGCCGGCCACCCAGTTGGCCATGTAGCCGCCGAAGGAACCGCCCATGGCCGCCGTGCGGGTCTCGTCGATGTCCGGCCGCTGCACGACGGCGTCGGTGATGGCCATCAGGTCGGTGAACGGAGCCTTCCCCCATTCGCCCCAGCCACGCTGGATGTGGTGCTGGCCGTAGCCGGTGGAGAGTGCCGGGTCCGGCAGCAGCACGGCGTAGCCCCGGGCCACCAGCAGCCAGGGATTCCAGCGCCAGGTCCAGGCGTTCCAGGAGCCCAGCGGGCCGCCGTGGATCCAGAGCAGCAGGGGCGCAGGGCTTCCGGCGGTGGCGCCTTCGGGGAGCGCCAGGTACGCCGGCACGCGGGTTCCGTCGGCCGCCGTCGTCTCGACGCGTTCCAGGGAACCCTTGTACTGCGGGCGCTCTGCGGGGGCAGGGAGACGGACGACGTCGCCGCTGCTGAGGTCGATCCGCACCGCTTCCGCCGGGAATTCATAGGAGCTGCGCAGCGCGTAGGCGGCGCGCCCGCCGGGGGCGACCACGACGTCGGTGTACGCGGCCGTATCGGCGGTCAGCCGGGTGACCTGGCCGGCTCCCCCGTCTCCGGTCACGCTGATCCGGAAGACGGGCGAGGCGCCGTCGTCGTCTGCGGTGGCGAGCAGGGCCGAGCCGTCCGGCAGCCAGGCGGCCGGGCGTGCCCAGCGGTCCCAGTCGTGGGCCAGCGGCCTCAGGGCGGTTTCGGCCGCGGGCGCGCCGCCGGTCACGTCGAGCAGGTGCAGTTTGACCTGCGGGGCCGCTTCCGGCGTGGTGTCGCTCTCACTGAGCACCACGAGCGTCCGGTTGTCGGGGCTGACCGGCCCGGGGAAGTAGCTCATTCCCTCGGTATCCAGCAGGACCTTGCGGGTGCCGGTGGCGACGTCGATCGCGACGAGGATTGACCGTGAATTCGCGAGGGCAAGCGGCTTGTTGAAGCTGCTGTAGATGGTCTTGCCGTCCGGGCTGACGACGGAATCGGCGTCGCGGAGTCCGCTCCCGGCGTCGGGAGTCAGGTTGCGGAGCTTGAGCGGCGCCGCGGCGTCAACCGTTGCCGGTTTGCCCGGCTCCTGTTCCTCGCCCGGTTCGACGGCGAACAGCCTCGGCTGGGCGGGCCCCAGGTCGGCGTCCCAGTAGCGCACGGGATAGCCGCTGTGCAGGATGGCGGCGACCTTGTTGTCCTTCCGCGCCTTGCGGCGCTCCTCGTCGCCGTCCTCGTCCGTGGACCCCGCCAGCACGGAGGCGTTGACGAACAGGGCGCCGGTGTCTTTCGCGGCCAGGAGTCCGCTGACTCCACCGGCACGGGTGAGCACGACGCGGGCCTCGCCGCCGTCCGCGGGCAGCATCCACAGGGCGTTCACGGGATCGGCCTCGGGGGTTTCCGGGTCGGGGCGGGCGGAGCTGAAGTACAGGTCACCGCCGGCGGCGAACACTGCGCCAGCCTCGCCCTTGGCGCTGCGGGTGATCCGGCGGGCCTGTTTCTGCCCTTCCGGGTCCAGTTCCCAGAGTGCGGTGCCGTATTCGGTGCCTTTGGCGTTCAGGGTGGCCACCGTGGTGACCAGCCTGCTGCCGTCGGGGCTCAGCGCCAGGCCGCTTACCTTCGGGATGGCGAGGTAGTGGTCCAGGTCGTGGAACGGTGTTTCGGGTTTTTCGCTCAGGGTCTCTGAATCGTTGGAAGCCATGCACCGATTCAACACCCCCTGTGCGCTGGATCACATCAAGTTCACTAAGAGTGAAACGGTACTTTCAGATTGGGCGGCGGCATGGCAATGTCGCCGGTGTCGAGCTGGAGGCGGCGGCATAACGCAAAGGCCCCGCCACTCCCTTGCGGGAATGACGGGGCCTTTGGTTTAGTGCTTAGACGCTCGGAGCGATCTCCGGGATGCGCGGCTTCGTGTTGCCGGCGAAGGTGAACTTGGCGTCGTCGCCTTCGCCGTCCACATCCACTACAACAATGTCGCCGGCGTGGATTTCGCCGAAGAGGATCTTCTCGGAGAGCTGGTCCTCGATCTCGCGCTGGATGGTCCGGCGCAGCGGCCGGGCACCCATGGCGGGGTCGTAACCGCGGGTTGCCAGGAGCACCTTGGCCGCGGGCGTGAGCTCGATGCCCATGTCCTTGTCCTTGAGGCGCTTCTCCAGGCGGCCAACGAACATATCCACGATCTCGATGATCTCGTCCTGGGTCAGCTGCGGGAAGACCACAACGTCGTCAACACGGTTCAGGAACTCGGGGCGGAAGTGCTGCTTGAGCTCCTCCGTGACGCGGGCCCGCATCCGGTTGTAGCCGGTCTGCGTGTCGGTGCCCGACTGGAAGCCGGTGGCAACGCTCTTGGAGATGTCCCGGGTGCCGAGGTTGGTGGTCATGATGATCACGGTGTTCTTGAAGTCCACGACGCGGCCCTGGGAGTCGGTCAGGCGGCCGTCTTCCAGGATCTGCAGCAGCGAGTTGAAGAGGTCGGCGTGCGCCTTCTCCACTTCGTCGAACAGGACCACGGAGAACGGACGACGGCGGACCTTTTCGGTCAGCTGTCCGCCTTCCTCGTAACCCACGTAGCCCGGAGGGGCACCGAAGAGACGTGACACCGTGTGCTTCTCCGAGTACTCGGACATGTCCAGGGTGATCAGGGCATCTTCCTCGCCGAAGAGGAATTCGGCCAGAGCCTTGGCGAGCTCGGTCTTGCCGACACCGGTGGGGCCGGCGAAGATGAACGAACCGCCCGGACGCTTGGGGTCCTTCAGGCCTGCACGGGTCCGCCGGATCGCCTGGGACAGGGACCGGATGGCCTCGTCCTGGCCGACGACGCGCTTGTGCAGCTCGTCTTCCATCTTCAGCAGTCGCGAGGACTCTTCCTCGGTCAGCTTGAAGACCGGGATGCCGGTGGAGTTCGCCAGCACCTCGGCGATGAGGTCCTCATCAACTTCGGAGATGTCGTCCATGCCGCCGGTCTTCCACTGGCGTTCCTTCTCGGCACGCTCGGCAATGAGCTTCTGCTCCTTGTCGCGCAGCGAGGCGGCGCCTTCGAAGTCCTGCGCGTCAATCGCGGATTCCTTCTCCAGCTTCATGGCGGCGATCTTCTCGTCCATGATCTTGAGTTCCGGCGGGGCGGTCATCCGGCGGATGCGCAGCCGTGCGCCGGCCTCATCGATCAGGTCAATCGCCTTGTCCGGCAGGAACCGGTCCGAGATGTAGCGCTCGGACAGGCTCGCCGCGGAGGCGAGGGCGCCGTCGGTGATGGTGACGCGGTGGTGCGCCTCGTACCGGTCACGGAGGCCCTTGAGGATCTCGATCGCGTGAGCGACAGAGGGCTCCTTGACCTGGATCGGCTGGAAACGGCGCTCCAGCGCGGCATCCTTCTCGATGTGCTTGCGGTACTCGTCCAGCGTGGTGGCACCGATGGTCTGGAGCTCGCCGCGGGCCAGCATGGGCTTCAGGATCGAGGCCGCGTCGATGGCGCCTTCGGCGGCACCGGCACCCACGAGGGTGTGGATTTCATCGATGAACAGGATGATGTCGCCGCGGGTGCGGATCTCCTTGAGGACCTTCTTGAGGCGCTCTTCGAAGTCGCCGCGGTAGCGGGAACCGGCCACGAGGGACCCGAGGTCCAGCGTGTAGAGCTGCTTGTCCTTGATGGTTTCCGGAACGTCGCCGCGGACAATCGCCTGGGCGAGGCCCTCGACGACGGCGGTCTTGCCGACGCCGGGCTCACCGATCAGGACAGGGTTGTTCTTGGTGCGGCGGGAAAGGACCTGCATGACGCGTTCCATTTCCGATTCGCGCCCGATGACCGGGTCCAGCTTGTTCTCGCGGGCGGCCTGGGTCAGGTTGCGGCCGAACTGGTCCAGGACGACGGAACCGGCGGGAGTGCCTTCGGCCTGCCCTGGGCCAACGCCGGCACCGGTGGTTTCCTTGCCCTGGTAGCCCGAGAGCAGCTGGATGACCTGCTGCCGGACGCGGTTGAGGTCCGCACCGAGCTTGACCAGCACCTGGGCGGCAACGCCTTCGCCCTCGCGGATGAGGCCGAGCAGGATGTGCTCGGTGCCGATGTAGTTGTGTCCCAGTTGGAGGGCCTCGCGGAGCGAGAGTTCCAGGACCTTTTTGGCGCGCGGGGTGAAGGGGATGTGTCCGGATGGGGCCTGCTGGCCCTGTCCGATGATCTCCTGTACCTGCTCGCGGACGCCGTCGAGCGAAATGCTCAAGGACTCAAGGGCTTTGGCAGCAACACCTTCACCTTCATGGATCAGACCCAAGAGGATGTGTTCGGTACCAATGTAATTGTGGTTCAGCATGCGTGCCTCTTCTTGGGCAAGCACAACTACGCGACGGGCACGGTCCGTAAATCGCTCAAACATTTCGCCACACTCCTAGCTACGACGTACTTTGATGCTACGTGGCCGGGTTCAAGATTTGGGGCTTGTTCGCCACAGGGGAAACCCGGACGCCGAAGCGGCGTCACACGGGGGTGTGAACGCGGGCCGGCGGTGGCCCTGCGACAGTGTGGCCGCGCGGGCCGGCGGTGGACCTGCGACAGCGTGGGCGGGCGGTCCGGCGTCGGAAGCGGGTGGAGCGGCCGGGCCGGCTGCAGATTCGATTCCGGGCCTGGTGCGCTCCTGCCCAGTTACTTCCGCCGACACCCCGGACCGGCCGGCGCGTCCCCGGGTGTTGGCCTCTTTCTGGGCCGGTAACCGGGCTGGAACGCACGGCGACCCGGAACTGCCGGCGACGCTTCCGGCCACTGCGGGCACACATGACAATGCCCCCACCCGAAGGCGGGGGCCAGTCATTGGTATTGCGGCCCGACGCTCCGTCCACGACGCAGCGTTCTCGGCTCGGCTGCTAGGAATTTGCCTTTTGGTAGGCTTCCTGAATTTCAGCCTGAATACGGCCGCGGCTGTTTACCGCATAGCCGTTATCGCGGGCCCACTGCCGGATCTGGGCCGAGTCCTGATTGCGGCCGGATGCAATCTTGGTTCGCGTTGCGCGGCCACTTGAGGTCTTGCGCGCGTGGTTTACAAACCGCTCAACTGCCGAGCGGAGTTCTGCAGCATTGCCCGCCGACAGGTCGATTTCGTAACTGACGCCGTCAAGGCCGAACCGGACGGTCTCGTCCGCGGATCCCCCATCCAGATCATCGACAAGGATGATTTTCACTTTCTGTGCCATTAAAGACTCTCTTTCCAAAAGGATGAGTATTTAGGAAAAGCAGGATGTATCTGGTTAAAAGTATCCTCTGCTTTATGGCAGCGAGTCAAAGCGAAAAAACGCTTCCAAAGGAAAACCCAAGGCGGAATAGTCTGCTATTAGTTCGGGCCGCTGGAATGGCCGTCGTTGCGGAGGGTATCCGCCCCGGAGACATTTCCATCGGCCTCCGCCTGGGCACGGGCCTCGGCCTGGCGCTCCGATTTGTCGGCATTGAAAATCGATTTCATGGCGAACCAGAAGATCAGCCCGACCACCACGGAGGGAAGCAATACGGCAACGTACTCCATGGTCAGTGTCCTTCGGGCTTCAGCAGCGGGAACAGAATTGTTTCGCGGATTCCGGCGCCGGTGAAGAGCATGACCAGCCGGTCGATGCCCAGGCCGATTCCGCCCATCGGCGGGGCTCCGTACTCGAGGGCACGGAGGAAGTCGTCGTCCAGCTGCATGGCCTCTACGTCGCCGGCGGCGGAGCGGCGGGACTGCTCGGTGAGCCGTTCGCGCTGGATTACCGGGTCAATCAGTTCGGAGAACGCGGTGCCGCGCTCCATGCCGCCGATGATGAGGTCCCACGCTTCGATCAGCCGGTCATCCTCGCGGTGCTGGCGGGCCAGCGGCTGGGCGGACGGCGGGTAATCGTAGACGAAGGTCGGGTTCAGCAACGTCGGTTCGACGAGCTCGCCGAAGAGTTCCACGACGAGCTTCTCGGCGTCCCAGTTGGTGTCCACCTTCACCTCGTGCTTGGCGGCCAGTGCCAGCAGCTCGGCGACGGGGGTTTCCGGGGTGACGTCCTGCCCCACGAAGTCGGACAGTCCCGGGTAGACCGCCATCCATGCCCAGTCGCCGTCGAGGTTGATCTCCCCGGCCTCGGTCTGCAGGACGCGGCCCACGCCGGCGGCGTCAGCGGCGTCGAGGATGAGTTCCTTGATCCGGTCCGCCATAACGAACTGGTCGGCCCAGGCCTCATAGCTTTCGAGGGTGGTGAATTCGGGGCTGTGCGTGGAGTCCACGCCCTCATTGCGGAAGACGCGGCCCATGTCGTAGACGCGGTCGATTCCGCCGACGACGGTGCGCTTGAGATACAGCTCGGTGGCGATCCGCAGGGTCATCTTCTGGTCGAAAGCGTTCATGTGCGTCTCGAAGGGACGGGCCGTGGCGCCGCCGTGCACCAGCTGCAGCATAGGGGTTTCCACCTCGACGTAGCCCTGGCGGTGCAGGGTTTCGCGGATGGAACGCGTGATCGCGGCCCGGGTGTAGACCATCTCGCGGGCCTCGTCGCGGACAATCAGGTCCACGTAGCGCTGGCGGACGCGGGTTTCCTCGTTGAGCTCCGCGTGCAGCACGGGCAGCGGCCGCAGGGCCTTGGACGCCATGGACCAGGACTCGGCCATGACGGAGAGCTCGCCGCGCCGCGAGGAGATGACCTCGCCCTTGATGAAGACGTGGTCGCCCAGGTCCACGAGGGCCTTCCAGTCGGCGAGCGCTTCCTCGCCGATGTTGGCCAGGCTCAGCATGACCTGCAGCCGGACGGCCTTGCCGTCAACCCCGCCCTCCTGGAGCGTGGCGAAGCAGAGCTTGCCGGTGTTGCGGACGAAGACGATGCGGCCGGTCACCCCGACGACGTCGCCGGTGGTTTCGTCAGCCTGGAGGTGCGCGTACTTTTCGCGGACGTCGTTCAGTGAATGCGTGCGTTCGACACCTACCGGATACGCCTCGATGCCGCGCTCGATCAGCTTGGCGCGCTTCTCCATGCGGATGCGCGTCTGTTCGCTGGCGTCGTGGGAATCGGCGGCGGTGTTCGGGGCGGAGGTGTTTTGGGAAGTCACAATCCCCAAGTTTACCGGGGATTCGGCCGGGGGCAGTTCCGGCCCGGTAAAGGGCCACCGCAGGACACCCTCCGCGGAATAGACTCAGGGCTGTGGAGACGCGGACCATCAGCACCGACGACGGCGAGGGGCACCTGGAGCTGCTCTCTTTCCGTCCGCCTGCCGGCCCGGTCCCGGCGGGAGGGCCTGCACCAGGGCCGGCGCCCGGCCCGGGCATCGTCGTCGTGCACGGCACATCGATCACCGCGGCGCTGTACCGCCCGTTCGCGTGGAACATCAGCCGCCTGTTGGGCCGCCCGGTATATTGCTACAACCGGCGCGGGCGGGCCGGGTCCTCCCCTCAGCCGCCGGGCTATTCGGCGGCCACGGAGGTCGCCGATCTGGCCGCGGTGCTGCGGGAGACCGGGTCGAGCGACGTCGTGGCGCACAGCTACGGCGGTTTCGTGGCCCTTGAGGCGGCACGGACGGTGCCGATCCGCCGGATGGTCACCTATGACGCGGCTGTGTCCCTCTCCGGGAACCTCACCCGGCGCTGGCGGCCCGAGCTGGAGCGTTCGGTCGCCGCCGGGCAGCTCGACGAGGCCTGGGCGCACATGGTCCAGGGCCTTGAGGTGGGCGGGCCCGTCGCCAAGCTTCCGCTGGGCGCGCTGCGGATGCTCAGCATTCTCTCGGCACGGACCAGCATGGGCGCCGAGATGCGCGAACTGCTGCCCACCGCCGTCGCGGAGATACGGGCGGTGCTGGACGCCGACGCCTTACTGGACGACTTCGCGGCCGTGACCACCCCGACGCTGATGCTGTGCGGCGGCTGGAGCCCGGACTATTTCACAGAAACGGCCCGGCAGCTCGCCGCCGCCGTCCCGTCCATCGAGTGTGCCGTGTTGCCGGGCCAGCTCCACGAGAGCCCGCTCCGCCCCGGAATCCGGCTACCCCGGGCGGTTGCGCGGTTCCTCCTGGCCGGGGCGGGGAGCCTGCAGCCCCTCCCGGCGCGCAGGAGGCGGTTCAGGCTGGGTCGCTGAGGGGCGCGCCCTTACAATCGGTGGGCGACCCCTTCGAAAGGACCCCCTTGGCCAAGCTCTACTTCCGCTTCGGCGCGATGAACTCCGGCAAGTCGACGGGCCTGCTGCAGGCCGCCTTCAACTATGAGGAACGCGGCCAGCGAGTTCTGCTGGCCAAGCCGGATGTGGACACCAAGGGCGACGCCGACGTCGTATCCCGCCTGGGCATGACCCGTTCGGTGGACTTTCTCATCCCGGCCGGCGCCTCCGCCCGCGAGCTGTTCACCGCCCAGGCCCATGGAGACGACCCCAATGCGCTGCTGGAGCATGTGGACACGCAGCCCGTGGCGTGCCTCCTGGTGGACGAGGCCCAGTTCCTCGAACCGGCGCAGGTGGACGATCTCTTCCGGATCGCAGTCCTGGACAACGTTCCCGTGCTGGCCTACGGAATCCGCACGGACTTCCGCACCCGGGCGTTCCCGGGATCGCTGCGGCTCCTGGAGATCGCGCACACCCTCGAGGAACTCAAGACCATCTGCCGGTGCGGCCGCAAGGCCATCTTCAACACCCGCCGGGCGGGTGACGCGGTGGTCTTCGACGGCGACCAGGTCGCGATCGACGGCCAGGATGTCTGGTACGAGTCACTCTGCGGTTCCTGCTACCTGGAGGTCTCCGGTGGGCGGCTGGGCGATTAGCCTCCTGCGGCCGCGTCCAGCCCCTACTACGCCGTAGCTGCAGCCTCGGCTAGGCTCGGAGCATGACCCGCGAGAACATCAGAACCCCCGACGGCGGAACGATCGAGCTTTTCAGCACGGGTGCCGAGCTTGCCTCGGCGGGCTCCGGCGTCGTCGTCGTTCCGGCGTCAATGGTGACCGCCGCCGACTACACCCGCTTCGCACAGAAGCTCAGCGCGTCCCTGGGCCGCCCGGTGCACACCTTCAACCGCCGCGGCCGCGGCAGCTCCTCGCCGCAGCCGGAGGACTACACCCTCGACGGTGACATCCATGACCTCGATGCGGTGATGAAGCACACCTCCAGCACGGACGTTTTCGGGCACAGCTTCGGCGGTGCGGTGGCGCTGCACGCTGCCCGCACCCTGCCGGTGGAACGCCTCGCCGTGTACGACCCCGCCGTCTCCGTGAACCACAGCGTCACCGCTGACTGGACCACCGAATACGAGAAGGCGACGGCGGCCGGCGACGACGACCGCGCCCTCGCCGTCCTGCTCAGGGGCCTCGAAACCGGCAGCGCCCTGTCCCGGATGCCTCTGTCCATGCTGACGCTGGCGAACAAGCTGGCCGCCGGCACGCCCCTCGGCAAGCAGATGCGCGAGCTCATGAAGACCGGCGTCCGGGAGATCAAGGCCATCATCGCCGCGGACATGCCGGCCGAGCCGTTCCTGGAACTGCCGCTGGAAACGCTGATCATTGTCGGCGAGAAGAGCCCTGCGTACTTCGGTGTGGCCTGCGCCCAGATCCACGAGGTGCTCTCCGGCTCCAGCTACACGATCCTGCCGGGCATGGGGCACGACGGCGTCAACAAGGCACCGGACAAGCTCATCACCGCGCTCAGCGAGTTCTTCGCCAGCTAGGCTGCGTCAAACAACGCGGGGTCATTTATCGCCCGGATGGGCGATAAATGACCCCGCGTTGGGTTAACCGGTCAGTGTGCCGCGGCGGGTTCCGCTGCGGGGTGTTCGACTGCTGCGGTCTTGCGCATCATGGCGGCCAGCACGACGGCGGCGACGGCTATAACCGATGCCGTGAGGAACGCCGCGTGCATGCCCGCGACCATTCCGGAACCGGCGGACACCACCGCGAAGATCGAGACGAGCAGCGCCGTTCCGGCGGCCCCGGCCACTTGCTGCAAGGTGCTCATGATGGCGGAGCCGTGTGAATACAGGTGCGGCGGCAGCGGGTTCAGCCCGGTGGTGAAGGCCGGTGTGAAGATCAGGGCCAGTCCCAGGCTGAGGCCCACGTGCAGCGCGATGATCCACCCGACCGGGGTGCCGGCGTCGAGCAGGGAGAACTGGAACAGGGCCAGCACCAGCATTGACGAGCCGGTGACGGTCAGCGGCAGCGGGCCTACCTTGTCGAAGAGGCGGCCGATGAACGGGCCCAGCAGCCCCATTGCGAGGCCTCCGGGCAGCAGGGTCAGCCCTGTTTCGAGGGACGTCAGCCCGCGGACTTCCTGGAGGTACAGCGGCAGGAGGATCACTGCGCCGAAGAGGGCGATCATGGCCACCACGAGCAGCAGCACGGACACCGTGAACATCCTGAACGTGAAGGCGCGGAGGTCCAGCAGGGGCGCCGCGGACTTCTGCAGCCGCAGCTGGCGGAGGACAAACGCCACCATGGCGATGACGCCCACGGCCAGGGCAATGATGGCGGGCGAGCCCGGGCCACCCTCGCCTCCGCCGATCTGGCTGAGGCCGTAGACCAGCCCGCCAAACGCGGGAACGGTCAGCAGCACGGACAGGAGGTCCAGCCGGGTCTTCTCCTTTTCGCCGATGTTCGTCAGGAACCGGGCGCCGATGGCGAAGGCGACCAGGGCGATCGGGAGGACAAAGACGAACATGAAGCGCCAGGAGAAGTGCTCAAGGATCAGGCCGGAAACGGTGGGGCCCATGGCCGGGGCCACGGAGATGGCGATGCTGACATTGCCCATCACGAAGCCGCGGCGTGTCACCGGGACCAGGGTGAGGATGGTGGTCATCAGCAGGGGCAGCATGATTGCGGTGCCGCCGGCCTGGATGATCCGGGCGAGCAGGAGGATTTCGAATCCCGGAGCCAGCGCCGCGAGCAGCGTGCCGCCGGAGAACAGGCCCATGGCCAGCATAAAGACGGCGCGGGTGGACAACCGCTGCAGGATGAAGCCGGTCGTCGGAATCACGACTGCCATCGTGAGCATAAAACCGGTGGACAGCCACTGCACGGTGGGTGCCGTGACCCCCAGATCCACCATCAGCCGCTGCAGGGCGACGTTCATGATGGTCTCGTTCAGGATCACCACAAAGGTGGCCACCAGCAGGGTGGCGATGACGGTGACCGATTCCCGGGACATCTTCGCCGGGAGTGCGGCAGCCCCGCCGGCAACCTGGGGCGGCGCGGCCGGCGCGGTCTGCACGGGATCGCCGGGAGTCTGTGAAGAGACGTCTGTAGACATAGGGGTTCCCTCAGGGAGTTTTGAATTGGGGTCCTGCGGCGTTGGCCGCTACTGAACGTGCTAACCCGGGATCCGCCGCGGTAATTCCCGACGGTGGAGAAAAATTCCTGCGGCCCCAAATACAACGTGGTGGTGGGGTTTGGCTCAGGAGTCCAACGGGACGTTGTCGATCAGGCGGACCGGGCCCACTTTGGCCGCGATGAGGGCCAGGCCCTCGCCGCGGAACGGCGTGTCCCGGCAGTTCTCCGCGAGCGGTTCGAGGGTGGCGGGGTCCACGACGTCGAGATAGTCCAGTTCCACGAGCGGCTGGGACTCCACGAGCGCCTGCACGGACTCCAGGTCCAGCGGCTGGTGGGCGTTGGCCCGTTCCTCGATCAGGTGCAGGGCCCGTGAGAGCACCAGGGCCGCCTCGCGTTCCTCGGCGGAGAGGAAGCGGTTGCGGCTGGACAGCGCCAGCCCGTCAGCGGACCGCACAATCGGCACCGGGATGATCTCCACGGGGAAGTTCAGGTCGGCGACCATGCGCTGGACCAGGGCCAGCTGCTGGGCGTCCTTCTGGCCGAAGTACGCCCGGTAGGCCGGCAGTTCGGTGCCCGCCGCCGCGCCGGGCATTCCGTAATGCAGCAGCTTGGCCACCACGGTCAGGGCGCCGTCGAAGTGCCCGGGGCGGGAGGCGCCTTCCCACTTCCCGGCCATCGGGCCCCCGCTGATCCGGACCAGGGGTTCCCCGCCGGGATAGACTTCTTCGACATCCGGCGCGAACACCAGGTCCACGCCCACGGCGTCCAGGAGTGCCAGATCCGCGTCCAGGGTCCGCGGGTACCGTTCCAGATCAACGGCCTCGCCGAACTGCAGCGGGTTCACGAAGATACTGACCACCACCACGTCGTTCTGCTCGACGGCGGTGCGCGCCAGTTCGGCGTGGCCTTCGTGCAGGGCGCCCATGGTGGGAACCAGGCCCTGTGAGGTGCCACCTTTCTCCTTGAGCAGACGGGCGCTTTCGGCCCGGAGCCGGGCAGCCGTGGTCACAAGTTGGATCGCCAAAGTTTTGGACCTTCCTTAGGGTTGCCGGCCGTCATCGCCGGGGCCGTCGAGCGCCTGCGCGATGGCGTCGAGTTGCTCCGGCTTCAGCAGTCCGCGGCGTCCTGCCCGGCGGGCTGTCGCCCGGGCCATGGCCAGGTACGCCTCCAGAATATCGCCGCCGGCCCCGCCGTCGTGCTCCCGCAGGGTTTCGGCGTGCGCGGCCACGGTGCCCGCATCGCCGCGGGCCACCGGCCCGGTCAGGGCTGATTCGCCTGAGGCCAGGGCGTTCTCCAGGGTCGCGCGCAGCAGCGGGCCAAGCATGCGTTCGGGGGCTTCGACGCCGACCTCCCGGAGCAGCTGTGAGGCCTGCGCCACGAGGGTGACCAGGTGGTTTGAGCCGTGGGCGAGGGCCGCGTGGTAGAGCGTGCGGTCGGCCTCCGCGATGGCGACGGGCTCCGCTCCCATCTCCACCACGAGGGCCTGCGCGATGGGCAGCATTGCAGCGTCCGCCGTGACGCCGAAGGTGCAGTCCAGCAGCCGGGTCAGGTCCAGGCTCATCCCGGTGAAGGTCATCGCGGGGTGCAGCGCCAGCGGGACGGCCCCGGCGGCGCGGACCGGATGCAGGATTCCGACGCCGAAACGGCCGGACGTGTGGGCCACCAGCTGGCCGGGCTGCCAGGCGCCGAGCTTGGCCAGACCCTCGACGAGCGGGCCGAGCGCATCGTCGGGGACGGCCAGCAGCACCAGTTCGGCGCGTTCGACGATGTCCTGCACGTCCAGCACCGGGACGCCGGGAAGCAGGGTTTCCGCACGTTCGCGGCTGGCGTCCGATACCGCCGAGACACCGATGACGGCGTGCTCCGCGCCGCGCAGCGCCGCCCCCAAGACGGCGCCGACCTTGCCGGCGCCGACGATTCCGATGCCGAGTCGTCCTGGTTTAGCCATGCTGCCGGTCGTCCTGCCTGTCGGGTTCTGCGGTGTGGGAGGGTGCTGCGGTAATAGTGGGTTCTGGCGCGAGAGCCCGGACATGGTCCAGCCAGTGCTCGCTGGTCTGCCGTTTGCGCGCGGCCCGGGCGCGGGCCGCCTGCGCATCCAGCAGGGCACGTCCCTCGTCGAGACCGGCCTGGATAAGGCGCGGGGACACGGGCCCGGCCGTGGTGTGCAGGACCAGGTCCGCGACGCGGAAGCGCCGCGCCAGGGGGCCTTGCTCCAGCGACATGGATTGGGTGCGTTGGTGCGGGACCACCACGAAGTGGCGCCACCAGCGGCCCGAGCGGATCAGCAGGGCAGTGTCGGTGGCGGTGAAGCCGTTGCGGCGCCAGCCCAGGGGTGCCAGCAGCCGGGCCCGCCGCGGGGTGGTGACGAAACCGTCGTCGTCCGCTCGCGGTGCACCCGCCGGAACTCCGCCCGGGCCCGCGATTCCGGTGATGCCGGCCCTGAAGACCGCCACCGGGTCCGGGGTGCCCGGGTCGGGCAGGACGAGGGAGAGCATGGTGAGGACGTCGGGGAATGTCCCCACGGGCAGGAGCGTGGTCCGGGACGAGCTTTCGCCGTCGCTGCCCGCCGCACCGTAGCCGGCCACATTGACCTGGATCCGGTACCAGCCGAAGATCCGCCAGAGCGGCGGCTGGCTGACCCGCAGCGCCTGGATCCGGCCCGGCGGCAGGGTCTGCGCCTGCGTGTCGAGCAGCCCGTAGCGCAGCCGGATTCCGTCCGGCGAAATGGCTGCGGTGAAGTTGTAGCCCCGGTTGATGGCGTTCCAGTACGCGGCCGCCATGCCCAGCAGGGCCGGGATCAGGAAGAGGAAGAAGCTGCGGTTCTCGGTCAGGGCCGAAAGCACCACGGAAACCACGCCGCCGACGACGATGAACACACTTTGCTCGCTCAGCACCAGTGACCCGATGAGGCGCCGCGGCGGGACGGTCAGGACGGCCTGCTCGGGCGCCTCCGCGGGTGCCTCCCCGGGGCGCGCAGGGTCCGGCACCACGCCGGCGGCGCGGGCCAGGATCGCGGCGCGGAGCTGCCGTGCCTCGTCCATGCGGAGATAGGCGAGTCGCACCGCAGATTCCCCGGCGTCGGCCACCTCGAACTTCAGCTCGGCCAGCCCGAAGATCCTGGCCAGCAGGGGCTGCACGATGTCGATCGCCTGGACGCGGTCCAGCCTGGCCTGCCGCTGCTGTTTGAAGAGGAAGCCCGTGTTCAGCCGGACATAGCCTTCCGCCACCTGGTAGCGGGTGAAGTACCAGCTCAGGATGTAGCCGAGGACGGTGAGCAGCAACAGCACGCCGCCGCCCAGCAGCAGCCATGGCGCCCGGCCCGCGAGCTGCTGATCGATCAAAGGCCCGCCCCGGAGCATCCGCTCGAAGGTATCCCGGAAGAAGAAGAATCCAATGGCGGCCAGCGCCACCCAGCCGCGCACAAAGGGTGAGGCCGGGTGCACACGCAGCCACGCACCGTCCGCGGTTCCCGCCGCGGCCCCGGCAGCGGCCTCCGGGGCAGCCCCCGGCTTCACCGGGGCCCCTTCCCTGCGCCGGCCTTCATTGCTGTGACTTCACTGCGTGGCCTGCACGGCGAACCCGTCACAGCCCGGCCAGCCGGGCTTCGCCGCGGGCGGAGAGCTGCTCGCGGAGCCGCGCGCCTTCCGCGGCGGGCAGGCCCGGGATTTCCGCGTTGGTGCCGGCGGAGGCGGTGTGCAGTTTCAGCGTGCACAGCCCCAGCCCGCGTTCCACCGGCCCGGCGCCGATGTCCACGTACTGCATGCGGCCGTAGGGGACCACGAGCGTGCGCTGGAAGAAGATGCCGCGGCGGATGAGCAGGTCATCCTCGCGCTCGGCGTAGCCGATGGCCCGCACCTGGCGGGGAATGAGCAGGAGCCGCCACAGGGCCAGGACCAGCATCACCGCCGGGATGGCAACGGCCAGCCAGAGCGGGAACGACTGCCACCAGCCGTTGAGGACGAGGATCAGGGGAAAGCACAGCAGCCCGACGACGATGAGGTTGGCCAGGGCCCAGCTGGCGAGCCGTACCGTGACGTACTTTGGTGAGACGCGCAGCCACGTGATGCCCGGAGGATCAATCGCCTCGGTATGCATATTCGCCTTCCGACTTGGGCTTGCGCTGTTCCTGGGGGCCCGGAGCCGACTCGCCCTCGCCGTCCTCGGGCGGTATCCGGCAGAACCGTTCCACCATCAGGCCAACCACGATCATCACCAGCCCGCCGCCGGCCATGACCAGGGCCTGCCAGGCGAGGGTCTGGTCGCTGCGCAGGTTCCAGAGCCGCAGCTGGTCAACGAAGATCCCGGCATGCCAGCCCAGCAGCACGCTGCCGGTGTAAGCGCAGGCCTGGGCGAGGACCAGGGTCCAGGCGGCCAGGATGGGGTTGAGCATTTTCTTCTTGTTGCCGTTCCGCCAGCGGCGGACCCTGATGCCCAGCACGAGCGTGAGTACAACGATCACACCCATCGTGATGAGCCCGTTGAGCGGCAGCACGGGGGTGTTCAGGCCGTAGCGGGTGGTCAGCACGGCGGCGAGCCAGCCGAGGACCCCCACGGCAGAGCCGATGACAAGCAGCGTCAGGGGGTTGGTCAGCTTCATCATTCCACCGCCCCGGCCACGCCGTGGAGGTTTTCGAAGCCGTCGAAGGGCACGAGGTCGGCGAAGTCCGCGGCCTTGGCGGCCAGCTCGCCCACGCGTTCGCCGTCCAGCTCGGCAGCCGGGTCAATGAGCGACCACGGGTAAAGCACGAACGCCCGCTGCGCCGCCCGCGGGTGGGGCAGCGTCAGGTCCGGGTCGGAGCTGACCAGCTCCCCGTAGGTGATGATGTCGACGTCGAGGGTGCGCGGGCCCCAGTGCACTTCGCGGACGCGGAGGTGCTTTTGTTCCACGGCGTGGCAGTGCTGCAGCAGCTCAAGGGGCGTCAGCGTGGTCTCCACCGCGATCACCATGTTGAGGAAGTCCGGCTGGCCGGACGGCCCGCCGACGGCTTTCGTCTGGACGATCGGCGAAATCGCGAGGAGCCGGACCTCGGGCGGATCGACGATGTCCGCGACCGCCGCCGAAAGGGTGTCGCTGCGCTCCCCCAGGTTGCTGCCGAGCGCCAGGACGGCCCGGGTGTAGTTCATGGCTGCTCCTGCCGGGTCCGCCGGACGCTGACGGAGACGTCGCCGAACTCGACTTCGATCGGAGCCTTGGGCTTGTGCACCGTGATGTCCACCGCGACGACGGGGAACTTCCGGAGCACGTCCTCGGCGATGCGCACGGCCAGCGCCTCGATCAGGTTCAGCGGCTCCCCCGTGATCCAGCCCCGGATGCATTCTGCCACTTCACCGTAGTGGGCGGTGTCGAGCACGTCGTCGGAGGCGGCGGCGCGGCTGAAGTCCAGGTGCAGTACGGCGTCGACGACGAACGGCTGGCCGTTGCGCCGTTCGAAATCAAACACTCCGTGATGGCCGACGGCGGTGACGCCGCTCAGCGTGATCTGGTCCATGGGTGGTCGTCGGTTCAGCCGTGGCCGGCGGCAGCCGGCAGGGCGGGGGTCATGCGGGCGGCGGTTTTGACGGCGTCGAGGCTGGGACCGACGTCGTGCACGCGGACTGCCCAGGCACCCCGGTAGGCGCTGATGGCGGTCACGGCGGCCGTGGCGGCGTCGCGTTCGGCCGGTGCGGCGGCCTTGCCCGCCACGGTCAGGAGGCTGCCGAGGAAGCGCTTGCGGGAGGCCGCCACCAGGACCTTGTGGCCCATGGCCTGCAGGACGTCCAGGCGCTGGAGGAGTTCCCAGTTCTGCTCCTCGTTCTTCGAGAAGCCCAGGCCTGGATCCAGGATGATCTGTTCGGGGGCGACGCCGGCCGCGTACAGCTTGTCGCGGACTCCGGCCAGTTCGGCGGCCACTTCGTCCGCGACGTTCCCGTATTCGGCCAGGGAGTCCATCGTGACAGCATTGCCGCGGCGGTGGGTGAGGATGTACGGGGCCTTGCTGCGGGCCACGAGCTCGGCCATCTCCGGCTCCATGCTCAGTCCGGAAACGTCGTTGATGATCGCGGCCCCGGCATCGAGGGCAGCCGCGGCGGTGGCGGCGTGCGTCGTGTCGATGCTGACCAGGGCACCGGCCTTGACCAGTGCCTGGATCACGGGCACGACCCGCTGCTGCTCTTCCTCGGCGCCGACCTCGGCTGCTCCCGGGCGGGTGGATTCGCCGCCGACGTCGATGATGTCCGCTCCGGCGTAGAACATCCGCAGGCCGGCCGCGATGGCCGTGTCCGCGGCGGCGTGCTTGCCGCCGTCGCTGAAGGAATCCGGGGTGACGTTCAGGATCCCCATCACGAGCGTCCGGTCCGTGGGGAGATCCTTGAATTGCGCTGCCGGGCGCGACTTGCGCAGTACGGGCAGGGGCGAAGTCGCGGGTCCGGTTCCGGGGGCTGCGGCGAGGGAATCCATAATTCTGTGTTCTTACCTTCCGATGATGAGGCTCATGGCTTCGGCACGGGTGGCCGGGTCATGGAGTTGCCCGCGTACCGCGCTGGTGACGGTCTTGGCGCCGGGCTTGCGGATGCCGCGCATCGACATGCAGAGGTGTTCGCATTCGACGACGACAATGGCGCCGCGCGGCTTGAGGTGGGTGACGAGGGCTTCGACGATCTGGGTGGTCAGGCGTTCCTGGACCTGGGGACGGCGGGCGAACATGTCCACCAGCCGCGCAAGTTTGCTCAGCCCGGTGACCTTCCCGTCATGCGAGGGAATGTAGCCCACGTGGGCGACCCCGTGGAACGGCACGAGGTGGTGCTCGCAGGTGGAGTAGAACGGAATGTCCTTGACCAGGACGAGTTCCTCGTGGTCCAGCTCGAACTGGGTGGCCAGGATTTCGGCCGGATCATGGTGGAGCCCGGCGAACATTTCGGTGTAGGCCTTGGCGACCCGCTTCGGGGTGTCCAGGAGCCCGCTGCGGTCCGGGTCCTCGCCGATGGCCAGCAGGATCTCGCGGACTGCCGCCTGGATCCGGGCCTGGTCCACGACGGTGCCGGGAACGGACCCTCCCGCCGCCAAATCATCGGTGGCGGGAGCGTCGTCGTCGTCATTGAAGAAAGAAGTCACTGAAGAAGCCTAGCCGGGATGGCCATCGGTCCCGAGATCCGTTACACCGCCCTGGAACGAATCCTGTCCGGCAACGCCCTGAGCGTGCGGCGGCAGGGCGTCCAGCGGTTCCTCGAGTCGGGCTTCCTTGGCTTCTTCCTGCGCTTCTCGTTCGGCCTTCTCCATGCGCGATTCCACCGGGCCGATTTCCTGGATCGGACGGGTCTCCTTGGAGAGCCAGATCTCGCGGAAATCGCGCTTCCGGATCTGGGTGAAGACCTGGGCGATTTCGGCCTGGTTCAGCGTTTCGCGTTCCAGCAGTTCGAGGGCCAGCTCATCGAGGACGTCGCGGTTCTCGGTGAGGATGGCGTAGGCCTCGTCGTGGGCGCCCTCGATCAGCCGGCGTACTTCCTCGTCAACAATGTAGGCGATCTGGTCGGAGTAGTTGCGCTCGTGGCCGGCGTCGCGGCCCAGGAAGGGCTCGCCACCGCCCTGGCCGAGCCGCACCGCACCCACACGCTCGCTCATGCCGAACTCGGTGACCATCTTGCGGGCGATCCCGGTGGCCTTTTCGATGTCGTTGGACGCGCCGGTGGACGGGTCGTGGAAGACGAGCTCTTCCGCGACGCGGCCGCCCATGGCGTAGGCCATCTGGTCGAGCAGTTCGTTGCGGGTGACGGAGTACTTGTCGTTTTCCGGGACCACCATGGTGTAGCCCAGGGCACGGCCGCGGGGCAGGATGGTGATCTTGGTGACCGGAGCCGAGTTCCGCAGTGCCGCGGCCACGAGGGCGTGCCCGCCTTCGTGGTAGGCGGTGACCTTGCGTTCGTGTTCCTTCATGACGCGGCTGCGCTTCTGCGGGCCGGCCATCACGCGGTCAATCGCCTCGTCGAGGGCTCGGTCGTCGATCAGGTTGGCGTTGGAGCGGGCGGTCAGCAGGGCGGCCTCGTTGAGGACGTTGGCGAGGTCGGCGCCGGTGTAGCCGGGGGTCTTCTTGGCCACGGCCTTCAGGTCGACGTCGGGCGCCATCGGCTTGCCCTTGGCGTGGACCTTGAGGATCTGGTCGCGGCCGATCAGGTCGGGGGCTTCGACGGAAATCTGCCGGTCGAAGCGGCCCGGACGCAGCAGCGCCGGGTCGAGGACGTCGGGGCGGTTGGTGGCGGCGATCAGGATGACGTTCGTCTTGACGTCGAAGCCGTCCATTTCGACCAGCAGCTGGTTGAGGGTCTGCTCGCGTTCGTCGTTGCCGCCGCCGATGCCGGCGCCGCGGTGACGGCCGACGGCGTCAATCTCGTCCACGAAGATGATGGCCGGCGAGTTGGCCTTGGCCTGCTCGAACAGGTCCCGGACGCGGGAGGCGCCGACGCCGACGAACATTTCCACGAAGTCGGAACCGGAGATCGAGAAGAAGGGGACGCCGGCTTCGCCGGCGACTGCGCGGGCCAGGAGGGTCTTGCCGGTGCCGGGAGGACCGTAAAGCAGCACGCCCTTGGGGATCTTGGCTCCCACGGCCTGGAACTTCGCCGGCTCCTGGAGGAATTCCTTGATTTCTTCGAGTTCCTCGACGGCCTCGTCGGCTCCGGCGACGTCGCTGAAGGTCACCTGTGGCATGTCCTTGTTGACCATTTTGGCCTTGGACTTGCCAAACTGCATGACCTTGGAGCCGCCGCCCTGCATGCGGGAGAGCAGGAACCAGAACAGGACGCCGAGGAGGAGGACCGGGATCAGGAGGGAGAACAGCCCGGCGAACCAGTTGTTCTCGATCGGCTGGTCGGTGTAGCCGCTCGGGGGCCGGGAGTCGGTGACAGCCTTGACCACATCGTCGGCGCGGGCGTTGACATAGTAGAACTGGATGTTCTTGCCCTTGTCCTGGCCGTCAACCTGCAGGTTTTCCTTCAGGACCAGGTCCACACGGTTTTCCGCATCGAAGATCTTGGCCTGTTCGACCTTGCCGCCATCGGTCAGCAGCGCGAGACCCTTGTCGGTGTCGATTCGGGCGGAGCCGCCCGGGGACAGGGTGGCAAAAGCCAGCAGGAGCATGCCGATGACAACGACAATCCAGATGCCCGGGCCCTTGAAGAAACTCTTAGCTTTCATCTGATCGGGGCAGACCCCGTCCCTCCTGGTAGTGCTGCACGGCGACCGATCTGCGCGCGTGTGGTGCTGCGTCAGCTTCTAGCTATACACCGTCGCTGTAAGTCACGCACGGTGTAGTCCAAAAGTTCCCTGAGGGCGTAGCGGAGCCGGGCCTCCCCGTCGCCCGGGTCCCGGGCGGGGGGTGCCTCTGCGTGAACGATTTACTCGTAAACGTGCGGCGCCAGGGTGCCGACGAAGTCCAGGTTGCGGTACTTCTCGGCGTAGTCCAGGCCGTAGCCCACGACGAACTCGTTGGGGATGTCGTAGCCGACGTACTTGACGTCGATCTGGACCTTCGCGGCCGTGGGCTTGCGGAATGCGGTGCAGATTTCCACCGACGCCGTGCCGCGTGATTCCAGGTTGGTCTTGAGCCAGGACAAGGTCAGGCCGGAGTCGATGATGTCCTCGACGATCAGCACATCCTTGCCCATGAGGTCCGTGTCGAGGTCCTTGAGGATCCGGACCACGCCGGAGGACTGGGTGCCGGAACCGTAGGACGAGACGGCCATCCAGTCCATTGAAACGTGGCTGTGAAGGGCGCGGGCGAGGTCAGCCATGACCATCACGGCGCCCTTGAGCACGCCGACGATCAGCAGATCGCGGCCTTCGTAGTCCTTGTCGATCTGGGCAGCGAGTTCGGTGATCCGTGACTGGATCTGCTCCTTGGAGTACAGAACGTGCTTGAGATCTGACTGGACGTCGTTTGAATCCACCAATAACTCCTGTGTAGATGCGGGGGCAACTATATTTTGGGCGGTTTTTGAGGCCGGAATACAAGCTTCCCACAGCGGGCCGCTTCGCGGGGAACACCGTCGGGGCCGGGCTGCCCCTCGGCGAGGAGCTGCGCGAGCGAGAGCCGGTAGACGCTGACCCCGCCGGGGAGCTCCACGGGACCGGCCGATCCCTGCCGGCGGAGGAGTGCTTCCGCGGCCAGCAAGCGCTGGTAGCTGGGCTGCTGGCCTCCGACGGCGGCCGCTGCTTTCGCGATGACACGGAACCTCACCGCCGGCGCGAGTTCGCGCAGGGCTTCCTCCGGGAGGCTGACGGTGGCCCCGGACTGTTCCCGGAGCCGGAGATAGGTGTCTTCCGCCACGTCTTCGAGGTAGTCGGCGTCAAGCTGCAGGATGGCGGCAGTCCGCGCGAGCGATTCGGCAACCCCCGGGCCCAGCTTCTCCTCCAGCAGCGGCAGCACCTCCACGCGGGTCCGGGACCTCGCAAATGAGGGATCGGCGTTGCTCGGATCGTGCCAGGGGTCTAGGCCCTCAACGTCGCAGATCGCCAGGGTGTCCGCGCGCCGCAGCCCCAGGAAAGGCCGCAGCAGGCGGTCACGGACGGGCCGCATTCCCGCCAGGGAGCGCGTGCCGGAGCCGCGGGCGAGCCCGAGCAGGACCTGTTCGGCCTGGTCGTCAAGGGTGTGGCCGAGCAGGATTGCACCGGCTCCGGCGTCGTCGGCGGCGGCGTCGAGGGCGGCGTGGCGGGCGTCCCGCGCCGCCGCCTCAGGTCCCATGCCGGTGGAGGCGACGTCGACGGTCCTGATCTGCACGGGCGAGAGCCCCAGTTCCCGCAGCACCACCGCGGTGGCAGCGGCGACGTCGGCGGAACCGGGCTGCAGCTGGTGGTCCACAACGACGGCACCCACGGAGACGGGGTGGCCGTCCACGTGCCCGCGGCGGGCGAAGTAGGCGGCGACGGCGGCGAGGGCCAGAGAGTCGGGCCCGCCGCTGCAGGCGACCAGGACCCGTTCCGGGTAGCCCGCAGCGGCGAGCGCGTCCTGCAGCATTTTCCGCGCGGTGCCGACGACAGGCGCGAGCCGGCCGGGCCGGCGCCTTCCACTGGAAACCTGGCCCCCGGAAACCTGTTCGCCGGATACGGGACTGGAAGTCACGGGAACTAGTGCCCCATCCGTTCCAGCCAGAGCCTGGAATCGTGGATCTCGGCCTCGCTCGGCAGGTGGTCCGCGGACTCCCAGACCTTGTTGAAACCCTCCATGCCGGCCACGTCCACCACTTCGCGGACAAACTTCGCTCCGTCGCTGTACTGGCGCATCTTGGCGTCCAATCCCAGCAGATTGCGGATGAACTTTTCGATCACGCCGCGCTCCGTGGCCCGGGAGTTGAAGCGCTGCCGGATGGTCTTCACGGACGGCACGATGCTGGAGTCGACTGCGTCCATCACCACGTTGGCGTGGCCTTCGAGCAGGCTCATCAGGGCGGTCAGTCGCGAGATCGCGGCCTTTTCCTCGGGGTTCTGCAGCAGGTCGAGGATGGCGCCACGGCTCGGGGCGGTTCCGGACGCGGTGCGGTCCTTGAGCGATTTCGCCGCGGCGGAGGCCCGCTCCATCAGGGAATCGACGTTCCCGAGCAGCTGGCCGCTGAGGTTCTCGATCTCGTCCAGCATGTGGTGCCGCAGCCAGGGCGCGGCGGCGAACTGCACCCGGTGGGTCTGTTCGTGGAGGCAGACCCAGAGCCGGAAGTCTTCGGGTTCAACGTTGATTTCACGTTCGACGGAAATGATGTTCGGCGCCACGAGGAGCAGGCGTCCGGCGGCAGGGGCCGTGGAGTTCTCGGCGAGCGCGGAGAAGGGATCGTACTGGCCCAGGACCTTGCTCGAGAGGAAGGCGAGAATGGCGCCGAGCTGGCTGCCCGTGATGGCGCCGCTGACGCTGGCCGCACCGGGGTTCAGCGCGCCCCGGCGGCCCTCGAGCATCTTCTCCATCGCGGGCTGAAGCATGACGGCGAAGCTCTGGGTGTTGGCCTTGGACCAGGAGGCCCGGTCCACGACAAGGACCGAGGAATCACGCAGGTCGCGGGCGGCTTCCAGTCCGGTGATGTCATGGACGTGCGGCACGGAATTGTCCGCCATGAGCCGCAGATTCTCGACGGCGGCGCCGATCTCAGCCGAGCCCAGGGTAGGCCCGGCAGGCGTGAGGCGGGCGGCGGTGGAAGCGGCGAGCTCCCAGTTGATGAGGGCTTGGGCTTGGGCTGATGTCTCGCGGGCAGAGGACTCCATAGGTCCCATCAGATCACAAGGGCCTGACAATGCGCCTTAAATTCGTCGGGCGGCGAACGCCGGCGGGCTCAGCGGCAGCCGCAGCCGGCCAGGACGGCGGCGGTACGGTCCAGCGCGGTCTTGTTCGCCGCCCCGGGGGTCAGGCCGTTGCCGATGAAGGAGAACACCAAAAGCCGGCCGTCGGCGTCCACTACGTAACCGCTCAGCGCGATCACCGTGTTCAGGGTGCCGGTCTTGGCCCGGACCAGTCCGGCGCCGCGGGCCGTGGTGGCATCCATGTAGCGGTCCCCCAGGGTTCCGGTAAGCCCGGCGACCGGGAACCCTGCCAGCCCGGCGCGCAGCCGCGTGTCCGCGCCCGAGGTGATGGCCCGGACCACTTCGGAGAGCTGCCGGGCGGAGACCTGGTTGGCCAGCGCCAGCCCGGAGACGTCGGCGGCGCGCAGCGTGCCGGCGGGGATCTGCAGTTGTTCGAGCTGCTGCAGTACAGCCGCGACCGCGCCCTCGTTGCTGCCGGGCTTCCCGGCCGCGAGCGCAGCCATCCGGCCGATCACCTCGGTGAGGTAGTTGTCCGAGGTGCGCAGGAGCAGGTCCACCTGCTCTCCCACGGTGGCGGACTGGACCTCGGCGAGGACCCTGGCGGCACCGGTGTCCGAACCGCCGTCGCTGGTGTCCGTTCCGGCGGGAACCCGCACGACGCCGGGTGCCACCGTCAGCCCCGCGGCGGCGGCGGCCGTCGCGAGCTGGGCGGAGAACGCCTCGGCGGCGCTCATGGCGGCGTCCTGCGGGCGCGGGCCGGTGGTCTTGGCAGGGTCAAAGCGGGCCGAGTTCAGTGCCAGGGGGAACAACGGGGCCACCTCACCGGCGGCGACGTCCTCCGGGCTCCAAGCCGGGTTCAGCGCGGGGCCGGTGAAGAGGGAGTCGTCCAGCATCACCGTCAGGGGGACGGTGACGCCGTCGTCCTGCAGGGCGCGGACTGTCGCCTGCGCCAGGCTGGCGAGCCCGGCCCGGCCCAGCACCGCACCCGGGACCGATTCGCCCGCGCCGAGGAGCACATCGCCGCCGCCGGTCAGCACCACGGATCCGGGAGCGGCGCCTGCCACTGCCCTGGTGCTGAAGCGGCGTTCCGGGCCGAGCGTCCGCAGGGCGGCGGCGGCCGTGAGGAGCTTCATGTTGGAGGCGGGAACGCGGACCTCGTCGCCGGAACGGTCGAAGAGGACCTCTCCGGTGGAGGCGTCCTGCACCACCCCCGTGAAGCTTCCGGCGCCGTCGACCTTCAGCGTTTGGTTGAGTTGCGCGGCGAGGGAGCCGGGCGCCGGGAAGGGGGCCGCGGCAGTGAGCGGTTCGATCCCGTCCGTTGGGCCGCCGCCGGCGGCCAGTGTGCCGGGGGCCTGGTGCCAGGCCGGGGCGGACTGTGCCGGGTTTGCGGGGGTTTGGGGGCCGAGGAAGGCCGGTGCGGCGGCCAGGCCCGCGGGGAGGGCGACGGCCACCACCAGCAGGGTCTGGAGCAGCAGCGGGAGGCTCCGCCGCAACGGCCCGGAGATCGGGGCCATGCCTGCGCGGATCGTTCTGCGTTTCATGCTGCTGCTGGTCCTTTAGTCCTGAAATGTCCCCACTAGTTCCTGAAACCAGGGCCTCTCGCTATATCCTCAATAGTAGTCGGCGGCACCGGCACTGCTTTTCGGAGATGTCACGGGTGCCGCGAACCCCCTGAATTCGTCGAGGAGCAGTCCATGAAGCATGACGTGACCATCGAGATCCCCAAGGGATCACGCGTCAAGTACGAAGTCGACCACGAAACGGGCCGCGTCCGCCTGGACCGCGTCCTGTTCACCTCCATGCAGTACCCCACGCACTACGGTTTCTTTGAGAACACCCTCGGTGAAGACGGCGATCCGCTGGACGCCCTGGTGCTGCTGCAGGATTTCGACCTGCACCCCGGCGTTATCGTTGAGTCCCGCCCCATCGGCGTGTTCAACATGACCGACGACGGCGGCGGAGACGCCAAGGTGCTCTGCGTGCCGGCCGACGCGCGCTTCGATCACATCAACGAGATCAGCGACGTCAGCGAGTACCTGATTAAGGAAATCGAGCACTTCTTCACCCGCTACAAGGACCTGGAGCCGGGCAAGTGGGTCAAGGCCGAGGGCTGGGGCGACCGCGCCGCCGCCGAGGCCGAGCTCGAGGCATCCATCAAGCGTTACGTCCCGCACACGCACTAACGTTCCTCAACTCCAACGCGGAGTCACTTGCAGCCCATAAATCCCCCGGGATGGGCCGAAAGTGACCCCGCGTTGCTGTTTAAGGCCCGACGACGGCTGCAGGTTAGTGGGTTGGCGGTTGTCAGTGGCGGGTCAGGAATGTGTGAAATCGTTGGCTCATGAACGCCGAGCCTTCCTTTAGTCCCCCCTGCGGTCCGGTCGCCGGATGGCAGGACGGCGACGTGGTCCGCGCCACCGGAATCCCCTACGCCACTGCGGGACGGTTCCAGCCCCCAGTGGCTGCACCCGACTGGGCCGGGGTACTCGCGGCCACCTCCCTTTCCCCGGCGTGCCCGCAGGGTCCGGTCCCGTTCCTGGATGACATCCTCGGCACCCGCTACGGCGAGCTTCCCGGCAGTGAGGACTGTCAGCGGCTCTCGATCACCATGCCGGCAGGCCTCGCCGCGGACGAGCGGGTCCCGGTGATGGTATGGCTCCACGGCGGATCCTACACATCCGGCTCCGGCGACCTTGCCATCTTCGATCCCAAGGCCCTCGTCGCGGAAAACCGGGTCATCGTTGTATCCGTGACGTACCGCCTGGGCCTCTTCGGTTACCTGGCAACCGGCACGGGCAGGCCCGCGAACCTCGGCCTGCTGGACCAGCTCGAGGCGTTCCGCTGGGTCCAGCGCAATATCGGCGCCTTCGGCGGCGATCCGGGACGCGTCACGGCCTTCGGGCAGTCCGCCGGGGGCGACGCCGTCGCCCACCTCATGGCGACGCCGGAGGCCCCCGCGCTCTTCCAGCGCGCCATCATCCAGAGCGCACCGCTTGGCATCACCCGGGGCCGGGAAAAGATGAGCACCGCCATGGGCATCGCTGCCGAAACCGTCACCGAAGACACCCCGGCGATGGACGTCGTGGAGATCGAAGGGCACGTGTCCCAGGTGGCCCGGAAATTCGGGCTGATCGCGGCCATGCCGTTCGGCACCCAGTACGGGCACGCTCCCCTGCCGCCGGAATCCGGCATTGAGGACGCCTGGAATGCCACGGCCCCCGGGATCGAGGTCCTGATCGGCCACACCTCCGATGAAGCCCGGCTGTTCCTGCCGCGCAACCGGGCCGTCAGCCGCCTGGCCAGGGTCCCGTTCCTCGGAACCGCTGTGGTCAAAGCCATCAACTGGGCCGTGACCGAGGCGGTCTACGGCAGGGCCGCCCGGAAGTTCGCCCGCCGGCACGCGCAGGCGGGCGGCACGGCGTACAGCTACGTGCTGAGTTGGGCGGCGCCGGGAAATGTCTACGGTGCCGCGCACACCGTTGACCTGCCGCTGCTGTTCGGCAACAGGCAGACCTGGGCAGGAGCGGGCCTGCTCGCGGGTGCTTCGTGGGAGGAAATCAACGCCCAGGGCCGGGCCCTCCGCGCCGTCTGGGCCCGCTTTGCCGCCGGGGACGGCCTGGACAGCCGCGGCGGACTGCCCGGCGCCCTGCGGTACCACGAGGTCTGAGCCGGTTGACGGTCGATTCGACGCCCACGTCCCTGCGCCTCTCAGGGCCGCGGGTGTTGACCCTTGGCGTCGACCTCGCCGCGGCCGCCCGGAAAACTGCCGCCGCCGTTCTCGAATGGGGCGACGGCGGTGCCCGTCTGGAGCACCTTGCCCTCGACGTCGGAGACGAGGAGATTGTGCGGCTCTACGGCTCTGCCGACATGACCGGGATCGACTGCCCTGTGGGCTGGCCGGATGCCTTCCTGCCCTTCCTGGCCGGGCATCTGGCGTCCGAGCCGCATCCCGTGCTCGACCATGACGGAATCGAAGGCCGCCGGCTGCTGGCCTACCGGGACACCGACCGCTTCATCACCGCCCGGACCGGGCTGATCCCGCTCAGCGTCTCCGCCGACCGGCTGGCCCATCCCGCGATGCGCTGCGCCGTCATCCAGGCCAAAATCGCCGTGGAACACGGACCGCAGGCCAGGGACGGCAGTGGCCGGCTGGCCGAGGTCTATCCGGCGGCGTCGCTGAAGTCCTGGGGCCTGTTGGCCCGCGGCTACAAGGGCCGCGGCGGCGCGGAAACCCAGCGGCTGGCCGGGATCCTGGAGGGGCTGAAGCAGGCAGCACCCTGGCTGGACCTGGCCGGATTCGAGGACCGGCTGGCCGGCTCCGACGACATGTTCGACGCGCTCATCGCCTCCCTCACCGCGCGGGCAGTGGCCCTCGGCGCGACCATCCGCCCGGATGCCGGCCATGCCCGGGCAGCCCGGACCGAGGGCTGGATCCACCTGCCCGCCGGCGGGCTGGGCGTGTTGGCCGGAATCCCGTAGCGGTCCGGCTGCCCGGCTACTCCAGGCCGAGGGTCCATCCGCTGATTTCCTTCGAGTCCTCGCCGTGGTCCCGGGTCTGGTTGTGCGCCCGGATGCGGCTGTCCTGCAGCGCCTGCCGCAGCAGCGAGTGCTTCTCCGCAAGGCCCGGCACCCGGTCGATCGCGTCGATGGCGAGCTGGAAGCGGTCGATCCCGTTGAGCATGGCCATGTCGAACGCCGTCGTGGTGGTGCCTTCCTCGTTGTAGCCGCGGACGTGCAGCCCCTCCTGGTTCGTCCGTCGGTACGCCAGCCGGTGGATCAGTGACGGATAGCCGTGGTAGGCGAAGATGATGGGCTTGTCCGCCGTGAAAATTCCGTCGAAGTCCCGGGAAGTCAGGCCGTGCGGATGCTCGCTGGCGTCCTGGAGCCGCATCAGGTCCACCACGTTGACCACCCGGATCTTCAGCCCGGGAGCCCCGGCCTTGAGCAGTTCCGCGGCGGCGACCGTCTCCACGGTGGGCACGTCGCCGGCACAGGCCAGCACGACGTCGGGCTCCTCGCCGGGGACCTCGGACCCGGCGAACTCCCAGATTCCCAGGCCGCGCTGGCAGTGGTGTGCGGCCTCGGCGGGGCCCAGCCAGGTCGGCGAGGGCTGCTTGCCGCTGACCACGATGTTGACGTAGTCCCGTGACTCGAGGCAGTGCTCCATGACGGAGAGCAGGGTGTTCGCATCCGGCGGCAGGTACACCCGGATGACCTCGGCCTTCTTGTTCACGGCGTGGTCGATGAAGCCGGGATCCTGGTGCGAGAAGCCGTTATGGTCCTGCTGCCAGACATGCGAGGACAGCAGATAGTTGAGCGACGCGACCGGGCGGCGCCAGGCCAGGTCACGGTGCACCTTGAGCCACTTGGCGTGCTGGTTGAACATCGAGTCGACAATGTGGATGAAGGCCTCGTAGCAGCTGAAGACACCGTGCCGTCCGGTCAGCAGGTACCCCTCCAACCAGCCTTGGCACAGGTGCTCGCTGAGGACTTCCATGACCCGTCCGGCGCGGGCAAGGTGCTCATCGACTTCGTCGATCCGGTACTGCCATACCTTGTCAGTGACCTCGTAGACGTCCTGCAGCCGGTTGGAGGCCGTCTCGTCCGGGCCGAACAGCCGGAACGTCTTGGGGTTCAGACTGATCACGTCCCGGAGCCAGGACCCCAGCGTGATCATGGCGCTGACCCGCTCCACCCCGGGCTGCGCCACCGGGACTGCGTGGTCCCCGTACGCCGGCAGCTTGAGGTCCCGCAGCAGGCCGCCGCCGTTCGCATACGGGGTCGCGCTCATCCGGAGGTCGCCCGCGGGGGCATTCTCCACGACGTCCGGGCGGAGGCGCCCGGCGCCGTCGAAAAGTTCGCCGGGCCGGTACGATTCGAGCCACTCCTCCAGCTGCTCCAGGTGCGCCGCGTTGGTGCGCACCTCGGACAGCGGCACCTGGTGGCTCCGCCACGTCCCTTCCACCTGCAGCCCGTCGACTACCTTGGGCCCGGTCCAGCCCTTCGGCGAGCGCAGCACGATCACGGGCCAACGCGCCGCCGGCCCGCCGGTTGACCCGCCGCCCGGGGCGGTTCGTCCTTCGTCGGGTCCGCCCGCACCGCCCCTGCGGGCCGACTGGATGGCCCGGATCTCGGTAAGGCAGTCGTCCAGCACAGCCGCGAAGTCCCGGTGCGCGGCCGCCGTGTCGTCCGGATCGGCCACGGTCACAAAGTGCGGCTCGTGCCCGTAGCCGCGGAGCAGCTGCTCCAGCTGGGCTTCGGGCATACGCGCCAGGATGGTGGGGTTGGCGATCTTGAAGCCGTTCAGGTGCAGGATGGGCAGCACTGCGCCGTCATGCACGGGGTCCAGGAAGTTGTGGGAATGCCAACTCGCCGCCAGCGGCCCGGTTTCCGCCTCGCCGTCACCGATGACGACGGCGGTGATCAGGTCCGGATTGTCGAAGACGGAGCCGTAGGCGTGCGCCAGGGAATAGCCGAGCTCTCCGCCCTCGCTGATGGAGCCCGGGGTTTCCGGGGCGGCGTGGCTGGGAATGCCGCCGGGGTAGGAGAACTGCCGGAACAGCTCAGCCATGCCCGGTTCGTCGTCGCCGACGTTGCTGTAGATCTCGGAGTAGGTGCCCTCGAGCCAGGCGTTTGCCACGACGGCGGGACCGCCGTGCCCCGGGCCGGCAATGAACAGCATGCTCTGGCTGTCCCGGCGGATGACCCGGTTCAGGTGGGCGTAGACGAAATTCAGCCCCGGTGTGGTGCCCCAGTGGCCGAGCAGCCGGGACTTGGTGTTGCCGGCGGCCAGGGGCTCCCGCAGCAGCGGGTTGGAACGAAGGTAGATCTGCCCGACGGACAGGTAGTTGGCGGCCCGCCACCACCGGTCCACGAGGTCTAGCTCTTCGTCACCGGGCCGGGCACCATTCGCGTCACGTCTCACTGCAGTCCTCGTTTCACTCGGGCCTCCGCCGGCGGCGCAGCATCCATCGCAACATCTCAGGGCAGTTGAGGCAACCCGCCCGTTCCGGTTTCCAGCCGGCTGCAGGGCCATCCGATTCAGCGTTTCCACCGGCTCTGGCCGTCATGTGACGAGGTCGGACTGGGACATTTGCCACGAATCTACCACCGGGTAGTGTGGTCCCAGAATGTTCACGCTGACCATCAACCAGACAGACAGCCGGCGCGACGGCGACTGCGTGCCGCAGCTCCTCAAGGACCTGCGGCACATCCCGGCGCGCCTCGACTTCGACCGTTCCGTGGAGGACGAGGTCCAGGGCATCGTGGACTTCCCGCACCAGGCCGTCGAGGCGGCGATGATCGCCCTGCGGACCGGCGCCTGGTACGTCGGGATCGGCGTCGGGCCGGTCAATGAGCCGCTGCCTAACCAGATTAAGGACGCCTCAGGCCACGGGCTGATTTACGCCCGCCGGGCCGTGGACCGGCTGCGCAACGGCAAGGACCGCATCCCGGTGGCCGTGGAGGGCCCGCTGGCCGACCTCGCGGCGGAGGCGGAGGCTGTGCTGCGGCTGCTGGGGCACATCGTGCACGACCGCAGCCCCGCGGAATGGCGGGTGTTGGACCTGCTGACCCCGGGCGTCCGCGGGCAGCAGAAGGCAGTGGCCGAGGAGCTCGGCATCACCACCCAGGCGGTCAGCAAGGCCGTGGCCCGGGCCCAGTGGAATGAGGAACACGCGGCGCGTCCCGCCGCGGCCAGGCTTCTGGGCCTCATCCTCGAGGTGCGCTGACGGCCCCACGCTGACAGGACCCGGCCCGCGCGGCGTTTGCTAGAGCAGCAGGCTGCGCAGCACGTGGGCGGCGCCGTCGTCGAAAACGGAGTGGGTGACCTCGTCCGCGGCGGCAATGACTTCCTCGGGCGCCTGGCCCATGGCAACGCCGCGGGCGGCCCAGGTGAGCATTTCGATGTCATTGCGTCCGTCGCCGACGGCGACCGTGCGGTGCGCCTCGATGTCCAGCCGTCCGCGGAGGTGCTCCAGCGCGCTGGCCTTCGTGACGCCGGCGGCGGCGATATCCAGCCACGCAGTCCAGCCCACCGAGTAGGTCACCCCGGCCAGGCCGATGTGCCGGATGGCGGTGTTGAACTCCTCGGGCGTGTTCTCGGCGCTGAAGACCACCACGCGGACCGCGGTGGCCTCCAGCATGGTCTGGAAGTCGACGCCGATTGCCTCCACGCCGAAGCTCATGTCCTGGAAGCGCTCGGTGGAGAGGAAGTTTCCGTCCTTGTCCTCCAGCGCGTACTTGGCCGTGGGGAGCCGCTTGCGCAGCGCGCGCAGCACAGGACCCGGGTCGAACGTGGCCTTGTGCACGATCTCGTAGCCGTCGCTGAGGCTGGAATCCAGGCGCAGCGTGACACCGCCGTTGGAGCACACGGCGTAGCCGTTGTCGATGCCGATGTGCTCGATGATGGGCAGCGCCGCGTTGAGTGACCGGCCGGTCGCGATGGTGACGTGGTGGCCGGCGGCGACGACGTCCTTGGCGGCTTCGCGGACGGGCACGGACATGTGGCCGTCGTGGTCCACGAGGGTGCCGTCGACGTCGAGCGCGACCATCAGCTTGTGGGCCGCTGAGTTCTTCTGGTTCTGGTTGTTGTCTCGCCGGTCATCGTTGCCGGCGACTGAGGATTCAGTCAATGTTGTCATCTCACAAGTAGAGCAGACACCCCCGACAGCCGCTAGGACGCAGGCCACAGCGTGCGGTGAACCGGGGATGAACAGTTTGCTGGCGCCCGCGCCCCGCCGCACTTGGCGGGGCCACGGGCCTGGACTGCGGGTCAGATGACCGGGAAGACCGTCATGCCGCCGAGGTATTTCTGCAGTGCCTTCGGGATGTTGACGGAGCCGTCCGGGTTCTGGTGGTGCTCCAGGATGGCAACGATCCAGCGGGTGGTGGCCAGGGTGCCGTTGAGCGTGGCGACGGCGCGGGTTCCCTTGGGGGCCCCGTCCTCGTTCAGCACGCGTTCGCGGATGTTGAGCCGGCGCGCCTGGAAGGTGGTGCAGTTGGAGGTGGAGGTCAGCTCGCGGTAGGCGCCCTGCGTCGGGACCCATGCCTCGCAGTCGAACTTGCGGGCGGCGGAGTTGCCGAGGTCTCCGGCGGCGGTGTCAATCACCCGGTAGGGCAGTTCACACTTGGCCAGCATTTCCTCTTCCCAAGCCAGCAGCCGGGCGTGCTCGGCGGCGGCCTCCTCCACGGTGGTGTAGATGAACATCTCCACCTTGTTGAACTGGTGGACCCGGATGATGCCGCGGGTGTCCTTACCGTGCGAACCGGCCTCGCGGCGGTAGCAGGAGCTTTGCCCGGCGTAGCGGATCGGGCCGGCGGAGAGGTCCAGAATCTCATCCGCGTGGTAGCCGGCGAGGGCCACTTCGGAGGTGCCCACGAGGTAGAGGTCGTCTTCGGCGAGGCGGTAGATCTCGGCGTCGTGCTTGACGTCGAAACCGGTGCCCTGCATGGTTTCCGGACGCACCAGCGTCGGCGTGATCATCGGCACGAAGCCGGCGTCGATGGCCTGCTCCATGGCCATCTGCAGCAGCGCCATTTCCAGCCGGGCGCCCGCACCGCGCAGGAAGTAGAAACGCGATCCGGAGACCTTGGCGCCGCGCTCCATGTCGATGGCGCCGATCAGCTCACCGATCTCCAGGTGGTCCTTGGGCTCGAAATCGGTGAATTCGCGGGGCTCACCGACGGTCTTGACCACGATGTAGTCATCCTCGCCGCCTTCCGGGACGCCGTCCACGATCAGGTTCGGGATGCCGCGCAGCAGTTCCTCATGGGCTGCCTGTGCGACGTCGGCCTCGGCGGAGGCGGCCTTGACCTCGCCCGCAAGGACCTTCACCTCGGCCAGCAGGGCCTGCTTTTCCTCGCCCTTGGCCTGCGCCACCTTCTTGCCGAACGCATTCTGCTCGGCCCTCAGGTTTTCGAAGCGGATCAGGGCCGCGCGCCGGCCCGAGTCCGCGGCGATGATCGCGTCCACCACGGATTCGTCGGCGCCGCGGGCGCGCTGGCTGGCCCGGAACTTATCCGGATTTTCGCTGAGGTCTTTTACGTCGATCACCAGACAAGAGTATCCAATCCATCCAGCATTACCGGGCAATCGACAGTCGATCAGGGCTCCGGCCACCGGCGGGATAGTGTTGGAGCACAATGCGCGACTGGCTGCTGTACCTCATCATCGCTGGAGTCCTGGCGTTCGCCGTCTCCAGTTGGTGGGGAGTGCGCAAGCTCAAGGCCAAACACACGCGCAGCGCCGTGTGGGAGGAAACGCACAGCCCCGGCCAGGGCCAGCAGAGGGTCGCCGTGGTGATGAACCCCATCAAGTCCCGGTCCGATGAGGCCCGCATTGTGATTGAAAGTGCGTGCGCCGCGGCCGGTTGGGTGCCGCCGCGTTTCTTCGACACCACCGTCGAGGACCCCGGATTCTCACAGGCGCGGGCCGCCATCGATTACGGCGCCGACGTCGTCCTCGTGGGCGGCGGTGACGGCACTGTCCGGGTGGTGGCGGACGCCCTCGCCGGCACGGACATCGCCATGGGCCTCATTCCGCTCGGCACCGGCAACCTGCTGGCCCGCAACATCCACCTCGACGTGGGCGACCTGAACGGAAGTGTCCAGACCGCCCTGTTCGGGCACCAGCGCTTCATCGACACGGCGCGGATGAAGGTGGAGAACTCACGCACCAACGCGGCGGCGGAGCACACCTTCCTGGTCATTGCCGGCATTGGCATGGATGCGGAGGTCGTGGGCGACACCAACGACGGGCTGAAGAAGGCCGTCGGCTGGCTGGCCTACACCGAAGCGGGCGTGCGGCACCTCCCGGGCCGCCGCAAGAAGGTGTCCATCGCGCTGGACGACCAGCCGGAACAGAGCCGGAAGATCCGCAGCGTGCTGTTCGCGAACTGCGGCCTGATCCCCGGCGGCATCGATTTCATCCCCCAGGCCATGATCGATGACGGGATGCTCGACGTCGTGGTGATGAGTCCACGCAGCGCCATCGGCTGGCTGGCGATGTATTGGAAAATCGTGCTGAAGCACAAGCGGAACCTGCCGGTGATGACGTATTACCGCTCCGGCAAGATCACCATCCGCTGTGCGGAGCCGATGCCAACACAGGTCGACGGCGATCCGACCGGCGCGGCCACGAAGGTCACCGTGCAGATTGCCCCCGGCTCGCTGCTCGTCCGGGTCAAGGACGGCACCGAGGGAGATTAGGCGCAGCTGCCTTTGTGGCGGCCTACTTCTCTGCAGCGTCCTTGGCTGCTTCTGCGGTCTTTTTGGCTTCCGCGGCTGCCTTGGCGGCGCGCGCCTCGGACTGTTCGCGGATCATGGCCTGCTCCTCTTCGAAGCGCAGCCGGTCTGCACGGTCGGCGTCGTCGCCGTCCCAGTCCTGGTTGTCAGCGGTCGGCTTGGGATTCACGATCATTCCCTGGCCGTCATTTTCAAGGCTGGTTCCTGCCATGACCTGCTCCCTCGGTAGAGGACTTCCCCAATATGGATCAGGCAAGCATACGCACAGTTTCATAGGGGCGGAAGTGCCCGATGTGGCATTTGTCTACGCTGTGGGCGAAGCCCCGGACGTATATTCCGGCACCACAGATGCCCCGGACAGTATGTCTTTGACCCACGCATGGGCGGCCCGGAATGCCTGGTCGGACGTGTGGGGCTCCACGACGGTCCGGTGTCCGTCGGCGCGGCCGTAGGAACCCAGGAAGCGGGTGGCCGGGCTGATCCGGTGCAGGCCTGCCAGGGCGTCCGCGACGCGGGCGTCGGCCACGTGGCCGTCGGCGTCGATGCTGAAGAAGTAGTGGCCGAGGTACTGGCCGGTGGGCCGCGACTCGATCCGGCTGAGGTTCACGCCTCGGGTGGCGAACTGGTCAAGGATCTCCATGAGGGCGCCGGGGCGGTCCTCCGGCAGCGGCACCACCACGGTGGTCTTGTCCGCGCCGGTGGGCTCCGGCAGTTCGCCGGGCCGGCCGACCAGCACAAAACGCGTCACCGCACCGGGGTTGTCGCCGATGTTCTCCGCCAGCACCGCGAGCCCTGGCTGCTCAGTCGCCACTATCGGGGCGCAGATCGCCGCGTCGTAATGGATATCGCCCTCCAGCAGTCCCATGGCCGCCGCGGCCGTGGAAGAGCCGGGGATATATTCCGCATTGGGAATGTTATTTTCTGCCCAGAGCCTGCACTGTGCCCAGGCATGGCCATGAGTGGAGATCCGGCGGATGTCCTCGATCCTGGTCCCGGGCCGGGCCACCAGTACGAAGCTGATCGACACCAGGGCTTCGCGCAGGATCCGCAGTTCCTGTCCGGTCGCGATTGCGTCGAGGGTGGCGGTGACGCCGCCTTCCACGGAGTTCTCGATCGGCACCATCGCCGCGTCCACCGAGCCGTCGCGGACCCTGTCCAGCGCCGTGTTGACGTTCGACGACGGTATACGCACGGCGTCCTCCGCGCCGGGGACCTGCATCAGGGCCGCCTCGGTGAAGGTGCCCGCGGGTCCGAGGAAGGTGTACGTGACGGGTGATGCGGGCATCGGCGCTTCTTTCTTCAACTACAGGATGACGGGCTTGAGTCCGTTGTCGGACACCAGCGGCAGACCGGTTTCCAGCCACTGGTCCATGCCACCGGCCACGTTCAGGGCGGAGTACCCCTGCCCGGTGAGCCACTGGGCCGCGCGGAAGGAGCGGCCCCCGGTGCGGCAGATGACGTAAAGGTCCTCGTCGGGGTCGAGTTCCTCGAGCCGCGCCGGGAGTTGGTCCAAGGGGATGTGCAGCGCACCGGCGGCGTGGCCCGCGACCCATTCGTATCCTTCGCGGACATCAAGGATCCTGGCCCCTTCGGGGATGCCGGACACCGTCACCGTGTCAAAGTCGCTCATGGTCGTCCCTTCCGCAGAATGCATGGTCTGCCTCCAGCGTATCGCCAGCCGCCCGTGCCGCACCCCTACCCGGCAGCACGTTACGCTTCTGGGATGGCGCAAAGGAGACCCGAGGCAGCAGACCGGCCAGCGATCCCTGTGGCTCCCCGCTCCCCCACCCGAGGGACATGCCCTCCCCCCGCCGCGACGACTGGGCACAATGCCACCATGTCCACCCGCCCACACCACCACTGGACATGTCCCCCGGAGGGCGCACCCGGGGAGCCACGAAACTGTGGCTGAGATCCACGAGCTCTCCGCCGTGGAGCTCCGCGATGCCCTCCGCTCGGGCGAGCTGTCCTCGCGGCAGGCCACCGGGCATTTCCTCGACCGCATCGCTGCTGAAAACCCTCACCTGGGCGCCTTCATCACGGTCACCGCGGAGCAGGCACTGCTGGACGCGGCCATGGCGGATGAGTCCCACGCCCGGGCCACGCGTGACGGGACCCGTCTGGCGCCGCTGCACGGGATGCCGGTGGCCTTCAAGGACCTGACGGACGTCGCCGGCGTCGTCACTACCCACGGCAGCGCCGCCCTGGACCACAAACCCGCCCTGACCGACGGCGCCCTCGTCGCCACCCTGAAAGGCGCGGGTGTGGTCTCCTTGGGCAAGACCCAGGTTCCGGAGTTCGGCCTGACTGCGTACAGCGAGAACCGGATCGCGCCGCCCTCCCGGAACCCGCACGCCCTAAGCCGCAGCTCGGGAGGTTCCAGCGGCGGCAGCGCCGCGGCCGTGGCGGCCGGGCTGGTTCCCTTTGCCCCCGGTTCCGACGGCGGCGGGTCGGTCCGCATTCCGGCTGCCGCCTGCGGGCTGGTGGGCCTCAAGCCCGGCCGCGGGCTGGCTCCGGCGGGTGAGAGCTCCGGCGATCCCGCCGGGCTGGTGGTGTCCGGGCCGCTGGCCCGTTCCGCGGCCGACGTCGCGCTGCTGCTCGATGCCATGGTGAAAGGGACCGACCCCGGGACCGGCAGCACCGATTCCAGCTACCTCGAACTCAGCGCACAGGACCCGCCCGGGCTCCGGATCGGGGTGAGCCTGGACAGCCCGTGGCAGACGATCTTCCCCTTCACCCCGGACCCCGCGGCGCTGGACGCCCTGGCCGAAGGCATCCGGCGGCTCGAGGCGGCCGGGCACGAAACTTCGGAAGCCTCCATCCGCTACGACAACCGCTACCCGGGCGCGTTCACCACTGCCTGGACCGCCGCCGTCGGGGACGCCCGGATCACTCCCCAGCGCGAGGCGCTCCTGACGCCGCTGACACGGACATTCCGGCGCCGCGCGCAGCAGCGCGGGCCAGCCAAACTCGCCGAATCCCTCGGTTTCCTGCGCCAGTTCCAGCGGGACACGATTGCCCAGTACGCCGCCTGGGACCTGATGCTGATGCCGGCGCTGGCGCAGACCCCACGCCCGGTGGGCTGGTTCACCGGGGCCGCCCACGGCGACGGGTACTGGCCGGCGGCCGAATGGGCGGGGGATGCCGACGGCGATTACCGCAAGCAGTGCGAGTACGCGCCCTGGTCGTCCATGGTGAACGTGTGCGGGCTGCCTGCGATCAGCATTCCGGTGCACTGGACCGGCGGGGCAAAGGGTGCGGGGCTGCCTATGGGCGTCCAGCTGATCGGGCCGATGGGTTCCGAGGCGCTGCTGCTGCAGCTGGCCGCGCAGTTGGGGTTCTAGGCTCGCGACCCGCCCGGCGTGGGTGAATTACCGGGCCGGTGCCGCTACGGTTTAGCAGAGCAAAGCCACGACGTTTTTCAGCCTGGAAACCACATGAGAGGGATCGATGAAGATTACCGGCGCAGTACTTGAGGAAATCGGCCGCCCCCGACCGTTCGCGGATTCCAGGCCCATCACCATCGCCGAGCTGGAGCTCGAAGGTCCCGGCCCCACCGAAATCCTGGTGCAGATCGAGGCGGCCGGCATCTGCCACTCGGACCTGAGCGTTGTGGACGGCAACCGGGTGCGTCCGGTGCCGATGCTGCTGGGGCATGAGGCCGCAGGGCGCGTCGTCGAGGTCGGCTCGGACGTCACGGACCTCGCCCCGGGCCAGCGCGTGGTGATGTCTTTCCTGCCCCGCTGCGAACAGTGCGAAAACTGCGCCGAAGACGGCCGGCTCCCCTGCACGGCCGGCTCGAAAAGCAACGGCGAAGGCACCCTTCTGCACGGATCGATGCGACTGGACCGCGACGGCGAGAAGATCTTCCACCACCTGGGCGTCTCCGGCTTCGCCACCCATGCCGTGGTGGACCGCGCCTCGGCCGTACCGGTGGACGACGACATCCCGGCGGACGTCGCCGCCGTCCTCGGCTGTGCCGTGCTGACCGGAGGCGGTGCCGTCCTGAACGCAGCGCGGCCCAGGCCGCAGGACAGCATCATGATCGTGGGGCTTGGCGGCGTCGGCATGGCCGCGCTGATCACGGCAATCTCGCAGGGTGTTTCGCGGATCGTTGCCGTGGACACGCTGGCGGAAAAACTCGAGCACGCCCGCCGCCTGGGCGCCCACGAGACCTACACCCCGCAGCAGGTTCTCGAGGAGGGCGTCAAGGCCAGATACGTGATCGAATGCGCCGGGAATCCGCGGGCCTTCGAAACCGCCTTCGCCGCGACCGCGGCGGGCGGCACCACCATCACCGCCGGCCTGCCGCACCCGGACGCCCGCGCCCAGATCTCGCCGCTGACCGTCACAGCCGAGGCCCGGACAATCGTCGGCAGCTACCTCGGCTCCGCGGTGCCGTCGCGCGACATTCCCAAATACGCCCAGCTCTGGCGGGACGGGAAGCTGCCCGTCGAGGAACTGATCTCCTCGCGGATCGCGCTGGCGGACATCAACCAGGCCATGGACCAGCTGGCCGACGGGAAGGCCGTGCGCCAGGTCATCATGTTCGACGCCGGGTAGCCGCGCCCCCTTGACCCCCCCCGCCCGCCCCGCTTGCGCTGTCAGTTAATGCTGCCATTCCGGCCTCGTAGCAGCATTAACTGACAGCGCAACGGGGCGGAAAAGGAGGGCGAAACGCCGGGCGAATGACTTGCCCCGGGACGCTGCGAATGTGACAATCACGCGTCACACTGTCAGCATTAAGTAAATGAGCACAACTCATTTATCCCGTCCCCCCGCTACAACGCCGGCGGATACGTCCTTTTTTGGCCACCCAAAGATGCTGGCCAGCCTCTTCTCCGTAGAGATGTGGGAGCGCTTCTCCTTCTACGGTATGCAGGGCATCCTGCTCTACTACATGTACTTCACGGCCGCTGAAGGCGGCCTGGGGATCGACAAGGCCCTGGCCGCCGGCCTCGTCGGCGCCTACGGCGGCGGCGTGTACCTCTCCACCATCCTGGGCGCGTGGCTCGCGGACCGGCTCTTCGGTTCCGAAAAGGTGCTGTTCGGCTCCGCCATCCTGATCATGGCCGGCCACATAGGCCTCGCCCTGGTACCGGGCATTCCGGGCCTGATCACCGGCCTGGTGCTGGTCGGCGTCGGCTCCGGCGGCCTGAAGGCCAACGCCACGGCCCTGGTGGGAAGCCTCTACCGGGAGAAGGACGAACGCCGCGACGCCGGATTCTCCATCTTCTACATGGGCATCAACGCCGGCGCGCTGATCGGCCCGCTGGTCACCGGCTGGCTGCAGGAAAGCCAGGGCTTCCACTGGGGCTTCGGCGCCGCCGCCATCGGCATGGGCGTGGGCCTGGCCATCTACTCGGTGGGCCGCAAGAAGCTGCCCGAAGAGGCAAACCGGGTGCACAACCCGCTGCCTGCCGCCGAGCGCACCAAGTACGGCCTGCGCTTCGCCGCCATCGCCGCCGTGATCGCCGTGCTGCTGGCCACCGGCATCGTTAACGCCGGGAACCTGGCCATGTCCATGGCCTACGCGGCCATCGGCGCGTCAGTACTCTACTTCGCCCTGATCTTCAGCAGCAAGAAGGTCAACGGCACCGAACGCCGGCGCGTCGGGGCATTCATCCCCCTGTACATCGCCTCGGCCGCATTCTGGGCCCTGTTCCAGCAGCAATTCACCTTCATCGCCGTGTACTCGGAGGAGAAGCTGGACCGGAACCTGTTCGGCTGGGAAATGCCGGCAGCCTGGGTCCAGTCCATCAACCCGGTATTCATCATCATCTTCGCCGGCGTGATGGCTGCGCTCTGGACCCGGCTGGGCCGCAAACAGCCCGGCTCGGCGCTGAAGTTCTCGATTGGCCTATTTGTGATGGGTCTGGCCTTCCTGGCCTTCATCCCGCTGGCCGGAGAGGGCAAGACCCCGTTGCTGGCACTGGTGGGAATCCTGTTCCTGTTCACGCTCGCGGAGCTCTTCCTGTCCCCGATCGGCCTGTCCGTGACCACCAAGCTGGCGCCGGAGGCCTTCCGCACCCAGATGGTGGCGCTGTTCTTCCTCTCGGTGTCGCTGGGCACCACCCTGGCCGGCCTGCTCTCCGGCCTGTACAACCCGGAGGACGAGCTGCCCTACTTCATCGGCATCGGCGGCACGGCCATGCTGCTCGCCGTTGGCCTGGCCGCGGCTTCGCCGGCGATCAAGAAGCTGATGGGCGGCGTACGCTGAGCCGATGAGCTCCAGGCACCGCGCGCCGCTTGAGTCCCGCGTCTACGCCCCCGCCGCAGGCGAGGCGTCCGACGTCGAACTCATGCCGGCGGGCGATGTCACCGACGGTGTGGTGCGGGTGGGCGGAACCATCCGCCGCCCGCACCAGCCGCAGTCCCTGGCGGTCGCCGCGTACCTCGACTGGCTTGAAGACGCCGGATTCGACGGCGCCCCGCGGTTCCTGGGCCGGGACACGGACGGGCGGGACGTGCTGACCTTCCTGCCCGGACAGTGCGCCGGTCCCGTCCCGGAGGCGTGGGCACAGTCCGAGGATCTCCTGGCCTCCGTAGCGGAACTGCTGCGGCGCCTGCACGGGGCATCGGCCGGTTTTGTGCCCGGCGCCCACCCGTTCCCGCCCCGCCCGGTCCGGCAGGATCCGGCAGAGCTGGTCTGCCATCTCGACGTCACGCCCCAGAACGTGGTGGTGCGGGGCGGCCGTGCCGCCGGACTGGTCGACTTCGACCTCGCCGGCCCCACGACGGCGTTCAAGGATTCCTTCAACACCGCGATGCACTGGGTTCCGCTCCGGGACCCCGCCGACGCCTGGCCCGGCTGGGAGGCGACGGACCCGTTCCGGCGGCTCCGGATTTTCGCTGACGCCTTCGGCTGGAACGCCGAGGAACGCCGGCGTTTGCCCGCGTTCGGAATCGAAGCCACCGCGCTGAGCCACGAGCGGATGCGAAACAACGCCCGGGCGCTCGGCGGGGGCTGGGCGCGGATGTGGGACGACGGCGTGGGCGACGTCATCCGCCGCCGCGGCACCTGGCTCGAAGCCAACGCCGGACGGCTGGTCGCGGCTCTTACCTCTGGCGGAACTGCCTAGACCCCGGACCCCCGGTAGGTTGAGCTGCCGATGGCCAGTCCCACCACGATGAGCACGATCACCAGAATGGCCAGCGCGATCCCCACATAGCCCATGACCAGGCCGGCAATGGCCATGCCCTTGCCCGCCGGCTCGCGCTTGAGGGCCATGTGCCCCAGAATGACCGCCGCGAGCTGCGGCAGGAGGAAGAAGCCCAGACCCACGAAGGCGGCGATGCCGCAGCACAGGCTGGCGATGCTCAGGCCCTTGGGTTCCGGCGGCACGCCGTAGTAGGCCGGCTGGCCGTAGGCGTTGAACGGCGTGCCCGGCTGGCCGTACTGAGGCGCCGTGCTGTACGGCTGCTGCCCGTAGGGCTGCTGGGTGTACGGCTGCTGGCCATACTGTGCCGGCGTGCCGTACGGGTCGGTGGGCTGGCTGTAGTCCGGCGCGGACTGGCCGTACTGCTCGCCTTGGCCCGGCGCTCCGGGTGTCCGGTGCCCGTAGTCGTGCTGCTCGAACGCCGACGTCGCTGGCGGCGCCGGGGGCGGAGGAACGTCGGACTCCTGCGCCGGAATATACGACGGCGGCCGGTAGCCCTCAGGAGTCTCGTCTTTGTCCGGTTTCGGCTGGTCAGTCATGGTTTTCCCCTCGTGAAGTCTCTGGATTCAGCCTACCGCCGCGCCGCTTCAAGGGGCAGGATATTTCTTGCGTCACAGGGGCCGTAATCCGCCGAAATCATGTCCCCTGCCGCGACGGTCTGGCATGCTGGTGCCATGGCTAGCCGCGCGGGCACTGTTGCCCAACCCCAAGACCTTGTTGATCTCACTGCGCTCCTGGATGCGTACTACGACGTTTCACCGGATTTGGGCGACCCCGGCCAGCGTGTGGTCTTCGGCACGTCCGGGCACCGGGGGTCGAGCCTGAAAGCCTCCTTCAACGAACCCCACATCCTCGCGATCACGCAGGCGATCGTGGAGTACCGGGCAGGCCAAGGGATCACCGGGCCCCTGTACCTCGCCAAAGACACCCATGCCCTGAGCGAGCCGGCGCAGAATTCCGCCCTGGAGGTCCTCGCGGCCAACGGCGTCAACGTGCTGATCGACGCCCGCCACGGCTACACCCCCACACCGTCACTGAGCCACGCCATCCTGACGCACAACAACAACTCCCCCACCGGGGCCCCGCAGGCAGACGGCATCGTGGTGACGCCAAGCCATAACCCGCCCGGCGACGGAGGTTTCAAATACAACCCCCCGCACGGCGGACCCGCCGACTCGGACGCCACCGGCTGGATCGCCAACCGGGCCAACGAACTGCTGGAAAACGGCCTCCGCGGGGTCAAAAGGATTCCCATCGCGGACGCCCTCAGCGCGGGCACGACGGGCAAGTTCGACTTCCTCAGCAGCTACGTGGACGATCTCCCCTCCGTCCTGGACCTCAATGCCATCCGCGAGGCCGGGGTCCGGATCGGCGCCGACCCGATGGGCGGAGCGTCGGTGGACTACTGGGGCGAGATCGCCGAACGCCACCACCTGAACCTCACGGTGGTCAACCCGACCGTCGATCCGCAGTGGGCGTTCATGACGCTCGACTGGGACGAGAAGATCCGGATGGACTGCTCCTCGCCGTCGGCGATGGCCTCGCTGATCAACCGCATGTCGGAAGGCGCGAAGTTCGACGTCGCCACAGGCAACGACGCCGACGCCGACCGGCACGGGATCGTGACGCCGTTTGTTGATGGGCAGGGCGGGCTGATGAACCCGAACCATTACCTCGCTGTGGCGATTGACTACCTCTACCGCCACCGGACCGGCTGGAACCCGCAGTCCGTGATCGGCAAGACCCTGGTTTCCTCATCGATCATCGACCGCGTGGCCGAAAGCCTGGGCCGCAAACTTGTCGAAGTGCCTGTGGGCTTCAAGTGGTTCGTCCCGGGACTGCTCTCCGGCGAAGGCGCCTTCGGCGGAGAGGAATCCGCCGGCGCGTCCTTTAACAAGATGGACGGCAGCGTCTGGACCACCGACAAGGACGGCATCCTGTTGGCGCTGCTGGCGTCGGAGATCACCGCGGTAACGGGAAAGTCGCCGTCGCAGCTCTACAAGGGCCTCACCGACCAGTTCGGCGACCCGGTCTACGCGCGGATCGACGCAGCGGCCACCCGGGAGCAGAAGGCGGCCCTCGGCAAGCTCTCGTCCTCGGACGTGACCGCGACCGAACTGGCCGGCGAAACCATCACGGCGAAGCTGACCGAGGCGCCGGGCAACGGCGCCGCGATTGGCGGCCTCAAGGTGGTCACCGAAAACGCCTGGTTCGCGGCCCGGCCCTCCGGCACGGAGGACGTCTACAAGATTTACGCCGAGTCCTTCAAGGGCGCCGAGCACCTCAAGCAGGTCCAGGCCGAGGCGAAGGCGCTGGTGGACGGGGTCATCTCCTAACGGCGGGCCTTCGGGCCAGCAGTGAGCGGGCGGGTGGTGCCCCTGCCTTGTACGGCGCCGCAGTGGGCATTCGTCGGGGACTTTCGGACCCCGGCGGATGGCAAGAGCTCAGACCCAGGAAAGGGTTTAGTTATGGCGGGGAACAAGACCCGGAATGAGATCCGGTTCTACTTGGCCGCCGGTGTGGTGATACTGACTGCCACGGTTGTACTCATGGTGTTCGGTGCAAACAAGCAGCCGTCGCAGGAGATCGTGCCTCTGCTTGCCGGACTGGCATTGAGCACGTACCTGTTTCGCTTCGGTACGCCTTGGAAGTGGCTCAGTTTCCTCCTTCTTGCGTCGTTTCTCGTCGTCGGTCTTTTGTTGGGGCCACCCGGGCTCATTTGGATGGGCGGATATGTTGCAGGATCGAATCTTGGTGCTGCCTGGAGGATGGCCGCCTTCAATGACGAGGTGAAGGCGAAGTGGATCGTTGACGACCAGGGATGCACTACGGTTGCCGAGGCCCGGATAGCCGCCGGGGAGGCATTGCATGCCTTGGACGGAGACAAGCGTGAGCGCGTGGTCGTGGAGCATGGGTCGGCACGCTTTGAGGTAGCCGGAACTGTGGTGTCGAAGTTGGTCTGCCACCGGAACTCCTATGCGGAACGCGACGACTCCTGGGTAATTTTGGCGCGGCCCGGACAGGACGCGGATGGGTCGGTGGAAGTTCCGATGGGTTCGATGAAAGGCTTCATTCCCTCGCAGTTCGTCCACGACCTTGGACCCGTCGAAGCGGCGCTGGAAGACTTCCTGAAGAATCCCAGGCCCGAGTCGCTGGGTCCCGAATGGCGTGCAGACGAACTAGCCTTCGACCTGCGCCTTAGCTCCTAAGTTGAACCCCTCCCCCTGCCGGCCGCCTTGGTCAAGGTTTCAGTACGGGTTTCCATCGACGAGAGCGTGCACGCGCAATGCCCGGAAGTAGGAACCTGTCGGTGGGTGGACGAATTCGGCGGCGTCGTTGAGGGACCCACACAGCCTGATCCCAATCCGCCAGGAAGCGGCGGCGGGGTGCGGCGGAAGTATGGCGCATCAAGATACGAGTCGAACGCGAAGGCGAACTACGCGTGGCGTCTGGACGGTGGAGTTGCCGTAGATCCTGTCCGCCTGGAGCCCCAGGCGGACAGTGGGTTCAGCCAAGGCCGGGCTGCTCAGGCCGGTTCTGCCTCGAGGCTGCCGGCGAGCACTGAGCGGTCGCGGCCCAGGGTCTTGGCACGGTATAGCGCGGCGTCCGCGGAGGCGATCAACGCGTCTAGATCCACGCGGCCGGGCAAGGTCGACGCGATGCCGTAGCTGGAGGTAGGCAGTCGGGGGATTACCGCCGACGCCGACGCCTGCAGCCGGGCGCTGATGTCCCGGGCGATGTTACCGGCAGTTTCCGGGGTTACGCCCGGCAGGAGGATGATGAATTCCTCGCCGCCGTAGCGGCCCACAAGGTCGGTGGAACGGACGGTGGACGTGCAGGCTTCCGCGAACGCCTGCAGGGCGGTGTCGCCGGCCGAATGGCCATACTCGTCGTTAATGGCCTTGAAGTGGTCCAGGTCCGCCAGGATCAGCGACGCTGTGGTCCTGGCCCGGTTGAGGCGCCGCAGTTCGTCCTCCGCCAGGTCCAGGAAGGCGGTGCGGTTCAGCAGCCCCGTCAGCCCGTCCACGGTGGCGCGGGCACGGAGATCCTGGGTCTGCTGCTCGTAGCTCAGCTCCGCCATGGTGAAGGACGCCACCACCATGATCACGGCCGAAGTCACGGTCGCCGGAACGGATCCAAAGACGGTCAGGAACACAGCCCCGTCGGGTCCCTCGACAACGAAGGTAACCAGGCGGCCCAGATAGAACGCCGCGAGGAAGGCGGAGCCCACGGCCAGCGTGCGGTGCACGCGCGAGAAGTGCCTGTCCAGCAGAAAAAGTTCCCGGCAGGCGAGGCCGATCAGCAGGCTCATGAATCCCAAATAGGCCGGGCCGCCGGACCACACGTTGGTGCCGGGCTGGTCCAGAGCCGACACCACCGCAGTAATGGCCGGGCCGGCTGCCAGAGACCAGATCTTGGGGGGCGTGGTCCGCAGCGAACGGGCTCCTGCCCAGATGCTGGCCGCGCCCGCCACCAGGAAAACGTTCCCCAGCGGGTTGGCCCAGACCTGGTGCGGCGAACCGTCCAGCAGGTACGCCGCGTTGCCGGACAGGAAAAACAGGAGCGCCAGGCACCACGAGCCGCTGTAGGTGGACCGCGTCCGGCGGAACGTGATGAAGTAGAAGAGCAGCAGCAGGGTCAGGTCGACCACCGCCAGGGCGACACGCAAAGATAAGGTGTCAAGCGTCATGTAGTGGCCCCCCGGTCCGCTCGCAATAGCCCGATATGCGCCGACTGAGCGCCGCAGGTGAGCCTAGTATTGCACCCCGTCGCACAAAGTGTGACACCCGTCTCGGACATGACTTAACGCGACCCGCTGTTCGACCGGCAAGTCCGCCACGAAACCCCAGCGCAGGCCCTGCAGCCCTGTAGCAAGAGGACCGAAGCGGACTAAACTGGAAGCGGCCCCGGATGCGGCCTTGCGCTCAACCGCAGAATTGCGTCCCGAGTGCCTCCGGCCTGTCCCCCATGGTGCCGGAGGCACCTCCGCGTCAGCGACTGCCCGTCAGACGGTGCGGACGACGTCGTCGTAAGCGAACTTCGGCTTGGCCGCACCCCAGGCGTCGGCTGCAGGCTGTCCGATGTTGACGACGAGGAAGCTCTTCTGGCCGCCGTCGGGGAAGAACGCCTCGTCAATCGCGGTGAAGTCCGCGCCCGTCATGGGTCCGGCGGAAAAGCCGAGGGACCGGACGGCAAGGATGAAGTAACCGGCCTGCAGGTGGGCGTTGTTGTTGCCGGTGGCCGCGGCGAGGTCCGGGGCGGCGTCGTACATGGCCTTGGGCGCGTTGTAGCCGGGCAGGAAGTTGTCCCACTGGTCCTGCCAGGACGTGTCGTAGCTGAGGACGGCGACGAGCGGTGCGGAGGCGGTTTTGGCGCGGTTGCCGTTGGCGAGGGTTTCCACCAGGGTGGCGCGGGCCTCAGCGGACCGGACGTAGGTCACCCGCAGCGGCTGGGAGTTGAACGCGGTGGGTCCGAACTTGGTGAGTTCGTAGATGGCCCGGGCCTGCTCGTCGGTGACCTCACCGGTGAAGGTGTTGGCGGTGCGGGCCTCGGCAAAGATGGCGTCCACTGCGGCGGCGTCGATTACTGCTTCGTCATGGGCGATGGTCATGAGCATCCCTTTCGCTGGGTGCGCCCGCCGGGAACGGCGGCCACTGGTTACTGTCCATAGTTGCAACTTCAACTTGTGCTTCCCACTTCCCGCAACGCCCCGTGACGTCCGGCACAGCGGCGCCGCCGTCAGATACAGCGCCGCCGCCGGCGACGCATGCCGGAAACACCGGCGCGGTAAAGTTGCCCCCGGAAGATTCCTTCCCGCCCCGCCACACATTCTCTGAAAGGCCCCGGCAATGAGCATGCTCGGTACCAAATGGAAGCTCCACGGCAACGGCAAGGCCATCCGCCCCGGTGAGGTCGTCAGGCCGGACGAGCGCCTTGCCTGGCCGCTGACCATCGGCGTCGGAATGCAGCACGTGGTCGCCATGTTCGGCGCAACTTTCCTGGTTCCGATCATCACGGGCATGCCCCCGGCCACCACGCTCTTCTTCTCCGGCATCGGCACGCTGCTGTTCCTGGTCATCACCAAGGGCCAAGTGCCCAGCTACCTCGGGTCCAGCTTCGCCTTCATCGCACCGATCATGGCCTCGCAGCAGCAGTACGGCGTCGCCGGCGCTCTCGGCGGCGTGGTGCTGGCCGGCGTCGGGCTGGCGGTCATCGGCGCGGTGGTGCAGAAGTTCGGCGCCGGCTGGATCAACCGCCTGATGCCGCCCATCGTCACCGGCGCCATCGTGGGGCTGATCGGCCTCAACCTCGCCCCGGCAGCCAAGGCCAACTTCGACGCCGCCCCGATCACCGCCCTCATCACCCTGGCCACGATCATCGTGGTCAGCGTCTTCTTCCGCGGCATCCTGGGCCGGCTGAGCATCCTGGTTGGCGTTGTGGCGGGCTACCTCGTGGCGATGATCCGCGGCGAAGTGGACTTCACCAAAATGGACTCCGCCGCCTGGGTGGGACTGCCGTTCTTCCAGACCCCCGAATTCCACATCGGCGTCGTCGGCCTGTTCGTGCCGGTGGTCCTGGTCCTCGTGGCGGAGAACATCGGCCACGTTAAGTCCGTGTCGGCCATGACCGGCCAGAACCTCGACGGCGTCTCCGGACGGGCGCTGATGGCCGACGGCGCCGCCACCGTCCTTGCCGGCATGGGCGGCGGCTCCGGCACCACCACCTACGCGGAAAACATCGGCGTCATGGCCGCCACCAAGGTCTACTCGACGGCGGCCTACTGGGTTGCCGGTGTCTTCGCCGTGGTGCTGAGCTTCTCGCCCAAGTTCGGCGAACTCATCGCCACCGTCCCGGCCGGCGTCCTGGGCGGCGCCGCGACGATGCTCTACGGCATGATCGGCGTCCTGGGCGTCAAGATCTGGGTGCAGAACAAGGTGAACTTCTCCAACCCGATCAACCTGACCACGGCCGCCGTCGCACTGATCGTCGGCATCGCCGACTACACGTGGACCATCGGCGACCTGGTGTTCACCGGCATCGCCCTCGGCTCGGCGGCGGCCCTGGTGATCTACCACGGCATGACGGCGATCGCGAAGGTCCGCGGCACCGTGGCCGAGCCGGAAACGGAAGGCGCGGTAGCTGCCGCCACGGCCGCCGTGAAACGCGCGCCGAAGAAGCGCCGCTAGCGCCGCCGCCACCGGATTACAGCCCGAAGGCCGGGATCCGAACGCCACGTGGGTGTCCGGATCCCGGCCTTCACTGCGTCGCGCGGCGGCGTTAGCCGGCGTCGCGCGGCGGCGTTAGCCGGCGTCGAAGGGTTCCTCGTCGTCGCCGTCGCCGTCCTTGGCCGATTTGCTTTCGGGCAGGTCCGTTCCCGATCCGTCCGGCAGCCCTGCGGCGTCCTGGCCGGGCTCCGAGGAGAACGGCCGCCCGGCGTCGGACTCTTCGGTGTTGGTCGCATCCATCTCCGCCTCAGCGGACGGCATGGCCACCTCGGAATTCTCCGTGGCGTCTGCGTCGTAGCCAGGGGTTGTGCTGGCGTTTTCTGAACTCATCTGTTCCTCCGTTCCTCCGAAGCGTCCTGCCCCGGGTTCTCCTGCACTGTCCTGGTCTTCGGCGCCGAACTGGCTCAGGTCGGGTGCGCCGGCGGGGTACGTCTCGCCGTCCGGGCTGTCCTGGCTGAGTCCGGCGGCGTCGAAAGCTTCTTCTTCGCGGGGCTGGGCGAATTTCCTGGTGTCTCCGCCGGGCAGCTCCTGCTCCGCCGTGGGCGTTCCGTAGCCGCCGCTTTCCTCGATCGGTTCCTGCTGCTTTTCCTCGGTCATGCTGTTCCTCCCGTAGTGGAATGGTGAACTGCCTGGTTTCTTGGATCTTCCGGAAATGCCGTGACGGGGGTCAGAGGCCTTTGCCGCCGGTGACTGGCAAGACCGCGCCGGAAATGTAGGAGCCGTGATCGGAGGCCAGGAGCACGTAGGCCGGTGCGAGCTCCGCCGGCTGTCCCGCGCGCTGCAGCGGGGTGTTCTGGCCGAACGACGGCAGCTTCTCCGGCCACTCGGTCGCCGGGATCAGGGGCGTCCAGATGGGTCCCGGGGCCACGGCATTGACGCGGATTCCCTTCGGGCCGAGCTCCTGGGCCAGGGCCTTGGTGAAGGCGACCTGCGCGGCCTTGGTCATGGCGTAGTCGATCAGCTCGGGCGAGGGGTTGAACGCCTGGATCGACGCCGTCGTGATGATCGACGCGCCCGCTTTCAGGTGCGGCACCGCCGCCCGCGCGGTCCAGATCAGCGAGTAGAGGTTTGTCTGGAAAACGCGGTCGAACTCCTCGGTGGGGAGCGACTCGAAGCTGTCGCGGTTCTTCTGGTACGCGGCGTTCAGTACCACGACGTCGAGTCGGCCGAACTCGGCGAGCGCGTCGTCGACGATCTTCGTGGCGAAATCCTCGTTGCGGCCGTCCCCGGAGATCAGCAGCGCCTTGCGGCCCGCTTTTCGGATCCACGCGGCCGTGTCCTGGGCGTCGGCTTCCTCTTCCGGCAGATAGGAGATGGCGACGTCGGCCCCCTCCCGGGCGAAGGCGATGGCCACCGCCTTGCCGATCCCGGAGTCCCCGCCGGTGATCAGCGCGGCCTTCCCTGTGAGGGCGCCGCTGCCTTCGTAGCTCTCCTCGCCGTGGTCCGGCTGGGGGTCCATGGGCGCGGTGAGGCCCGGCTGTTCCTGCACTTGCTCCGGGAAAGACCCGGAGTAGTAGCCGCCCCGGGGGTCGCGCGGCTGGTCCTGCTGTCTGCGTGAATCGCTCATAGTCCACCTACCCAACGTGTCGGTTTCCAAGGGCCGCGTCCCGGGTCGCGGGCGATGGCCCGGATCCGCAATGACGTCCCCCACGGAGTAAACAATTACACCCTACCCGGGAATTGATCAGCAACCTTAGTATCAGCTTGAATTTCGTAACGCTCAAGCCTAGGTTGAAGTTGACTGCCCCCGCAGCCCCGTCCTCATCCACGTGGAGGTGCAAGTGCCTGATTTAGAGCCGGAGTCCGCTCCGAACGAGTCCGGCCCGGCTGAAGCCGCGCAGGAACGGTCCGTGCAGGGCAGCAGGAACGAGTCCGCCGTCGAGAAACTGGACCGCAACTGGATGGAGCTGCTGCAGGAGCTGCGGGTGCTGCAGACCGGCGTGCAGATCCTGGCGGGGTTCCTGCTGACCCTGCCGTTCCAGGCGAGGTTCGAGACGCTGGACGATTACCAGACCACCCTGTACCTCGCCAACGTGGCGCTGGCCGCACTGACCACAGCCCTGATCCTGCTGCCCGTGAGCGTGCACCGCCGCCTCTTCCGGCTGCACCTCAGGGCGGCCCTGGTATCCAGCGCGGACAGAATTGCCAAGGTGTCACTGGCCGGCATCGGGCTCCTCAGCGTCGGAACGTCGTCGCTGGTTTTCGACGTCACGGCAGGCCGGGCCGCGGGGTTGTGGGCCGGTGCGGTACTGCTGGCGGTTCTGCTGATCCTGCTGGTCTTTGTGCCGAGCCGGCTGCGTCGGCAGGCCGAAAAGGGGAACTGACATGGTTAGCGCCGCACGCCAACAGCCCAGCGCACCACCAGGAAGGACCGCGAGGCGGTGGGCAAAGGACCACGGCCTGCTGCTGGCCAATATCGGCCTGTTCGTGGTGTTCTTCGGCGGCATGGTCCTCAGTGGAGCCGCGGACTATAGCTCGGACCAGCTGGCCCACGGCGAACCGGCCGTGACGGTGCTGGGATACCTGGGAACGGGCGCGTTCCTCGAAGCGACATTTGAGAACTGGGAGTCCGAGTTCCTGCAAATGGGCATGTACGTCATCCTGACGGTCTTTCTGTTCCAGAAAGGATCCTCGGAGTCCAAACCGGTGGGCCGGGATGCCCCGCAGGACGAGGACCCTCGAACCGCGGACCTCAAGGCGGCCACCCCATGGCCTGTGCGCCGCGGGGGGCGGGTCCTTAAGCTCTATGAACACTCACTGTCGATCATGTTCCTGGTGCTGTTCCTCGCGTCCTTCGCACTCCACGCCGTCGGAGGAGCGGACGAGTACAGCTCCGAGCAGCAGAGCCACGGCGAGGCTCCCGTGACGGTCCTCGAGTACCTGGCGACGAGCCGCTTCTGGTTTGAGTCCTTCCAGAACTGGCAAAGCGAGTTCCTGGCCGTCGCCGTGCTGGTGGGCGCTTCGGTGTACCTCCGGGAGAGGGGCTCCCCCGAATCCAAACCGGTCGCGGAGCCGCACTATGAGACGGGCGCCTGAGCGCTCAGGCGCCCTCGAGCGCCTGGCTGGTGGCCCAGGCGAGGTACTTCGCGGCGTTGGCGACGGCGTCGTCCGGGCTTCCGGCCAGGTCCAGCAGCTGCGCCGCTGCCACCACCCCGTGCTTGGCGAGGTCTTCAGGCGTGACCAGGATCCGGCCCGCGACCGCAATCACGGGAATGCCCAGCTGCTGCGCGGCATCGGCGAGCGCAATCGGCGCTTTTCCGGTCAGCGACTGCGAATCCAGCGAGCCCTCGCCGGTGATCACAAGGTCGGCCTGTACGAGCTTGTCAGCCAGCCCGGTGAGTCCGGCCACCAGCTCGAAGCCGCCTTCCAGCGTTGCGTCGCTGAAGGCCAGGAACGACGCCGGGAAGCCGCCGGCCGCTCCGGCGCCGGGGACGTTGACATCCCGGCCGGTGGACTGGCGCAGCACCGAAGCCCAGTTGCGGAGTCCGGCGTCGAGCAGTTCCACGGCGTCCGCGTCGGCGCCCTTCTGCGGGCCGAACACGTGGGCTGCTCCGTCGGTGCCCACGAGCGGGTTCTGCACGTCGACCGCGATCCGGAACCTGGCCGAGCCGAGCCGCGGATCGAGGCCGCTGACATCGAGCTGCGCCACCTCGGCGAGCGAACCGCCGCCGAGCGGCACCACGTTGCCGGCGGCGTCGAGCGGTTTGAGGCCCAGCGCGCGCAGGGCGCCGCTGCCGCCGTCACTCATTGCCGAGCCGCCCAGGCCCAGCACGATCTCCGTCGCGCCGGCGTCGAGGGCCGCGGCGATCAGCTGGCCGCAGCCGTAGCTGTGTGCGCGCAGGGCGTTGGCCGGGGTGGGTTCCATGTGCGCCAGCCCGGATGCCTGCGCGGTTTCGATCACGGCGGTGGCCCCGCCGAAGGCGTCCTTCCAGATCGCCCAGGCCGCGCCGACAGGTGCCAGGATGGGGCCCACCACCGCGTTCAGCCGCTCCTCGTACCCTGCGGCGACGGCCGCCTCAAGGGTTCCTTCGCCGCCGTCGGCCACCGGAAACTGGATGGCCTCGGCGTCGGGATAGACGCGCAGGGCGCCTTCGGCTATGGCGGCGGCGGCTTCGGCGGCGGTCAGGGAACCCTTGAACTTGTCCGGGGCGATCAAAATGCGCATGGTCCCATCCTGCCAGTCCCGGAAGCGGGGCCGGCTCAGGCGCTCCAGACGCCGCGTTTCTGGAGGACTTCCTTGAGCAGGTCCGCCCGGTCGGTGACGATCCCGTCCACCCCAAGATCCAGCAGCCGGTGCATTTCCGCGGGATCGTTGACGGTCCAGACGTGCACCTGCAGCCCGTGCCGGTGCGCGCGCCGGACGAAGCCGGGGGTCACCACGGTCACGGGACCGTAGCTGACCGGGACCTGGAGGGCGTGGACGCCGCGGAGCGCACGTCCGGCCGTGAGGCGCAGCAGCGGTGCGGGGAGTACGGGTCCGAGCAGGACGAAGAGGGCATTGGATACGATGCCGGCCGAGCCAGCGGCGGGGCGGCTCAGCTGCTTCAGTACGGCCCGGCGCCGACGGTCCGAGAAGCTGGCGATCAGTACCCGGTCATGCAGGCCGAACCGTTCGATCGCCGCGGCCAGGGTGTCCACCGAGTTCCAGTCCTTGACGTCGAGGTTGAACCGGACGTCGGGGAAGGCCGCGGCGAGTTCCTCGAACAGCGGGATGGGCTCCGCACCGCCGATCCTCGCCCGGGCCACTGTCTCTGCCGGGAGTTCCGAAATCCGGCCGCGGCCGTCCGTGACCCGGTCCAGGGTCTCGTCGTGGAACAGCAGCAGGACGCCGTCGGCGGTGGTGTGCACGTCCGTCTCCAGGTGCCGGAAGCCCAGTTCGACGGCGGCGCGGAACGCGGCCATGGAGTTCTCCAGGCCGTCGCGGGAGAAGCCGCGGTGGGCCATGGCCACGGGAAGATCAGGGCCGTCACCGGAGGCAGAGCCGGAGGCAAAAAACGGGTGCGGGGTGCTCACTCCTGAAGCCTAGCGGAGCACGGTACAGCACTGCGCGGACAGGCATCCGCGGCCGCGGAAGGCGCCACTGGAAGTTCCTTTAGACAAGCCCGTGAGTGGCTGACCAAGCGCGAGATGCGTGCAAGGAGGGCCTAGGCTGGAGTGACGGAAGAGTTTTCTGATTGGGGACCAGATATGAACCGACTTACGTTGGGCACTGCCACAGCCATCATCACTCTCTCATTGGCGTCTTGTTCTACTTCCGATGCCACGGCCCCGCCGGCGGATGGCGGCACGTTTGAGACGATTGACCAATTGAAGGAAGCAGTGGAGTCCGCGGGCCTGCGATGCCCGGAGCTGGTCTTGGACACACCGCCTGCCAAGTACGCCTCCTCCTCGGGAAGCTGCGGCGAGTTCTTATTCCTTGCTACCTACAGCAACGACACGTACCTGCAGTCGCAGCTAGACTTCGCGAGGCCGGCTGGGCAACGTTCAATCAATGTCGGCAAGAACTGGACCGTCGTCAGCGAAGACCCGAAACTCATCCAGAAGAGCCTGGGCGGCACCGTCCTTCACACAGGGCCTTAGCTCCCTTGTGATCAGTGATCGTGAAAGCGATCCGTCTCTGGTGACCCTGAATTCTGCTGTTCGCCGGCCGCCCGGTGGGCTGGATCAGTTCGTGTGCGGAAGAATCTCCACGCCGTCGCTGCAGTGCAGCAGCGTGCGGCCCCGGCCGCCGTCGAGGTCCACCCAGACGGCGGTGTGGTCGGCCGTGACGGCGTCCACCCGGCCTTCGGTCTCGTAGCCGGGCGCCAGCCGGACGCTGACCCGGTCACCCTGCTGCAGGCTCTTCCAGTGCGCGTCCGGCGCCGCCGGGCGCAGGGGCATGTCTTCCATATTCTTCGTGCGGTACCTGGCCATGATGTCCCACCGTCAGTCAGCTGATCCGTCGTGAGATTTCAGCCTAGGACGCCAAAGTGAACGCCAGTTGACCAAAAGCTGGGAGTCCGGTGTCCGCGCGGGCCGGCTGTTGGATTGACCGGGACAGTCGCGGCGGGGTCCTGCCGGCGCGTCAGGGCAGCCGGACACCCAGGGCGGCGAGTTTGGCCTCGAGGATCTGGGCGACACCGTCGTCGTCGAAGTGCGGAGCCTGCTGCCCGGCGGCGAGGATGGCTTCCGGGTGGCCGCTGGCCATCGCGTAGCCGTCGCCGGCCCAGCGCAGCATCTCGATGTCGTTGGGCATGTCCCCGAAGGCCACCACATCGGCGGAGGCGACGCCGAGGGAGGCGGCGTATTCGGCGAGGGTGACGGCTTTGTTGACGCCGGGGAGGGACAGCTCCAGGAGCGCGATGTTGGGGGCCGAGTGGGTGGCGGCGGCCAGATGCGCGACGGCGGGCGTCACTTCGGCGAGGAATTCGTCGGCGGTGCCCTCCCGGACAATGGCGAGGAACTTCACGACGGAGTCCGTCGCGGCGAGGGTGGTGTGCAAGGGTGCCGGTGTGACCTCGGCCAGCAGTTCGCTGGAGCCGTTCTCGATGAACCCCGGTTCCAGGTGGAAGCCGTTCAGGGTCTCGGCGGCGAACAGTGCGGAGGGGCGCAGCCGCTGGATGATGCGGCGCGCCTCGAACACGGCGTCGAGCTGCAGGGCCCGGGCGGAGATCAGCCGGTCCGCCTCGAGGTCCCAGACGACGGCGCCGTTGGAGCAGATGACGGTTCCGGCGTGCCCCAGCCGGTCCTGCAGCGGGTGGAGCCAGCGCGGCGGGCGTCCCGTGACGAAGACCAGTTCGACGCCGGCTTCCCGGCAGGCGTGGAACGCACGGACGGTCCGGTCACTGATTTTGCCGTCGTGGCCGAGGATCGTTCCGTCAATATCACTTGCTACCAGCCGCATACCGCCAGTCTACGTTGGCGGTGCCGGCGCGGGGGCGGGGCTGCCGGTGGAGCCCGCGCGGGGCCGGGTCGGGTGCGGCCGACCGGCGAATCCGCGGGGCACCGCTGGCGTGGACGTACGTGTCCGGTGAATTCGGCGGCCGAGGCGACCGAGGCGCGGGTATCCGGTCTGGCGGCCCCGACGTCCCGACAGTTCCAGGCTAGTGGCGTTCGTAGATCCCGGTCACGCTCGCCCGGGCTAGGGTGTGCGGGGCGAGCTTCGCTTCGAGCTTCGCGGGGTGGGCTCCGGCGTCGAGGCCGGAGTGCGCCAAGTCGAGGGCGTGGACCGTGACGATGTACCGGTGCGGGCCGTGGCCCTTGGGCGGGGCCGCTCCCATGTAGCCGGTGCTGCCGCCGTCGTTCTTCAGCTGGAACGCACCCGGCGGCAGGTGCCCGCCTTGGCGCGAGCCCGCCCCGGCCAGCAGGGACGTCGTGTTAGCCGGAATGTCCAGCACGGCCCAGTGCCAGAAGCCGCCGCGGCCCGGGGCATCGGGGTCGAACACGGTGACCGCGTAGCTCAGGGTCCCGGCCGGGGCGCCGCTCCAGCTCAGCTGCGGCGACTCGTCCTTCGCGCCCGCGCCGGTGGAGGCGCCGCGCTGGGCCGGCGGCAGGGTCTGGCCGTCCTCGAATGACTCACTGCTGACGCGGAAGGACGTGGCATCGTGGTGTGTCATGGCTGCCTTTCAGTTCTTGGGGAGTTCTGCACTTTCGGGGTCGTTACTCCCGGCGTCCCTGGGTGACGTTTGTGCGCCCAGCTCGATCCGGTTCAGCTCCGCTCGGGTGGGCGGGTTGGCGCCGGCCCGGGAGACGGTGACGGCGGCGGCCCAGGCGGCGTGGGCCAGGAGTTCCCGGAGGCTCCCGGCGGAAAGTCCGCGCAGGTCCTTGCGGTTCTGCGCCCCGTCCAGGCCCAGGTCCACGATGGCGGAGAGGAGTGCCGCCATGAAGGAATCCCCGGCGCCCACAGTGTCCGCCACCTTTACTGACGGTGCAGGAAAGTGCGCTTCGCCGGCGGCATTCACGCCCCAGGGCCCCTGGGCGCCACGGGTGACCACCACCATGGCAGGACCTTCGGAACGGCCGAGCGAGAGCCAGCGCCGGGCCGAATCCAACGGATCCTCGCCCGGGTAGAGCCACTCGAGGTCCTCATCCGAGGCCTTGACCACGTCGGCCAGCGTGACGAACTTTTCCGCCTGCCGGCGCGCGTAATCCACGTCCGTGATGATGCTGGGCCGGCAGTTGGGGTCAAAGCTGATGGTGGCCAAAGGATGGGCATGCTCGACGGCGGAGAGCACCTCGGCGGCCCCGGGAGCCAGCATGGTGGCAATCGAGCCGGTGTGCAGCAGCGTCGTCGCCTGCAGCATGAACGGCAGCCGGTCCGCGAGGCCGGGAAGCTCCCAGGCGAGCTCGAACGTGTAGCTGGCGGCGCCGTCGTCGTCGATCAGGGCGGTGGCCACGGACGTGGGCAGCTCGTCCGGGCCCACCGGGAGGAGCACCGAGCTGGACTTCAGGTGAGCGGCCACCGATTCACCGTAGGCGTCGCGGCCGTAGCGGCCGATGAACTGCACCGGATGATCCAGCCGGGCCAGCCCCACGGCGACGTTGAGGGGGCTGCCGCCCACATGGGCCTGGATGCCGGAGGAGCGCTGGACCACATCAACCAGGCCCTCGCCTATAACTGTGAGCATGCTCATACTCTGCCAGAGAACGCGGGCATGCGCCCCAGTGTTTCGGAACGCGGGCAACTCGCTCAGGCCGGCGGCCCCGCCGGGACGGGGGCGTTGTCCACCGGGATTCCCGCCGCCCCGGCGTCGTCGAATTTCGCGTCGATGTGGACCACATCCCTGCCGGCGCGCTGCAGCAGGCTCGCGGCGGTGCCGGCCCGGTAGCCGGTGGTGCAGTGCACCCACAGCTTCCCTGCGGGGACGGAATCCAGGCGGCGCAGCAATTCATGGAGTGGGACGTTGACCGCTCCTGCCACCCGCGAGGCGGCGTACTCGTCGGCCCGCCGCACGTCGACGACGGTGTCCCCGGGGGCACGGCCGGCGAGCACGCCGTCCCAGCCCACACGGGGGTAGGAGGCGAGGGCGGCGCGGGGTGCCAGCGCGTGCGGGTCCGTTCCGAGGGCGGCGTCCGGGGATTCGATGCCGATCCGGGAAAGGTCGCGGATGGCTTTTTCGACGTCGCCGTGGGATCCCACCAGGGTCAGTTGCTCGCCCCAGGGCAGGATCCAGCCCAGGTAGGTGCTGAAGCTGGTGCCGTATTCGAAGCTCACACTGCCCAGCAGGTGGTTGTTGGCGAAAGCCACGCGGCGGCGCAGGTCCACCACCCACTCGCCGCCCTCCAGCCGGCGCAGGAGTTCCACCGCATCGAGCGATTCCGGCACGGTCAGGTCAGCCGGGCCCGGCCCGGCGGCGTTGGTGACCCCCATGTGGGCGTAGTAGGAGGGGTAGGCGGTGAGGTTCGCGATGAGTTCCTGGACGAAGTGGTCCTCATCCGGGTCCGTCAGGGCGTGGTTGCTGGTGAGCTGTTCGCCGATGGTGGATCCTCCGGCGCGGCTGGCCGGGCCCGAGGAGCAGAAGGAGCCGAACCCGTGGGTCGGGAAGAGCGCTGCGGTGGGTGCGGCCTCCCCGGCGAGCCGGCGCACCGAGGTGTACTGGTCATGCGTCAGGCCGAGGGTGTCCCCGGCACCCACAAGGTCCGTGCGGCCGACCGAGCCGTACAGCAGGCTTCCGCCGGAGAAGACGGCCTGCTGCCTGCCGTCGTCCACGATGAAGGACAGGTGAGTGTGCGTGTGGCCCGGGGTGGCGACGGCCTTGACCGTCAGCGCACCGACCTGAACGCTTTGCCCGTCGGTGATCGGCTGCCGCTCGAACGTCACCGGGTCTGCGGCGTTCACGAGGTAGCTCGCGCCGTGCGCCCGGGCCAGTTCGGGCCCGCCGGTCAGGTAATCGTTGTGGATGTGGGTCTCGGCGACATGGGTGATGGTGACGCCGGCGTCGCGGGCGGCCGCCTCCACGCGGTCTGTGTCCCGTTGCGGGTCGATGACCAGCGCAAACGTGCCGTCGTGGACGAGGTAGCTGCGGTCCCCGAGTTGTCTGGTCTCAATGACGACGACGTCCATGATTCACTCCTGCCGGTCTGCGCAGCCACGGCCGACCGGGCGGCGGGGCTGCGCACCTTCCATCATCAAACCCCCTGGGGTATGAACGCAAGACCTGCTTCGTTGAGAATAACGACGTCGGCCGGCGAACTCCGCTACCGGGGGCTAGGGGGTGGAGCCGTCCTGCTGGTAGACGTCCGGGATCCCGTCCTGGTCCGAGTCGACCTTCTCTTCTTCTTCGGCCTTCCGGTACTGCCGGTTCCGGGTCCGCAGGACCGCCGCGGCCAGCAAGGCCGCCAGCGCAGACGCCGCGAGGATCCCTACCTTGGCGTGGTCGTCGTGGATGCTGCCCTGGCCGAAGCTCAGCTCGGCCACGAGGAGCGAAACGGTGAATCCGATACCGGCCAGCAGGGAGATTCCGACGACGTCGATCCACTTGAAGCTGGTGTCCAGCCGGGCCCTCGTGACCTTGGTGAGCAGCCAGGTGGTGCCCATGATGCCGATCGGTTTGCCGAGGACCAGCGCCATGATGATGCCGACCGCCACTGGGTCGGTCAGCGCCGAAACCAGCCCATCCCAGCCGCCCACGGCCACTCCGGCGGAGAAGAACGCGAAGATGGGGACGGCCACGCCGGCCGAGATCGGGCGGAACCGGTGCTCGAAGACCTCGGCGAGGCCCGGACCGGCCTCGGGGCCTCCGCTGGCCTTCGAACGCAGGACCGGGATAGCGAAGCCGAGCAGTACACCCGCCACGGTCGCGTGAATGCCGGAGGCATGGACCAGTGCCCAGGTGACAGCCCCGAGCGGCAGGAGAATCAGCCACGCGGCCGAGGCGTTGATTTTGAAGAAGCGCCGGTATCTGTGCGCCAGGTAAGTGTAGATGGCCAGCGGGATCAGCGCCATCAGCAGCGGCATCGGCTGGAGGTCATTCGTGTAGAAGACGGCGATGATGGTGATGGCGATCAGGTCATCAACCACGGCAAGGGTCAGCAGGAAGATCCGCAGGGCGCTGGGCAGATGCGAGCCGATGATGGCAAGCACGGCGACGGCGAAGGCGATGTCGGTGGCGGTGGGAATGGCCCAGCCGCGCAGGGTCTCCGGGCTGGCGAAGTTGATCACCGCGTATATCAGCGCGGGGATGGCGACGCCGCCAACGGCCGCCGCGACCGGAACGATCGATTTGTTGATTTGCCGCAGGTCCCCGGCGATGAATTCGCGCTTGAGTTCGAGGCCCACCAGGAAGAAAAAGATGGCGAGCAGCCCGTCGGCCGCCCACGCGCCGAGGCTGAGCTCCAGGTGCCACGGTTCGTAGCCGAATTTGAAGTCGCGGAGGGCGAAGTAGCTCTCCGAAACCGGCGAGTTGGCCCAGACGAGCGCGATCACGGCTGCCGCGACGAGCAGGGCGCCGCCGACAGTCTCCTTGCGGAGGATCTCACCGATCCGGAGGGACTCGGCGTAGCTGCCGCGGCCGAAGATGGTCAGCCTGGGCCGGACGGGAGGAGGAGTGGCGCTCATGCGGGAGTCCTAAAATTTGGGTCGACTGAACTATGCCGACCAGACTTCCCGGCGCACCTGCCCCCAGTCTAGTGGGTCAGGGCATGGTGCTGAACCGTTCGGCCTTGGCTTTGCTGCCCTGGACGATGATCTGGTCGTCGTCGTAAAGAACCGTTTGCGCCGTCGTGTGGCCCCACGTGCCGCCGGGACGTTTGACGGCCACGATGGTGACGCCGAACTTGTCCCGGAGCCCGAGCACGCCGAGGGGGCGGTCGCGGACGGCGGACGGCGGGCTGGTGCGGATCATGACGAAGTCGTCCTCGAATTCCACGTAGTCAAGGATCGAGCCCAGGACCAGGTGCGCGACGCGTTTGCCCATGTCATGTTCGGGCCGGATGACATGCTCCACGCCGAGCTGGCCCAGGATCTCCGCGTGGGGTTCGCTGATGGCCTTCGCCCAGATCTGGGGCCGCTGGAATTTCAGGATCCGGGATGTGGTCAGGATGCTGGCTTCGATGTCCGAGCCGATCCCGACCACGGCACGGTCGAATTCATGGACCGAGAGCTGCCGCAGAGCCTCTTCCTTGGTGGAGTCGGCCCGGACCACGTGGGTGAGGCGCCCGTTGTAGGACTGGACGATTTCGTCGTTGGCGTCGATGCCAAGCACCTCGGTGCCCTGCGCCTCCAGTTCCAGGGCCAGTGAGCCGCCGAAGCGGCCCAGGCCGATGACCACCACCGAGGACGCCTTGTCGCTGGCGCCGGCGGAGCGGGACGAGAAGATGTTCCTAGCCAATGAGGGGCCTTTCCTTGGGGTACTCGTAAAGCAGGGGTCGCTCGCGCAGGGCCAGGGCCGCGCCCAGCGTGACCGGGCCCAGCCTCCCGACGAACATCAGGAGGATCAGCACGAGCTGTCCGGCCGGAGGCATGCCGGCTGTGATGCCGGTGGACAGGCCGACGGTGGCGAAGGCTGAAACGACCTCGAAAAGGATCCGTTCCTGCCCGAAGTCGGTGATCAGCATCAGGAACATCGTGGAGCCGGTGACCAGGGCGATCGCCAGCAGCACGACGGTGATGGCCTGGCGGTGCACCGCGCGGGACAGCCGCTTGCCGAAGATGTTCACGGCCGTGCCGCCCTGCAGCTCGGTACTGAGGATGAAGAACAGTACGGCGAAAGTGGTGATCTTCAGGCCGCCGGCAGTGCCCGCGGGCCCGCCGCCGATGAACATCAGGATGTCCATGCCCAGCCACGACACCGGGTTCATCTGGGCGATGTCGATGCTGTTGAAGCCCGCGGTGCGGGTAATGACGGACTGGAAGAACCCGGCCAGCACGCGCTCGGCCGGACGCAGACCGCCAAGGGTTGCCGGGTTGGCCCACTCGACGGCGGTGAGGAACACCGTCCCGCCGGCCAGGAGAAGAGCCGATCCGACGAGGACGAGTTTCGTGTTCATACTCCAGTGGATCGGGCGCCGGTACTGCCGGCCCAGTTCGAACAGGACCGGGAAGCCGAGTCCGCCGATGATCACGGCCGCGGCGATCGGCAGGCAGATCCAGGGATCGCCGACGAACCCCATCAGGTTGTCCGAGTACAGGGCGAAACCGGCGTTGTTGAAGGACGAGATGGAATGGAACACGCCATGCCAGATCGCGTCGCCCGGCGCATAGCCGTACCCGGCCATGAAGCGGACCGCGAGACTCAACGCCAGCGCCGCTTCCACGACAACACTGATGAGCAGAACGCCCACCAGCACGCGGCGGACGTCGCCGAAGCCGGTGCTTTTGGTCTCGGTGGCGGCGGATATCCGGGATTTCAAGCCCAGCCGGCGGGCGGTCAGGACCCCGAGCAGCGTGCCGAAGGACATCACGCCGAAGCCGCCGACCTGGATCAGGATGAGGATGACCACCTGGCCGAATCCGCTCCAGAACACTGGCGTGTCCACGGTGATCAGGCCGGTGACGCAGACGGCGGACGTGGCGGTGAACAGCGCCTCCAGCAGGCTGGCCCCGCCGTCGCCGGCTTTGGCCATCGGGAGCAACAACAGGCCGGTCCCGACGGCGACGGCGGCGGCGAAGCCCAGCACGATCACCTGGGCCGGATGGCGCGGCGCGAACGCACGGAGGAACCGGGTGAAGCCCGCAGCCAGGGTGCGCAGAACCGCGGGAACTTCGACTTGCATAGGCGCCACGCTACCACCGGCGGGTGGCAATGGCAGACGGGGATCAGCCGAGCAGAACCTGCACGAGTTCGCGGCACTTCCGGTACGCGGCGGCCTTCGGGTCGATCAGCGCGAAATGGTCGCCCGGAACCTTCAGGAGCTGGACCGGCGCGCCGGCGGACTTGGCCGCGGCCGCGTATGAATCGGACTGGCTGACGGGAACCGTGTCGTCGTCCGTGCCGTGGACGGCATACACGGGAATCTTCAGCGGCACTGCGCTCATCGGATCGGCGTATTTATGCCGTTTGGGGTATTTTTCGGAGGAGCCGCCCAGCAGGTTGCTGACTGCGCCATTGCTCAGGTTCAACCGTTCGGCCTCGGCGAGGTTGAGCAGCCCGGACTGGCTGACGACGCCGGTCAGGTGCACCGCGCCGTCGTCGTCCTTGCGCAGCAGCTGGCGGTCCGCATCGGGGGCGCCGAGCTGTGCGAGGCGGCTCCGTCCCGCTGCCCAGACCGCGAGGTGCCCGCCTGCGGAGTGCCCCAGGGCCACCACCCTGTCCAGCCCGAGGCCATGTTCACCGGCGATGTCGCCGAGCTTATCGATTCCGGCCAGAACGTCGGAAAAGGTATGGGGCCAGCCGCCGCCGTTTCCGGCGCGGCGGTACTCGAGATTCCAGGCGGCCATGCCGTGCGCCGCGAGGTCCTTGGCCAGGGGTTCGCCGAGTTCCGCGCCGTACTGAGAACGCCAGTAGCCGCCGTGAATGACCACCACCACGCCCTTGATGGCGGCAGCATCCGGCAGGAAGAGCTCCCCCCACTGGCTGGAGTCATCGCCGTAGCTGTACCTATGCCGCTTCACACTGTCCTCCTTGGGGCCCGGTGAACAGGCGGCGGAGACTGCCCCCAGTGTCACCGTCGCTGCGGCCGCGATTAAAGCCCGACGCCGCACATCAGCCATGTGCCGAGCCTACCCTGAGCGCCGCGCGGCAGTGCGTAAGGCCGTGCCGGGCCGGGTAGGGGTCCCGAAGGCGCCCCGGCACCCGGGTGTCAGCCGGCCGCCGTCGTACCCCCGCCGTAAGCTGGACGCATGGCGAGCAATTGGGATCGACTGGACGCGGACCTGCGCGAATCCGTGCAGGAAAACGTGGAACTGTACGAGCGGGTGCGCCCTGCCCTGAAGCTGGTCACCCGCGAGGTCCTGCTGACGCTGCGGAGCATGCTCAAGGGAACCGAGGTGACGCCGCTCTTCGTCACCGGCCGCACCAAGACGGTCGAATCCTTCCGCGAGAAGATCTCCCGGACGGAGGAGCCGCTGGAGCCGGGCGGTCCGCCGGTGCTGAAGTTCCCGGACCCGTTCCGGACCCTGAATGACATGGTGGGCGTCCGCGTCATCACGAAGCTGCCGGCGGAAAACGCTGTGGTGGCCAACCTGATCAAGCGCCAGCGCCAGCTCTTCGACTGCCGCGGCGACCGCGAGAAGGACATTGGTTCGATCGAGTCCGGCACGTACGGCTATTCCAGCCGCCACCTGATCCTGCGGACCATCCAGAACGAGGCCGTCAAGGACTACCAGCAGGCCTTCAACCCGGACGTGCCGCCGAACGGCAGCTACTTCTTCGAATGCCAGATCCGGACCGTGTTCGCGCACGCCTGGAGCGAGATCGAGCACGACATCCGCTTCAAGGCCGAGGACCCGCGCGCCTGGACCCCGCATTTTGACCGCCAGTTCACTGCCACGGCCGCCATGCTGGAAACCGTGGAGGGGGCGTTCGCTGACCTGCACGAACGCTACGAAGAGGTCCGCAGCTACTGGGACATGGACGGCGAAGGCGCCGCCCAGCTGACCCCGAACCGGATCCGCGACGTCTGGCGCACCCTCCTGCCGCACGTGGACCGGAAGGTCGACGACGACTGGGGCTGGGCCGCCGAGCTGATGGCCGCCCACGGCCTCAACCAGACCATGCAGCTGGCCGGGCTGCTCAGCGCCAACCGGATCACCGAGGTCCGCCGGGCCCTGGACCACCGCTACTCCCCCGGCCCGGACCGGCTCCTCGATGACCTGCTGCTCTGGCAGTACGGCACCAAGCACATCGACCTCACCGCCGAACCGGCCGACGCCGTCCCGCACCCGCGGCGCGACAGCCTCCTGCGGCGGCTCAAGCAGATCGAGCGCTACCGCCTGACGCAGGGGTAAGGGACACGCCAGGTCTAAGCTGACGGAATGAATTCCCCGAGCCCTGCGCCCGAATGGCTGCTTTTCGACTATGGAATGGTCATCTCCGATGCGCCCAGGAAAGCGATTGGACCCGACTTGGGCGTGCAACAGGTCTTGACCTGAGGCACCACGAAGGTCCGTACTGGCGGTCCAGACTTGATTTCGACGCGGGAAGAATCGATGCTGCGGCTTACTGGAGCAGCGTGATCGGCGGGCCCGTTTCGGCCGAATTGCTGGTGCAGCTTGAAGAACTCGATGCGGCCCAATGGTCGCACTTGAACCCACGCACCATTTCGGCTCTGGAGACGTTCCACTCCCGCGATCAGCGGCTCGCGCTGCTCTCCAACATGCCCGCCGGCATGGCCGCGACGTACAGCTCGGAGGCCGGCTGGGTGCAGTATTTCCGCCAGCTGTTCTTCAGCGGGGTCCTGGGGATGGCCAAGCCGGACCGCCGAATTTTCGATCATGTTCTCGGCGTGCTCGGCGCCCGCCCCGAGCACGTCATCTTCATAGATGACAATGACGCCAATATTGCGGCCGCCCGCGGCCTGGGCCTGCAGACCATTCACTTTCGGCCGGGAATGGACCTACTGAGCATCTTCGACACGGGACGCTAGTGGGACTCGCTGGGCGCGTCCGCCGTCCGGAGAGTGGCCACCGGCGGATTAAGACGATGACCACGTTGTCCCTGGCCCTGACTGCGGCTGGGCTGTTCTCGCTGCTGACCGGCGTCCTGGAGACCATCCGGATTTACGCCATCGAACCCGTCGTCGACCCCGGGCTGGCGCGGCTGGGTCTTGCAGCCATGATCACCGGCGGCCTGACCACCGCGGCCGTGGGTCTGGGCGTCTTGATCGGACGCGGGCGGCCATCCCTGCCTCGAACCGTCGCGGTCGTTGGCGGATGGTTCGCCATCTGGTTTCCGTTGACCATTGCCCTCGGAATTTCCACGGGCGCGCACTTGGAATCCCAGCTTGCGGCGACGGCCCTTTGTGCCACCGGCATTTTTGTCGCTGTTGCGGCCTTTGTCCGGTCGCGGCGCCACGTGTCCGAAGCCATGAACCCTGCTGAGTGAGTGACCTGAGCTCCTAGAGTCCGTTCGGCTCGATCCGTTCCTCGACGACGTCGGCAGCGAACCCGTCAGTCGGGGCCGGCGTCACCCGGTAGGCAGCTTTGCCGGGCACTTCCGTGACCGCCTCGACCAGTTCGGTCCCGCGGTAGAGCAGGCCGACGCCGTCGTCGGTGCAGTGGGTCTCGCCCAGCGTTCCGTCCGCCACCAGGCGGTGCACCAGCGGGCGGCGTGCGGCTTCGGAGTCGTAGTGGACGCCGTTGTCGTAAGGCAGCAGACCCAGGCCGTTCTTTACGGCACGCAGCTCGGGACCGAACGAGTCGGTCGTCCCGCCGTTAAACCAGCAGATCGAGCCGGCCGAAACGCCGGCCAACACCACCCCGGCCTCCCAGACCCGCCGGAAGATCGCGTCCAGTTCATGGGCGCGCCAAACGGCCAGGAGGTTGACCACCGAGCCGCCGTTGACCCAGACGACGTCCTGGCCGAGCAGGTACTCCTCGACGTTGGAAACGTTGGGCATGGTGAACAGATTCAGGTGCGTGAGCTGGAATCCGGCTGCGTTTCCCGCTTCGCTGACCTCGTTGTTGAACCACCGCTGGTCCCCGCTGGCGGTGCCGACGTGGGCGATCTTCGGCGCCCGCCCGGTGGCGCCGGACAAGTCGACGGCGTAATGGACCAGCTTGTTGAATTCCAGGCGCGTCCGCGCCCCGGGCTTGTAGCCGCCGGAGGTCGCAAGGATGGTCGGACTTTCGGCAGCCATAAGGGGAGTCTCCTGGGTCGGGCAAATGCGGTCTCGCAGTCGAGCGTACCCTCGCCCGCGGAAAGGGCTGCACGTATTCGGCAAGCTTTTCTGCGCGGCCTATCTGTGGGCGTAAGTGAGGCAATCAGCGTTGTCGACGCCCGGACCGACATGCACCTCGGTGGCCTTGCACATCAGGTGGTCGTTGTGCGCGCATTCGGAACGCTGGCAGGCGCCGACGTCGGCCAGCACCTTGGGCAGCCCTCCGTGCACGCCGATATCGATGAAAGTGGCGCAGGAGGCGTGATCTTCAGCGCCACCGACGGTAATGGCGGCGGCGTTGCAGTTGGAGTGGTCGTTAAAGGAGCAATTGGTCACGCTGCAGTCGGCTACATGCGTCGTCATTGGATAGTCCTCCATGGATTCGGCCACCCGGACCGGGCGGCTCCGTCTGTCCACGGTAGGCCCGCCCACGGCAAACAAAAAGACCCAATCGTGTGCCCTAATACCGGGACCGGGCCGGGGTTTGGCGCACCATTGGGGGTTGCCCGTCAGGCCTCCGGGCGCCGGAACCGGGCGACGTACTTCCGCTGCCATGGAGTCTCAACGGCGCCCCGGCGGTAGCGCGCGCGCACGAAGGCCACGGCCTCCGCGGGCGGAACGCCGTCCAGGACCGCAAGGCAGGCCAGGGCGGTGCCGGTCCGGCCGCGGCCTCCCCAGCAGGCGACCTCGACCCTCTCGGTCTCGGCACGGCGCCAGGCCTCCGTGAGCGCGTCCAGGGTTTCGGCGTCGTCGGCCGGCAGGCGCAAATCCCGCCAGCGGACCCACCGGGAATCCCAGGCCACCGGCGCCGGGCGCCGTCCCAGCAGGTACAGGCCAAACTCGGGCCGGGGGCCGGCCGGGAACGGCTGGAGCAGTCCGCGGCCGCGGATGAGCCGGCCGGAGGGAAGTTCCAGGACTCCCTGCTGGCCCGGATCCCAGGTCTGCGTCATGTTCCCGAGCGTAGCCGTTCCGCCTCCAACCCGCACCGGCCGCGCTCCTGCCCGGTTACTCCCCGGCCGCGGCGCGAGAACCCGACGAACCCGGGGAACACGCCGTACTTTTTCGTGCCCCGCGCTCAGTAACTGGGCAGGAGCGCGCCGGTTCGGCTGCATCCGGGGGAAACAGGGTCTGGCGGCGCGGCGCGGCTGTCCCTAGAGTGACGGAGGAACCCGCAGCCTGCTGAGAGGAAGTCCCGCATGTCGTTCCAGGCCTATCTCGACACCATCGAGGACAAGACCGGACTCACCCCGCGCCAACTCGTGGAGATCGCCGGGGAGAAGGGCTTTACCGGCCCGTCCGTGAAGGCGGGGCCGGTCCTCGAATGGCTCAAGGAGGACTACGGGCTGGGCCGCGGCCACGGCATGGCGCTGGTCCACGTCATCAAGAACGGGCCTCAGATCGATTCGAAGCACGTCGGGTCCTCCGGCGTGCACCGCGACGGGTCGGACACGCTCTGGCTGGACGGCAAAGCGAGCAAACCAGCGCCCTGACAGCCCAGGGCCGCGCGCTCCTTCCCAGTTACAAGCCAAAGGGGGGTCAGAAACCCGGTGACACGCCGGTCTTTCCCGCGCGTCGGCAGAAGCAACCGGGCAGGAGCGCAGCCTACTTGCCGGAGCCGAGCTTCCCGGCCAGGCGTTCGCGCATGTGCAGGCTGGCGTCGTTGAGGCCCACGACGTCGACGGTCTTGCCGTGGTGCCGGTACTTCTCGGTGATGGCATCGAGCGAGGCGATAGTGGAGGCGTCCCAAAGGTGGCTGGCGTGCATGTCGATGACCACGTGTCCGGGATCCAGGGCGTATTGAAACTGGGTGTAGAGGTCGTTCGAGGAGGCGAAGAAGAGCTCGCCGTCGACCTTGTACGTCGCCACCGGTACGCCGTCGACCTCCGCCACGGCGCGGTCCACGGTGACGAAGTGCGCCACACGGCGGGCGAACAGGACCATCGCCACGAGAACGCCGACGCCGACGCCGATCGCCAGGTTGTGGGTGGCCACGGTCACGGCCACGGTGGCGAGCATGACCAGCGTTTCGCTCTTGGGCAGGGCCTTTAGTGTGGACGGATGGATGCTGTGCCAGTCGAAGGTGGCCACGGACACGAAGATCATCACGGCCACGAGGGCGCCCATCGGGATGAGGGACACGATGTCGCCGAGTGCCACCACGAGGATTAGCAGGAAAACACCGGCCAGGAAGGTGGAGATCCGGGTGCGGGCGCCGGAGGCCTTGACGTTGATCATGGTCTGGCCAATCATCGCGCAGCCGCCCATGCCGCCGAAGAAGCCGGTGACGATGTTCGCGACGCCCTGCCCCCAGGCCTCGCGGGTCTTGGCCGAGTGGGTGTCCGTGATGTCGTCCACGAGCTTCGCGGTCATGAGGGATTCAAGCAGCCCCACGGAGGCCATGGCCAGGGCGAACGGGAAGATGATCTGCAGTGTTTCGAGCGTGAACGGGACGTTGGGCAGGAACAGCGACGGCAGCGAGTCCGGCAGCGCGCCCTTGTCGCCCACGGTCGGGACCGCGACGGCGGCGAGGACCGTGAAGAGGGTCAGCACCACGATCGCGACGAGCGGGGCGGGCACGGCTTTGGTGAGTTTCGGCAGGCCGAAGACGATCAGCAGGCCAGCCGCGGTGAGCGGGTAGACCAGCCATGGGACGCCGATCAGCTCGGGGACCTGGGACAGAAAGATCAGGATGGCGAGGGCGTTGACGAAGCCCACCATCACGGAGCGCGGGATGAACCGCATCAGCTTCGCCACCCCGGACAGGCCGAGGATGATCTGGAAGATGCCGGCCAGGATTACGGCGGCGACGAGGTAGTCCAGGCCGTGCGACTTCACGAGCGGGGCGACCACCAGGGCAACGGCGCCGGTGGCCGCCGAAATCATTGCGGGACGGCCGCCGATGAACGCGATCGTCACCGCCATGGTGAAGGAGGCGAAGAGCCCGATGCGGGGGTCGACGCCGGCGATGATCGAGAAGGCGATGGCCTCCGGGATGAGTGCCAGCGCGACGACGAGCCCGCCGAGGACTTCGGTCTTGAGCCGGCGCGGGGACCGCAGGGTGCCGCGGACTGATTGGAGCTGCTCGGGGCTGAGGGCGGCGTGGGTGCCGGCGGGTTTGGTGGCCAATGCTGGCTCCGTTCGGGCTCGGGAAGACGCAGCACCGCGCCAGAAGGGTTCATCCGGAAACAGGGGCACCGGCGTTGTGGCCGCAGCTTGCCTGCGCCTCTACCCTACCGCGGGGATTGCGGACCGGCCGGGGCCGCCGTACAAGGCATGACAGGGCCAAAAATCTGACATAAACGGCCCACGGCAGTCACGAACTGGCCCCTAAGCCTTCGCACTGGCACCATTCTTGGATGCTTGAGGCAACCAAATCACGTGAGTCCACCCCGGAGACCAGCCCAGACGCGATCCCGGTCAACCCCGCCCTCGCCGCCGAGGCCAAGATCGCACGGATCGCGGTAACCGTTTTCCCGCTGCTGGTCGTCATCGCGGGCGTCGCCGGCTACCTGCTGCCGGGCGCGTTCAAGCCCCTCGGTCCCAGCGTGCCGTACCTGCTGGGCATCATCATGTTCTGCATGGGCCTGACCCTGACGCCACCCGACTTCGCATCCGTGGCCAAGCGCCCCTGGGCCGTGGTCCTCGGCATCGTGGCGCACTACGTCATCATGCCCGGCGCCGGCTGGCTCATCGCCGTCGCCCTGAACCTCCCGCCGGAACTGGCCGTGGGGCTGATCCTCGTCGGCTGCGCACCCTCGGGCACCGCGTCCAACGTGATGGCGTTCCTGGCCAAGGGCGACGTTGCCCTCTCGGTCGCCGTCGCCTCGGTGTCCACCCTGATCGCCCCGGTGGTGACGCCCCTGCTGATCCTGTTCCTGGCCGGCTCCTACCTGCAGATCGACGCCGGCGGCATGGTGCTGGACATCGTCAAGACCGTTCTGCTGCCGGTGATCGCCGGCCTGCTGGCGCGCCTGTTCCTGAAGAAGCTCGTGGCCAAGGTGCTGCCGGCCCTGCCCTGGGCCTCCGCCGTCGTCATTTCGCTGATCGTCGCGATTGTGGTGGCCGGCAGCGCGAGCAAGATCGTCGCCGCCGGCGGGATCGTGTTCCTAGCCGTGGTGCTGCACAACGGCTTCGGCCTCGGCCTCGGGTATCTGGCGGGCAAGCTGGGGCGCCTGGATGACAAGGCCCGCCGGGCGCTGGCGTTCGAGGTCGGCATGCAGAACTCCGGCCTCGCCGCCACCCTGGCGACGGCGCATTTCAGCCCGCTGACCGCGCTGCCGTCCGCGGTGTTCTCGCTCTGGCACAACATCTCCGGCGCCATCGTCGCGGCCTGGCTGGCGCGGCGCCCGCTGCGGGACGCGTAGCCTCCCGCGCCCGGCCGGGTGCTCAGCCGCGCAGGCGGGAAAGCAGCCGGGCGACGGCGCCCTCCGCGAGGGCATCCGGCGTCGTGCTGGTTCCCGGCGCCAGGACGTCGACGCCGTCCGGCAGCAGGGTGTCCGAGACGACCAACTGGGCCACACCGCGGTCTACGAGCTCCGCCATCGTCTCGACGTCGGCGGCCGTGCGCTTTGTCGGTACGGAGCCGAGGATGACGCCGTCGGCGCCGCCGGAGAGCATAAACCGACGCCAGCTTTCGCCGACCAGGACGACCGGCTGGTAGCCGTGCCGGGGCAGGATCCGGGAGGCTGCCGCCGCGAGCGCGCGGTCCCGGGAATCGTCGAGGTTGGTGATGGCCACCGCGACGACGTCGGTGCGGCCGCGCCGCATCCCGCGGGCGGCCCCGTTGGGCACGTAGCCGAGTTCGTGGGCCGCGGCATGGACGCGGTCCTGCGTGGGCTGGCTGATCCGGGTGTTTCCGCCGGTGCGGCCGGAAAGCACGTAGGACACCGTGGTCAGGGACACTCCTGCGGCCTCCGCGACATCGCGGATGGTGGGCTTGGATCCGTGCCGCACTGATGACTCCCGGGTACTTCTCCGCCACGGATTCGCGGCGGTTGCTGAGTGCTGGTTCTCCCTAAAACTCTAGCGGGAAACCTTGGAAGGGCCGCCAGGGGGAGAACGTCTATCCGCCGGTTCTTTTGTTAAGGGTTGTGTACTGTCCTTCGCCGACCACCGCCGGGGAGGCGTAGCGTTCAAACATGGCAGAGGACAGATACACCACCGAGCGGGATTCCTTCGGCCGGCTTCTGGCAGACCGTGAGGTCTGGCGGCAGGCCGGAACGATCCCGGCGGCCGGCGAGCTCACCGCGCGCTGGCTGGAAGGCCGCAGCGAATACCAGCCGGGGACGTTCACCCCCGGTTTCGACGCCGAAACGAAGGTCATCGCCGGCGGGCTCGCGGAGCTGAACCGGAACAGCCTTTTCACCAAGGAATCGCAGCCCGGCGTCCTCGCCGATGGACATGCGCAGCGGGCCTACGTGACGGGCTTCTGCAGCGCGGAGTCGGCGTCGGCGCTCTTGGATCTGTCCACGCGGACCGGCCTGGTCACCGTGGCGCACGCTCCCGGGGAAACCAGCCAGGCTTCCATCCCCGTGACCCTGTGGGAGGACGCCGTGGTGACCGTCCTTGGCAGCAGCGAAGGCCCGGTCAGCGAGGAACAGCTCCGGGACTGGACCGAGGAGGCCAACGAAACCCTCGCCCTGCTGCTGGCCGAGTCCTGGTACGTGGAGGTGTTTGACCCGGTCTGGGGCCGGAACGTGCTCCTGCCCGCAGTGCTCGAGGCGTTGACGGTCGGGGAATCAGGCAGCCAGGGCTAATCCCCGCCGATGCCCGCGGCCTCGTCCAGGGTGTGCGGCTCGAAGTGCTCCAGCAGGTCCTTCATCGCCTCGATGCCCTGCGTGTACACCGCGGACGCCCGCCACTGCTCCACCTGTTCCAGGGATTCCCACGGTCCGGTGCTGATGAACCGGTTCCGGACGTCGTGGTCATGCATCAGCACGGCCTTCGCGTGCGGGAAGTCCTCCTGGGTCTTCCGGGCCAGATCCCGCCACGCCTGCACGAAATCATTCTCGCGGCCCGGGTGCACCAACCAGATTCCCAGCGTATAAACCGACACGTCGATCGCCTCCATAGTTTGAACAGGGGTGGATACGCCGATTATCGGACCGCCCGCCGGCCGGCCGGTAGGGCCGATTTACCCGATGACGTCCCGTCGCCGGGATCAAGAAGCCGGTGCGCGGGACTCGGGGAGTTTGTAGTCTGGGGCCATGACTGCGACCACTGGCAAGGTAGAAGAGTTTTTCGAGCGCTACACCGCAGCGCTGCTGGCGCGCGACGCCAAGGCGATCGCCGGCCTGTACGCGGTGCCTTCACTCATCCTCTTCCCCGGCACGTCGATTCCGGTCAGCGACTCCCGCCAGACGGAGGAGTTCTTCACTTCCGCCTTCAGCCAGTACGCCGGAGTGGACGACGTCGGCCGGCAGATCATCATCATGGGCGAGGCGCCGGGCACCGTCTGGGCCGACGTCACCTGGTCCTACAGCGGCCGGCAGCCTGAGCGCTTTTGTTACCAGCTCATCAAATCAACCGAGGGGTACCGGATCGCGGTGCTCACGCTGATTGCCTGAGGACTTTCCAGATGCCGGAATCCAGCGAAGCCGCTCCCGCCTACATCCTGCGCGGCGCCCTCCTCACGGACGGCGGCCGGTCCGCGGACTCCATCGTGGCCGTGACGGGCGGCCGGATCGCCTACGCGGGACCCAGCAGCGGCTATGACCCCACGCAATTCCCCGGCGCCGAGGAGCTCCCGCTGCCGCCCGGCAGCTCATTGCTGCCCGGACTCGTCGATCTCCACTGCCACGGCGCGGCTGGCGGCGGATTCCCGACCGGAGACGACCAGGCCTGCCGGGAGGCCGTGGACTTTCTCCACCGCCACGGGACCACCACGCTGCTGGCCAGCCTCGTCACCGCCCCGGCCGATGAGCTGCTGCGGGCACTCGGCGTCCTCAAAGCGTTGACCGCCGAGGGACTCATCGCCGGGATCCATTCCGAAGGCCCCTTCCTCTCCCGCGCCCGCTGCGGCGCGCAGAACCCCCGCTGGCTCCGGGACCCCGATCCTGAACTGCTGCGGGAAATGCTGGACACTGCCGGCGGTGCCCTGAGGACGGTGACCTACGCCCCCGAACTGCCGGGCGCCAGCGAGCTGGTCCGGATGCTCACCGGACACGGTGTCACGCCCTCGCTGGGCCACACCGACGCCGATGCGCGGACGGCTGCCGCCTCGCTGACGGAGGCCGCAGACTTCATCGGCAGCGCTGCGCGGGGATTCGGGCCGCGTGCCCGGCCGACGGTGACTCATTTGTTCAACGGCATGCCGCCGCTGCACCACCGGTCGCCGGGGCCGGCCGCGGCCTGCCTGCGACTGGCGGCGGCGGGGACCGCCGTCGTCGAGCTCATCGGCGACGGGGTCCACCTCGACCCGGAGACCGTCCGGATGGTGTTCGACCTGGCCGGCGCCGGAAACATCGCGCTGGTGACCGACTCCATGGCGGCAACCGGGCTGCCCGACGGCGACTACGCCCTGGGTCCGTCTGAGGTGGTGGTGCACGACGGCGTGGCCACCCTGAGCAGCAACGGCGCCCTCGCCGGCGGCACGGCGACGCTGCTGGAGGTTGTCCGCACCACCATTGCCGGCGGGGTGAGCCCCGCCGACGCCGTCCTGGCGGCAACCCTGGTCCCTGCCCGGGTCCTGGGCCTGGAGGCCGAGATCGGGGCGCTCCGGGCCGGGATGCGCGCCGACATCGTCGCCGTGGACCCGGATTTCGAGCTGGTGGCGGTCCTGCGCGCCGGCAAGATCCTGCCCGGCCCGCCAAACAAACAACGCGGGGTCACCTAGCGTCCATCCCAGACCTCGGGACGGGCGCCAGGTGACCCCGCGTTGTTCGGATCAGGTCAGGCGGAAACCCGGTCCGCCAGGGTGGAACGGGCCTCGCGGACTGCCGGGACGCCGTCGCCGTCCTGGCCGTACAGCCAGTCGTTGTACCGGAAGTCGTTGTCCTTCCTGCTCTTGAAGAGCAGGTTGCGCAGCGTCCGGGCCAGGCCGGAGACGTGCCAGGATTCGCCCCAGACGCGGGCGGTGCGCTGGACCCGGGCGGTGCGGCCGGCGCGGATGGTATTGAACTCCTTGATCGCACCGTCCCAGCCACCGGGGTTGACGCCGTCGGCGGTGAAGACGGTGCCCATGCTCGCGTCCTGCAGCACGGCGGCGTCCTCCAGCGCCTGGCAGGCGCCCTGGGCGAGGTACTGCAGCATCGGGTGCGCGGCGTCGCCCATCAGCACCATCCGGCCGGCGACCCAGTTTTCGATCGGGTCGCGGTCGTACATGGGCCAGCGGATGCCGGTGGCCAGGTTCTTCAGTGCTTCCTGGACGGCCGGGACGCAGTCCTTGTACGCGGCCTCCAGCTCGTCCACGCCGCCGTACTGCTCCTCGCCGCGCTCAAACGAGGCGGACTTGAAGACGGCCACGGTGTTCAGCAGCTCGCCCTTGCGCAGCGGGTACTGGACCAGGTGGCAGTCCGGGCCGAGGTAGACAATGACGTCCTCGAGGTCGGCCTTGGGGGTGTCCGCGGTGATCGGAACGGTGCCGCGGTACGCGACGTAGGCGGACGGCACCGGCTCGTCGGTGGCCACGAGCGGGCGGAGGGTGGACTTGAGCCCGTCGGCGCCGATCACGACGTCGGCCTCGTAGTCCACGCCGGCGGCGGTGTGGGCCACGCCGCGGCCGTTGACGGTTTCCACGCTTTCGACCATGACGTCATTGACCAGCTTGACGCCGGCCGCCTCGCAGCCCTCGAGCAGGACCCGGTGCAGGTCGCTGCGGTGGATCACGACGTACGGCGCGCCGTAGCGGTCCGCGAATTCCCCGTTGAGGGTCTGGCGGGTGAGCTCCTCCCCGCTGACGGCGTCGCGGAAGACCAGGTGCTTGGGCTGGACGCCGATTTCCAGCGCCTTCTCCAGCAGGCCCCAGCGCTTCAGCACGCGGGAGGCGTTGGGCGCCATCTGCAGCCCCGCGCCGACCTCGCCGAATTCGGGAGCCCGCTCCACCAGGGTGACGTTGGCGCCGTTTTCCCGCAGCGCGAGGGCCCCGGCCAGTCCGGCCATTCCCCCTCCGATGACGAGGACATCGGTGGACTGGTCACCGGTGGACTGGACGTGCTCAGACATTGCTTGCTCCTGTTGATAAGGGTGAGATTGAGGATTTTGACTTGAGTTTGAGGCCGACGGCGGCCAGCAGGACCGCGGCGATCGCGGCTGCCCCGGCGAAGGCGAGGAAATTGGAATTGACGCCCAGCCCGGCGGCCAGCAGGAGGCCTCCGACCTGGGGTGCGGCGACGGCGCCGATGCGGCCCGTCCCCAGCGCCCAGCCCAGCGCGGTGCCGCGCAGGTGGCCGGGGTAATGGCTCGCGACGGCGGCGATGATCAGGCACTGCGTGCCGTGCGTGCCGACGCCGGCGAGGACCAGCATGAGGTACACGACCGTGACCGGGGGTCCGGCGACCAGGACCATCAGCGCGCCGGCGGCGACGGCAGCCGCGGCGATGGCGGTCGGCACCGGGCCGAAGCGGGTGCCGGCCCAGGCCGTGATGACCGAACCGGCCACCGCACCGAGGTTCAGGGCCAGCGCGAACGTCAGGGCGGAACCCAGGTTGTAACCGGCAAGCTGCATGAGGTTGGGCAGCCAGGTGCCCAACCCGTACCAGGCGAAGAGCGTGGCGATCGTCGCCAGGGCGAACAGGATGCTGACCCCCAGGTACGGGGCGCGAAGGAGGGAGGAGAAGCCCGACGGCTCCTTGATCGTGTGGGCCTTGCCGGCGGCCTTGCGGGCGGCCTTGTCTGCGGCACTGGCCGGGGCCAGCGTCTCCGGCAGGTATTTGAGCCCCAGCGGCACCACGATCACCAGGGCCAGCCCGGCCACGAGGAACATGGACTCCCAGCCGAAGGCGGGGATCAGCTGGATGCCTACCAGGGCGGCGATGGATCCGCCGATCGGGACACCGGACATCATCAGGGTGGCGATGGTGGACCGCCATTTGGTCGGGACAAGTTCGGCAACGAGGGCGTTGGCCGAGGGCACCAGGCCGCCCAGCCCGATGCCGGCAAGGAGCCGAAGGGCGCCGAAGACGGCGGCATTGGGGGCGAAGGCGCAGAGGACGGTGAAGACCGAGAAGACGACGGCGCAGCCCAGGATGGTGCGGCGGCGGCCCCACGAGTCGGCCATGCGGCCGGCGAAGATCGCTCCGATCATCATGCCGACGAAGGCCATGGAACCGATGGTTCCGGCGGTGGCCTTCGTCAGGCCCCAGCCGGTCTCCGAGATCAGTGAGGACTGGACAGTGCCGTAGACGATCAGGTCGTAGCCGTCGAAGACCACCAGGAGCCAGCAGACGAAGACGGCGGCTGCCGAGCCTTTCGAGAACCGGGAGGCGGGCCCGTCGGCGGCAGTGGGTGCGGGAGCCCCTGGCGGGGACCGGTGCGGCGCTGCAGCGGAAGGTGTGTGATTCATGCCACTAACTGTCCTAGCCGCCGCAGGTGAACCACAATACAATTCTGATGTGCAGAACAAGCCAGCGTCCAAGTCGGCCCGGAAGCCCGTCCAGAAGCGGCCGACCTATTCCATCGAGGCGGTGGACAACGCGCTGCAGCTCCTGCAGCTGCTCCGCGACGGCGGGACGCTGCGGCTCAAGGACGCCGCCGAGGAGCTGGGCGTGGCCCCGTCCACCGCCCACCGCCTCCTGGCGATGCTGGTCTACCGGGGTTTCGCAGTGCAGGATGAAACCCGCCGCTACGTGCCGGGTCCGGCGATGGGCGTCGGGCCGGCCGGGCTGAGCTGGACCAGGCTGCTCCGCTCGCTGGCCCAGCCGCACATGGAACTGCTCTCCGCGCGGCTCAACGAGACCGTCAACCTCATGGTGCGGGTGGGGACAAAGGTGCGTTTCCTGGCCACCGTCGAGGGGAACAATGTGTTGCGGGTGGGTGACCGGCAGGGAACCGTGATGCCCGCCAACAGAACATCCGGGGGCAAGGCCATGCTCGCCGAACTGGAACCCGCGATGATCGACCAGCTCTTCCGCAGCAACAATGCCGAGATCGGCGGGGACACCATTCCGGCCGCGGAATATGCTGCGTTCCTGCGCGAGCTGGAGTCCATCCGCAGCAACGGCTTCGCCGCAAATTTCGAAGGCACGGAGGACGGTGTGAGCGCCCTTGGCATCGCTCTGCACAACCGGCACGGGCTCGTGGTGGGCGCGCTCAGTGTCGCCACCCCGGCGACCCGCTTCCGCAGGGTGTTCGACGCCGGGCTCGTCCCCGCACTGCGGGAAACCTGCCGGCAGCTGGAGATCGATATCGCGGCCAATCCGGCCGAGCCGGACTGACAGCCCGCCCAACGATTCTGTCCAGCAGAATATGTTGGGGATCACACTGCGCCGTCCGTAGAGTCGAACTACGCCAATGAACTGTTCTGACCCTACCGAGGAGGCCTCCGTGTCCATCAGCGCCGAGAACACGACTCACGAATCAGTGGCCGCCGGGCACACTGCCCCGGAGCCGACGCCCGAAGAAGCCGCCCAGCTTCAGGAGCTCTACCGGGATTTTGACCGCGAGAACCTGATCCCGCTGTGGACCGAGATCGCGGACCTCATGCCCATGGTCCCGACCCCCAAGGCGGTGCCCCACGTCTGGCGGTGGAGCGACCTGTATCCGCTGGCTGCCCGCGCCGGCGACCTGGTTCCGGTGGGCCGCGGCGGGGAACGCCGCGCCATCGCGCTGGCCAACCCGGGCCTGGGCAACACCCCGTACGCCACCCCCACGCTGTGGGCTGCGATCCAGTACCTCGGTGCCCGCGAGACCGCCCCGGAACACCGCCACTCCCAGAACGCGTTCCGCTTCGTGGTCGAGGGCGAAGGCGTCTGGACCGTGGTGAACGGCGACCCGGTACGGATGTCCCGCGGCGACTTCCTGCTGACCCCGGGCTGGAACTTCCACGGCCACCACAACGACACCGATGAGCCCATGGCCTGGATCGACGGTCTGGACATCCCGTTCGTGCACTACGCCGACGCCGGGTTCTTCGAGTTCGGCACGGAGCGCGTCACCGACGAGGCCACCCCGGACATCTCCCGGTCCGAGCGGCTCTGGGCGCACCCGGGCCTGCGTCCCCTCTCGGGCCTGGACGACACCACGAGCTCCCCGATCGCGGCCTACCGCTGGGAGCACACCGACCGCGCACTGGCCGAGCAGCTGCTGCTCGAGGACGAGGGCCACCCGGCCACCGTGTCCCAGGGCCACGCGGCCGTCCGCTTCACCAACCCCACCACCGGCGGCGACGTGATGCCGACCATCCGGGCCGAATTCCACCGCCTCCGCGCCGGCGCCTCCACCGAGGCCGTGCGCGAGGTCGGCTCCAGCGTCTGGCAGGTCTTCGAGGGCTCCGGCTCCGTGGTCCTGAACGGCGAAACCAGGACCCTGGAAAAGGGCGACCTCTTCGTCGTCCCGTCCTGGGCCCAGTGGTCACTGCAGGCGGAAACGGAGTTCGATCTCTTCCGCTTCAGCGACGCCCCCATTTTCGAACGGCTGAACTTCAACCGCACCTACATCGAAGGACGCAACAACAAATGAGACTCCTCACCCTCCGCACCTCTGTTGGGGACAAGACAGTAACCAAGGCCGTGCGCCAGGACGGCGACACCCTGACCGAGATCGACGGCTTCGCCGACGTCGGAGCGCTGCTCCGCTCGGAGGGCTGGGAAGCGACCGCGCAGAACGCGAACGGCGCCACCCACCCGCTCGAGGGCGCGGACCTCGACGCCGTGGTCCCCTCCCCCGGCAAGATCATCTGCGTGGGCCACAACTACCGCAACCACATCAAGGAAATGGGCCGGGAAGTCCCCGAGTTCCCCACCCTGTTCGCGAAGTACCAGGAATCCCTGATCGGCCCGAACGATGACCTGGCCCTGCCGCAGGAATCCGACACGGTCGACTGGGAGTCCGAACTCGCCGTCGTGATCGGCAAGAAGGGCCGCCGGATTTCCGAAGCCGACGCCGCCGGCCACATCGCCGGGTACGCCGTGCTCAACGACGTGTCCATGCGCGACTACCAGTTCCGCACCATCCAGTGGCTGCAGGGCAAGACCTGGGAGAAGTCCACCCCGTTCGGCCCGGCCCTGGTCACCAAGGACGAGTTCAGCGGCGGCCTCATGACCACCGCCGTCGACGGCGACATCCAGCAGCAGACCCCCACCAACGACGTCGTCTTCACCCCGGAGTTCCTGGTCTCCTACATCTCCACCATCATCACGCTGAACCCGGGCGACGTCATCGCCACCGGCACCCCGGGAGGCGTGGGCCACGCCCAGGACCCGAAGCGCTACCTGCAGGAAGGCCAGATCCTGGTCACCGCCATCGAGGGCCTGGGACAGCTGAAGAACCGCGTGGTCAAGGAAGCCTGATGGTTGCCCGCCACGACCAGACGACGGACCCGGAGCTCCTTGCAGCCCTGCTGCAGGCGCGCCGGGGCACGGCGTTCTTCGCCCGCAAGCTCAACGAGCTCAGTGACGCGGAGCTCGACGGCGACTCGCTGCTGCCGGGCTGGACCCGCCGCCACATCACGGCGCACATCGGCTACAACGCCCGGGCCATCGCCCGGCTCATCGAGTGGGCGGCCACCGGGGTGGAAACCCCGATGTACGCCTCCACCGACGTCCGGGACCACGAGATCGACTTCGGCGCCACGCTGAGCCCGATCGCGTTGCGGCACCTCTTCGACCACTCCGCCGTGCACCTGAACGTCGAATGGCGGGACCTGCCCGGGGACGCCTGGCACCACAAGGTGCGGACCATCCAAGGCCGCGAGGTGCCCGCCACGGAAACGGTCTGGATGCGCAGCCGCGAAGTCTGGATGCACGCCGTGGACCTGGCCAACGGCGCCGCCTTCACCGACATCCCGGCCCCCGTCCTGGAACGGCTCCTCAACGACATCACCGGCGCCTGGAAGACCCGCGGCACCGATCAGGGCCTTCTGGTCAAGGTAACCGACCGCGACCTCACGCTCGGGGACACGACGTCGGCGTCCCCCACCGTGGTCTCCGGACCGCTGGCGGCCGTCGTCGAATGGGCAGCAGGGCGGGGCCACGGCGGCGTCACCGCCTCCGCGCCGGGCACTGGCTCATCAAACGAGAGCGTTCCTGCCGCGCCCAAGTGGATCTGAGGCCAGCTCAACGATCGATAAAGCGGAGGCCCCTCCCCTGAACAGTTCAGGCGGAGGGGCCTCCGCTTTTGTGCTTGGTTGCCTCCGGACGGAGCAGCAGCCCGTCAGCCCAGGTGGACGACCGCCGCGTCGCCGTCGGTGCCGGTGAACGTGGCGGGGTCGATGTTGATGAGCAGCACCGCGATCGGGGCGATCAGGATCGCGACGCCCGCGGCCCACAGGAAGACCATGGCGTAGCCGGTCGAAAGCGCCGCAAGGGAAACGCCGCCGGCCGTGGCCGCTGCGGCGATGGTGCTGAACAGCGCGATGCCCAGGGACCCCCCGATCTGCTGCGAGGCGTTGACCAGGGCGCTGGCGACACCGGAGTCGTCCTTGTCCACGCCGAACAGGGCGAGGTTCTGCATCGGCACAAAGACCATGCCCAGGCCGATACCCATGAGCAGCAGCGCGGGCAGCATGTTGACGAGGTAGCTGCCCTCGGCGCTGACCCGGGAGAGCCAAAGCATCGCAGCCGCCAGAAAGACCGGGCCCACGGCCGTCGGGATCTTTGCCCCGAGTTTCGGCAGGTTCTTCGCCACGAGCCCCGCCGTGATGAGCACCGCTACCGTCATGGGCAGCGAAGCGAGGCCGGCGAGGAACGGTGCGAAGCCGAGGACTATCTGGATGTAGAAGTTGATGAAGAGGATGCCGCCGATGAGGACTGCGCCGGACAGGAACGAGGCCAGGAAGGCCGCACCGCGGTTCCGCTCGGTGGCCACGCGCAGCGGCAGTAGCGGGTGTTTGACCTTCCTCTCGACGGCGACGAACAGCACCATGAGCGCGGCGCCGGCGGCGATGAAACCCCAGGCTTCGGGGGCGTCCCAGCCATGCTCCGCGTTGGTGAAGCCGTACACGAGGGACCCCAGGCCGAGGGCGGCCAGGACAACGCCGGGCCAGTCGTACCTGGTGGATCCCTGGGCCTTGCTTTCGCTGACGAGGGACCATACGCCGGCGAGGGCGATGAGGGCGATCGGCACGTTCACGAAGAAGCACCAGCGCCAGCTCACGTGTTCCGTGAGGAACCCGCCCAGCAGGACGCCGGCGGCGGCACCGACGCCGGTGATGGAGCCGAAGATCGCAAACGCCGTGCCGCGGTCCCTTCCGCCCGGAAACGCGACCGTCAGGAGCGCAAGGGCGGCGGGGGCCAGCAGCGCCGCGAACACACCCTGCAGCGCTCGGGCGCCGATCAGTTCCCACGGCTGCTGCGCGATGCCGCCGGCCAGGGATGCGACGGCGAAGCCGACGGCGGCCACGATGAAGGTCCGCTTGCGGCCCCAGAAGTCGGCGATCCGGCCGCCGAGCAGCAGGAAGGCGCCGAAGGCCAGGGCGTAGGCCGTCACCACCCAGGAACGCGTCGAGTCACTGATGCCCATCTCGACCTGGAGCCGCGGCAGCGCCAGGTTCACGATGGTGCCGTCGAGCACCACCATGAACTGCGCGAGGGCCAGGAACACCAGCGCCCACCAGCGGCTTTTGGGCCTGCTCCCCTGCTGTGTGCCTGCTTTTGCCAACTGTGTTGCCACGCCTGTTTCCACCCTTCAAAGTAATAATACTTATGCAAGTATAACTACCGTCGATGGGCGCTCGGACGTGATTTGGGCGGGGAGATGCGCTACTCGGGCGCGGCGAGAAGCGCGGCGAGGCGCTGCAGGGCAGGCAGGCTGGCGGCGATCTGCTCGCGCTCTTCAGGCAGCAGGCGTGAACTCGCGGCGGCCAGCGCTTCTGCCCAGGCGCCCTCAAGGAGCGCTTTGATCCGCTGCGATTCCGGCGTGGGGTGGAGGGCGACGTAGCGCTTGTCGGCGGCGTCGCGGGTGCGCGTAACGAGGCCGGCGGCGACCAGTTCCCGAAGTTGGACACTGACGTTGCTGAACTGCCGGCCAAGCCTGGCGGCGACTTCCGCGACAGTGATGCCCGGGTGGCTTTCGATGACGCGAAGGATCTCCAGCACGCCGTTGGACAGCGGCCGGACGCCGGTGTCATTGAGCGATTTCCGGCGGATGTCGGCGGAAATGTCGATCACGGAGACGGCCAGGGAGCGGTGGTCCACAGCCTTCACCGGCCCCTCGTCTGCGCGAACACTTTCCATTCCATAAGCATAGGCGTCGGGCCGCCGGCAGGCCGATCGACAGCCCGCCAGCACTGTGCACCGCGCACCGGGCCGCCTTCCCATCGAAGCGCAGGCAGGCAATAATCAGATTGGTCAGCATACTTATTAATTCCAACAGCAACTGAAGGAGCGGGCATGAGGGCACTTACCTGGCAGGGAAAACGATCGGTCAGCGTGGAGGAGGTTCCGGATCCGGTAATCCAGGAACCAACGGACGTCATCGTGAAGATCACGTCATCGGCGATCTGCGGTTCCGACCTTCACCTGTACGAGGTGCTCGGGCCGTACATGAAGTCGGGCGACATCCTGGGCCACGAGCCCATGGGGGTTGTCCAGGAGGTGGGGTCCGGAGTCATGAACCTCAAGCCCGGCGACAGGGTGGTCATCCCGTTTAACATTTCCTGTGGCCACTGCTGGATGTGCAAACAGGGGTTGCAGTCCCAGTGCGAGACAACCCAGGTCCATGCGCACAACAGCGGGGCGAGCCTGTTCGGATTCTCCGAGCTCTACGGGTCGGTCCCCGGCGGCCAGGCAGAATACCTGCGCGTGCCCCACGCCGACTACGGGCCGATCAAGGTGGGGCAGGAACTGCCCGACGAGCGATACCTCTACCTTTCGGATATCCTTCCAACCGCCTGGCAGGGCGTGAAGTACGCCGACGTCCCCGTCGGCGGGACGCTGGCCGTCTTCGGCCTCGGACCGGTGGGGCAGTTCGCCAGCCGGGTGGGCCGGCACCTCGGCCACCGGGTCATCGCCGTCGAACCCGTTCCGGAACGCCGCCGCATGGCCGAGCGGCACGGAGTGGAAACGATCGATTTCACCAAGGACGTCGGTGACCAGCTTCGCGACATGACCGACGGAAGAGGCCCCGACGCGGTGGTCGACGCCGTCGGCATGGAAGCGCACAATTCGCCCGTCGGCGCCTTTGCACAGAACGCGGTGGGTCTCCTGCCCGACGCCCTGGCCAAGAAGGCCATGGAGACCGCGGGCGTCGACCGGATGACGGTCCTCCATGCCGCCATCGACTCCGTGCGCCGGGGTGGGACCGTCTCGCTGAGCGGAGTGTACGGCGGCACAGCCAGCCCCATGCCCCTGCTCACCATGTTCGACAAGCAGATCCAGCTTCGGATGGGCCAGTGCAACGTCCGCCGGTGGACGGACGAACTTCTCCCGCTCGTGGAAGATTCCGCCGACCCGCTTGGCGTCATGGACCTCAAAACCCACGAGATCTCCCTCGACGGCGCCGCAGCCGCCTATGAGATCTTCCAGAAAAAGGAAGACGGCTGCATCAAGGTGGTCCTGAAGCCATAGCCGGAAGATACCGCCAGAACGACCCACGAAAGGCAGAAGTATGAGCACCTATCATCCTGAAAATGACCCGGCCAATCCGGATCCGCCGAAGCAGGCGGACCGCGCAGAGCACCCGGGAGCGCGCGGCGACGGCGCGGCAGACCCGGCCTCCTCGGCCAACCCGGATCCGCTCAGCGGGAAGATCACCGGGCTGGAACCCGGCGGAGGAGTACCGCCGGGAGAGACCCCGCCGGCCGAGGACCAGATGAGCCGCGACCAGGGGCACGAGGAATAAACCAGTCAGTCGGGTTCGGGCGCGGCGGCAGTTGCCGCAGAAATACGCGGAATGCCGCTCCCGGCCCGGCGCAGGGCCCCCGGAGAGCCCAGAGAGCCGTCCGGGCACGTAGAGTGGCAGCAGGATCCATTCAACGGAAGTGATGGCCATGGCTAATTCAGGCACCGGCGATTCGGTGGTGGACCGTGTGGTCCGGGTGATCGCAGCGTTCCCGGAGGGGGTCACCGTGTTGTCCCTCTCCGAGCTTGCGGACCGGGCCGACCTGCCACTGAGCACGGCCCACCGGCTGGTCCGACAGCTTGCCGGCCACGGGCTCTTGGAGCTGAGCAGCGGCGGGTCGGTCCGGCTGGGCCTGCGCCTGTGGGAGCTGGTCAACCGGAATTCGCCCACCCTGGCCCTCCGCCAGGCTGCCATGCCTTTTATGGAGGACATCCAGCAGGTGCTCAACCAGAACGTGAACCTCGCCGTGCTGGAGGGCGGGGAGGCGCTGTTCGTCGAGCGGCTGTCGCGCCGCGGATCTGTGGCGAACCGGGCCCGGGTGGCGGGCCGGATGCCGGTGCACCTGTCCTCCGTCGGGCTGGCACTGATGGCCAACCAGCCGCCCGCCGTGCAGACAAAGTACGTGCGGGAATTCCACGATCCCGCCGGGAAGGTGCAGCCGGAGGAAATCCGCGCCCTGCTGGACGAGGCGGCCGGCATGGGCTTCGCGCAGCTGGCCGGCGTCGTGGATCCGGACACGTGGGGCATTGCTGTACCGGTGCGCGACGCGGGAAACCGGACTGTGGCGGCGCTCGGCGCCGTCGTTCCCCTGCGGGAGATGCGGCTCCAGGCGCTGGTTCCGGCCCTGCAGACCGCCGCCCGCGGAATTGGTCGGCAACTGCAGAATCCGGAACCTGGCATGTATTCCATTCAACGGAATCCGAGTAACGCACCTCACGTGGCCGGGCGCACACTGTAGCAAGCACCCACCCGGCCGGCCGCCCCGCAGTCCGGCACCGCAATGAAGCGAGGACACCCATGGCAAGCCGCAAGATCATCACCACCCAGGTCGCCATCATCGGCGCCGGCCCGGCAGGCCTGATGCTCTCGCACCTGCTGGCCAAGCAGGGCATCGAATCCACCGTGATCGAGATCCGCAGCCACCGGGAAATCTCCGAAACCGTCCGCGCGGGCATCCTGGAACATGGCTCCGTGAACCTGCTCGTGGACAGCGGCGTCTCGGACCGGGTACTGCGCGACGGCGACCGCCACGACGGAATCGAACTGCGCTTCAACGGGGAGAGCCACCGGATCGACTTCCAGGACCTCGTCGGCGAGTCCGTCTGGCTCTACCCCCAGACCGATGTGTTCCTCGACCTCGCCGCACGGCGCCGGGCCGACGGCGGCGACGTGCGCTACAGCGTAACCGGCACCACCATCCACGACCTCGAAGGCAAGCCGAAAGTCTGGTTCACCGACGCCGACGGCGTGGACTGGGAGCTCCAGGCGGACTTCATCGCCGGCGCCGACGGCTCGCGCAGCCACAGCCGCTTCCAGATCCCCGAAGCCCAGCGCAAGTGGTACTTCCACGAATATCCCTTCGCCTGGTTCGGGATCCTGGCCGAGGCCCCGCGCAGCTCAGAGGAACTGATCTACGCCAACTCCGGGAACGGCTTTGCGCTGATCAGCCAGCGGACCGAAACCGTCCAGCGGATGTACTTCCAGTGCGACCCGGACGAGGACGTCGCCAACTGGAGCGAGGACCGGATCTGGGACACCTTCCGCAGCCGAGTCAACGGCAACGGCTTCGAACTCAAGGAGGGCCCGGTCATCGACAAAACCGTCCTGAAGTTCCGCAGCTTCGTGCACACCCCGATGCGCCACGGCAAGCTGTTCCTCGCCGGCGACGCGGCCCACACCGTCCCGCCGACCGGGGCCAAGGGCCTGAACCTGGCCCTGCACGACGTCAAGGTCCTCTTTGAGGGCCTCGACAGCTTCTACAAAACCGGAAACACCGCACTCCTGGATGCCTACAGCCACAACGCACTGGACCGGGTCTGGAAGGCCCAGCAGTTCTCCTACTGGATGACCTCCATGCTCCACACCCCGGCCGACGGCGACGACTTCGCCCGCGCCCGCCAGCTCGGCGAACTCAAGTCGGTGGTGTCATCCCGCCACGGCCGCGCCTACCTCGCCGAGGCCTACACCGGCTGGCCCGGCGCGCACTGACATTTCTTGCGGTAGTTCCTGAGCCGGAACTGAGCCCGGCAAGGGATGGGACAGGCGACGGCGGCACCCCACGTGCGCTTTCCGGCGAACGATGCGTGCCGTCGTCGGCACTGACATGCTGGTGGGGTGCAATCGATCTCGACGGACGCTCCACGCACCGCGCTCAGCTGGAAGCTGGTGCCGGCGGCGCTTGTCTCGGTGTCCGGCGTGGTGCTGTTTGGGGCAGAAAATCACCTTGGCTACGGAATTCTTGCCATGGGCCTGGTCACTGCGGCTTTCATCGACCGCGCGTTGCTGCGGCACCTTGCGCTGGTCGCGGCGGGCATGGTCATCATCAGCGCGGTGCCGCTGAACGCTGACTTGAGCACGCAGCACATCGTCCTCATGGGCGGCGCCCTCGCCTTGGCCGTACTCGTGCCGTGGCTGGTATCGCGGTTCGTCTACGGCGAGAGAATCATCCGGTTTCCGGTGAAAACCGGCCGGAAATGGCCGCTGATCGCAAAGCTGTACCTGGCCGGCGTCGTACTGCTCGGCTACTTCATTCTGCCCGCGTACCTGATCCGCACCGGGGTCTACCAAAACTGGCCGGACGCAACCGACCCGGCCATCTTTTGGCGGCTCTTTCTCGGAGTGAACGCTGTCGGCATCTGGGACGAGCTGTTCTTCATCTGCACTGCGTTCACGCTGCTGCGGCAACACTTTCCGGACTGGCTGGCCAACATCCTGCAGGCCGTGATCTTTTCGTCATTCCTGTGGGAGATCGGCTACCAGTCGTGGGGGCCGCTGCTGACGTTCCCGTTTGCGCTGCTGCAGGGCTACACGTTTAAGCTGACGAAGTCCCTCACCTACGTTGTGGCTGTGCACCTGACGTTCGACTTCGTCCTGCTCCTCGCGCTGGTCCACGCACACAACCGCGACTGGCTGCCGATCTTCCTGTACTGAGCACGCGCCGGACGGCAAGGACTACGGGTGGCTCACTCTTAGCCTTCGTCGCAGAGCAGGTGGTACCAGCTGTCGGCGAGCACTTCGAGCGCATGGTCGCGGTTGGGCTCGAGTTTGCGTCGCGTCCAAAGCGTGGCGACGTAGTCGAGCTGGGTGAACGCAAGTGTTCCTCGAATGTGGTGCGTTTCCTGCGGGAAGCGGCCGGCCAGCTGCATGCCGCGGACGATGTCGGAGATGACCTCCTCATGCCACCCGCGGACCAACGCCCGCACCTCGCGGTCGACGGCGGCAGCCTCGTCGAGCACGTCGAGGTAAGGGCGGAAGACCGGCCAGAGCGCAGCACGCGACTCGAGCCAGGCAAGGATCCCTTCCAGCTCGCCGCCACGGACCACGTCGACGAGCCCGGCGGCGGTGGTCGCCAGGCCGGGGCCATCCGCGCGGTCGAGCACGGCGTTCACGCGCGCCATGAAGTCCCTCATCAGGTCAGCGCGCGTGGGGTAGTGCGCATAGAACGTCGCCCGGGTTGTCCCGGCCGCCACAGCGATCTCGTCGATCGTCGTCGCAGCGTAGCCCTTCTCGGTGAAGAGCTCGAGCGCGCGGTCGATGATCATGTCACGGGTCAGCTGCTTCTGGGCCTCTCGCAGTGACGACATGAGCCAATCCTATCCATGGTGTGCGGTAGTTGCCCGGCGGAGGAGCAAAGATGCGCTACGGCAAGCGGCCTGACACGCTGTAAAGCAAGCTGCGCGCAGCCGCGCATCAGACGGTCACGGGCGCTGCCGGGCGGAGCGCTCCCGGCCCGGCGTCGGCCAGTCGGCGCAGTTTGGGGATGGGGATCCTGTAGTTGACCGCAGCGGCGGTTCCGGAGCCGTCCTGGTTCTCCCAGCGCAGGAGCACCGACTCCGGGCCGTTGCCCGGCTCGCAGTGGTCGGGGGCGCCGGCCACGGGGGTGAAGCCGACCGACTTGAGCGACAGGCCGAAGCCCTCCGTCCAGAAGTACGGCTGGAAGTTGAGTTCGGGCGCCGCGTCGCCTTGGAGCAGGCCGACGGCAGCGACCTTGGCTTGGTCGATGGCGCTGGTCCACAGGGGCACGCGTTGCAGCCCGCGGTTCGTCGGGAAGAACGCCACGTCGCCGGCTGCCACAATCTCCGGCCGGAGCCGGCCTCGGGTGTCCACCCGCAGCGAGCCGTCGACCAGGAGCCTGGAGCCGGCCAGCCAGTCGATGTTTGGCTCGTCGCCGATGGCCGTGACGACGAGATCCGCTTCGAGTTCGGTGCCGTCGGCCAAGACAACTTTGGACCCGGCACCGTGATCGACCAAGCGGGCCTTGCCGCCGCGGACCACCCGGAGTCCGCGGCGGAGGGCGGCGGAGGTGAAGAGCCCGGCCAGATGGTCACCCAACTGGCGGGACAGCGGCTTGGCGTCGGCGACGAGGGTGACCTCGCTGCCCATGTGCAGGCATCCGGACGCGACCTCCATGCCGAGCGGTCCGCCGCCAATCACGATGACCGTGGGGCGCGACGCGACGCGTTCCTTGAGGAGTACCGCATCCTCGATGGTGCGCAGGGTGAGCTCCCGGGGCGGGCCGTCCCCCTGCGTTCCTCCTGGCCCGGGTCCCGCGGCGAGGCGCTTCGCCCGGGATCCGGAGGCGATGACAAGGCCGTCATACGGCAGCTCACCGCCCCCGTCGAGGCGGACCAGGCGGGCGTCGACGTCGAGACCCGTGGCGCTGATCCCGAGCAGCTCGGCCGCGTTGTGGCTCGGCTCGGGCAACTCATGAGCCTGGAGATCGTCGACGCCGCCCCCATTAACACCGTGCAGCAGCGCCTTCGACAGGGCCGGGCGACTGTAGGGGTGGTGGCGCTCTGCGCCGACCACCGTGAGCTCACCGTCGAAGCCGGCCGAGCGCAGCGAGTCGCAGGCGGTGAGCCCTGCGATGCCGTTGCCGACCACCACTATCCTGCGCATCGTCATGCCGCGGTCAACCGCAGCGCGGCAACCGGGCAGACCCTGACCGCCGCCTTGGCGGCATCAAGCCGGGACCCGTCGACCTCGGGCACATCGATGACCAGTTCGCCGTCGTCATCCAGGTGCATGAGTGCAGGTGCCGCTTCCTCGCAGAGACCGTGCCCCTCGCAGCGCGGACGGTCCAGTTCGATCCTCATGCTGCCACCACCTTTGCGACCTGCAGCGACTCGAGGCTCCGCGTGATGTTGCTGGGTTCGCGGACCTCGTCGCAGATGGTCAGCGTTTTCACCCTGCGGGCAAGTGCCTCGATGACCGCATGCGCTTCAAGCTTTGCCAGACCCTGGCCGGCGCAGCCGTGAGGTCCATAGCCGAAGGCGAGGTGGTCCACCGGGTTGCGGAGCACATCAAAAGTTTCGGGGTTCTCGTAGTGCCGCGGGTCGCGGTTGCCGGCGCCAAAGAGGATGCCCACCTGGGCGCCTGCAGGAATGGTGACGCCGTCGATTTCAACATCACGCGTTGCTTTGCGGCCCCAGACGTGGATCGGTGCCCAGTAGCGCAGCACTTCGGCGAAAGCTGCGGGGACGAGTTCCGGGTTCTCCCGGACCAGCTTGAACTGCTCGGGGTGATGGCCGAACAGGGCGATGATGTTCCCGATGGAGGCGATGGTCGTGTCGACACCCGCCCCCAGGTACTGGTGGATGATGTGCCCTGCGGAGCCTTCGGGGATTTCGCCGCGGGTCTCGGCGTCGAAGATTCCGCGGCCGATTGAGCCGGGGGTGAGGTCCTCGGCGGTGACCGTGGAGCACCAGCCGTAGAGCTCGCCGGCGATCGGGAAGCTCTCCTGGGTGCGCTGGTTCAGCGGGCCGATGACCTGCATCGCGGCCTGGCCCCAGCGCAGCATGTTGTCCTTGACGTGTCCGCTGAAGCCAATGAGGTCGGCCACGATTTCGATCGGAAAGGCGCGGGCCAGCGAATCGATGGCCTCGAAGCTGCCGCTGGCGGCGAGCTCGGCGACGAGCTTGTCCGCCTTCTCGTCGATGGTGACTTTCAGGCCGCGGAGGGCGCGGGGGGTGAGGTTCTGGGACAGCGTGGCGCGGAGCTGCGTGTGAGTGGGCGGGTCGGAGGCCAGCGAGGTGCCCTGCAGCGCCTCGTTCACCATGGGGTTGAAACCGATGCTGGTGGACGAGAAGGTTTCCGGGTCCCCCAGTGCTTCGCGGATGGCGTCGTAACGCGTCAGGACGTACAGGTCGTTTTTTGGCAGATGGACGACGGCGGCCTGCTCGCGCAGCGCGGCGTAGGTGGGGTACGGGTCGATGAGGATGTCGTCGTTCCAGATGTCGATGTCTGATTCGATGGGTGCAGTCACGGTGTTCTCCTTGCGGGTGGTTGGGGTCGGGACGCGCCGTCAGTCTTAGACGGCAGCCTCGACGTTCGTCTCAGTCGTATCCGCGACGGCAACGGACGTGGGTGCCGAAGACCGTGCGGAGATGAAGAGGGTAAGAATGGCGGAGAGGACCGCCGCGATGCCCGCGGTGAGGTACACAGCCTGGAACCCCTGGCCCAGCGAGGTCCCTGCCACGCCCTGGATCTGCGGTTGTGCGGCGTTGAGGGCCTGGACCATGCCGTCGACGGCAGGAGCGGGTGCGCCGCCGGCCACTGCCTGACCGGTGAACTGGGCGATGACGCCGTCCCAGCCGGCGAGGAAGCCCAGCGGCGGCACGTTCGCCAGCCCGCTGACGGCCTCTGCGGGCAGTCCCGCCCCGCCGAGGATCCCGGCAAGGGGACCCGCGAAGGCCGTCGCTCCGATGCCGAAGGCGATGGCTGAGCCGACAACGGGGCCGAGGGCGAAGCCGAGGTCGCGAAGGAGGTTCGTCGTCGCCGAGGCCATGCCGATCTGCTGGGGCGGGACGGTGTTGATGGCAACAGCCGTGACGGAGCCGACCGTAAGGGCGAATCCGATGCCGAGCACGAGAAGCGGCGGGATGAAGGCCGTCCATGGGGTGCCGCCGAAGGCCTCCGGAGTGCCGAGGGCGAATGTCGAGAGCCAGAAACCGGAGACGGCCATGAGTGCGAAACCCGCGGTGAGGACCCAGCGCGGGGCCACGTGGTGGATAAGCCATCCCACCATCGGGATGAAGGCGAATGCGGGACCCTGGATGAAGACGAAGAGCACACCGATCTTCCAGGTCTCGGCGAGGGCGAGGCCGCTGACGGCGACGCTCGTGCTGAAGCAGATCGCGAGGAAGGCGAACATGCCCGTGACCGCCACTACGCCGGTGATTGAGTAGGCGCTGTTCTTGAACAGGGACAGGTGGATCAGCGGCTGCGCGGTGCGTGATTCGATGACGACGAAGGCGACCAGCAGGATTCCGCCGGCTACGTAGCTTGCAATCACCTGGGCGCTGCCGAAGCCGGCATCCACCGCTGTCACAGTGGCGTAGAGGACGGCGATAAGGCCGAGCGCGAGCGTAATCTGGCCGGGCAGGTCCAGTTTGCGCCCCTCCGCCGCCGCCGAGTCCTTCGCCCGGAGCGCGACGATGAGAACCAGCACGGCGATGGCGGCCGCAACCAGGTAGGCCGCCCGCCAGCCGCTGAACGCGTTCGGTGCGCCCGGAGCAACACCCGGCACGGTGAAGAACTGCGCCGTGAACCCGGCGAGCACTGGGGAGATCACCGCGCCGAGGGACAGGAATCCTGCCCACGTGGCGATGACCTTCGCCCGTGCGCGGTGGTCCGGCGTGATCGCCGCGATCATGGACAGCGAAATGGGGAACAGGATGCCGGCCCCGATGCCGCCAACCGCCTGCGCGAAGATCATCAATTCGGTGGTCTGCGCCAGCGCGGCCAGCACGGAGCCGACAACGCTTACAGCAGCGCCGACGTAGAGCAACTTCTTGCGCCCGAAAACATCACCCAGGAGGCCCCAGCTGAGCTCAAACACAACGATGCCCATCAGGAACATGCCTGCAATCCAGGTCAGGCCAGCCCCCGAGGTGTGGAATTCCACAGCAAACGTGCCGCTGAGGGCTCCTGGCAGGGCGTTGGTGATTTGGGCCAGCGTGACCGCGCTGTAGGCGGCTACGAAGGTGGCGCGTACCGAGCCTCGGCTCGACACCTTAAAGGTTTGACTCATCGATGAAACTCCTTTGTTTCCGGTCGATCCTCCGGCGTTTCGCCAGGGCTGGTGCCCCATCGGGACTAGCCCCGGGCTGAGCCGGAGGTGGATGTGGCGTTCAACACATTGTGGCCATTATATTTACAGAGTGTCAAGAGTATTAACGAACTGTTGGATATATAGCCGACATGAAGCTCCATGAATGTACGTCACGTATATTTGCTTGACACTCTGTATAGAAATATGTGACGCTGGCTACACAGCAACGGGGCGACGCCGGCACGGTCAAGCTCCGCGGCCCCCTGCATTCGGCACCGATCTTCAAGGGAGAAGCCAGTGAGTTCCACCCCACCCGTCGCCACCGGTGATACGTTCCACCCCCCGACCCAACAAACCGTCAATACGGTCCTTGGGCCCATCCCAGCTTCTGAATTGGGTGTGGTTGCCGTCCACGAGGCGCTGCTGTCGGTGGTTCCCGGGGCCCAGTACGCCCCGGACATCTCCATGGACCGGGCGGAGATCTTCGAGATCCTGGCCGGAAAGCTGACGGGCTTCCGCGAGCACGGCGGGCAAACGATTGTGGACAGCACGGGCATGTTCCACGGCCGCGACGTGAAACTGTACGAGGCGCTGTCGCGCTCTACCGGCGTGCACATCGTCGCGTCGACGGGCATGGGCCCGGAGGAAATGCTCGGCGGCTACTTCCTGACGCCGCAGACCAACCCGCCGACGCCGTGGCCCGCCGAGAGGTTCGCCGAACTCTTCAGCAGGGAAGTCACCGAGGGCATGGTGGTTCCCCGTGTTGAGCGGCGTGGCGCCGCCGGGCTGGTGGCCACCACGGCCGACCGGGCCGGCATGACCCCGACAGAGGAGAGCCTGTTCCGCGGTGCGGCCAGGACAGCCGTGAAGACCGGCGTCCCGGTGTCTATCCGGTTTGGTGCCGACGCGCGGCACGATCTCGATATCGTCCTGGCCGAAGAGCTCCAGGCCGACCGTGTGCTCGTCGGCGGCCTGGACCGCAAGGACGCCGACGGCGCTGCCCTCGAGGTGGCTCGCCGCGGAGCGTTCGTCGGAATCGACCACGTGGGCCTGAACGACCACGCGGACTACCTCACCGACCATGAGCGGGCCGAACTGGTGCTCAAGCTCGTTGCGGCCGGCCATGCGGACAAGATCATCCTTTCGGGCAACTCGATCGGCGTGGCCAAGGGGCAGCCCGACTACGACTTGCCGTTCAGCCACGTCATGTCCACGTTCGCCCCCTTCCTCAAGGCCCAAGGCCTGAACGACGAGGACGCCCGGCGCATCCTCGTGGACAACCCGCGCAACCTGCTGACCGTGCGCTAAGCACCCGTCGGCCCACACAAGCAACTTTCGAACCCCTGAGGTGAGTGAACGAATGACCAAGGTCAATACCGTGCTGGGAACCATCCCGGCCGAAGAACTGGAAATCGTGGCGGTCCACGAACACATCGGGTACGGCATGCCCGGGTCCGAACTCGACACGACGTGGTGGAAGACCCCCGAGCAGGCCTATGAGGAGACCGTGCCGAAGCTGCGGAAATTCCGCGAATATGGCGGCGGGACCTTCGTGGACGCCACGGGCATCTGCAACGGCCGCGACGTGGACTACTACAAGTCCCTGTCCGCCAAGACAGGTGTGCACATTGTGGCCTGCACCGGATTCGTCGGTGGCGACACCGCCCTGCCGCATTTCTCCCGCGCGACCGTGGACTATCTCGCGAAGGTGTTCATCCACGAGATCACGGTCGGCATCGGCAACACGGGGGCCAAGGCCGGCGTCATTAAGGTCGGCGTGAGCCGCGGCGGGCGCATGACGGACCTGGATAAGCGCATTTACCGGGCCGCGGCCCGCGCCGCCGTCGTCACCGGCGCGCCGGTCCTGACCCATCTGGCGATCGACCCCGAACCGGCGGTGAACATCTTCAATGAAGAGGGCCTCTCGCTGGACCGTGTGCTCTTCGGCCACGCCGACGACGGCCTTAACGCTCCGATCACCCCGCACGATTGGATTTACGAGCAGGGCGGTCGCATCGGCTTCGACACCTTCGGCTACGATCTCGAGCTGCCCGATCCGCCGTTTTGGGGCCGCAAGCGCGCCGAGCGCATGGGGCACTTCGTCAACCTCGTGAACAAGGGCTATGCGGACAAGCTCCTCGTCTCGGCCGACGCAAACTGCAGCCCGCTGGGCTGGCCGGGAGTGAAGGGCCACACCATCAACTACATCTTCGAGGACATGATCCCCGACATGCGCTCGGCCGGCATCGACGACGCCACGATCAAACTCCTGCTCGAGGACAATCCGGCAGACTTCCTGTCGCTCAGTGCCTGACCCCGGTCAGGCCACCTCAACTTACCCGTTCCCCAGACTTGGCCCGGGCCAAGTCAAGCCAAGAAAGAGATGAATCCATGAAGGCTTCAGAAATCAAGAACCTCAAGATCGCCGTCGTCGGCGCAGGTTACGGCGGCGCTGCGGCAGCCAAGGCCCTGAGCCTGCTCGGTGCAGACGTCAAGGTCTATGAGCAGGCTCCCCAGATGGGAGAGGTCGGCGCCGGCATCGGCCTGCGCCCCGCCACCATGGCCCGGTTCCGTCAATGGGGGATCTATGACGCGATCGCCAGGGTGAGCTCGGCGAGTGACTACTTCGAGATCCTCACGGCCACCGGGGAACCGATCATGAAGGACACCTGGCCGGAGTCTGGCCAAGAGAAGCAGACCTACCTCATCCACCGCCGCGACTTCATCGAGGCCCTTCTCAGCGTCCTGCCCGAGGGCATGGTGCAACTTGGCCACAGGCTGGAGACCATCGAGGATAAGGGCGGCCACTCCGTTCTGACCTTTGCCAACGGGGAGACCGTCGAGGCCGACCTGGTGGTCGGTGCTGATGGCATCAAGTCCGTGGTGCGCGAGCAGCTGTTCAGCGACAAGGGCCCGGTGTTCTCCGGCGAACACGCCTACCGCGTGGTGATCTCCGCCGACGACGCCCACGGCATGGTGGTTGACGACAACCTGAGGATGTACATGGGCAGGGGCACGAAGGTCTATCTGCTGCCGCTGCGCCACCGCAACCAGATGTCCTTCGACATCACCGCCCTGAACCCGGACAGCACCTGGGCGCCCGCGATCACCAAGGAAGAGCTCCTAAAGACTGTGGAAGGTTTCGACGAGCGGATCGTTGAGATCGCCCGCGGCCTGGACATGGACACGGTGAACATCCGCGCGGTCTACGACATTGATCCTGTTAACACCTGGCACACGGACTCGGTGGTCCTCATGGGCGATGCGGCCCACTCCATGCTGCACCACCAGGGACAGGGCGCAAATTCCGCCATCGAGGACGCGGGAGCGCTGGCCGATGCGCTGGCCCTGGCCGGCTCGGTGAAGGAGGCGCTGGAACGGTTCCAGGCGACGCGCAAGCCGGTGACGGACGAGCTGCAGCGCATCTCGCGCCAGGGCTGGTCCGAAGAAGAGGTCAACGACGTCTTCCCGGGTCAGAAGCCCTCGTCCCAGCAGCCCGCCGCGGCGAAGGCGTAAAGCCATGACAATCCATCCCGAAATCGCCAAAATCCTGGCAACCCTGCCGGCACCTGACGGGTCGCCGCTGGATCCGGCGGCCATGCGCGCCGGGGAGGCCGCCCAGGCCGCCCCACTCGGGGACCGGTTGTCGCTGCACGCGGTCGAGGACCTGACGGCGGCGACGCCATCCGGCGACGTTCCCATTCGGATCTACACCCCGTTCGAGGCGGACACCTACGGGGTGCTGGTCTACTTCCACGGCGGCGCGTTCTTCCTGGGCAGCCTGGACACGCATGACCACGTGGCGCGGGCCCTGGCCAGGGAAACCGGGCACAAGGTCATCTCCGTCGGCTACCGCCTTGCCCCCGAGTCGGTTTTCCCGGCCGGGCTCGAAGACTGTTACGGCGTGGTCCGCTGGGCCGCCGAACAGGGTACGGCCCTGAAGTGGGATGGGAAGAACTTTGCCATTGCCGGCGACAGTTCGGGCGGCAACTTCGTCGCTGCAGTCGCCGCGAAGGCCCACGATGATGGGTTCTTTGCGATCACGCACCAGGTCCTGTTCTACCCGTCGCTGGACCTGGACTTCGACGTCGACCGCTACGCCTCACTGCGGGAGAACGCTGAAGGCTATGGTCTGGAGACCGCGGGCCTGCTGCCGTTCAACTCGTTCTACTTCAAGAGCGGTGCGGACCCGGCAGATCCGCTCGTCTCGCCCATCAAGCGCGGGGACCTCGCAGGACTGCCGCCCGCATTGGTCATCACGGCCGAGCACGACCCGCTGCGCGACGAGGGCGAACTCTACGGCCGGCGCCTCAGGGACGCCGGCGTGGACACAACGGTCAGCCGCTACGAGGGAGCCAACCACGGCTTCGTCCAGAACTTCTCCTGGATCCCCGGGTTCTACCGGGCCTTCCAGGAGACGGGTGAATTTCTGAACGCGGGGGCTGCGCAATGACGGAGCCCGTCGCTGTCCATCCGCTGGTCTCGCCGTGGGGCCGGTTCGGCCTGTACAGCTTCTTCATCGACGCCCCCGAACCGGCCATCGTCGACACCGGGATCACCTCGTCTCCCGCTGAAGGCATGGTCCCCGCGCTGGAGAAGCTGGGCCGGCGCATCGAGGACGTGCGCTGGATCCTGCTGACCCACGGCCACATCGACCACGTTGGCGGCGCGCACGCGCTGTGGGAGCTCACGGGCAGGCGTGCCAAGGTCGTGATCCATGAGGCCGACGCTCCCCTGCTGCGTTCCCGGCGCGCGCACGTCGACCAGTACGTGGACGTGCGCCAGCAGTACCTCAACAACCCGGACGCCGTCGAGGAGCAGTTGGAGGCGGCGAACCACGTCATCTCGGGCGAGATGGAGCCGGCCATGCTGGTGAAGGGCGGCGAGACGCTGTCCCTGGGCGGGGACGTCACCGTCTCCGTGCACCACATCCCGGGCCATACGGCCGGATCCGTGGCCTACGTCGTGGACGGCCAGCAGTCGGTCTTCGTCGGCGACGCCGTCCAGATCCACGGGGCAGCCAACGGCTTCCCCGGCTACGAGGATCCGGCTGCCTACCGGGCGAGCCTGGAGTACCTGCGCGACGAGGTTGGCCCGCGGCACCTGTACCTCGGCCACCCGTACCGAGGCGCTGACGGCGTGCCGTCCGGCGTCGAACTGGACCGGAAGACGGCCAGGAACGCCCTGCAGGAAAGCCTGGATCTTGAGGCCAGGATCGGCGGCGCCGCCCGCCGCTACCTGCACGAGGGCCTGCAGGAGACGGACTCGGTCTACTCTCCGTTCGCCTCCGTGGCCGAGGAGCTCGGCTACACGGGTGACCCCACGCTGGAGCCCTCCCCGTTCTTCACGACGCTGCACGGCTACCGCACACAGATCAACCTGATGTCCTAACAGAGGAGCCTTCGCAATCATGAATGAGTACCAGACAATCGACGCCGGCGGGGAGAAAATTGCCGTCCGCAAGGACCTCCGCGTCCCGATGCGGGACGGCGTCGAACTCGCCGCGGACGCCTACCAGGGCACTGAGGACAAGCCGCGCCCGGCGCTGGTGGCGCTGAGCCCGTACGGCAAGGAGCTGCAGGCACTGGCCCTGACCACCCCGCCGCAGCGGCGCCCCAGCCCCATGTGGGACGGCTGCATCGAGGCCGGCGATATCGCCCGCATCGTCAAAGAGGACTACGTCCATGTCATCGGCGACCTGCGCGGCTCCGGCCACTCCGGCGGCGAACACATCGGCAACTACAACGCCGGCGGTGTCTCACTGGGCCAGGATGCGTACGACTTCATCGAGTGGGTCGCCGAGCAGCCGTGGTGCGACGGCAACGTCGGCATGGTCGGCATCTCCTACTTCGGCTCCATGCAGGTGCTGGCCGCGGCCGAGCGTCCGCCGCACCTGAAGGCCATCTTCGTCAGCGGCGGTCACTACGACTTCTACGAGACCACGTACCACGGCGGCATCATGTGGTTTATGCCCCGGGCCGCACGCGAGGGCCGCGGCGGGGACTCCGGCTGGGCCTTCACCGACGGCGTCAAGTCCCGCATGGTCGAGAAGTACCCCCCGGAGGAACTGAAGGAGCTGGTCGCCAAGCGTCTGGAGGATCCGGACGTTGCCGCCTGGCCGAACCTGGTGCACGTCCTTAACTACCCCAAGAACCACGAAGCCTGGTTCGACATTGTGATGAACGAGCTGGACGGTGACTGGTACGAGGAGCGCAACCCCATCACGCTGGCCCCGAACATCGACATCCCGGTGTGGCTGCAGATCGACCAGGGCCGTGGCTGGACCATGGACGGCACCATCGAGCTATTCAACGAGCTGAAGGGCCCCAAGAAGCTGGACATCGGCCCCTACCCGCCGATGCAGTCGCGGCCCTTCATCGAGGAGCACGACAAGATGTTCCGGTGGTACGACTACTGGATCAAGGGCATCGACAATGGTGTCATGGATGAGCCGGCCGTCAGCGTCTTTGTGGAAGGCTCGCGCGAGCTGGTGACCGGCAAGTCCTGGCCGCCGAAGGACGTCGAGTATACGAATCTCTATCTGCGCCCGCGCCACAAGCTGTCCGCCGAGCCGGAGCTGATGGGCGCCGAATACGCGGCCCCGGACGGCTTCTACCAGGCGCCGCTGACGGTGACTGACAAGGTGGAGATCATCAGCTGGTCCACGCCCGCCTTCGAGGAGGCCACGGAGATGATCGGCACCGGCGCCGCACACATCTTCGCCGAGATCGACCAGCCGGACACCAACTTCATCTTGCGCCTGTGGGACTACGCGCCCAACGGCAAGCGCCAGCTCATCACCAGCGGCTACCTCAAGGCCTCACACCGCGAGCTCGACGGGCGGACCACCGAAGGCAACCCGTTCCACCCGCACACCAGAACCGTGCCGGTGGAGCCGGGGCAAATCGAGGAGTACGTGCTCCGCCTCTACCCGTTCGCCAACACCTTCAAGCCGGGTCACACCCTGACGGTGGAATTGTCGAACGGCGAGCCGCTGGCCGACGAGCACAATGCGCTGCTCCCACCGGATGCCTTCCACCTGCCGGTGGGCCGGCCCGTCACCCACAAGATCTACCGCGACGCCGCCCACCAGTCCCGGCTCGTGCTGCCGTTCACCATACGCAAGACGGCGGACGGCCAGGCGGGCTGACGCACTCACCAGCACCTGGTGCTTCCTGCTCACTCCGCCAGCAGGAAGCACCAGTTGTCCACCATCAGAACAAGGGAAACTTCGCGGTCAACGGTCCAGCCGAGCCGCATCCAGCGCCGGGAGAAGAACTCCAATTCCCCGAAAGCCAGCGAGCACCGCACACGGCGGCTGGCCGGGTCGAACCGCCCGGCCCGGTCAAGGCCGGCCTGCATGTCGTCGATCGCCGTGTCGAACCACCGATCCAACGCCGCCTGGATATCCGGTTCACTGGCCGCGGCCTGGTGCGCCGCCACGACATAGGGGCGAATTTCGGCCCACTGGTCGAATTTCCGGGCGAGCCAGACCCGAATCAGCTCGCGGTCCCCGGATTCCACCACCGAATGCAGCGGCGGAACGTCGGCCTCAGTCAGCATCTCGTTGGACCGCTCCAACAGCGACCGCATGAGCTCGGCTTTGGACGGAAAATGGGCATAGAACGTGGCCCTGGTGGTGCCCACGGCAGCAGCGATGTCGTCCACCGTCGTGGCGGCAAACCCCTTCTCCTCAAAAAGCTCCAGCCCCTTCTCGAGTAACAATCGGCGGGTCATCTGCTTTTGCGCTTCTCGTATGCTGGCCACTCCCCCAGATTAGAGCAAAAGCTATTGTCAAAATCTCAGAGGGGCGACGTCGACGATGACCGCCGGCCCGTAGTTCCATGCTGGTAGCCGGAATGGGTGGGTGGGTCTGGACGAAGCAGATCCGCGCGGCATGGCGTGCCTCGGCTTCCAGTGTCCACAGCTGTTGGCGTCACCTGCGAGTATTGGCGTCACCTGCAAGCCGACTTGAGAAAAGCTTGAATTGGAAAGTGCCACGGTTCCCCCAGTGGCGGCGCGGTGGCACACTTGGTGAACTATCGAGTGACTGGGGGGATCCACGTCAGGAGATCGCCTTGGGCATTATGCTACGAACGCGCAGTTCCGGCCGCGGGGCGGCTGGCAACCCATGATGGTCGGCTGGGCCTACCTGTTGGCGGCAATCATTACTGTCGACGCGCTGCTGCTCGGATTGCTCCTGATGAACGTGAAGTGGCCGAAGCGCTGGAAGAAGACCGACTGAAGCCCGGCGCATACTGTTGTGCCACGCGCAAAATTCCTGACGCGGCCGGCGTCGCCCAGGCCGTCACACCGGACAGCGCTCCTGCCCAGTTACCGGCCGCCGCAGTCCCGGAATCCGGCGTTTTCCCCGGGACACGCCGGTGTCGGGCCGTGCCGCGGAGAAGTAACCGGGCAGGAGCGCGGCCGGGAAGCGGGAACAGAGGTCCTCAAGCCGTGGGCGCCAGCTCGGCGGCGGGCACGACGACAGCTCCGGTGGCGGTCGAGTCCGGGTTCAGCATCCAGCCGACCCGTTTTGCGGAGTTGAGCACCACAACACTTTCCACGAGCTGGATGCCGGGGATCCGCAGCTGGAGTGCCTGTTCGGCGTTCATAACGTCCGCCAGGGAATGCAGCCACATCAGGATCACAAAGTTGGTGCGGCCGGTGGTGGAGGCGGTGAGCCGGATGTTGCGGAAGTTGCGCAGCTCGGCAGCGGCGGCCTCATGCCGGCCGGGCGGAACGTTGGCGAGCCACTGGCAGGTGACCGGGTACCCCGAGTATTTCTGCGCGATTTCGCACCGGAAAGAGAGAACGTGGCTGGCCAGGACCCGGTTCAGCTGGCGTTGGACCGTGGCCGGGCTGCGCCCCAAGGCACGGGCGATGTCAGCCGCCGCCGCGCGGCCGTCCCTGGCCAGGAACGGGATCAGGTCCAGGTGGCTCCGCGGCAGCGGCCCACCCTGGTTTCCGGCCGGCGCCGTGCCGGAGGCCTCGGGACCGGCCAGCGCCTGAAGCGCGGCCATCTGCGCCTTGTCCAGGACGTTCAGCCGCCACGCGTAGCCGCCGGAGTGCAGCCGGGTGCACAGCGCCGTTTGGTACTTGGTGAGGCCGGGAATCTCCTTGAGCTGCTCCAGGACGACGTCGCTGAACTGGGCCAGCGTGGGCGTGATGACCGTGAGCATGAGGTCACGGTTGCTGGCAGCCTCCTCCACCGTGACCACTTCGGGGATCGCCGCCAGCGCTGCGGTCACGGCGGCCCGCGACTTCATCTCGCAGTCCACATCAACCAGCGCCAGGCACATCTGCTTCGGATCCCCCATCAGATGGGCCGTGCTCCAAGCCGCGCCGGAGGCCTTCAGCCGCTCCCAGCGGGCCGCCAGGGTGGTCGCGTGGACGCCCAGGATGCCGGCGGCATCCGACCAGCTGATCCGCGGCGCAATCTGCAGCGCGTTGATCAGCTGCAGGTCTTCCTCACTGATCTCCACGGGACCTCCCCATCGATGAATGATTCCTGTACTAAGGATTCTACTTTTGCATTTTTCCAGCCGTTCCCCCGCGTGTGACTCCAGTCACTTCACAATGGTTCGTAAGCACCTGCCAACCGTTCGGGAAGAGGGAACATATGTCGGTCACCGCCGATGCCAAGGAACTGCAAAGCCACATCACCCGGCTGCGCCACGAGTTGCACCAGGAGCCGGAGATCGGCCTTGCACTCCCCCGCACCCAGGAGAAGGTCCTCAAAGCCCTCGACGGCCTGCCGTACGAAATCACCCTTGGCGAGAGCACGACGTCGGTCACCGCCGTTCTGCGCGGCGGCGCACCGTACGCGTCGGCCAACAAGCCCGTCGTCCTGCTGCGGGCGGACATGGACGGCCTCCCCGTCCAGGAGCGCACCGGCGTCGGCTACTCCTCCCGGCTCGACGGCGCCATGCACGCCTGCGGCCACGATCTCCACACGTCGATGCTGGCCGGAGCCGCCACCCTCCTGGCCGAACGCCGCGGGCAGTTAGCCGGCGACGTCGTCCTGATGTTCCAGCCGGGCGAGGAAGGCTACGACGGCGCCGGCCACATGATCCGCGAAGGGGTGCTGGAGGCCGCGGGCCGGCGCGCGGACGCCGCCTACGGCATGCACGTGTTCTCCTCCCTGGAGCCATACGGCCAGTTCGCCACCAAGCCGGGGGTGATGCTGAGTGCCTCCGACGGGCTGTTCGTCACCATCCTGGGCTCCGGCGGCCACGGCTCCGCCCCGCACGCAGCCAAGGACCCCGTCACTGCAGCTGCCGAAATGGTGACCGCGCTGCAGGTCATGATCACGCGGCAGTTCAACATGTTTGACCCGGTTGTACTGACCGTCGGCGTCCTGCAGGCGGGCACCACCCGCAACGTCATCCCCGAATCAGCGCGCATCGAGGCGACCGTCCGCACGTTCTCCCACGCCTCCCGCGATCGGATGATGACCGCCGTTCCTACCCTCCTGAAGGGCATCGCCCACGCCCACGGCCTGGAGGTGGAGGTCGACTACCGCAGCGAATACCCGCTCAGCATCACGGACGAAAACGAGACGCTCACCGCGGAGAAGACCATCCAGAACCTGTTTGGCGAGTCCAGGCTGACCCGCTGGGCCACTCCGCTCAGCGGCTCCGAGGATTTCTCCCGGGTCATGCAAGAGGTGCCCGGCACCTTCATCGGGCTCAGCGCCGTCGCACCGGGCGCGGACCACACCGCCGCCGCGTTCAACCACTCCCCCTACGCAACGTTCGACGACGGCGTCCTCACCGACGGTGCGGCGCTCTACGCAGAGCTCGCCATTTCCCGGATCGCAGCACTCGCCGCCGGCACCCCAACGTCCCTGGCTTCCTAGCCCTACACCTTTCGGAGACATCATGACCACCATCACGAACCCGCAGCTCATCAGCCGGGCGGCCACGCGGAAGACGCTCCTCGGTACGGGCATTGGAAACGCCGTCGAATGGTACGACTGGGCCATCTACGCCACATTCACGCCTTACATCGCCAGCCAGCTGTTCAGCAAAGCGGATCCTGCCTCGGCGGTGCTGGCAACGCTGGCGATCTTCGCCGTCGGCTTCGTGGCACGGCCGGTCGGGGGTTTCCTGTTCGGCTGGATCGGCGACCGCGTCGGCCGCAAGACCTCCATGACGCTGGCCGTGGGCCTCGCGTCGCTCGGCAGCCTCATGATCGGCGTCGCGCCGTCCTTCGCCAGCATCGGATTCTGGGCTTCGCTGATGCTCCTGGTCGCCCGGCTGATCCAGGGCCTGGCCCACGGCGGTGAGCTGCCGTCGTCGCAGACCTATCTCTCCGAGGTGGCCCCGAAAGAGAAGCGCGGCCTGTGGGCCACCCTGATCTACACCTCGGGCACCGTGGGAATCCTGGCCGGCACGCTGCTGGGCGCGGTCCTCAACATGACCCTGAGCGCCGATGCCATGAATGACTGGGGCTGGCGCGTTCCGTTCCTGGTCGGCGCCGCCATGGGCCTCTACGCGCTGATCATGCGCTCCAAGCTGCACGAGACCGAGGCCTTCGAAGGTGAAACGGCGTCCGAGAAGCATGCCGCGATCTGGCCGCAGATCGTGAAGCACCGCAAACAGGCGCTCCAGGTCATCGGGCTGACGGTGGGCCTCACGGTGATCTACTACATCTGGGGTGTCGTGGCCCCGAGCTACGCCGCCACCACGCTGAAGATCGACCGCGGAGAGGCGCTCTGGGCCAGCGTGGTCGCGAACATCGTGTTCATTGCCGCCCTGCCCTTCTGGGGCAAGCTGTCCGACCGGATCGGCCGCAAAAAGGTGCTTTGGGCCGGCGCGGCCGGCAGCGCCGTCATGCACTTCCCCATGACCTGGCTGCTGAAGGACTCGGCCTGGCAGCTGGCCGTGGCCATGTCCGTCATGCTGATCTTCATCGCCGCCAGCGCCGCGATCGTTCCGGCGGTCTACGCGGAACTGTTCCCCACGAGCATCCGGACCATCGGCGTCGGCGTCCCGTACTCCATCTGCGTGGCCGTGTTCGGCGGGACCGCCCCGTACCTGCAGACCTGGCTCGGCACCATCGGCCTCGCCAACGTGTTCAACGTCTACGCCGTGGTGCTGCTGCTGGTCAGCGCGCTGTTCGTCTTCACCATCCCGGAGACGAAGGGCAAGGACCTGACGCACTAGGCAGCGTCGAAAGCGCCCGTCCGAACTGGTCGGTTTGAGCGGAATGCCCCCAGCCTCTGCAGGCTGGGGGCATTTTCGTGCGGGTTGACGTTGGAAGGTCCTTGCGCTGGTTTCAGCGGGCGTCCGGTGTCTCTCCGTTTCCGACGGCCTCAATCCAGTCGACGGCCTCGTCCGAGAAATAGAAACCCGAGGGCCCGGTCTCGCCCACCCACCAGTCGCCGGACGCTACAGACCCGCCAGCATCCTCAATCTCGGCGAGAGTCTCGGCCGGGACTGCGTCGCCGTTGTTTTCAATCAGCCAGTCTTGCGTCGACGGCTTCAGCTTCGGCCACCATTGCTCAATGCTCATGGCCGCAGTCTGTCATGCCCCGGCAGCCGCTGATAGTCCCGCCCAGTCGAACCAGGTACCGCCCCCGGACGCCGAGCAGTCATGGTGACGGCAGCTGACCGTATGCTGATCAGGATTCGGGGACAACGAGGGGAAGACCGAGACATGGCGCTGCAGGAGATAGCCGTGCGTTCAGCAAGGACTGAAGACGCGGTGGAGGTACGACGCCTGAGCATCTCCTTCACACCCAGCGCACAAAATGTTCCGTCCGAGGATTTTTACAGCCGATACGCCGGCGTTGTCTCCGACCCGTCGTGGTGCGTCGCCGTGGCCCACTCGCGCGGTCGACTGTTCGGCTATGGCCTGGCCCAGGACTTCGGGCCGGGTCTGCGTGCCACTTTCACGACGGGCCGCGTGCATGACCTCTTTGTGGATCCTGACGCGCGCCGGACCGGCACGGGCCGAGCTCTTATGGACCATATCTTCGGATGGGCCCGGGCCCGGCCCCACGTCATGGTCCTCGACTGGCAGGCAAGCCCCTCCGCGGTTGCCTTCTACGAAGCGCTCGGCTTCTCGGCCGATCGCGTTGGGGACTTCCCCGACTATCCGTGTTTCACGCTGGACCTTCGCACCGGACCCCGGTGTGGTCGGCAGACACCATGACCCACCGCATCGCAGTCGGCGCACTCGTCGGCCCGTTGGGCGTGCTGATGTGCCACCGGCGCGCATCACTGCAGCGGTACCCGGCCAAGTGGGATCTTCCTGGCGGCCACATCGAGGATGGCGAAACGGCCGGCGAGGCCTTGGCCCGGGAGCTCCTCGAAGAGGTCAATATCCGTATAGTCGTCCCAGACGAGGCGCCGACATTCAGGGTCCACCACAACCATGGCGCCACCGCCGGGTTGGCCCTGTCCGGGTGGGTAATCACCGAGTGGTCAGGCGTTCCGGAGAACCTGGCCCGGGATGAACACGACGACATACAGTGGTTCACCCCAATCCAGGCCCTCGAACTCGACCTCGCACACCACCTCTACTTCGCCCTACTGAAGCAGCTTTAACGGAACACGCCCGCCCCGGAGCCGCGCCACCGGCCACCGCGTGAAGCTATAGCCTCCCGCCTGCCGGAGTGCCAGTATGTTGAGAATCAGGCTCGACGAGCGCGGGCCCGGCTCCAGAAGGGATCGACGGTCATGACCTACATCTTCAATTTCGGTGATGTGGGACCAGGTGACGTGGCCGCGGCAGGCGGCAAGGGCGTCGGACTGGGCGGCCTCGTTCAGGCCGGGCTGCCGGTCCCGCCGGGATTTGTGCTGAACACCTCGGCCTATGCGGATTTTGTGGATGCCAACAACCTCGGGGATCGCATAAATGAGCTGGCCGCGATGCCGCAGCAGGCGGGGCCACAGGACTACGAGGATGCCTCCCGGCGGATCCGTGCCCTGTTCACTGCCGGCACCATGCCGGCCGGTATCGCAGCAGAACTCGGCGCCGCCTACGGGCTTCTCGGCACGGGTGATACGGCCGTTGCGGTGCGCTCTTCCGCCACGGCCGAGGACCTTCCATCGGCCAGTTTCGCCGGGCAGCAGGAAACCTACCTGAACGTCGTCGGGATGGAGGCTCTCGCCGGGGCAGTCAGGGACTGCTGGGCGTCCCTGTGGACGGCGCGCGCCATGGCCTACCGGGCCCGTGAAGGCATCGGACCGGACACGGTGCTCCTGGCGGTGGTGGTCCAGCGGATGATCGAGGCCGAGTCGGCCGGGGTGATGTTCACCGCCAATCCGGCCAACGGGCGCCGCGACCAGCTCGTGATCAGTGCCGCGTGGGGCCTGGGCGAGGCCGTGGTTAGCGGAAGTGTCACCACCGACGACGTCGTGGTCGAAGCGGGGACGGGCCGTGTTCTGTCGCGCCGGACCGCGGACAAGGACGTCATGACTGTCTACGCGGACCACGGCACGCGGGAGCAGCCCGTGCCCACGGGCCGCCGTCGTCAGCCCGTCCTGGATGACCAGGCAGCGGCCGGGCTGGCCGGGTATGGATCACGGATCGCGGATCATTTCGGGGTGCCGCAGGACATCGAGTGGGCCCGGGCCGCCGGGGAGTTCTCCATCCTGCAGTCACGGCCCGTCACTGCCCTGCCTGAACCGGCGGCTGACACCCCGGATACCTGGCCGGTGCCCTACCCGAAGGGACTCTACTTCCGGGCAAGCATCGTGGAACAGATGCCTGACCCGCTCTCACCCTTGTTCGCCGACCTCATTGACGGCTCGGTGTCCCGGTCGCTACGGGCCCTGATGTCCGAAGCCGTCGGCACGAATGTCATCCGCGAGGACGACGTCGGGCTGCCCACCATCAACGGCTATGCCTATTACTACTACCGCAACGCGGCGATGTGGCGAGTGATGGGCAAGTCGCCGGCTGCGGTACGAGCGCTGGTCCGCGGCCAGGCGCACATGGGCGTGGGCGGCTGGCGGGAATTTTCACATCCCCGCTACGAAAAGGCGATCAAGGAATGGTCGGCGAAGCCGCTCCGGGAGCTCCCCGGAGCGGAACTGTTGGAGGGTGTGCACACGCTGCTTGACGCCGGCACTGTCTATTACACGGCCGTGCAGTCGGTCATTCCGATCGCCGCAACCAGCGAAATCTCCTTCCGGACGTATTACGAGAAGTTCGTGCGGCGTGAGGGAGATCCCCCCGCCCAGACGTTCCTCCTCGGCTACGACAGCGAACCCATCCGGGCCGAGAAGTCGCTGTACGACCTCGCCGCCTGGGCCCGGGGAGTTCCAGGGCTGGCGCAGGCGATTCTTAGGGACAGCACCGCTGCCCTTGTGGAGTCGCAGCGCACCGGACTCGCCCCTGCCGGGATGGACCCGGCCCTCTGGCAGGAGTGGGATCCCCGCTTCCAGGGCCACCTCAACCGGTTCGGCCACGCGGTCTACAACCTGGACTTCGCCAGCCCGGTGCCGGCCGATGACCCCTCGCAGCTGCTGGAGACAGTGAAGTTCTACTTGCGAGGACAGGGCGTCGACCCGCACGAGCGGCAGCGGCTGTCAGCCGCGCGCCGGGAGAATCAAACCAGCCAAATGATCACCCGGCTGGGGCCACGCCGCCGGGCCGCGTTCCTGCGGCTGCTCCGGTGGGCACAGCGCGCCGCCCCGATCCGCGAGGATGCCCTCGCCGACGTCGGCCTGGCGTGGCCGCTGCTGCGGCGGATGCTGTTCGAGCTCGGACAAAGGCTGGTTGACTCCGCCGTCATCGCAGAGCCCGCCGACGTGTTCTGGCTGCGCCACCAGGAGCTGCGCAGCGCCGTCGATTTCGGCCTCGCCGGGCCGGGCGCACCGGCGGCCGTGGCCATCACCGGAGCAGACCGCCCCGTCCGCGCCCACGCCGTGGAGGAACGCAAGATGCTTTGGCGGGGCCAGGCGAAGGCCGCCGCCCCGCAACTTCTCCCGGAGAGCCCGTGGATGGAACGGGCCTTCGGGTCAATGATGCCGGCAGCCCCACAGGGAGCGCCCGGCGACGTCATCAAAGGCGCCGGGGCCAGCTCGGGCCAGGTCAGCGCCCCGGCCCGTGTCCTGAGAGGACCCGAGGATTTCACCCGCATGGTGCCCGGCGACGTGCTGGTGGCCCGCATCACCACACCGGCATGGACCCCGCTTTTCGCAATGGCCTCCGGCGTCGTTACCGACGTCGGCGGCCCGTTGAGCCACAGCTCCATCGTGGCCCGTGAGTACGGCATCCCGGCCGTGCTCGGTACCGGCGTTGCCACCCAGCGGATTGCGAGCGGCTGGCAGATCCGCGTCGACGGGGACGCCGGCACCGTCACGATCGAGCGTCCGGCCGCTCCGCAGGGTCAGTGAAACGGGGGAACCACGGACGGCTTTGCCGAGTTTCCGGACCTCAGCGGTGCCAGCAATACGGCGTCGTCGTTGATACGCGGAGCAGGCCGTAGCGTTCCAGGATCGGCCGTGAATATTCCGTTGAATCGCTGTGGATGAGGTTTTTGCCCATCGTCAGCGCGGCCTTGGCCCGTGCCGCGGTGACGGCGCGGTAGATCCCTTGGCCGCGCCACGCCTCGAGGGTGGCCCCGCCCCAGATGCCTGCGAAATCCGTCCCTGGAACCGGTTCGAGCCGTCCCGCGCTGACGATTTTTCCCTCGTGTTCGGCGACCCACAGTTCCATTCCGCCGTCGAGGCCCGCGCGGCGCAGGATTGCCTCGGCATTGCCGTCAGAGACGGGGCTGCCAAAGACTTCGTCCTGCATGGCGCTCATGGCCCGGATGTCCGGCTCTTCGGTCACTCTTCGCAGGTGCACGCCGTCGGGCAGGTCCACGTCCACACACAACGCACTGGCCGGCCCGACCATCACGGACTCGGTCTCTTCCGGCTCGAATCCGTTCCCGAGCAGCGCCTCATGGAGTCCGGGCGCAGCATCGTGGCCGCGTGTCTTCCACTCGACCCGTTCGATGGCAGGGTCGTCACGGAAGAACCCTGTGGCTTCGGCCACCCAGTCCGCAATCGTTGCCGCACCGGCTCCGTCCAGGCTCCGGTAGGTCACAAAACCCCGGCCGCCGGCGCAGGTCACCAGGCGCAACGGCCCCAGCCGTTCGACGGCGACCGCGCTGGGGGTCTCCGCGTCCGTCCGCAACTGCTGGTCGTATGCCGTGAGAAGTTCTGAAATAGTCATCGGCCCCACGGTACAACGTCGGTTCAGCCCGCCCGCGCCGATAGCGCGACGTCCCAAGCCGGAAACGGCTCAGCCATTAGGGTGTGAAGTGCATCTCTCGCAGAGAGGTTCTGTGGGGAGTTACCGAACGGGGCAGAGATGAGAATTTTCAGGCGCGTCGTCATGCCCGTGGCATGGCTGGCAGTGTTCGCCGTCATAGCCGTGGCGCTGGTCAAGATTGCGTTTGTCGACGGGATGAAGCCGGGTCAGGCGCTGAACGGGCCGTCGGCGGAGGTCGCGATCCCGGTGGTTCAGGCCGCCCGGGCGACCGTGACCAATTCAGTCCAGATCAAGGCAACCGTGCAAAGCGACGCTGCCGTGGGCGTCCGCAACACAGCCGCCGGCGTCGTGACGCACTTGTTTGTCGCAGCGGGAGACAAAGTGACCTCCGGTGATCGTCTCTACCAGGTCCGCACCGAGGTCGCGGCCGAATCAGCAGCGCAGGACACCAGCAGCCTCGCGACGGCGGCCGACCAGCCCGATGCGGCCGGTACCCGGCAGCAGCTGAGCCGAACCGGGCCCGCCTACACCTACGCCGATGTCCTCGCTCCGGCGTCGGGCCTGCTGGAGAGCCTCACTGTGCTGCTCAAACAGCAGGTCGGAGTGGGCGAAACGGCGGGAGCCGTCAACCCGGGGACCTTCACCGTGAGCGGATCTGTCGACGCGGCCCAGCAATACCGCCTGCTGGCCAAACCAAGCTCAGCGGAGATCGCCCTCGTCGGTGGCCCCGCCCCGTTCTCCTGCCCCACGGTCGCGTTGACGGGCGCAGCCAGCGGCGTGTCAGGGGGCGCGTCCGGTGCGTCCGGCGGGGTGAGCCGCTCGGTGCCGTACGCTGCCGCCATCCCGGGCGGGGGCGGCATGCCCGAGCAGGGCGGCGCGCCGACCGGCACCATCAGCTGCGCCGTTCCGTCCGGCGTCGAGGTGTTCGCCGGGCTGGGCGCGACGATGACGGTCACTGCCGGCCAGGCCACCGACGTCGTCACGGTGCCGCTCACTTCGGTGCGGGGCAGCGTGAAGGAAGGTTCCGTGTGGCTCGCTCCCGCCGGCACCTTCCCGGGCTCCGCCACCGGCACGGTGGCCGGGCCCCCGGCCGGGCCCCAGGGCGGAGAACCAGAAGAGCGAAAGGTGCAGCTGGGCCTCAACGACGGCTCGATGGTGGAGATCGTCTCGGGCCTTGCCGAAGGTGAAGCCGTGCTTGAGTTCATTCCCGGCGCACCCGCCCAGCCGCAACCCGGGCAGCAGTTCGCCGGCATCGCAGGCGGGTGATCATGGAGGAACTGGTGTCCCTCGCGGGTGTAACCCGGACCGTCCGCCTCGCCGACGATCAAGAACTGCACATTCTCCGGGGTGTGGACCTGGCCGTCCACGCCGGTGATCACACGGCGGTGATCGGTCGATCCGGATGCGGGAAGTCCACCCTCCTGAACCTCCTCGGGCTGCTGGACCTGCCCACCAGCGGAGAACTTCGCTTTCAGGGGACCCCCGTGGAACAGCTGCGCGGCAACGAACGGGCCGCACTTCGCGGGTCGTCGGTGGGGTTCGTGTTCCAGCAGTTCAACCTCCTGCCGGGCCGGAGCGCGCTGGAAAACGTGATCACTCCCCTGCTGTACGCCAGGGGATCCCAGTTCTGGCGGCGCAGGGAACTGGCTATGGACATGCTGGACCGTGTGGGCCTGGCAGAGCGCGCCGACACCCTGCCGAACATGCTCTCCGGCGGCGAACAGCAAAGGGTCGCGATAGCACGGGCGCTCGTTCGCCGGCCCCGGCTGATCCTGGCGGACGAACCCACCGGGGCGCTCGACGTCGACACCGGCCAGGCCGTCATGGCGCTGCTCGATACCGTGGCAACCGAATCGGGAGCCGCGCTCATCACCATCACGCACGACGTCAACGTCGCAGCCCTTGCCCGGGCGTGCTACCGGCTGGAAGCAGGCGTGGCAGGAACTCCGCATCAACAAGACACGCATTCTGCTGGCCCTCGTGGGAGTGGCACTGTCGGTCGCGGCCCTCACGTCGGTCGTCGGTGTCGGCGACCTCGCGCGGGAGGGGTTCAAGGCAGATTCGGAGCGAAACGGCGGACGTTCGGCGACCCTCGCCATCGGGGTTTACGGCCCCAGCCAACCCGATCCGGAAAAGCTGGAGGGTGCTTACCGCGGCATCATCGAGCGCTACGGAATAACGTATTTCTCGCGCTCGGCAACGGCGACACAGTCCTTCCAGTTTCCTCGGGGCGTCCAGCCCGTCCAGCTCCAGGTGGTCGATCCGGGCTACGGCGTCATTCACCGGGTCGACGTGAGCCAGGGAGGCTGGTTCGCGGCGAACGACGAGGAACGGCTCGCACCCGCGCTGGTCGTCTCAGAAAGCTTCTACAACGCCGCCGGGCGGCCAAACCTGGCCACCAGTCCCAAAGTCACCATGGCCGGAGACCAGAAGACAACGGCTGTGATCATCGGCGTCGTGCCGGATCCGTATCCCGAGAACCCGCCGTCGGCGTTCATGCTGACGGGCACTGCCGAGCGGTCGGGGGTCACGACCGGCGGCGCGGCGGGACCCGGGCAGCAGTTCAAAATCTGGGTCCAGGACGAACAGGCCGCCTCACTCAAGGCAGCCATCGCCTCGGACCTTGAGCAGCAGTTCCCCGGCATGCAGCCCATGGTGGACCGCTCGGATTACGCCAGCTACGGGGATCCTTTTGCCCCGGCCCAACTGGCCGTTGGCGGTGTAGCCGGCCTCGTTTTGCTCCTCGGGGCGGTCGGAATGCTGAACATTTCCATGGTCACCGTGCGGTACCGGGTCCGGGAAATCGGGATTCGACGAAGCTTTGGGGCCACGTCCCGGCGCATCTTCCTGGGCGTCATGATGGAGTCCGTCGTGGCAACGGCGGTGGCCGGGGTGGTAGGCGTCATGGTCGCCGTCGCGGTGGTCAAGAACCCCTGGATCGAATCCAAAATCGCGCCGAGCCTGACGGACTATCCCCCGTTCCCGGTCGACGCGGCCCTGCTCGGTCTGGGTGCGGCAGTTCTTGTCGGCGCATTGGCCGGGGCCATCCCCGCCGTCGTGGCGGTCCGCGTCAAGGTCATCGATGCAATCCGCTTCTAGCAATGTAACGAGAGGGAACCCCCAAACATGACTGAGACGCCGGCGACAGAATACGCAACGGAACTGACGGAGATTCTGGAACTCCGGGATGTGCCGGCCGCGGCGGTAGCCCGGATCGTGCGGGACGTCCAAAGCCGCATCGCCGAATCCGGTGAGGACCCTACGGCGGCGTTCGGAACGCCCAGCGATTACGCAGACAACTTCGCGCCGAAGTCGCGGATGGCCCGGTTTTGGGCTCTGGTCATCGCATCGGTGGTTTTGGCCTCGGGCGGAACACTCGTGTTGATCTCCGGAGTCTTCGGGCTGCAGTCCCCGGCCCACGAGTTGTGGGGCCTTCCACCCTTGGCACGCATTGCGATTGGCGCCATGGGGATCGCGTCGTTCATGGCCTTGGTCCTGGCCGAGGGGGTGCGCTCACGGCGGCGCGCCTCAGGCTGGGACGCCTGAACGGGCAGAGCCCATCACGATCATGAGGCTGCTTCGCCGCTAAAAACCGTGATGGCGATCTTGCCGCGCACCTGTCCGGCTTCGAGGTGGCGCATCGCGTCCTGCACCTCGCCGAGTGTGTACGTCCTGTCGATGCTCGGCGTCACGGCGCCGGACTCGAGGAGGGGCGTGAGCCGCTCGAGGTCGCTGGCGCGTTCCTTGGAAGCGAGCATGGCCAGGCGCTGACGCACAAACAGGGACACGAGAGGCGCCCGCAGGCTCCGGCCGAAGCCTCCTGTCCACTTGCCGCCTTCCTCGCCTCCGACGACGACGGCCGTCCCGGTGGGAGTAAGGGCCCGGCGCAGCCGGGATAGTTTCGGGTTGCCTCCGATGTCGAGGATCAGGTCGTAACCACGCGTACCGTCGGCGAAGTCATCCGCCGCGTAGTCCAGGACGTGGTCCGCTCCGAGCGACCGCACCAGATCGACCTTTCCGGCGCTGCTCACGCCGGTGACCTCCGCACCAAGGGACTTGGCCAGCTGCACGGCGTAGGTGCCGACGCCGCCTGACGCGCCCAGGACCAGCACCTTCTGGCCGCGCTCCACCCGCCCGGCGTCGAGGGCCTGGAGGGCGGTGCCCGCCGAGATCGGCACCACGGCCGCCTGTTCGAATGACAGGTTGGAGGGCTTGTGGGCCAGTTTGTCCTCCAGCGCGGCGGCGTACTCGGCGAACGACCCCCGGGACATCCCGTACACCTGGTCTCCCACGGCGAACCGGGACACGGCGGAGCCGACCGCGACGACGGTGCCGGCGACATCGATTCCGGGCACGCTGTTCTTCGGCCTGCGGAACCCGAATCCGAGGACGCGCAGGAGGTAGGGGCGGCCGGTCGTCATGTGCCACGTTCCGCGGTCCATGCCCGCCGCGTGCACGCGAATCAGCACTTCGTTTTCGGCGATGCGCGGCCGAGCGGTCCGGCCGGAACGCAGGACGTCGGCGGCACCGTAGGCGTCCTGCACGATGGCGTTCATGTTGCCGTCAGCGGCAGGCTGGTTGTTTGCGGCCGTCTCACTGATGTGGTTTGTCATGTCGGGACCTTTCCCAAGAGGTTTCGTACTTAGTACGGTTAATGTATCGTACTAAGTACGAACGGTCTATGGCCTCAGGAAACGTGGAGTGTGAAATGCGCGCAGGAGCTAGCCCAAGCCGCCCCCGGCTCAGCCGGGAACTCGTGTTGCGCGGCGCCGTCGCGGTTGCCGACGCCGGCGGCATTGGAGCCTTGACGATGCGTTCGCTCGCGGACGCCCTCGAGGTCAAGCCCATGTCCATCTACCACCACGTGGCCAACAAGGATGAGGTTCTCGACGGCATCGTTGACATCGTCTTCAGCGAGATCGACCTGCCGGTGATCGGCGGCGACTGGCACACTGAGATGCGACGGCGGGCCGCCTCCGCCCGCGAGGCGATGCGGCGCCACCCCTGGGCAATCGGCCTCGTCGAGACGCGGACAAGCCCCGGGCCGGCAACGCTGAAACACCACGACGCCGTCATTGGCACCCTGCGTGCGGCGGGCTTCTCGGTGGAGATGACCGCCCACGCGTACGCGGTGATCGACGCCTACGTGTACGGGTTTGCCCTCTCCGAGGCCACCCTGCCCATCAACGGCCCGGAACCCCTGGCCGAGGTTGCCGAGCGCATGATGAGCCACTATTCCTCCGGTGACTATCCCCACCTCGCCGAGTTCTCGATCGAGCATGTGATGAAACCCGGCTACGACTATGGCGCAGAGTTCGAGTTTGGACTGGACTTGGTCCTCGACGGACTCGCACGGTCGATGCAGATCGCTGCTGACGCCGGCCACATCTGACCGCGACGGACGTTGCCGCGCCGTCAGTTTCAGCGCCCGCGCAGCGGCCAGGGACTCCATCCCCCAATTACTTCCCGCAGCCGGACCTCGGCGTCGTGAAGGCGGCCGGCGGCCGCCGGGACGGGTTCGCCTTGGCCGCTTTCCGAGCCGGAACCGTCGAACGCGTTCAAGGCGTATTCGCTCCACCGTTTGCGGCCTACCGGATAGCGTTCGCGGTATCCGCCGGCGGCGACCGAAAGTACCAGGAACTCCAGCCGGTCGGCCGTTGTCTCAACCGTCTCGTCGCAGGCGTCGCAGCCGCATACCGGAAACGGGAAGTCGTGAAGCACTCCGGCGTGCACCGCCACCCCCGGATACCCGGTCAGCACAAACGTCAGGGGCGCTGCTCCGGAACGCCGCGGCGTGACCTTGACTGACTCCAGCACGTCCTTGACGTCCAGCAGCATTTCCCCGGCATGCACCGGATCCTCGTCGACGTCGACGTCGTAGACGTCCCTGAGATGGTCGATCAGGGCACGGGCGACGGCGTGGAGCCCGGCGAAACGCTCGGGGTGGCTGTCCACGCTGTAGGAATCGGGGTCGGGCCCGTCATCGCCCCATTGCCGGCCGAACGGAATGGGCTCCCCCTCGGGCGAGTAATAGACCGTCGTCGGCAGGTGCGGCCGGACATAGCGGGTCTGTCCAGCCGGCGGGGCCACCGGGATCGGCTGCGCTGCCGGCGCCTCATCCAGCTCTTCCTGGGCCCAGTCCGCCAGCATGGCCACGAGCCCCTGGACGGATTCGTCGTCGGCGCTGCGCAGGCCGCCGAGCAGGCGATCAACCTCGAACTGCCTCACCGCGTTTCCCACCGTGGGCGAGGCACCTTCGTAGGCGGTCCACCGCGCGTCCGGTCTCAGCCCGGCGATGGTGTTCCCGGCGAATACGGCCGCCGCGGCGCTGAGCGCGCCGTCGCCTGCAAGCTGGGAGCCGTGCGTACGCAGGAACCAAATGAGCCGTTCAGGGTCCGAGGCCAGTTCGCTGGCCCGCACTCCGTTGCGGTCACAGAATTCGATGAACCGGGCATAGCCGCCCACGTGCCTGACGGCCGCCGTCGGGCCCTCCGCTTGCCGGTACAGCGCCCTGCCGCGTGCCACCGCATCCGGCAGCCCGCCCGGCGTCCCTTCAAACAAATCCTCCGTCGTCCCCATAGGGCGATCCTAGCCCGGGGGCTGGCATACTCGGACGATGCCGGTCTACTTCGAATGCACAACGCGGACAAGCATGCCCAAGCCGGAATTGTTTGACCTGGCCCGCAGCATCGACGCCCACAAGGACTCGTTGGCGCGGTCACGGGAGGAAGCCGTCGCCGGTGTCAGGACCGGCTTGATCTCCCTGGGAGAAGAGGTGACGTGGCGGGCCTGGCACTTCGGGGTCCCGATCCGGATGACGAGTCGGATAACGCAGATGGAGGCTCCGGATTTTTTCGTTGACGAGCAGGTCAAGGGCCCGTTTCGGCGGTTCCGGCACGTCCATGAGTTCGGCGAGGATTCCGAAGGGTCCACCATGGTGGACCGGATCGAGTTCGTGGCCCCGTTCGGCCTGCTCGGGCGTGTGGTGGAGAAGCTGGTTCTGGCCCGCTATCTCCGGACGCTCATTGAGGCCCGCAACCGGCACCTGGCCGCGGCCCCGCAGCGCTGCCAGGGTCCACCCGGCGACCGACCTTGGACCGACTAAGCCGGGAAGCGACTCTCCAGCCCCCAGCTTGGAGAGCCAGGAAGTCTCTGCGCTTGAGTCCTCAGGATTCGCGCAGAGACTTCCCCTATTTCGGACACTCGGGGTTTCCGCGGCCCTGCGTGTCAGGGGGCTCGGTGCGGAAGTTGATCATTTTGTGTGTGCCGTCGCAGTACGGCTTGATAGCGGATGCACCGCATCTGCAGAGGGCGACGGTTTGGCGCTGTCTTGGCACTGGTTCCCCGGACGGCATAACGACATCGAAGTCCCCACGGACCAGAATCGGACCGTCGGGGCAGAGGACAAGCGAGGCGTTGGCGGGGCGCAGGGGGATCTCGTTCATGAGTGGTTCCGATCTCGGCGTGCAAATGGGGCAATACGCGGTGGTCATGTAGTGGCGGGCATGAGCGACCGCAGTGAGGACCGGTTGTCTTCCCAGGCGTCCATTAGGTGGGCGGCGAAGCGCGCGTCAATGCAGGACACCGCCGCCGCACCGAACAGAACGTCCTCCAGGAGATCCGGCTCCGCCTCCACGAGTCCCCCGGCCAGGTCCCTGCCAGCTATCTGCTCGTGGACGGCGTCCGCCTCGACGTGCTCATCGAAATACCCGGTGACGGCCGCATCAAAACCGAGACGCCGGAATCCGTTCCCATACAGCTGGTTGGGGCGTGAGGAAGTCATCTCGTACATCGCCAGATGCCCTGCGATGGCTCCGCGGAGCCGCCGGTTCAGCCCGAACAAGGACATCATGTTCACCGAGGCCAGAGTGATGGCTGGTACGACGTCGATGTAGCTGCCATAGCTGTCGTTGAGTCCCACCCCCCTCATGGTGCGGGCGAACAATGCACTGTGCATTCGCTCGGGGCGGCCGCCGCCGTACTCGTCGGCCTGGATTTCGACGAGGGCGGCCTTGGCCCGGCCGGTCAGGCGCGGAATGGCCCAGGTGTGGGGGTCTGCTTCCTTGAGTTGATACAAGGACTTGTGGATCAGGAATTCGCAGAGCTGTTCGACCGTCGCATTCTTCGCCACGTGGCGGGAAACGCTGGGTCCGCCGTCACGGGCCGCCAGGTCAAACAGGAGGGCCGCGGTGGCGTCGCTGCCGGGAGTCCTCGAATCCGGCCGCGGGACGGAAGCCGTAATCGGGCCGACCTCGGAGCGCAGCCACGCCTCGAAGGGTTCCTCGATCTGCTGCCGGATTCCGATCAGTCCGGGGTGCCACTCCCAGCGGTCACTGACGCCGGCCAGTCCTCCGTAATGCAGTTCATACAGGCAGAACAAGGCCAGCTGGACGTCATCGTCGATCAGGTCCTCGACAACGGACAACCGCTCGGTGACGAGTGTGTCCAGGGCTGCCAGGCCGGCGGGATCCGACCCTGGGTCCCCGGTCAGAAGGGCACGCACTCCGGCACTGATGGGTCCCCGTGGTTCTGGCATGTTCATTCGTTGTCCTTGGCCAGCGGCCGTTGGGGCGGCCTTTCCGAGGTGTGGGCCGGTGTGGTTTGTCATGGCTTCCAAGTCCTACGGCGTCCGACCGGCAGGCGGGGTCGCCGGCCGGCAGGAGCATCCATCTGAAACCCGCATCGGCACCTCAGCACGCGGGCAGGGAAGAATCCACTTGGTTCGCTCGACGGACCGGCCCGTCCGATAGAGCCATTCTTGGCTGGTGCCACCAAGGACATCGGTTCCCTGCAGTGGACGGCCGAAGCCGGATCGGAGTCGTCGCCCTTTTCTGCCCTGCCCATGATGTCAGCGGTGAACGTTGCAGTGGTTGCCAGGACCCGGGAGTCTCCGCACCGAGTGCAGGTGACGGCCAGGGCGAGGGTTTCCGCCCGAGAGTCCAGGACGGCGACTGAGTCGGCGAGTAGGTGCCGGTCCGTGTGGCAGGTGGAGCACCAGGGGCGCCCGCCGCGGGGCTGGTGGGCCTCACGGGGCACATACGTGTTGGACGTGGTGGTCACCCCGGTCAGACCAGCCCCGGGTAGCTGGCCAGGATATAGTCCGCAGCGGCCGGGCCTTTCATGCGCAGGCCAGTGCCCTTGGGGTGGATCCGTTTCTTTTTCATTGCCGCCCAGAACGCCTCTTCAGGATGGGGCGCGGCCTGGCGAAGGAAGCACCAGCTGATATAGAGGCCGTAGAGGCGGCTCCGGCCCAGGGCGTGGTCGGATGCTGGGTCCAGGGTGGTGGCTTCCTGCAGGAATTTGTCGTACTGAGAAGTTGCCATGAGTGGCTCGTTTCCTCGCGGTGCAATTGGTGCCGCCGTGTGGCTACAGCGGCTAAGCCTCAAGGTCCTGCACGGGAGCACCGAAGCATTATCCCGGGCTGCTTCACGGCAGACCCGGGTAGAAAGTCGTCGCTGGGTGTCCAAGAGCGGACACTGGCAATCGTCTCTACACTGTAGACTCTAAGCGTAGACTACATTATAAGCAAACTGCGTATCTTTGATCCATGCGGCAGCCAGCACCGACCCGAACGGAGCATCATGTCACCCGAAGAGAATCCGGTACCGCAAGCGACTCCCGGCAAGAAGAAGCGGCTCAGCCGGGAGATTGTCCTCTCCGCGGCGCTGGCATTAGTGGACTCGGAAGGACTCGAGGCACTCACCATGCGCAGGCTGGGACAGGAACTCGGGCGGGATCCCATGGGCCTGTACCGCTACGCGGAAAACCGCGCCGCGCTGCTGGACGGAGTCTCCGAACTAGTCCTCAATGAGCTGGCCATCTTTCCCGATGACCCCGACTGGCAGGCACAGCTGCGCCGCATTGCCCACGATCTGCGCGACCTGGCACTCCGCCACCCCAACGTTGTGCCGCTGCTCGTGACCCGCCCTCTGTCCACCCCCCTGGGTCTGCGGCCGCTGGGGACGCTGCGGCCGCTGGAACAGATCCTGTCTCTGTTGATCGACGCCGGGTTCGCTCCCGCGGACGCCCTGCACGTCTACCGCGCCTACTACGGCTTCCTCTACGGGCACATCCTCAACGAGCTGCAGGAGTTCATCGTCGACCCCGACGAAAATGAGGCACTCCTCCGGCTGGGTCTTCATCGCTTGCCACCGAAAGACTTCCCCCGCCTTCGCGCTCTCGCACCCGTCCTCGCCGACTACGACGGGAAGTCCGAACTGGACGAGGGAATCACCATCCTCCTCTCAGGGCTCGCCGCCCGGCTCGCACCCCGAGCGTAATCCGAAACCCTTTCGAAAGGCGCCGCCGATGTTCCTCTTGTTCGGCCTCAAGACCGCCCTGAAGGACCGACCAGGGCGGGCCGCGACGTGCCAGTCCTGCCGCCAGCTCGCTCACCATCACCTGCAGGAACGCGCTACAAAGTTCACACTGTTTTTTATCCCGGTCTTCACCGCGTCCAGGGCCTACCAGATCACGTGTTCGAACTGCGGTCAGACCTCGGCCATCAAGTCGCGACGGAAAGAAGCCCCCACCTGGTGAGGCAGAAACACCCGGATGGCGCGTATCCCTGGCCGGGAGCTTAAGTGAGGTCACTGGGGGCGGCCGCACCAACCTGTTGCACGTTTTAGAAACTTAGCGCAGGTCTGAGACGCCTGTGTACGTCGCGTGGGTGGCGGGTCCCGTTCGTTCGTACACCTGGAGGGTGAGTCCGCCAGGGGTGCTCTGACTGCTGACGAGGCGCAGTCCCGCTGATGCGCCGCCGTCGGGGAAGAGGCGGCGGCCGCGGCCGACGATGACCGGAGCGACCACGAGCCGGAACTCGTCGATCAGCCCTGCCGCCAGCAGGGATTGGGCCAGCCGGGCGCTTCCGTGGATCTGGAGCTCCCGCCCGGGTTGCTCTTTGAGTGCTGCGACCTGGGCTGCGACGTCGCCCGAGAGGATGGTGGTCGGATTCCAGCTGCCCGCAGTCACGGTCTGCGAGGCAACATATTTCGGCAGGCCGTTCATGAGCACGGTGAAGGGATCGTCCGGATCCGTGATCTGCGGCCAGTCCCTCGCGAACGCGTCGTAGGTGCGTCGGCCGAGCAGGAGCGCGTCGGCCTGGCCGAGCCATTCCGCGGCCTGGCGGATGAATGCTCCGTCCATAAAAGGGACAAGCCATCCACCCTGGGTGAACCCGTCACTGGTGTCTTCCTCGGGCGATCCCGGGCCCTGCGATACGCCGTCGACACTTACGAACTCGAATACTGTCAGCTTCATAGTTTCTCCTTTTGCCGACCCGGCCATCCGGACGGTTCTGTGGCGGGAGTCATTGCAGGGCTGGGAGTGGATACCGGACTATATGGCGAGGCTATGCAACTCAGACACCATGTGCAACGGACAAGGACCTAACTTGCACCCTGAAACGACAGGCCAAATTGCGGCGGTCCAGGGGCACGGCACCTCTAATTAATCCACTCGGTGTAGCATCTGACCTTCCAGTGATTTTTCTGCGGGCCCGCCGGGCCCGCCACCGGCTGCGCCACGACCCTGGGCGCGCGTGCCATTCCGTTGCCACCGAAGGAGTTCCCGTGAGTGACCCCAACGACCAGATGGGCCGCCACCGCGCCCACCCTGACGCGGATCTCCTCGCCGGCAGCAACGAACATCACCACAGCAACCCCGCTGGGCAGGCGCCGCAACAACGGGCACCCCGTCCGCCGGTCCAGCCTGCACACGGGGTCGGCAGAGACCTGGCCGTTGCGCTTGCTATCGGGCTCGCGGCGGGGCTGGTGGGCCTGGCGCCCTGGCTGATCACCGGCGCACGGCTCCCGCTCCAGAACTTGTGGGGCACGCAGGTGACGCCGGCGCAGATGCCGCTGGCTCTCCTGCCCCTGAACCAGTACGAAAGCACCACCCTGGTGGCTCTCATGGTCACGGGCGGGGCGGCCGCCGGCTTCGCGGTCCGGTGCTGGTCCCCCGTGCGGCTGCTCCTGGCCACGTGGTGCGCGGCCGGGGCTGTGGCAGCAGTCCAAGTCGCCGCGGCGACTCAGGCGTTCACGGTGCTCGGCGGCGGCCTGGCGCCCGGGCAGCTGTCCAGCCTCTACCTGGCCGGCATGCTGGCCGGGGTGGCGGCCGCGATGGCTGCTGGGCTGGTGTCGCTGCTGCTCCTCGCCGCAAGATCTACGGCGCTGGCTGCCCTTGGCGTTGGCCTGGTGGCTGTGCCGGTGGTGTCCTGGCTGGCTGCCGGCGTCGGTGCGGTGGCCGGCGTCGGCAGCGTCCCGGTGGTGTTGAACATGCTGTGGCACTGGCTCCCTGCCGTGCTGGTGGGCGCTGCACTCGCCTGGTGCGGACTGCGCCCGCGGATCCGGGCCCTGGTGTGGCTGGCGGATCTGGGGTTGCTCTGGGTGGTGCCGGCGATCTTCTCGGCGGTCAGGAGCATGCTGGGCACGCGTGTTCTGGCAGGAGACCTGCCGGCGATGGCAGCGCTGGGCAAACAGGTTTTCACGTCCGCCCTCGGCCCCGCCGGCCGGGCGGGACCGACAATATTGCTGGCGCTGGCGATCGCCGTGATCGGGACGGTCGTCCGGGAACAGACCCGGAAAAATCAGACCGGGAAGAATCACCCGCCGACGTAGGCCGCGAGGTGCTCGCCGGTGAGGGTGGAGCGGACGTCGACCAGATCGGCCGGTGTGCCCTCGAAGACGACCCGGCCGCCGTCGTGCCCTGCACCGGGACCCAGGTCGATGATCCAGTCGGCGTGCGCCATGACTGCCTGGTGATGCTCGATCACGATGACCGATTTGCCGGACTCCACCAGGCGGTCGAGGAGGCCCAGCAGGTTCTGGACATCGGCGAGGTGCAGGCCGGTGGTGGGCTCGTCGAGGACGTAGACGTCACCCTTCTCCGCCATCTGGGTGGCAAGCTTGACGCGCTGCCGTTCGCCGCCGGACAGTGTGGTGAGCGGCTGGCCGAGGGTGAGGTAGCCAAGCCCGACATCCACCAGCCGGTCGAGGATCTTGTGCGCCGCCGGTGTCTTCGCCTCGCCGGCACCGAAGAAGTCCTCGGCCTCGGTCATGGACATTGCCAGCACTTCGGCGATGTTGCGGCCACCCAGCTTGTACTCCAGAACTGACGCCTGGAACCTCTTGCCCTCGCAGTCCTCGCAGGTGGACTCGACGGTGGCCATCACGCCCAGTTCGGTGAAGATGACGCCGGCACCGTTGCAGGTGGGGCAGGCGCCTTCGGAGTTGGAGCTGAACAGCGCCGGCTTCACGCTGTTGGCCTTGGCAAACGCCTTGCGGATCGGCTCAAGCAGGCCCGTGTAGGTCGCCGGGTTGCTGCGGCGGGATCCCTTGATGGCGCCCTGGTCGATCACCACAACACCCTCGCGGCCGGCCACCGAGCCCTGGATCAGCGAGCTCTTTCCCGAACCCGCGACACCCGTGACCACGCACAGCACACCAAGCGGAACGTCGACGTCGACGTCCTTCAGGTTGTGCGTCGAGGCGCCCCGCACCTCCATCGCGCCGGAAGGCTTCCGCACGGATCCCTTGACCTTGGCCCGGTCGTCGAGGTGGCGGCCCGTGATGGTGTCACTCGCCCGCAACCCCTCCACACTCCCCTCGAAGCAGACGCGGCCGCCCTCGGTGCCTGCGCCGGGGCCCAGGTCAACGACGTGGTCAGCGATGGCGATGGTCTCCGGCTTGTGCTCGACGACGAGCACGGTGTTGCCCTTGTCGCGCAGCTGCAGCAGCAACTGGTTCATCCGCTCGATGTCATGCGGGTGCAGGCCGATCGTCGGTTCGTCAAAGACGTACGTGATGTCCGTCAGGGACGAGCCCAGGTGCCGGATCATCTTGGTGCGCTGGGCCTCTCCCCCGGACAGCGTGCCCGCCGGCCGGTCCAGCGAGAGGTAACCCAGCCCGATTTCGGCGAACGAGTCGAGAAGGTGCTGCAGGCCCTTCAGGAGCGGCGCGACCGAAGGCTCGTTCAGCTCGCGGACCCACGCGGCGAGGTCGCTGATCTGCATCTCGCACAGGTCGGCGATGTTCTTGCCCTGGATTTTCGAGGACCTGGCCTCGGGGCTGAGCCGCGTGCCGTCGCATTCGGGGCAGGCCTGGAAGGTGATGGCGCGCTCCACGAAGGCCCGGATGTGGGGCTGCATCGCGTCGACGTCCTTGGAGAGCATCGATTTCTGGATCTTCGGGATCAACCCCTCGTAGGTGAGATTGATGCCCTCGACCTTGATCTTGGTCGGTTCCTTGTAGAGGAGGTCGTGCATTTCCTTCTTGGTGTACTTGGCGATCGGCTTGTCCATGTTGAACCCGGCGCCGCTGAAGATACGGCCGTACCAGCCGTCCATGCTGTAGCCGGGGACCGTGAGGGCACCCTCGGCCAGCGATTTGGTCTCGTCGTAGAGCGCGGTGAGGTCAAAGTCGGAGACCGAGCCCATGCCCTCGCAGCGCGGACACATGCCGCCCAGGTAGACGACGTTCTGCACAACGCTTTTCTCGACCCTGCCGCCGGCTTTTTCGGTGCTCATCACGCCGCTGGCCTTCCGCGTCGGGACGTTGAAGGAGAACGCCGTGGGCGGGCCCACGTGCGGCGATCCCAGCCGGCTGAAGAGGATCCGGAGCATCGCGTTGGCGTCGGTGGCCGTGCCCACCGTGGAGCGGGGGTTCGCGCCCATCCGCTCCTGGTCGACGATGATCGCCGTCGTCAGCCCCTCGAGAAAGTCGACGTCGGGACGTGACAGGTTGGGCATGAACCCCTGCACAAAGGCGCTGTAGGTCTCGTTGATCATCCGCTGCGACTCGGCGGCGATGGTGGCGAACACCAGCGAGCTTTTGCCCGAGCCGGACACGCCCGTGAACACCGTGAGGCGGCGTTTGGGGATCTCGATACTGATGTCTTTGAGGTTGTTCTCGCGGGCGCCCTGCACCCGGAGCAGATCGTGGCTGTCCGCTACGTGCAGTGCGGCCGGTTGCTGGTCCGTCTGCATTTCCGACGTCTTGGACATGCTCATCGTGTCTCCATCTCTCCGGACGCTGCCTCTGGTGCCCCTGACGGTCATGCTAGCAGCGGTTCAGAGAGCCCGCGGCTCCACCTTGGTGACGTCCGTCAGCCAGGTCAGTGCGGCGTTCCTGGAAGTAAAGAATGCGTGCGGGTAATGGGTGTGCCGGCTCATGGCGGCCGCGACGACCCGGTCGACGGCATTGGATCCGAGGACGGCAATGGCGAGCACGCCGGTTGTCCGCGCAAACTCGTAACGGGCCGCCGCGGTGATCTCCACATCGGTCATTTCCGAGAGCATCGGCATCGGGATTCCCCCGCTGATTCGCTCCACGGCCAGCATGGCGTCCCTGGCGTCCTCGACATCGACCAACGAGCCGGGGCGCCACACGGATTCAATAATTCCCGCGCGGATGCTGAGGGAATTCTTCCCTTCGGCGGCGACAGCTCTTTCAGGAATCATTGACTTCATTCTAGGCCTGAGCTGCGACGATTCCCGTCACCGGACGCCAAAGGGCCGCTGTGCGCTGGAACCCCAGGATGGCTGCGTGGATCACGCGAAAGGGTGTTCCCGACACTCAATATGGGGTCCGCATGATTTTAGTCGTGATTGGTGGTGCCGCAAGAGAGCCAACACCACATAGATGCAGGATCGTATCCACATTTCACACTCCATGACAAGTATTGACACTTATTTACAAAACCGTCACTCTGGTGGCTCGGACATCAAGTCAAATGGGGGTTGTCTTGCAAAAACGTCGATTGATACCGTCTCTCCTGCTGAGTGCCACAATTGGATTAGGGGTGCCCGTCATCGCTGCCACCGCGGCGCATGCCACCAACCAGGTGCAATGCGGCACACGCACGGATTACCTAAAGATCACACACTTCAATGGAATTAGTAATTGTTTCGCCTACGCGGGCTTGACCGTAATTCCGCCACAATTGCGTCAACAGATTAAAAGCATTTCAAGCGGGAACAACGCAATCACGGTCACCTACTACAGCACTACATGGGGTAACTCCTCGTTCTACCTGTCGAAATGGTCATCGTGGTACAACTCGGATCCCACCGGCATGTTTGTCATGAGCATTACCGTGCATTAGAAAGGCGGCTGGACACTGGCGGAGGCAGGTCGTTCGTCAGGGACGATTCCGGCGGACTGAGGCAGTGACAAGTGTGGCCCCGGCGGACCTCATCAAATGAGGTACGCCGGGGCCACTCTTTTTGGCTCGCACCGGGCCGACGAAGTGCGGGCTCCGGCAGCCGCGCTAAACCAGCGTGGAAGTGTCAATCACGAAGCGGTACCGCACGTCGGAGGCGAGCACCCGCTCGTAGGCGTCGTTGATCTTGCCGGCCGGGATGACCTCGATCTCGGCGCCGAGCTGGTGTTCGGCGCAGAAGTCGAGCATTTCCTGCGTTTCCCGGATGCCGCCGATCATGGATCCGGCGAAGGACCGGCGTCCCATGATCAGGGCGAACGCGTTCACCGGGAGCGGTTCCGCCGGGGCGCCGACGTTCACCAGGGCGCCGTCGAGGGTCAGCAGCTGGAGGTAGGAGCTGATGTCGATCGAGGCGCTGACCGTGTTGATGATCAGGTCAAAAGTCCCGGCCAGGTCTGAGAAAGTGTTCTCGTCGCTGGTGGCGTAGTAGTGGTCCGCGCCGAGACGCAGGCCGTCCTCCTGCTTCTTCAGCGACTGCGAGAGGACCGAGACCTCGGCGCCCATGGCGTGGGCGATCTTGACGGCCATATGTCCCAGCCCGCCGAGTCCGACGACGGCCACCTTCTTGCCGGGGCCGGCGCCCCAGTGGCGCAGCGGCGAGTAGGTGGTGATGCCGGCGCAGAGCAGCGGCGCGGCGACGTCGAGCTCGATTCCCTCCGGAATCCGCACCACGAAGTCCTCGGTCACCACCACGTGCGTGGTGTAGCCGCCCTGGGTGACGGTACCGTCGCGGTCCACGGCGCCGTAGGTGCCCGTGTTCCCGGCGAGGCAGTACTGCTCCTCGCCCTTTTGGCAGTTGACGCACTCGCGGCAGGAGTTGACCATGCACCCGACGCCGACGCGGTCGCCGACGGCGTGCTTGGTGACGGCCGAGCCGACCTCGGTAACGATGCCGGCGATTTCGTGGCCCGGCGCCAGCGGGTAGGACTGCGGGCCCCAGTCGCCGCGGACGGTGTGGATGTCTGAGTGGCAGATGCCGGCGAACTTGATGTCGATCAGGACGTCGTGCGGGCCAACGTCCCGGCGCTCGACGGTGGTGGAAACAAGGGGTTCCGTCGCGGAGGTGGCGGCGTAAGCGTTAACGGTAAGCATGGATCTCCTGCTTGTGGATGGTTTGGGGGTAGCCCCGGCGTCCGGCACGGGTCACGTGCGGCCTTCCGGCCCGGACGTCTTCGGGGGCACTATCCATCAAACACCACTGAGCTGTTCGAAAGGGAGGCCCTGCTGTGAGGGGTACTGGCAGGGTCTCCCTTACACCGCCGCACCCTCTACCGTTGAAGGCATGGACAACCAGAGCGAGACCCGGGACTTCCTGGCCACCCGGCGGGCGAAAATTACCCCGGAACAGGCGGGTCTCCCCGATTACGGCGGAAACCGCCGGGTCCCCGGACTGCGCCGCGGCGAAGTTGCCATGCTGGCCGGGGTCAGTGTCGAGTATTACACCCGGCTGGAACGGGGAAACCTCTCCGGGGTCTCCGAGGGAGTGCTGGAGGCCCTCGCGGGTGCACTGCAGCTGGATGAGGCGGAGCGGGCCCACCTGTTCGACCTGGCCCGGGCCGCCGGCGCCGGCCGCAGGCCGCAGCCCCGCCGCGCCACCACCCAGGCGGTCCGCGCGAGTGTCCAGTACATGCTCGACGCGATCACCAACGCCCCGGCCTTCGTGCGCAACGGGCGCCTGGACGTCCTCGCGGCCAACCAGCTCGGCCGCGCCATGTACTCCGACATGTATGGCGGCCCCGCCCGCCCGGCCAACTTTGCGCGGTTCCTCTTCCTGGACGACCGTTCCCGCGGGTTCTACCCGGACTGGGAGCGCGCTGCGAATGACACGGTGGCGATCCTGCGCACCGAGGCCGGCCGCGACCCCTACGACCGCGGCCTCACCGACCTGGTGGGGGAACTGTCCACCCGCAGCGAGGAGTTCCGGACCCGGTGGGCGGCCCACAACGTCCGCCTGCACTACACCGGCCGCAAGCACTTCCGGCACCCCGTGGTGGGGGACCTTCACCTCATGTACGAGGCCCTGGATCTTCCGGCCGACGCCGGGCTGTCACTGCTTGTCTATACCGCCGAGCCCGGTTCTCCCACCGAGGACGCGCTGCGGCTGCTGGCCAGCTGGGCCGCGACCCAACATGCCGCTGACCAACCGCTGAAGCAAGACTAAGGGGCAGCCAACTGTCGGCTAGGTGCCGGCCACCATGCGGCCGATGATCAGGCGCATGATCTCGTTGCTGCCTTCGAGGATCTGGTGGACCCGCAAGTCCCGGGCGATCTTCTCCAGTCCGTACTCGGAAAGGTAGCCGTAGCCCCCGTGGAGCTGGATGGCACTGTTGGCGACGTTGAACCCGGCATCCGTGGCGACCCTCTTGGCCATGGCGCAGAGCTTGACGGCGTCGGGCGCGCCGCGGTCCAGCGCGTCCGCTGCCCGCCAGAGCAGGGTCCGGGCGGTCACCAGCTCGGTTTCCATGTCGGCCAGCTGGAACAGCAGGGATTGCTGGTTGATCAGCGGTCCGCCGAACGCCTCGCGTTCCTTGAGGTAGGCCACCGACTTGTCCAGGGCAGCCTGGCCGCCGCCCAGAGAGCAGGCGCCCATATTGATGCGGCCGCCGTTGAGCCCCTTCATCGCGATCCCAAAACCACTGCCTTCCTCTCCGAGGCGGTTGGCAATCGGAACCCGGACATTGTCGAAAATAACCTGGCGGGTCGGCTGGGCGTTCCACCCCATCTTTTTCTCGTTCGGACCGAACGACAGGCCCGGGGTTTCCGCCGGGACAACGATGGCGGTGATGCCGCGGTTTCCGGTGTCGGCGGTGCGGGCCATCACGATGTAGTAGCTCGATGACCCGGCCCCGGAGATGAACTGCTTGACGCCGTTCAGCACGTACTCTTCGCCGTCGCGTGTTGCCCTGGTGCTCAGCGCGGCAGCGTCGGAGCCGGCGCCGGGCTCGGTAAGGCAGTAGCTGCCCAGTGCTTCCATGGAGGCAAGCTGCGGCACCCACTGGGCGCGCTGCTCATCGTTGCCGAACGAGTCGATCATCCAGACCACCATGTTGTGGATGGAGATGTAGGCGGCAATCGTCGGATCGGCCTTGGCCAGTTCCTCGAAGATCAGCACCGCATCGCTGCGCGTTAGCCCGGAGCCGCCGAACTCCTCCTGCACATAAATGCCGCCCATACCCAGGGCGCCGGCTTCCCGCAGCACGTCCACTGGAAAGTGTTTGGTCTCGTCCCACTTCGCGGCGTTCGGCGCCAGGGCCGCGTTGGCGAAGTCCCGCACCATCGCAACCAGCGACTGCTGGTCCTCGTTGAGTTCAAACATGCCCAGTCCTCCAAAGCGTAGATTTGGACTCAATTTAGTACGACGGGCCAATTATTACTAGGACTTCCTACTATGTATTCTTGGCGATCCCCTCCGGACCCGACATGGCCCCGGTCCGCCGCTACTTGCCGACCTACCGGTGAACGACCGCCAGACCACAGGAACCAGGCGCGACCATAACTGCCGCTGACTACCCGATCAGGGCCAGCACCGCTCCCGCGGTAACGACGCCGCCGGCCTCCGCGCGGAGGCCGGTCACTGTCCCGTCGCGGTGGGCGGACACCTGCGTCTCCATCTTCATGGCCTCCAGCACGACGACGGGATCCCCGGCCGAGACTGCGGCGCCGGGTTCGACGAGCCATTTCACAACGGTGCCGGCCATGCCGGCGCGCAGCTCCCCCGGGTCCGCGGCGGCTGCGCCGCCGCCGTTTGCTCCGCCGTCGGACGGTGCGTCCACGGAGACTCCCGCGGGTACCGGTCCGCCGGAGCGGGCCCAGCCGTCCAGGAGGTCAGCGGGCAGCCCGACGGCCATCCGGCGGCCGTCCACCTCCACCGTGATGGTGCGGCGTTCGCCGTCGGGCGTGGTGGTGCTGTAGCCCGGGTCGGCGGAGATGGTGTCCGCGAAGTCGGTTTCGATCCAGCGGGTGTGGATGCCGAGGCCGGTTTCGGAGGTGAAGTCCTGGGATTCGAGCACGGCGCGGTGGAACGGGAGCACGGTGGCCACTCCGGTGATGCTGATTTCGGCGAGGGCCCGGCGGGCGCGGCGCAGCGCCTGCTGCCGGTCGGCGCCGGTGACGATCAGTTTGGCCAGCAGCGAGTCGAACTGCGGCGGAACGAAGGAGCCGGAGCGGACGCCGGTGTCCAGACGGATGCCGGGGCCGGTGGGGCCGGAGAACTCCTCAACGGTGCCGGGCGAGGGCAGGAAGCCGCGCCCCACGTCCTCGGCGTTGAGCCGGAACTCGAAGGAGTGCCCGCGCGGCGCCGGGTCGTCGGTGATGCGCAGCGGCTCCCCCGCGGCGATCCGGAACTGTTCCTGCACGAGGTCTATGCCGGTGGTTTCCTCGGTGATGGGGTGCTCCACCTGCAGACGGGTGTTGACCTCGAGGAAGGCCACGGTGCCGTCCGCTGCAACGAGGAATTCCACCGTGCCGGCGCCGGAGTAGCCGGCTTCGCGGCAGACGGCTTTGGACGCCCGGTAGATCTGGCTGGTCTGCTCCTCGGTGAGGAACGGCGCCGGGGCCTCCTCGACGAGTTTCTGGTGCCGGCGCTGGAGCGAGCAGTCGCGGGTTCCGACGACGACGACGTTGCCGTGTGTGTCCGCAAGGACCTGCGCCTCGACGTGCCGCGGGCGGTCGAGGTAGCGCTCCACGAAGCATTCACCGCGGCCGAACGCGGCGATGGCTTCGCGGACGGCGGAGTCGAAAGCTTCCTCGACCTCGTCCAGGGCGCGGACCACCTTCATGCCGCGGCCGCCGCCGCCGAAGGCCGCCTTGATGGCGATCGGCAGCCCGTGTTCTTCGGCGAAAGCGCGGGCCTCTGCGGCCGATTCCACCGGGCCGTCGCTGCCGGCGACCAGCGGCGCGCCGGCCCGGACGGCAGTCTCGCGGGCGGTGATTTTGTTGCCCAGCAGGCGGATGGCGTCCGGCGTGGGGCCGATCCAGGTGAGCCCGGCGTCGAGGACGGCCTGCGCGAATTCGGCGTTCTCGGACAGGAACCCGTACCCGGGGTGGAGGGCGTCGGCGCCGGAGTCGGCTGCGGCGGCGAGGAGTTTGGGGATATTCAGGTAGGTGTCCGCGGGCGAGTTGCCGCCCAGGGCGTAGGCCTCGTCCGCGGCGGAGACGTGCAGGGCGTCGGCGTCGATGTCCGCGTAGACAGCGACGGACGCCAGCTGTGCGTCGTCGCAGGCCCGGGCGATCCGGACGGCGATTTCACCGCGGTTGGCGATCAGGACCTTGCGCATCAGTTACTCGCTTCTTGTTCGGGGGTGGTGTGTTCAGTGGTCTCGGCGTTGGTGTCAGCCGGAGCCCAGCGGAAGCGGATTTTGCCGCCGATCGGGACCTGGGCGGCGCGGTCCAGCTGGGAGTCGACCACCACGGCGATGACCGGGTAGCCGCCGGTGATCGGGTGGTCGGCCAGGAACAGCACGGGGAGTCCTTCCGGCGGGACCTGCAGGGCGCCGGCGACGGTGCCTTCGCTGGCGAGTTCGCCCTGGCGGGTGCGCTGCAGCGGGGTTCCCTGCAGGCGCATGCCGACGCGGTTGGACTGCGGTTTCACGTCCCAGTCCTGGCGGCAGAAGGATGCCAGCGCGTCGGCGTCGAACCAGTCGGCGCGGGGGCCGGGGACGACGTCGAGCACGGTGACGCCGGTGTCCGGGAAGTCCGGCTGCAGTTCGGGGTGTCCCACGACGCCGGACTCGGCCTCCCCGCCGGCGGCGAGGAGCTGGCCGGCGGCCAGCGGGGCCGGGCCGATCCCGGACATGGTGTCCGTGGAGCGGCTGCCAAGCACCGGGGCGGTGTCTACGCCGCCGCGGACGGCCAGGTAGCTGCGGAAGCCGCTCTGCGGGGCGCCGATGGTCAGGGTTTCGCCGTCGAGCAGGGCGAAGGGCGTGGCCATCGGGACGGTCCGCCACGCTGTTTCGAAGTCGTCATCGGCCGAGTCGGCACGGGACAGTGTCTCGATGGTCAGCTCCGCGGGCGCTCCGGTGACGGCGAGGACCTGGTCTCCGACGGCCTCGACCGACAGCCCGCCGGCGACGGTCTCCACCGCAGCGGCCGACGGCGCATTCCCGACGAGGCGGTTGGCCCGGCGCAGCGAGGCCCGGTCCAGCGCGCCGGCGGCGGAGACACCCAGGCCGGAGTGGCCGTAGCGGCCGAGGTCCTGGATCAGGCTCTGCAGGCCGGGTGAAACAATCCGCAGGCCGGACGCCACCTCCGGAGAGAGGGCGTGGGCAGCGCGGTCGTGGGCAGGGCGCTCCGGCGCCAGCGTCACGACGTCCCGCACGGCGCGGAACTGCACGCGGTGGCTGGGAGCGGCCAGGGCGGGCTGCTCCCGGTCCAGGTCCCACATCCTGGCGCCGGTGCGGCCGATCAGCTGCCAGCCGCCGGGCGAGCGGCGCGGGTACACGGCCGAATAGTTGCCGGCCAGCGCCACCGAACCCGCAGGAACCGCGGTGCGCGGGGAGCTGCGCCGCGGCACTTCGAGATCCTGGTTCTCCCCCACCATGTAGCCGAAACCCGGGGCGAAGCCGGCAAAGGCCACCGTCCAGGTCTGGCCGGTATGGGCGGCGATCACACCCTCCGTGCCGAGGCCGGTCAGCTCCCCCACTTCGGCGAGGTCCTCGCCGTCGTACACGGTGTCGATGAGCACCAGCTCGCCGTCCCGCTGCACGGGGGCGGTGAGGTCGAGCTGAAGCAGCCGGGCCGCGATCCGCCGGGCTGCTGCCGGCGAGTCCGCGGTGACCAGCACGGTCTCGGCCGCGGCGAGGACGTCCAGCTGCCCCGGAAGGGGGTGCTCCAGGAGCAACGCCTGAAGTGCCAGCACGTCCTGGGTTCCGGAGAGCTCGGCGAGCACGGCGCGGGTTCCCACGGCCCGCACGGAGCTCACTTTGGAAACTGCCGCCTTCTGTACTGCCAGGGTTTCCCCCGCTGTCTCAATCATCGCTGCCTTCATCGTTGGCCGTGCCTCGAATGGGATCCGCGCCGCTTAGGCGTGGGCTTCCTGCAGGAGCCGCTCTTCTTCCTTGGTCTGCGGGTTCCGGCCCAGGGCCAGGCCGACGACGGTCACGATCGAGGCGACCGCGAGGTAGCCGGCGATCAGGTACCAGTTGCCGGTGGCGGCGTAGAGGGCGGTGAATACCAGCGGTGCGACGGCGCCGCCGATGACGCCGGCCAGTGTGTAGGCCAGCGAGCTGCCGGCGTAGCGCAGCCGGACGGGGAACTGCTCGGTGATGTAGGCAGCCTGCGGACCGTACATGAAGGCGTGGAAGGCCAGGCCGATCACGACGCCGAGGGTGAGCATGGCGACAGACTTGCCCTGGATCATGAAGAAGAACAGCGGGATGTAGAGCGCGGTTCCGACGGCGGCGATGCCGTAGACGAGGCGGCGGTTGAAGCGGTCAGTGAGGGCGCCGGCAAAGGGAATCAGGCCCAGCTGGAACGCGGAGCCGATCAGGATGGCGGAGAGGACGTTGCCGGTGGTCATGCCCAGTTCCTTGGTGGCGTAGACGGCCACGAAGACGGTGAAGAGGGCGTAGAGCACGTCGGGGCAGACGCGGGAGAGGGCGGCGGCCACGAGGGCGCGGGGTTCCTTAGTGAAGACCTCCTTGATGGGGGCCTTGGGCTGCTCCCCGTGGGCCTGGATGGCCTTGAAGACAGGGGTTTCTTCGAGCTTGAGCCGGATGACCAGGCCGAAGACCACCAGGAGGGCGGAGGCGAGGAAGGCTACGCGCCAGCCCCAGGAGAGGAAGGCCTCGTCGCTGAGGGTCGCGGCGAGGATCGCCAGGACACCGTTGGCCATCAGGTTGCCGGCCGGCGGGCCGATCTGCGCGGCGGAAGACCAGAAGCCGCGCTTGTTGGCGTCACCGAATTCGCTGGAGAGCAGGACGGCACCGCCCCATTCGCCGCCGACGCCGATGCCCTGGGCCAGGCGCAGCAGCACCAGGATGATGGGTGCGGCGACGCCGATGGTCGCGTAGCCCGGCAGGAGGCCGATCAGCACGGTCGCGATGCCGATCAGCATCAGGGTGAAGACGAGGACGTACTTGCGGCCGATCTTGTCACCGAGCCGGCCGAAGATGACACCGCCGATGGGGCGTGCCAGGTAGCCCACGGCGAACGCGGAGAAGGACAGCAGCAGGCCGACGAACTCGTTGTTGCCGGGGAAGAAGACCTTGGGGAACACCAGGGCCGAGGCCACGGAGTAGATCGCGAAGTCGTAGTACTCCAGGGACGTGCCGGTGAGGCTCGCGGCGTAGGCCTTGAGGGCGCCGGCCGGCACCTTCCTTTTGCTGGCGGCCGGGGTGGCCTGGTGCGGTGCGGTCATGATTTTCCTCCAGGGTGCGGAATGCTGCCTGTGCTGGGTGGGTGTGGTGGAGCGGCGCCGGTTCGATCACGCGGTGCCGGTGAAGCGGTGGTTTCGGCCGGGTTGGACGAAAGCGCCGGGTTAGACGAAGGCGGCCGTGCTGATGCCGGCGGCAGTGAGGGCCTCGCGGACTGCGGCGGCCATGGTGACGGCTCCCGGGGAGTCGCCGTGCACGCAGATGCTTTCCGCGCGGATCTTCAGGATGGAACCGTCGATGGTGCGGACGGCTGATTCGGTGGCCATGCGGAGGACATGCTCCGTGACCTCCGCGTTGTCGTGCAGGACGGCTCCGGGCAGCGCCCGGGATACCAGGGTGCCGTCCGGGTTGTAGGCCCGGTCCGCGAAGGCTTCGGTCACGGCGCGGAGCCCGGCGGCCTCGGCCAGCCGAAGCACTTCCGAGCCCGGCAGGCCCAGGATGGGCAGGTTCGGATCGACGGACTTTACGGCGTCGACGACGGCCCTGGCCTGCGCGGTGTGCGCCACGATCGCGTTGTAGAGGCCGCCGTGCGGCTTGACGTAGGTGACCTTGCCGCCTTCCGCGGCGGCCAGCGCCTGCAGCGCACCGATCTGGTAGACGACGTCGTCCGCGAGTTCGATCGGGTCGATGTCCAGGAAGCGGCGGCCGAAGCCGGCCAGGTCGCGGTAGCCAACGTGGGCGCCGATCACGACGCCGGCGGCTACCGCCTCGCGGCAGGTCCGGCGGATCACGCTGGGATCGCCGGCGTGGAAGCCGCAGGCCACATTCGCGCTCGAGACCGAGCGGAACATCGCTGTGTCGTCTCCCAGGCTCCAGCGGCCGTAGGACTCGCCGACGTCGCTGTTCAGGTCGATGGTTGCCATTTGTGATCCTCGTCTCATTGATAGCCCCCTAACTAGAATGCACTAAATCTACGGATTGTTCAACAATCCTTCGATTCCACGATGTGACGATCGTGTAAATTCTGAAGTATGACGAGCCCCGAAGCAGGAACCAGCGGAATCTCCGGCGAGACGTTGGCCAGGCCTGCCCGCGCCGCAGCGAAGCGGGCCGGGACGAAACAGGCAGGTGCCGGCGGGGCCGGAACCGCGCTCGGGGCCGCACTCGGTGCGGCGGCCCGGCTGCGGGTGGCCATCCCCTCGGTCGCGGACCGGGTGGCGGCGGAACTGCGGCTGCAGCTGGCGGAAGGTCTGCTGCTGCCGGGCGCCAGGCTCACCGAATCGACCATTTCCGAGGAATTGGGCGTCTCCCGCAACACCGTCCGCGAAGCCTTCGCCGAACTCGCGGCCGAACGGCTCGTGGTCCGGCAGCCGAACCGGGGGGTGTTCGTCGCGAGCCTGGGGCCGGGCGACATCCACGACGTCTACACCGTGCGCCGCTTCATCGAAGTAAGTGCCATCCGCGGCGGCGGCAGCCCCGAACGGGTGGCGGCGGTCCGGGCCGCAGTGGAGGAAGGCCGGGCCGCGGCGGCCGTCGACGACGAGGAGGCGCTGGGCAACGCCAACCAGCATTTCCACGGGGCGATCGTGGCGCTGGCCGAGAGCCAGCGCCTCAATACGATCATGGCCCAGGTCCTCGCCGAGATGCGGCTGTTCTTCCACAAGGCCACTGTCGACGCGCATTTCTACCGCAGCTACCTCGACGACAACGAGGAAATCTGCAAGGCACTCGAAGCCGGCGAGCTGGACCGGGCCGGCAGGTTGCTGCTGGCCTACCTGGACCGCTCGGAAGAGAAGCAGAGCACCGTCCACGGGGACTGAGCGCGCCGGATCGGAACCGGCGATGCGAGCTCCGCGGCCACCTCGGCCCCCGCATTCACGACCGGTGCACGTCCAAAATCTCGCCGGAGACTCTTAATCATTGACACAACGTAATACCCGTCACATAATTATGGAACCGATTCCATGGAATCGATTCCATGAGCAGTTTCAAAGGCAGTCCCACAACGAGGTGCGCAGCAGTGACAGGACCATCCATCACCATCAAGGACGTGGCGGCACTCGCCGGCGTCTCGCCGGCCACGGCGTCACGGGTGCTGTCCGGAAACCCGGCCACGTCGCCGCAGTCCAGGCAGAAAGTGGCCGCAGCCGTCACTGAGCTCGATTTCCACCCCAACGCCCAGGCGCGCGCACTCCGTTCCACCAGGACCAATGTCATCGGACTGCTCGTGTCAGATGTGCGCAACCCGTTCTTCGCCGACCTTGCCCATGCAGCCGAGCAGGCCGCCCTCGCCGAGGGACTCGTCACCCTGCTGGGAAACGCCAACGAGAGCATCCCGCAGCAGGACCGGTACCTCGATACCTTCATCTCACAGCGTGTTGACGGTGTGATCGCCGCACCCCAGGGCGAAGGAAGTTCCAGCCTTCGCGCGCTGCTGGAGCGGGACATACCCACGGTGTTCGTCGACCGGACCGTCGATGGGATCGACGTGCCCAGCGTGACCACAGACAGTGATTCCGGCATCCGCCAGGCTGTGGAGCACCTGGCCGGGCAGGGTCACGAGCGGATCGGTTACATCGCCGGCCCCCAGACGACGTCCACCGGGCGCGAGCGTCTCCGGTCCTTCTCCCGGGCCGTCAAGGAGATGGGGCTCAGCAGCGATCCCGCCTTGACGTACTTCGGTGACTTTCAGTCAGCCAGCGGCTCGGCCGGAGCCGAACACCTGCTGGCTCTCCGGCAGCCCCCAACCGCGATGCTGGCCGCGGACAGTCCCATGGCAGTCGGCGCACTGGCCACGTTGAACCGGAAGGGCCTGCGCATCGGCCGAGACATGGCCCTTGTCGCTTTCGATGACATCGAGTGGTTTTCACTGCTGGACCCGCCCCTCACTGTCATCTCGCACGATGTGGAAGCCATGGGCCGAATTGCGGTCGGGCTGCTGCTCGACGTCATCGACGGACATCGGCCGGAATCGGTCGTCCTCCCCAGCGAACTGATCATCCGCGCCTCCTCCGTGGCGCCAGCTACCAGCCTGGGCCAGCCGTGAGCGCGGCCCTTTCCCCCGCCGCCCGGATTCTCGAATTGCGGCGCGGGGCACCGTCCGACACCACCGAAGGAGCAGGTCCCATGAGCACGGTTTTTGTGGTCGGAAGCCTCAATATCGACCAGAACGTCCGCGTCAGTTCATTACCCCGGGCAGGCGAAACTGTTCGGGGCACGGACGCCACGTTCAGCCCGGGCGGCAAGGGCGGCAACCAGGCTGTTGCGGCCGCCCGCGCCGGCGCCCACGTGAAATTCACCGGAGCAGTCGGGGACGACTCCCACGGACGCCGGATTCTCGACGTGCTGTCCGGGGCGCACATCGACCACGCAAAGTTGCGGATCGTCAGCAACGCCCCCACGGGGACGGCGATTATCGCCGTCGACGACCGCGGGGAGAACCAGATCATCGTCAGTCCGGGGGCAAACTCCAGCCTCACCGCCGAAGACGTCGAAGCCGGCCTCGACGCCATGCAGTCCGGCGACGTGCTGGTCCTGCAGCTGGAAATCGCGGCGGCGCTGGTCCGGCAGGCAGCCGCCATCGCGCAGAGCCGCGGTGCCTTCGTCATTCTCAATGCCGCCCCCGCCCCCCGGCAGATCGACGGCCTGCTCGACGACGTCGACCTTCTGGTGGTCAATGAACAGGAGATCCGGGCCGTGGCGGAGATCTCCGGAATGCCGCCGGGGAACCATCTGGAGCTCGTCCAGTCACTTCCACCGGTTCTCGGGGCGGCAATCGTCTGCACTGTGGGCGCGGAAGGGTCCTTCACGGTTCTCGACGGCGGCCTGGTGCATGTGCCCGCGCCCACCGCAGCCGCCGTCGATACCACCGGCGCCGGTGACACCTTTGTCGGCTACCTCGCCGCTTCCCTTCTGGCCACGCCCGGGGACCTTGCCGCCGCGATGCGTCTCGCAACCGGCGCTGCCGCTTTGGCTGTCACACGCAGCGGCGCTATGGAATCGATTCCATGGCGGGTGGAACTGCCAGCCGCCACGGCTTCCGCCACATTGCCCACCAACTTCGTTTCGAACTAAGGAGACCCATGAAAATCGCACTCGGCAACGATCACGCCGGCTTCCCCCTGAAGGCGTTTGTCCAGTCAGTCCTGGAAGACCTCGGCCACGAGGTCATTGACTGCGGGGCCCCCAGCGAAGCCCCTGTCGATTTCCCGGACATCACCCGCGCCACCTGTGAGCTTGTGAAGTCCGGCCACGCAGACAGGGTGGTACTCGTCTGCGGGACTGGAGTCGGTGCCGTCATGGCGGCGAACAAGATCCCGGGGATCCGCTGCGCGCTGGGGCACGATGTCTACTCGGCCCACCAGAGCGTGGAACACGACGACGCGAACGCCATCGCCATGGGCGCGTGGCTGATCGGCCGGGCCACCGCCAAAGAAGTCCTCCAGTCCTTCCTCGACGCGAAGTTCGACAACGACGAGGACACCATTCGGCGCGTCCGGAAGCTGCGCGAAATGGAACTAGAAGGAGCCCGGGAACTGGCCGCAGAAATCTGACCGGCCGGCCCCACCAGAACTTCACCTGGCCTTCGGCATGCCGCCCAAGGCTGTCCAGCAATATCAAAGGAGATATAGAACATGACGGCAGAAATCACCGATCGGCCGCGCCAGGCCGCCCAGGGCTCCCCCGGGAAGATCAAGACAGCCATGGCCTCGGCCGCCGGAACCTGCGTGGAAAACTACGACTTCGTCGCCTACGGCACGGCCGCGGCCCTGTACTTCGGCAAGGTCTTCTTCCCCAACACGGACCCCGTGGTCGGAACGCTCCTGGCCTTCGCCACCTTGGCGGTGGGATTCCTGATGCGGCCCATCGGCGGAGCCGTCGGCGGATACCTCGGCGACAAGTACGGCCGCAAGCCCGTGCTCGTCGGCGCGCTGCTGACCATGGGCATCGCCACCGTCCTGATCGGCTGCCTCCCCACCTACGCGCAGGTCGGCATCGCCGCGCCCATTCTGCTGGTCATCATCCGGATGATCCAGGGCCTCGCCTTCGGTGCCGAATGGGGCGGCGCCGTCATGATGACGTTCGAGCACGCACCCTGGAAGCAGCGCGGGCGTTTCGCCGCCATCCCGCAGGCGGGCAACCCGCTGGGCATCACCCTGGCCAACGCCGCGTTCCTGCTCTCCGCCTCCCTGCAGACCGACTGGGCCTGGCGGCTGCCGTTCCTCGCCAGTTCCGTCCTGATCGTCGTCGGCCTGGTTGTCCGGATGAAGCTCGAGGAATCCCCCGAGTTCGAACACACCAAGGCTATGGGCGCAATCGTCAAGAACCCGCTGACCACCGTGATCAAGAACGACTGGCGGAACATCCTGCGGGTGATCTCACTGCGGATCGTGGAGAGCTGCGCGTACTACGTGACGGCCACTTTCCTGCTGTCCTACATCGCGAAGAACAACCCCGACGACCGGGCCATCGGCCTCACCGGCATTGTGATCGCCAGCCTGCTTGCCATCCCGGTCACACTGATCGCCGGCGCGCTGACCGACCGCATCGGCCGCCGCAAGCTCTACCTCGGCGGAACCATTGCCGTCATTGCCTTCGGTTTCCCGATGTTCCTGCTCAGCAACACCGGCAACCCGTTCCTGATCGTCCTGGCGTTTGTGATCGGCATCGGCATCATCCACGCGACGTTCACCGGCACGCAGGGCGCCTGGTTCGCGGAGCTGTTCCGGACCAACACCAGGACCTCCGGCGCCTCCATCGGCTACCAGGTCGCCGCCTCGATCTCCGGATTCGCGCCCTTCCTGGCCGTGCTCCTGGCCTCGGTCTTCGGCTGGGCCGGCGGCGCCTCGCTGTACGTCCTGGTGGGTGTCATCGGCTTGATCGGCGTGCTGAACACCCGCGAAACCTGGGGCGCCAAGGAAAAGGCTGAAGTCGACGCCATCATCGCCGGCGAGCCGGTCGGCGTCGCCGCTGACCGGTCGGAGGCTTCCTCCGTCCGCTAGAGCTGTCACCAAGCGGCCCGTGCCCTCCCGTCCTGGGCGGGCACGGGCCGCTTTCGTTGCGATTGCCGGCCCGGGCCGCAGGCTGGCTAGTTCCCCCGGCGTGAGGCGGGCAGCCGCCCGCGCACGGAAGCCAATCCCCAGACCATCAGCAGGCAGGCGACCAGCAAGAGACCTGCCTCGCCCAGGTCGATCCCGCCCAGCCAGGTAGTGACCGGATCCTCGAGCCCGAATGCTGCGTTAAAGAAGCCGCCCAGGGTGATGAACGAAATAAACAGGGCCGACACGGCGGAGATGCCGGTGATCAGTGCGTTGAAGCCCAGGCGCCGTTGGGGGTTGTGGATGGCGGAGCTGTACATCCGCATCATGGCAACGCCGTTGGTGGTGTCGCACAGTGTCATGGCCGCGGTGAATGCCAGCGGAAGCGCCAGGAGCGCCAGCGGGGAAACTCCTGCCAGGGAGGCCGCCGTCGCCGTGACCAGCAGCCCGATGGTGGTGGCGGTGTCGAACCCCAGGCCGAAAAGGAACCCAAGGACGTAGATGTTCCGGGGCCGCTGGACTCCGGCCAGAGGCTTCGCCAGCAGCCGGGCAACGAATCCCCCGGCCTCCAGGTCGTCGTCGCGCACGTCTCCGCCGCCCTGCACGCTCCGGTAGGCCCTCGCGGCCCGGAGGAAGGCGGATCCGTTGAACAGCCCCATGGCAAGCAGGAAAATCCCGGAGACGCCGCTGCCAATCAGTCCCAGCACGAGGTTTCCGGTGGTGCCGTCCTCCATGAACTGTCCCACCATCGCGGCGCCGCCCACCACAAGGACCCCGGCCAGGATCACCACGGAACTGTGGCCAAGGCTGAAAGCGAAGCCGACGCTCACCGGGTCCTTCCGCTGGGCCACGAACTTCCGGGTCGAATTGTCGATGGCGGCGAGGTGGTCCCAGTCGTAGCTGTGCTTGATGCCGGCCATATAGGCAGTCAGCACCAGGCCAAGAGCCAGCGGCTCTCCCGCCGTCACCAGACCGGCCAGGAGAAGCACGACGGCGGCCGCGTGCAGGGCAATGACGGCGCCGAAGGTCACCAGCAACCTGGTCCGCAGCGGGAGCTGCTCGCGCTGTCGGTACATGGCGGCGAACTCGGTCAACGTCGTCATCAGTATTTCCTTAGGTCCAGGGGCGCCGTGCCATGCCACCGCTGACGGAGCAGGGCACTGCACGCGCCCAGCAGCCTGTTGAGTTCTTCGGTGCTGTTCGAGAGGGACCGGAGAACAACGCCGCTGATGCCATCAACTGTGGCAGTCAGGGAGACTCCTGTGTAGGCGTCGTGCCCGTCGGTCAGCACATGCAGTTCGTCGGCGAGTGCCTGGTCGACGCGGCGATCGACAACGATCAGTGATCCCACATGGCTGAAGCCCTCCATGAACCCCAGGCCGGTGACGTCGTGCTGCGGCGGCCGGATCAGCAGGTTGTCGAGCGCCAGCAGGCCGCCGGATTCGATCTGGATTTCGGTCCGGAGCCGCAATTCCTCGTAGCGGAACGACGCCCCGTCCGGCGACCAGCCGGGGGTGATGACCTCGGACATGACCAGGCTCGACGTCGGGTGCAGGGTGATGTGGGTGTTCTGCCGGTAGCTGGCCTCCCGGTAGGCGATCACCTGGTCCGGAGCCAGCTCCAGCTGCGCCCCCGCCCCCAGCCGCAGGCGCATCCGCTGCTCGGCAAACGAACCAGGTGTCCGGTAAATCTTGGTGGCCGACTGCGTAGTCAGCAGCAGCTTCGCACCCTCCGCCACCTCCACATCAATGACATAAAGGTCGGCCCCCAAATACGCCCCGCCAGGATTCACCACCACATAACAAACCTGCCCCGAATCATCCAGATAATGCGGCCGCAAAACCCGCAAGGCGCCTTGATGAAACTGACGCACCGCCACCGACCGCCCACCACGCTCGGCGACCAGCAAAGCAAGCTCCCCCATGGGTGCTTCGACAGCGGGAGGCTCAAGGGCCGCCGTCGTGCTCATGACGCCAGATCGAGCATCAGGACATCGCGCCGCACCCATTCGATGACGCGCTCCAGCCCTTCGTCGGTCTTGAGGTTCGTGAAGCAGAACGGCTTGCCGCCCCGGAATTCCTTGGAGTCCCGCTCCATGACGGAGAGGTCCGCGCCGACGTGCGGTGCGAGGTCGGTCTTGTTGATGATGAAGAGGTCGGACTTGATCATGCCCTGGCCGGCCTTCCTCGGGATCTTCTCGCCCTGGGCCACGTCGATGATGTAGATGGAGAAGTCCACCAGTTCGGGGCTGAACGTTGCGGAGAGGTTGTCCCCGCCGGATTCCACAAAGATCACCTGCAGGTCCGGGTGCCGTTTCTTCAGCTCCTCGATGGCCGCGGTATTCATGGACGTGTCCTCGCGGATGGCGGTGTGCGGGCAGCCGCCGGTTTCCACGCCGATGATCCGGTCGATCGGGAGGATCCCGTTGGCCGCGAGGATCTTGGCGTCCTCGATGGTGTAGATGTCGTTGGTGATGGCGGCCATGGAGATGTCCCGGCTCATGTGGCGGGTAAGACGCTCCACGAGTTGCGTCTTGCCGGCACCCACCGGGCCGCCGATGCCTATTTTGATGGGTTCAGACATATTCTTCTCCAGACATATTTCTTCGGTGTGCGGTCAGCTCATGAACATGCGGGCACGCTGTCGCTCGTGCCGCATCTGCGAAATTTCGAGTCCGGGACTGACCGCGCCAAAGTCGGACCGGTCCAGGTGTCCGGCGCGTTTCACCGCGGCAGCGACGTCGTCGGACGCTTTCCGCAGCAGCCGCTGGCCGGCGTTCTGGCCCAGCGGGATCGCCCGGACGGCGTTCTGCGTCAATGACGTGACCGTGGCGAACAGGTAGGCGGTCAGGGCCTCGGCGAACGGGATACCCAAGGACCGGGCGACGACGGCGAACGCCAGCGGCTGATGGCCGGCGGCGCGGCCGGAGCCCACCAGCTCCCGGTATTCCGCCAGCTCAGGGGACGGAAAGATCTCGGCGCCGATCTCCAGCAGCCGGCCACCCATCTTGATGCTGGCCTCGCGCAGCTGCCGCGGCAACAGCTGTGCTGTCAGCAGCGAATCCAGCTCCGCTAGCGGGTCACCCTCGTAGAGGAACCGGATCGCCAAGGCGTCCGAGCAGGTCAGCTGCTGCGATGTGAACGCGGCCAGCCACACACCGAACGACGCCTCATCCCGCACCAGACCGCGCTCGATGTATGTCTCAAACCCGAGCGAGTGGGCAAAGGCCCCGGTAGGCAGCGCGGAATCCGTCAGCTGCTGCAGCGCGAGCTGGTAGGACGCCGGGCTAGTGCGAGTGTTCGGCATGGCGGAAGGGGACGGGCATCACGCGCTCCTGGCGGTCGTAGGGCGCTCCGACGTGTTTCAAATAGTCCTCCACTGTGTGGTCGTACTGGCAGACCATCACCTCGGCCCCATACTCCGAGGACGCATCGAAGAACTGGGCCTGCAGGTGCCGGTTGCCCAGGGAGTGCGCCACCACGCCCATCTCGTGGATGGAGCGCGGCGCGATCACGAGGACATCGGTGGGCAGCAACGACACGACGATCATGTTGGTCCCGGCCACGTGCAGGATGTCGCCGTCGCGCAGGTCCCCGGAACCGGCGGGGAGACGGATGCCGAGTTCCTTCCCGTGGTCGGTGGTGACGCGCTGGATGCGTTTGACCAGCTGGGCGCTGGGCAGCACCACCTTTTCCCGGTGGAGCCCAAAGTACGGGTCTGGGCCGGGAGGGAGGTCGTGGGTGTTGCCGAGGACCTTTTCGATGATCATGCCTGTCTCCTCCGGGAGCCTAGAAAAGGAAGTAGCGCTGCGCCATGGGCAGCACGTCTGACGGTTCGCACGTAACGTCCTCGCCGTCGACCGTCACCTGATACGTTTCCGGGTCCACCTCGATCTCCGGGGTGGCGCCGTTGTACTTGAGGTCCGCCTTGGTGAGGCTGCGGATGCCGGACACCGGCCGGATGACCTTCTCCAGTCCGAGCTCCGCCGGGACCCCGGCGTCGATGGCGGCCTGGGAGAGGAAGGTGATGGAGGACTGCTGCAGGGCCTTGCCATAGGCGGCGAACATGGGCCGCATGGTGCGCGGCTGTGGGGTGGGGATGGAGGCGTTGGCGTCCCCCATCAGCGCGTAGGCGATCTGCCCGCCTTTGAGCACCAGTTCCGGCTTGACCCCGAAGAACGCCGGATCCCAGAGCACCAGATCCGCGAACTTTCCCACCTCCACCGAGCCGATGGAGTCCGCCATGCCCTGCGCGATGGCCGGGTTGATGGTGTATTTCGCCACGTAGCGTTTCAGGCGGAAGTTGTCGCTCTCGGCGCCCAGGCCCGACTCCGCCCCGTGCTCGCCTCCGTCCGGGTCTTTCAAGACACCCCGCTGCCGCTTCATCTTGTCCGCCACCTGCCACGTGCGGATCACTACCTCGCCCACCCGGCCCATGGCCTGGGAGTCCGAGGAGGTGATCGCGAAGATCCCCAGGTCCTGCAGCACGTCCTCGGCGGCGATGGTTTCGGCGCGGATGCGGGAGTCCGCGAAGGCCACGTCCTCCGGGATGTCCGGGTTGAGGTGGTGGCAGACCATAAGCATGTCCAGGTGCTCTTCGATGGTGTTGCGGGTGTACGGCAGCGTGGGGTTGGTGGAGGCCGGCAGGACGTTGGGCAGCCCGGCGATCTTGATGATGTCCGGGGCGTGCCCGCCGCCGGCGCCCTCGGTGTGGAAGGTGTGGATCACGCGGCCGTCGATGGCCCGAATGGTGTCCTCCACGAAGCCGCACTCGTTCAGGGTGTCGGTGTGGATGGCCACCTGGACGTCGAACTCATCCGCGACCTGCAGCGAGGTGTCGATCGAGGACGTCGTCGAACCCCAGTCCTCATGGACTTTCAGCCCGATCGCGCCGGCGCGGATCTGCTCGGCCAAAGGTTCGACGGCGGACGCGTGCCCCTTGCCGAACAGGCCGATGTTGATGGGGAGCCCTTCGGCGGCCTGCAGCATCCGCTGGATGTGCCACTTGCCGGGCGTGACGGTGGTGGCCTTGGTGCCTTCGGCCGGGCCGGTGCCGCCTCCGATCATCGTGGTCACTCCGCTGCAGAGGGCGGCGGGAACCTGGTCCGGGGAGATGAAGTGGATGTGGGAGTCTATGCCGCCGGCGGTCAGGATCTTCCGCTCGCCGGCAATGATTTCGGTGCTGGCCCCGATCACGATGTCCACGCCGTCGGTGATCTGCGGGTTGCCGGCCTTGCCGATCCGGAAGATGTGGCCGTCCCGGAGCGCCACGTCGGCCTTGTAGATCCCGGTGTAGTCGAGGATCACGACGTTGGTGATGACGGTGTCCGGAATGTTTCCGTCCCTGGTCAGCTGGCCGTTCTGCCCCATGCCGTCGCGGATCACCTTGCCGCCGCCGAAGACGACCTCCTCGCCGTAGACAGTGAGGTCCTTCTCGATCTCGAGGAAAAGCTCGGTGTCGGCGAGGCGGATGGCGTCGCCCGTCGTCGGGCCGTACAGGTCCGCGTACTGCCTGCGGGACAATTCGAAGCTCATCTCCGTCCCTCCAGAGTGCCGTTGACCGCGTTGCTGAGGCCGTAGACCTCGCGCCGGCCGGCCAGTTCGATCAGCCGGACGGTCTTGCTGTCCCCCGGCTCGAAACGGGCCGCCGTGCCCGCCGGGATGTCCAGGCGCCGGCCGTAGGCGGCACGCCGGTTGAACGACAGGGCGGCGTTCGCTTCGGAAAAGTGGAAGTGCGAGCCCACCTGCACGGGACGGTCACCGGTGTTCGTCACCACGACGTCGATCGCCTCACGCCCCGCATTGACCGGCACAGGCTCCGGGCCGAGAACGTACTCTCCGGGAATCATTGTGGGCTCCTAACGGATCGGATCGTGGACGGTGACGAGCTTGGTGCCGTCCGGGAACGTGGCTTCAATCTGGACGTCGTGGATCATCTCCGGCACGCCCTCCATGACGTCCTCGCGGCCGAGCAACGTGGTGCCGTGGCTCATCAGGTCCGCGACTGTCCGGCCGTCCCGGGCACCCTCGATCAGTTCGTAGCTGATGATGGCCACCGCCTCCGGGAAGTTCAGCTTCAGTCCGCGCGACTGGCGGCGGCGGGCAAGGTCGGCCGCGACCACGATCATGAGCTTTTCCTGCTCACGGGGCAGCAGATGCATGACGGAATCCCTTCACACCGGCGGTCACGGGGGCCTTGCGGCGCCGCGGTGTTGCCAGCGTAGACGGGGAACGTTTCCTGCAGGTTTCCTTACGTCACAAACTGGTGCCGGCATGCTCACCACCCGACCGGCCGGCGGCCGTGTCCGTGCCTGGAAGTTGTCAGTACACTGGGACGCATGACCGAGCAGGAACCGGCCCCGCCAGGGGCCGCTGCGGCTCCCGACTACAACGTTGACCTCCGCGAGGACGTGGCCGACAGCCCCATGCCGGTCGCCATCGACACGACGTTGCGCAGTCCTGCGCAACGGTCCCGCACCTTCGCCGGGATCCTGGTGAACACCGCGCTGGCCAACATCACCACCAGCTACCTGTGGTTCGCCTTGACGTTCTGGGTGTACCTGGAGACGCGCAACGTGATCGCCACCGGGGTAATCGGCGGGGCGTACATGCTGTTGATCGCCCTTTCCAGCATCAGCTTCGGCACCTTCGTGGACCGCTACCGCAAGCTGGCAGTGATGCGCTTTGCCGCCGGATTCACCCTTGTGATGTTTGTGCTCGCCGGGGTGATGTTCCTGCTGACCCCCACGGCCTGGCTGCTGGACCTGGCACAGCCTTGGTTCTGGGTCTTCGCCCTGATCATCCTGGTCGGTGCGGTCGTGGAAAACATGCGCAACATTGCTCTCTCCACCACGGTCACCATCCTGATCGAACCGGATCGCCGGGCCAACGCCAACGGGCTGGTGGGCATGGTGCAGGGACTGATGTTCATCGTCACCTCGGTGCTCTCCGGACTCTCGGTCGGGCTGCTGGGCATGGGCTGGACGGTCGCCGTCGCCGTGGTGCTCACGGCGCTGGCATTCGCGCACCTGCTCACGCTGCGCATGCCAGAGGAAGTGCGCGCTGCCGCCACGGACGCGCACGGCGGATTCGACCTGCGCGGCTCCCTCGCAGCCGTGCTGGCCATTTCCGGACTGTTTGCGCTGATCCTCTTCTCCACGTTCAACAACTTCATCGGTGGCGTCTACATGGCGCTGATGGATCCCTACGGCCTGGAGATGTTCCCCGTGGAGCTGTGGGGGACGTACTTCGCGGTGGGCGCCACCGGGTTCATCGTGGGCGGCGCGCTGATCGGCAAGTTCGGGCTCGGGTCCAACCCGTTGCGTACTATGCTCATCGCGGTGGTCCTGATGGGGGTCCTCGGTGCGGTGTTCACGCTTCGTGAGTGGGCCTGGCTGTACATTGCCGGCATCTGGCTGTACCTCGTCCTGGTCCCCTTCGTGGAGGCCGCCGAGCAGACGGTCATCCAACAGGTGGTGCCCCTGAACCGGCAGGGCCGGGTTTTCGGATTCGCCATGGCATTCGAGTCTGCGGCAGCGCCGATCACCGCGTTCCTCATCGCACCGATCGCCCAGGTCTGGATCATCCCGTACGCGCGCTCCTCTGAGGGTGCCGCCCAGCTGGCCCCGCTGCTGGGCGAGGGCACCTCCCGCGGCATCGCCCTGGTGTTCCTGGTGGCTGGGATCATCATGATCGTGGCCGCGTTGCTGGCCTTCCTGACCCCCGTCTACCGCCGGGTCTCGGAGTCGTATGCGCGGACGGCTGCAGAAGCGTCAGAGACGGCGTCTTCCGGATAGGCCCGGCAGACGCCGTCGGCGCCAGCTGACGCCGCCGGTCAGGCGTAGGGCAGAACCAGTTCTGCGTACCGGGCTTTCATTGTGGTCAGGGTGCTGTCGCCGTCGGCGTCCCAGATCTCCTGATTGAAGATTTCGACTTCGATGGCACCGGTATACCCGGCGTCGCGGACCCAGGTGCCGATGGTCGCGAAGTCTATGACGCCGTCGCCCATCATGCCGCGGGACAGCAGGGCGTCCGCCGCTATGGGGAGATTGAAATCGCACACTTGGTAGGACGCAATCCGGTTCTCGCGGCCGGCACGTTCGATCTGTGCCTTCAGCTCCGGGTCCCACCAGACGTGGAAGGTATCGATGGCGACGCCCACAGCCGTCGCATCGTAGGGTGCGCCCAGATCGAGGGCCTGCCCCAGGGTGGAAATCAGGGCCCGGTCCGCCGCATACATCGGGTGCAGAGGCTCCAGCACCAGCCGCACACCGTGTTCGACGGCGAACGGCACCAGGTCCTCCAGACGATCGGCCACGCGGCGGCGGGCCGCGACGACGTCCTTCTCCCCCGGCGCCAGACCACCGACCACCAGGAAAAGTTCGGTGGTGCCGAGCGCCGCCGCCTCCAGAACAGCGGCGCGGTTGTCGGCGAGGGCTGCTGCTTGACCGGCCTGGTCGACCGCGGTGAGGAACCCTCCCCGGCACAGCGAGGACACGCGGAGTCCGGCATCGCTGATGAGCCGGGCCGCCTTGTCCAGCCCGGCGTCGGCGACGATGTCGCGCCAGGGCCCGATCAAGGGGATGCCGGCCCGGACACACCCGTCGACGGCCTCTGCGAGGGTCCATTTCTTGGTTGTGGCCGAGTTCAGGGACAACCGTGAAAAGTCGCTCATGTTGCTACTCCATTAATACGAAGGAAATCGGACATCCGGAACGCGGCGTGGTCAGGATTCTTGAGCAATCCGGCCCGGTCTGCCAGTTCGAAAGTTTGGGCCAAGTGGACCACCGAGCGGCCCGAATGCAGCCCGCCAACCATTTGGAAGCCCTGTTGATGTCCGTTCAGCCAGGACATAAAGGCGATTCCGGTCTTGTAGTAGAACGTGGGCGCACTGAAGATGTGCTTGCCCAGTTCGCGGGTGGAGTCCAGGATGGTGCGGCCTCTGGCGGCTTCGCCGTTGTCATAGGCCTGCAGGGCCGCCGAAGCGGCCGGGTAGATCGCCGCGAAGATGCCCAGCAACGCGTCGGAGTGGCGCGTGCCGTCCCCGTCGATGAGTTCCGGATAGTTGAAATCATCGCCGGTATAGAGCCGGACCCCGTCCGGCAGCGCCGCCCGAAGTGAGACTTCATGCGCAGCGTCCAGCAGCGAAACCTTGACCCCGTCCACCTTGTCAGCGTTCTCGCGGATCAGGGTGAGGAACGTTTCGGTGGCCCGGGAGATGTTATCGGATCCCCAGTAGCCAGCCAGGGCAGGGTCGAACATGGTGCCCAGCCAGTGCAGGATGACGGGTTGATCGACTTCCCGGAGCAGTGTGGAGTAGACGTGCAGGTAATCGTCCGGACCACTTGCCACCCTTGCCAGGGCGCGTGATGACATCAAAATCACCTTGGGTCCGGCTTCGCTGACAACGGCGATCTGCTCCCGGTAGGCCTGCAGGACGGCCTGCACACCGGCTGTCCCGGAGGGCAGGGAATCGATGTCCAGCTGGTCGGTTCCGGCGCCGCAGGAGACGAGGTCCCGGACGGAGCGCCCGGCGGTAGCGGTGTTCCCTCCGGCTGCGACCGAGGCTGCCTCCACGCCGGTGCGCTTGATGAGTTGCTGGGTGGCGGCCCAGTCCAGGCCCATGCCGCGCTGGGCGGTATCCATCGCATCGGCGACGCCCAGGCCGTAGGACCAGAGTTCGTGCCGGTAGGCCATCGTGGCGTCCCAATCGAGCTGAGCGGGTGCGCCGGGTGTGTTATCGGCGGTGACCTCGGGAATGACGTGCGCAGCGGCGTAGGCCCGGCGGGAGGTGATGGGAGCGGCGGGCTTGGTCCAGCGGGGGGCTGGACTGAGGCGGTACTGGCGGGTTCCGCCGTCGGCGGTGGGAAGGATTAAGGAAGTCATCAGAGCGTGATCTCCGGAACATCGAAGGTGCGGCGTTCCGCCGAGGACTGCAGTCCGAGCTCTGCCAGCTGGACCCCGCGGGCGGCGGAGAGCAGGCCGAAGCGGTGTTCGCGGCCGGCAACGACGTCGCGCAGGAATTCTTCCCACTGCAGTTTGAAGCCATTGTCCAGCTCCGCGTTGGCCGGGACCTCCTGCCACTGGCTCCGGAAGGATTCGGTGACCGGGAGGTCCGGGTTCCAGACGGGCTTGGGTGTGTGGGCGCGCTGCTGCGCGACGCATTTGTTCAGGCCGGCAACTGCCGAGCCGTGTGTTCCGTCGATCTGGAACTCGACGAGTTCGTCGCGGTAGACGCGGACGGCCCAGGACGAGTTGATCTGGCCTATAACGTCGTCACCGCCCGGAGTCTCGAGTTCGAAAATACCGTACGCCGCATCGTCAGCCGTGGCCTGGTATTCCTTGCCTGCCTCGTCCCAGCGGGCGGGGATGTGGGTGATTGTCTTGGCGTTGACGCTCTTGACCTTGCCGATGATGCCTTCCAGAACGTAGTTCCAGTGGCAGAACATGTCCGTGGTCATGCCGCCGCCGTCTTCCTTGCGGTAGTTCCAGGAGGGACGCTGCGCGGCCTGGATGTCGCCTTCGAAAACCCAGTAGCCGAACTCGCCCCGGATGGAGAGGATGCGACCGAAGAAGCCTTCCTCCACCAGTCTGCGGAGCTTGACCAGACCCGGGAGGTACAGCTTGTCGTGCACCACGCCCGCGGTGATTCCGGCTTCCTTGCCGATGCGGGCCAGCTCGATGGCATCCTCCAGGGTCTCCGCGGTCGGCTTTTCGGTAAAAATATGCTTTCCGGCGTACATGGCACGCTTTAGCGTGGTGGCGCGCAGGCTGGTCATGGAGGCGTCGAAGATGACGTCAACAGTGGGGTCATCGATGACGGACTCAAGGTCCGTGGTCCACTCGGAGATCTTGTGCAACTCCGCGAGCTCGCGGATCTTCGTCTCATTGCGGCCCACCAGGATGGGCTCAACCTCGACCTTTGTTCCGTCCTCAAGGGTGAAGCCCCCGGCATCGCGAATTGGAAGTATGGAGCGCAGCAGGTGCTGGCGGTAGCCCATTCGGCCGGTAATGCCGTTCATGGCGATTCGGATCGTCTTTTTATCGGTGCCCACGGGTCCTCCACGGTTCTTGGCATCTAGCCAGTGGCGTATCTGGGAAAGCGCATTCCCACTCCGCCCATGATGCATTGTTGGGCCCGGCATGGCAAGCGCATTCCAGCACCTGCGTAAGCTGGGGAGACCGGGCGGGGATTCAACCCGCCTGAAACAGAGCCGTTCAGAACAGGAGTTTCCGTGGCCGCAAGCACGCTCGCCCAAGTCGCCCGGCTGGCCGGGGTTTCGCCGGCCACCGCATCCCGGGTTCTCAATGGCTCCGCCAGGAAGCCCGGCCCAGACGTAGCGGACCGGGTCAGGCAAGCCGCGGCTTCCCTCGGCTACGTCCCGAACGCGCAGGCGCAGGGACTGGCGAGGTCCACTTCCGGGCTCATCGGGCTGATAGTGCACGACATCGCCGACCCCTACTTCGCCGCCATTGCCCGCGGCGTTCAGGCGGCTGCCCGGGAGCAAGGCAAGATGCTCCTGCTGGCGACAACCGGGGGAACGCCGGCCGACGAGCATGCCGCCGTAACAGCCTTCGCGGCCCGCCGGGCAGATTCGATCGTGATTGCCGGCTCCCGCTCCAGCCGGCCCGGCGACCAGAACAGCAATGCCGAACTCGCAGCCGAACTCGACAGGTACTGCCGAAACGGCGGGAGGGTAGGCGTGCTGGGACACGCCATCGTCGGAGCGTCGGCCCACGAGGGGTATCACGTTGTGGCGGTCCCCAACGAGGAGCTGGCGGCAGAGCTTGCCGGGGCACTGGCCCAGGTCCACAGCGGGGAATTCGTCATCCTCGGCGGCCCGGAGGGTCTGCTCACCTCCGACGACCGCATCCGCGGGTACCAGAAGGGCCTGGAAGCAGCCGGCCTGCCGCCCGCAGAGATCCTCCGCGCCGGCTTTGACCGCACCGGCGGCTACGAGGCTGGCACCACGCTTGCCGAGCGCATCATCGATGCGCGAAAGGGCGGTGAAGCGCCCGCCGGCGAAGTATCGCGGCCGTGCATCTTTGCCGCGAACGACGTCATGGCCATAGGCGCCGTGGCGGCACTCCGCGCTCAGGGATTACGGATTCCCCGCGATGCCCTGATCGCAGGATTCGACGACATCGAAACATTGCGGGACTTCCGCCCGCCCCTCTCGACGGTCCGCCTGCCTCTCGAGGAGATCGGCAGGCTCGCCGCACTGGGCGGCACCACCGGGTGGACCGGAGCCGATGACATGAACGGCAACGCACCCATCGCCGGCCAGGTGACCCTGCGCCGCAGCACCGAAGCGTCACCCTCAGCCCGAAGCTAGAGCGGATCGCCCGGCAGTTCGTCACGGGATCCGGGAGCAACGCTGCCAGCCGGGGTCCCGGAGCGTCGCGCACCACCCGTCGCTGGCCCCTGCCCTCGGCGTCCACCCGGCCGTCAGATGCCATCCAGTGAATGTCACGACTTTGCGACGGCGTCGGGTTGACATGTGATTCACGACACCTTAGCTTGGACCGAGGCGGAAAGCGCATTCCCAAACTGGTTTTACGCTTCCCAACCGACAGACATCCAGCAATGATGCGGAGCCAGCATGACAGTTGTGGTAAACGAGATTCAGCCCAGCACTGGATCGTCCGGACCGCCGGTCCGGCAGGGCCGTCCCCGGCGCAGCACCTCAGCCACCGCGGCCAAGTTGCTGTCCGAGTTTTGGCGGCCCGCGGTGTTCGTGCTCGCACTGTTGTCGGCCTGGTGGTGGGTGACCGCGCAGGAACTGGTGCCGCCCTTCATCCTTCCGAGTCCCCAGGCGACCGTGGACACGGCTGTTGAGCACTCGGCGTACCTCCTCCAGCACACCGGGGTGACAACGCTGGAGACAGTCCTCGGGTTCGTCATCGCATTCATCGTCGGCGAATTGGTGGCGGTACTGATGATCTACTCCAAGTCTTTGGAAAAGACCATGTACCCGCTGATCCTCTTCGCACAGGTCATCCCCAAGATCGCCATTGCTCCCCTCTTCGTCGTCTGGCTCGGATTCGGGCTCGAACCGAAGGTGGTTGTGGCTGTGCTTATGGCCTTCTTCCCCATCGTGATTTCCGGCATGGCAGGGCTCAAGTCCGTGGACCCGGAGATCCTCGAGCTGGCCTCAACCATGGGCGCGAACCCGCTGAAGACCTTCTGGAAGATCCGGCTCCCCGCGTCCCTGCCCCAGCTGCTCTCCGGGCTGAAGGTGGCCGCCACCCTGGCAGTAACCGGCGCCGTCGTCGGTGAGTTCGTCGGTGCCAACGAGGGACTGGGCTATGTGATCCTGCAGGCCAACGGGAACATCGACACGGCCATGCTTTTTGCTGCACTGATCATCATGTCGCTGCTCGGAGTCCTCCTGTTCGCAGTCATCCAAATCGCCGAATGGTTCCTCATCCCGTGGCACGCTTCGCGGCGGTCCCTCGGGTCCTCCACCGTTACTTCCTAGTCTTCCCAGCCCTTGCTTGCTCCTAGTATTAAGGAACCAACATGAACGTCGTTCGCAGATCCATTTTGACTGCCGGCATCGCAGCCGCAGCCGTAGCGCTCTCAGCCTGTGGCGGCGGAGCGGGCGCCGCCCCCGGCACGGCAGGAGGAGGATCCGTTGCCGCCGGAGAGACCAAGCCGGTGACGCTGATGCTCAACTGGTACCCCTACGGCGAACATGCCGCCTTCTACTACGGGGTGGAACAAGGCATCTTCAAGAAGCACGGCATCGACCTGACCATCAAGGCCGGACAGGGTTCCACCAAAACAGTTCAGGCGACCGGGCAGGGTCAGGTGGACTTCGGATGGGCCGACACACCCGCCGTGCTGGCGAACGTCGACAAGGGCGTCAAGGTCAAGAGTCTGGGCGTCTACCTGCAGACCACCCCTTCGGCCGTTCAGGTCTTTAGCGACTCCGGAATCAAGACGCCTGCGGACCTCAAAGGCAAGACAATCGCCGTCTCAGCCGGTGACGCTCCGACAGTCACCTTTCCAATCTTCCTCAAGGCGGCAGGCCTGGCCCCGGACGACGTGAAACAGCAGAACCTGGATGCTGCCGGCAAGGTCGCCTCCGTGCTTTCGGGCAAAGTGGACGGACTGATCGGCTTCGCCCACGATCAGGGCCCCACAATCGCAAATAAGAGCGGCAAGGCGATGACGTACCTCAAGTACGCCGACGCAGGCGTGAACTTCTACTCAAACGGACTGATCTCGTCCGACTCGTACCTGTCGAAGAACAAGGACCTGGCAACCGAAATGATGGCGGCCGTCTCGGAATCCTTTGAAGCTGCAGTGAAGAACCCTGAGGCAGCCGCGAAATCGATGGAAGGCAAGGACCCTCAGATCCCGCCGGCCTCCGTCGTCCTGGCACAGTGGACGGAAACCATCAAGCTGCTCCACACACCGGCGACCTCATCCAAGAAGCCGGGGGTGAATGATCCGGCCGACTGGGCCGCGACCATCAGCACGCTCAATGGCGCGGGACTGCTCGGCAGCGCCGGCGACGCCGCCAAGTATTACGACGCGCAGTACCAGCCGAAGTAGGGGGACGATATGACCGCGACCATTCCGGAGATCCTCGCCACGGGCACATCGCCCGTCGTCGGGATCGAGAACATGAATGTCACCTTTTCCTCAAAGCGCGGAACGGTTACTGCCCTTGAGGGAATCAACCTGTCAGTCGCGCCGGGCGAATTCCTGTCGATCGCCGGCCCTTCCGGCTGTGGCAAATCAACGCTGCTGAAAGTCGTCGCTGGCCTGACCCGGGCCAGCGACGGCACGGTGGAACTCCGCGGCCAGCAAGTGAAGGGGCCGCGGCGGGATATCGGCTACGTGTTCCAGCGCGCCGCACTGCTGGAATGGCGCAATGTGCGCGGAAACATTCTGCTCCAGGCAGAGATGAGGGGAATGGACCGGGCGAAGGCGGCCCGGCGGGCGGATGAACTCATCGAGATGACCGGCCTGGCCGGATTCGAAAATTCGATGCCACATGAGTTGTCCGGCGGCATGCAACAACGCGTCTCACTGTGCCGCGCCCTGCTCCACGAGCCCGACGTGCTGCTCATGGATGAACCGTTCGGTGCCCTCGATGCGCTGACGCGGGAACGGATGAACATCGAACTCCACCGGATCTGGCGCGAAACCGGCACCACCGTGATCTTGGTGACCCACTCCGTGGCGGAAGCCGTGTTCCTTGCCAACCGGGTGGTCGTCATGAGCCCCCGCCCGGGCCGCATCCTCGAGACGATCGACGTCCCGTTCGGCAACGACCGCGACTACGGGGAAACCATGGAGAACCCGGACTTCGTACGTATCGCAGCGCGGGTCCGTGACCTATTGGGAGCAACCCACGCCGCTGACTGATCAGCCAGGGGCTTCATCTGAGGAACCGCCGACACCAGGCGGCGGTTCCTCAGCCCATGGGCCTCCTGAAACCCGGCACCGGCCGCCCTTGTTAGGCTGGTCGAATGAAACTTCGCCTCGCCGCCCTTGCCGCTGCCGCCCTCCTGATTGCCCTGACGGGCTGCGGCCAGGTGCAGGATGCCGCGAACAAGGCCGTCAGCGACGGCGCATCCCAGGTTGCCACGGCGGCCGGCAGCGAAGTGAAGAAGCAGGCCTGCACGCTCGTCGAGGACGGCCTCGTCAGCGTCAAGGACAAGGAACTGCTGGGCGGCCTCGTCGCCGGCGCGGAAACCGCAGGTGTTCCCGCCGAGATCACCACGCCGCTGCGCCAGATCGCCGACTCCGGCGACCAGGTTCCGGCCGACTCCGTCAAGGCCCTCCAGGACGCCTGCGCGAAGTAGCCGCCCAAAGGTCCAGCCGGGCAGCGCCTTAGCGCTTGCCCTTCTTCCGGGAACCCTTGCCGCGGCCCTTGTCCGGGTTCGGCGCGTAGCGCTGCGCCACCTTGGGTTTCTTGACAGCGGGACCGCGCCGGTCCGGTTTCGGTTCCTTCTTGGGCTTTTCCTGCTGGGCGGAGGGCTGCCGGGAGCTCGCAGCTGTGCGTCCGCGGACGATCCCGATGAACTCCTCGATCACCTCATCCGTGCTGTCGCTGGGCCAGGCCAGGGCGATCTGGGTCGTAGGTGCGCCGGTGAGCTTCCGCGCCACGGTGTCCTTGATGTTGAAGTGCCGAGCGACGGACATCGGCAGGATCACCAGGCCGGCGCCCGTGGCCACCACCTGCAGCGCCATCTCCGGTCCGCCGAGTTCAGCCACGTCCAGGAACGTCTCCTTGGACAGGTCCGCCAGGGCCACCTCCTCGAACACGGAGATCTCGTGTCCCTTGGGCGCCACCACCACGGGCTGTTCCTCGTACAGCGGGATGACGCTCAGGCCCTCGCGCTCCACCGGCAGCCGGACGAAACTCAGGTCCGCGGACCCGTCGCGCAGCACCGTGAGCTGCGCGCCGTCGTCGGACATAAAGGAGCGCAGCGGAACATCCAGCATCCGCTCTTCCCAGCGCCGGACCCACTTGCCCGGGGTGACGCCGGCGACGTAGGCGAAACGCAGCTCCCGCACGGCTGCTTCGGCCGGTTCTGCGGCGGTTTCGTCGGGGGTCTGGGGTGCTTCTTCTGCTGCGGACACATGTTCACAGTACCGCCCGGCCCGGTGCATGGCGGGTGTCAGGGCTCAGTGCCGGTGCCCAGCCAGCCTCTGGCCGGATACCCTTGAAGCATGACCTCTGCAAACTCCCAGTCCATGAAGCCGGCCACCGTTGCCAAGAAGCTTGGCATCTACCTGCCCGCAACACCCCAGGAGTTCCAGGATTCGGTCATCACGCGCGCCGATTTCGCCGAGCTCCAGGCCAACCCGCCGGAGTGGCTGGCGGAACTGCGCCGCAACGGCCCGCACCCCCGCCCGGTGGTCGCGCAGAAGCTCAACGTCTCCATCAGCGGCCTGGCCCGCGGCGGCGTTGAGGAAGCGCTCACGACGGCGGAAATCACCGCGCTGCTGCAGGCTCCCCCGGCCTGGCTCGTCGCCGAACGTTCCACCCACGCCGCCGTCCGCGCCGAGGCCCAGCGGGTCAAGGACGAGGCTGCGAAGAAGGACGCCAAGAAGGCACGCGCCGCGGCCGAGTAGCCGCTGCTGCCCTGCACGGGGCGCGGCCCGGCTCCCGGCCGGCGCGATCCTTGGCCTGCTAGTCCTGGTGGAGCTGGACGAAGTTCCCGCACCCGTCGTCGAACACCGCCGTGGTGCCGCCGGGACCGTCGGAGGGCTCGCCCTGGAAAATCACGCCTTTGGCCGTAAGCCGCTTGAACTCGGCCCGGACGTCGGGCACGCCCAGGACAATCGCGGGCATCCCGGCGTCGTGGCAGCCGTTCATATAGGCGGCCCCGATCGGGTTGTCGCTGGGTTCCAGCAGGAGCCCGGCTGATCCGCTGCCGGACCCGGCCGGGTCTTTCACAATGAACAGGTTGTGCTCCGGCATGGCCAGAAGGCTCTCGAAGCCCAGGATTCCGGTGTAGAACTCGAAGGCGGCGGCGGGGTCCTTGACGTGGATACTGCACATTTTCAGTCGCATGGGCCCTAGGCTACGCCGGGACGGACCCGGGTGTGAACCGAAGCCACCGCACGGGGCTCCGCACAGTTCCGGGACCATTGACGGCCCGCTTCCAATGGATTCCAATGGAATCAGCGGAACCGCGCCCGCCCGGGCCGGATCCCTGGAGGTGTTGGAATGCCGTTCCTGTTCGAGCCCGCCCCATTCCCGCTGTGGCAATTGTTTGCCCTGGCCGTCATCGTCGTGTGCGCTTCCGGAGCTTCGGTGTACCTCATCCGGAAGCATTTGGCCGACGGCAACGACGGCCTGCCGGACTCAGTGTTCTGGGATGGTTTTGCCGGACTCGCCATCGTGGCGCCGGCCGTGGTCCTTCCCGCCCTGGCAGCACCGTGGGCCGGCCTGCTGCTGGGGGTCCTCGCCGCCGCTGCCGCTGCCGCTTCCTACTTCTGGTCGCCCCGGGTCTTCAGCCGGCAGGAGGCCCGGCGCGCCTCCCGGGACATCGCCGCCAGCAACGAGGCTGCCGCGGCCCGGCACCGCAGCGTCCTGGCCCGATGGCAGCGCTACGAACTGGACCCCGCGCACAGCATCGACTACCCGGCCATGAGTGACCCGCGCCAGCCGGAGACCGCGGCCCTGATCCGGGCAATGAAGGCCGCGGAGCAGCTCCGCGGCGGCTCTGACGCCGCCTACGCCCCGGCCGTCGACCGGCTGGATCAGGCCCTCGCCGACGCCGAACGGGCTGCCGGCGTCAGGCACGACACCCCGGCCCGGCCCACCGGACTTCCCACTGCGGGTCCGGCACTCGGCTGACACCGCGCACCCCACGCGCTGATCCCCACGCCCCTGCATGTCACAGTCAGCCCCGGAAGGAAGACCCATGACAGACATCACCATCATCGGCAGCGGCAACATGGCCCGGGCGATCGGAACCCGGGCCGTGGCGGCCGGACGCTCGCTCCAGATCCTCAGCCGGTCCCCGGAACACGCGGCCAAACTCGCGGCCGGGCTGGGCGCTGACGCCACCTCCGGAGGACTCGGCGACATCCCGGAAGGGGACATCGTGGTGCTGGCCCTCTACTTCGGACCGGCCAAGGAAGTCGCGACGCACTACGGCGACACCCTCAGCGGCAAGACCGTCGTGGAGATCAGCAACCCGGCTGACCCGGAAACCTTCGATTCCCTCACCGTCGAACCGGGGTCCTCGGCCGCCGAGGAAATCGCCGCGCTGCTTCCGGGAGCACAAGTGGTCAAAGCCTTCAACACCACGTTCGCCGCCCCGCTGACGGCCGGAGCCACGGGCGGGATGCCATTGGATGTCTTCATCGCCTCGGACTCCGAAGACGCAGCCAACACGGTCGCGTCGTTCGCTGCAGCCGCCGGTCTCCGGCCGCTGCGGGTGGGCGGGCTGAGGCATGCCCGGGAACTGGAGGGATTCCAGCTCCTTGTGATGGCTCTGCAGGCCAATCCCACGTACGCGGATTTCAACTGGGCCACCGGGCTGAAGATCATCGATTAGGCCCACGCCGGTGTGCCCGGCGGGTCGGGCGGATAGGGGCCCCGCCGGGGTGCGGCACCTAGAGTTCGACCGTGCCGCTCTCGCCGACGCTCATCCGGCTGTTCGTGACCTTGGATTTGACCCACTGCAGCACGGTCGCGGCGGTTCCGCCCGGGCTGGTCCAGTATTCGGCGGAGTCGGACTCGACGTGCAGCAGCACCACCTCGGGGGTGTCGGGGCCGTCCGGGAACCAGGCTTCCACCATTTGGTTCCACAGCTCGTGGATCTTCTGGCGGTCGGTGACAACGTGAGCCGTTCCGGCCACCGACACCCATTCCGTCCGCTTCCCGAAGGACACGTTGACGCGCGGGTCCGCCCGGACCTGGGCCACCTGGGAGGTTGTGGCGGACGTGAAGAACCACATGTCGCCGTCGTCCAGCACCTCCTGGACGGCCAGCGGCCGGCTGACCAGAGCCCCTTCTTCGTTGACGGTGGTGAACATCCCGATCCGTGAATCGTTGATGATGTCCGTGACTTTGCTGATGCTCTCTGCGTTCGACATGCTGCCACCTCGTTCTGGTTCCGAACGGGGGAAGGTCCCCCTCCCGTCAGCCTATTGGTAAGTGTGCTTACTTTCCAATGGCGGGCGGCAGGAGGACCTTCTGGTGCGGCGGCGGGAACCTACTAACCCCTCGGCAGGACCTTGCCCTTGAAGAACTCCGGGCGGATCTTGTACATGACCAGCATGAGCACCACGCCGAGCAGGATCACTCCCATGCCCAGGACGAACACCAGGCCAATCCCGCCGACGGAGGATCCGGACCCGTAGGCCGGGTCCATGGAGTCATAGGCGGTCTTGAAGAACATCACCAGCAGGATGACGCCGCCCAGGAGCGGGGAGAGGAACTTGAAGAAGAACGCCCGCGCCCCGCTGAAGGCCTCGGCCCGGAAGAACCAGACGCAGGCCAGGGCGGTGATGCCGTAGTAGAAGCAGATCATCATGCCGAGCGCGGTGATGGTGTCCCACAAAGCGTTCTCGGACGTGGTCCGGGTGATGACGTAGAACCCGGCTGCGGCGATGGCAGCGGCGATGGTGGCGTAGCTCGGGGATTTGAACGTAGGGCTGATCTTGCCAAACTTGGTCGGTAGCGCCTTGTAGTGCCCCATCGACAGCAGCGTCCGGGCCGGTGAGACGAACGTCGACTGCAGGGACGCGGCCGAGCTGCTCAGGATGGCCAGGGACATCAGGATGGCGAACGGGCCCATGACCGGTCCCGCGAGGACGGCAAAGATGCTGCCCTGGTTTTCCGGGTTTCCTGCTCCCAGGCCTTCCTGTCCGATGCCGGCATACGCCAGCGTGGCCAGGGCGACGGTCATGTAGATGACCACGATGACCAGCACGGTGACGGTGGCCGCGCGGCCCGGGGTCTTCTCCGGGTTGCGGGTTTCCTCGTTCATGGTCAGGGTGACGTCCCAGCCCCAGTAGATGAAGATCGAGAGCGAGACGCCGGCGGCAAAGGCGGAGAAGGACTGGACGGCGAACGGGTTGAACCACTCCGGGGTGATCGCCGTGGCGTCGAAGGCCGTGCCGTTGGCGACGTGGCTGAAAGCCGCGACAGAGAACCAGCCGAGCACCAGGAGCTGGAACGCGACCAGCACGTACTGCACACCCTTTGTAGTTTCCATGCCGCGGTAGGAGATCCAGCAGGCCAGCGCGATGAACACCAGGGTCGTGGCGATGTTCAGCGGCAGGTTCAGTGTCAGGTCCGCCAGTTCGGGGTTGCCGAACAGCTGCGCCAGCATGAGGTAGAAGAAGTCCACGGCCACTGCTGCCAGGTTGGAGAGCACAATGATCGTCGCTGCGATCAGTCCCCAGCCGCCCATCCAGCCGATCCAGGGGCCGAAGGCGCGTGATGCCCAGGTGAAGGAGGTTCCGGCGTCGGGCATGGCGTTATTCAGTTCCCGGTAGCCGAAGGCAACCAGCAGCATCGGAATGAAGCCCACCAGGAAGATGGCCGGCAGCTGGACGCCGACTTCGGCGACGGTGGGGCCGAGGGCCGCGGTCAGCGTATAGGCGGGAGCAATACAGGACACACCGATGACGACGGCGCCGATCAGGCCCACCGATCCGGCCTTGAGGCCCTTGGCGCTCAGTCCTGCGTGGGGGTCGTGCGAGGCCTTGGCCGTCACGTGTTCAGTGCTCATTGGTGTGCCTCTCCGGACGTGTCATTCGACGTTGACTGGTTCTGGTGCTTGAGTTCGTAACCGCTGGGAACCACGAGCATCGGCACCGGCAGGGCGCGCAGGATCCGGTTCGCGGTGCTGCCCAGGAAGATGGAGCGGGCCTGGGCCAGGCGGCTGGAACCGATCACCAGGACCTCGCCGTCCTCCCAGTCGAGGTCGTCCACGGACTCTTCGATGCTCCGGCCATGTGCGACAGCGACGTCCGTCTTGGCCACCAACTGGACGCCGGACGGGTCCACCGGCGAGGCTGCGGCGAGGGCCTTCTCCGCGTACTCGCGGGCGGCCTCGGCCGCATCGGCGGCGTTGCCGCCGTCGAGCGCGAGCAGGGACACCACCCGCAACGGGACCTTCCGGTTCGCCGCCATGCCGATCGCGAAATCGAGCAGCTTCTCGGCCCCTGCCCTGGTTCCCAGGCCGCAGCTGATCCGGGTCAGCGCCTCCGTGCGGTGGTAGCCGTGGGGAGCCAGTGCCACCGGCACGGTGGATGCGTGGAGCAGCGCGCTGGCCACCGAACCGATGGTGAACCGCTTGAACAGCCCGTTGCTGGTTGCCCCGATGACCAGGACGTCCGCCCCTAGTTGTTCGGCCGCCTCGATCAGCGCGTGCGCGTCGGAGTCGCCGCTGCGGATATGCGCCTTCGCGGGTACGTCGGCCGGAACCAGTTTGAGGGCCTCGTCGAGCCATTCACGTGCCTGCTCGTTCAGGACGGTCTCGAAACCGGCTTTGGGTGCATGCGCCGCGCCGAACTGCTGGACTTCGGGGACCACCAATACGAGGTCCAGGCTGGCACCGCGGCCGCGTGCCAGCGCTACGGCCAGATTGACGGCATCATGGCCTCTGGCATTGGCTGAATACCCCACTACGTACCGCATCTGGCCGATCCTTTCTGAACTTTAGGCGGATTACTTGGAAGCGCCGGGCTAATTGGAGGCCACGGAAGTGCGGTCGGCCGCTGCGACGATCCGGGCCGCCGTGAGGCGACCCATCCGGACCGCGCCGTCAACGTGCTGGTAGCCCTCGGCGGCGAGGTCGGAGCAGGACCAGTAGATGGGGCCGACCGGCGCGTGCTGATCCTTGCCGTAGCGGTGCAGCCCGCCGAGGTCGTAGCTGGCGGCATAGGCGCCACGGGTCCATTCCTCCGACCCCCAGTCGGATTCGTAGTAGACCTCCGGCTCGAGGGCCTTGTCCCCCAGGAACCCGGCCATCGACTCGAGGATGGCCCGGCGGCGGTCCTCGGCGCTGAGTTCGAACATGGCATCGGCCTTTTCATCCGAGACGAAGCCGACCAGCGTCCCGCGCGCGTCCTCGTGGTTGGTGTTGTCGTAGACCTCCTGGACCAGGGCGCCGGCACCGAAGCAGGTTCCGGAGAGTCCGTCCTCGCGCCAGAACGGGCTGCTGTAGACGGCGTGCACCTTAATGACCAGGCCGAGGGACTGGTGCTGGTGCATCTGGTGCTGGCGGCGCGGCAGCGGCGGGTTGAAGGAGACCCGGGAGTAGAGGTTCGGCGGCACGGCCATGATCACGAAGCGTGCGTTCACCGTGGCGCGTTCCGACACGGCGGTCACGGTGTGGCCTCCCGTGTTGTCCCCTGGCGCGGACGCGCGCCAGTTGATGGTGCGCACGGGGCTGTCAAGCACGACGTCGTCGCCCAGTTCTTCGGCGATCAGCAGGGAGACCTGCTGCATGCCGCCGATGACCCGCTTGTCGAGGATGAAGTCCTCGTCGGTGAGGTGTGAGAACGATCCGGCGGAGGCTGCCATCAGCACTGCCTGCAGGGCGGAAAAGGCGTGGGCGGGCTTGGTCAGCATCCCGCCGGCGATGAAGAGGCCGATGTTGTTGCAGGCCTCCTCGTCAGGGGAGTTCTCGCGCAGCCAGTGGTGGAAGGAGATGGTGTCCAGTTCGCGGGCCTTGGGGTGCGCCCACGGCTCCGCGGGGCCGATCTCGGCGGCGAGGGAATCCAGCAGGGCGGTGAGCTTGTCCATTTCGGCTGCCGTGGTTTCGCTGACCGGGAAAGAGTCGCCTGTGTACAGGGTGCGCTTGCCGTCGGCGCCGATATAGACGGATTCGCCGTCGCGGTAGCGGGAGTAGGTCTTAAGGCCGAGTTCGTCGAGGAGCGCCAGCAGCTCGGTCTGGTCCGGCGAGACCCACTGGCCGCCGATTTCCAGCATGGCGCCGTCGATCGTGTCGGTCCAGGTGCGGCCGCCGACGCGGTCGCGGGCCTCCAGGACGGCGACGCTCAGGCCGGCCTTCCTCAGTTCGCGGGCTGCGGTCAGCCCGGCGGGGCCTGCTCCGACGATGACGACGTCGCGGTCAAGTTCCAGCATGATGTCCTCTCTGCGGCCGCGAAAGTGATGCGGACCACTAAATGAATGCCGTTCATTTAGAATTGACTATAGACCCTTCGGATGCATCAGGGAAGACCCCTGCCCAAGAAAATTACGCCGGAAAAGTGCCCGTAAAGTAGGGGCAGAATGGGAGCACCCCAGCGACGGCAGAAAGGGCATAGCAATGCCGGCATCAACCAGCGCCCCTGCAGATCCGCACCGGCATGACGCGAAGCCGCGCCGCAGGGTGGGCCGGCCGGCCGCCGCCGTTCTGGACCAGGACGGCATTACCGCGGCGACGCTGCAGCTCATCGGGAAGAGCGGTTATGACGGGTTCACCATGGCGGCCCTGGCGCGGACGCTGAACGTGGCGCCGTCGGCCCTGTACAACCATGTCTCGTCCAAGCGGGACGTCTTGGTCCTGGTCCAGGATCACCTGACGTCCTTCGTGGATGTGTCCGCATTCGACGCCGAACCGTGGGACCGGGCGGTGCGCAGCTGGGCCTGGAGCTACCGCGACGTGTTTTCCAAGCACACGCCGCTGATCCCGGTCATCGCCGTGCTGCCGGTGACCGATGCGCCGAAGACGCTGGCCATGTATGAGGCCGTCAGCGCCGGATTCAGCCGGGCAGGTTTCCCGCAGGAGCGCATCATTTCTGCGATCGTGGCCCTGGAGTCCTTCATCTTCGGCTCGGCCTACGACGTCACCGCTCCGGCGGACATCTTCGACTCCGGAAGCATGGCGGAATCGACGCCGAACTTCACGGCCGCCGTGGCGCGCCTGGCCGACCAAGGGTACGAAAACCAGGCCGACGTCGCCTTTGAACTGGGACTGGAGGCGCTCATTACCGGATTCGGGGCCCTGCGTGGGTAAGCCGGCGGCCACGCCGGGCCAGCTCAGCGGCCCGATGTTAAATGAAAGAACCCCGGTCCGAAGACCGGGGTTCTAATGCGTGCGCGAGGGGGGATTTGAACCCCCACGCCCTTTCGGACACTGGCACCTGAAGCCAGCGCGTCTGCCGTTCCGCCACTCGCGCGCAACTTCTTCCACTCAATTATTGGCCCGGATTCCGGACCGCCAACCTCGTAAAAGCAGCGAGATCAAGCATAACGGACAACTGCGGGAAAACACCAATCGGCCCCCGGAGGGATAGTAGAGGGGGTAGTAGAGCGGTAGTAGAGGGTGGGCGAGCGGACCCCGCCCAGACCGGACGAAAGCCTGCCCGGACCGGCGGGGCGCAGCGCTGTCAGCGCATGTCAGGGCCGGTCCCCCGCAATTTTCCGGCACGGAGTGGCGACGCGCATTAAGGCCATTCCCAGACTCGCCCAGTAGTATCTGATGTAGGAGTGCCCGTTACCAGCGGGCTCCCGCAGATGTGGGAAACCGAGTTCCGGAACGAATGCTGCCCTGCAGCCGTCACGAAAGGAGAAGGACCATGGGATTGCTGGACAAAGTCGAGCGCGGCATCGAAAAGGCCGTCCGCGGAGTCTTCTCCACCGGTTCTCGTGCCCAGGTTGAGCCTGTCGAGATCGCGAGCCACCTCCGCCGCGAGGTGGACAACAAGGCCATCACCATCGCCGCGGGACGCACCCTGGCACCCAACGTCTTCGACGTCTTCCTCAGCGAGGACGATTTCCAGCGGGCCCAGGAATGGGGCACCCCGCTTGCCGAGGAACTGTGCGACGTCGTCATCAACCACGTGCGCAGCCAGGGCTACACGCTCCAGGGTCCCGTCCGGATCAGCTTCCGCCGCGACGAGGAACGCCGCGCCGGAGATTTCGAGATCAAGTCGCGGACCGAAAAATCCTCCTCCCCCTCCGCGCCGGCGCAGCCGGCACACGGCGGGATGCCTGCCGCACCGACGCGCCAGCCCTCACGGATGCAGCCCGTGTTGGACATCGACGGCCAGCGCTATTCGCTGAACGCGCCCTCGATCGTCCTCGGCCGCTCCTCCGACGCAGACATCCTCATTGACGACACCGGCGTTTCCCGCCGCCATCTGGAAATCCGTACGGGGCCGGGCACTGCCCAGGCCGTCGATCTGGGTTCCACGAACGGCAGCTACGTCAACGGCCACAAGATTGTGGGGTCCTCGGAACTCACCGACGGCTCCACGATCACGATGGGACGGACCAAGATTATCTACCGCCTTTTGCCCGCCAGCCCAGGCGGCCGCCAGTGAGCGAACTGACCATCACCGCCCTGCGCTTCGGTTTCCTCCTCCTCCTGTGGGTCCTGATCTTCAGCATTGTTGCCGCCATGCGCCGCGACCTCATGATCGGCCGTAAGGCAGCAGCTGGCGCCCCCACGGCGCGGCAGGTCCGCAAGAACCCCGCGCTGGCCGAACCGGCCGCCCCCGTCAGGCAGCAGCCGCGCCAACTGGTGGTGACCGAAGGCCCCCTCAAAGGCACCACGATCCCGCTGGCAGCCAGCCCCATCCTGCTCGGCCGCGCCCAGGAAGCCACCCTCGTGCTGGAGGATGACTACGCCTCGGGACGCCACGCCCGCCTGTTCCCGCAGGGCAGCCGCTGGTTCATCGAGGATCTTGGCTCCACCAACGGCACCTACCTGGCCGATCAGCAGCTCACCAGGGCACTGCCCGTTGAGCTAGGTGTCCCCGTGAGAATCGGCAAGACGGTCATCGAATTGAGGCCGTAGCCATGGCTGCCCCGGATCTTCCCGCAGACAGGGCCGAAGGCAAACCAACTGCCCCGTCGCGGCCGCTCATCATGCGTTACGCCGCGCGTTCCGACGTCGGCCGTGTGCGTGCGAAAAACGACGACTCCGCGTATGTCGGCCGCCACCTCGCCGTCGTCGCCGACGGCATGGGCGGACACGCCGGCGGCGATGTCGCCTCGGCCGCCACGGTGCTGGACATGATCCATCTCGACAACGACGACTACGACGGCGATGCCGGCACCGTCCTGGCCGACGAGATCCAGACCGCCAATTCGCTGCTCTCCGAGCTCGTCCACATCAATCCCAAACTGGCCGGCATGGGCACCACCGTCACGGCCCTCCTCCTGGCCGAAGGCAAGCTGCACTTCGCCCACATTGGCGACTCCCGGGCGTACCGCCTGCGGAACGGCGAATTCGAACAGGTCAGCGTGGACCACACGTTCGTCCAGCGCCTCATCGACGAAGGCCGGCTCCGGCCCGAAGAGGCGGAAACGCATCCGCACAAGAACGTCCTGATGCGCGTCCTCGGCGACGTCGACGCAAGCCCGGAACTGGACCTGGATACCCTTGACGTGGAAGCGGGTGAGCGCTGGCTGCTCTGTTCCGACGGCCTGAACTACGTGGCCGGCCACGTCGTGGAGCGCACCGTCCGGGAGACCAGGAACCTGCGCGAATGCGTCGAACTGCTGGTTGATCTCACTCTCGAGGCCGGCGCCCCGGACAACGTCACCGTTGTGATGCTGGAAATCGCCGAACAGACGACCGACGACGTCCGGACCGCCGCCGTCGAAATTGTCCCCCCCACGCCGGCCTCCACCGTGACCGCGACGGTGTCCGGGGACACCCCGCGGCGGACCGGAAGCACCTTTGGGGCAGCGAAGACTGTTGAAGCACCGCGAAAGACCTCCGACGACGGCAAAGCCGGCGGATCCGCCGGGGCCCCCGTGGCCGGCGATCCAACAGCCCCTGTCGCGCCCACGGCACCGGACGCTCCAGCCGAGGCCGGCCCGGCGGGTGAATATCCGGATGGCGGGGCCGCCGACAAGGGCGAACCGGCAACTTCCACTGATCCGCACCTGGGTGAGCATCTGTCCGCCGAGGTGCTCCGCGAGGAACTGTCCGGCCGCCCCCACGAACTCGTGGGCGCTGCGGCGGCTGCCGCGGAATCCGGTTCCATCCCCACCATCGCGGGACGCACCATGGCGCGCCGGGCGGCCACCGTGCTGACCCACAAGTCGGAGCAGGCGAAGGAAGAGGCTGAGGAGTACAGCCCGGCCGGCCGGCCCCGCCGCTGGGTGACGGTCTCCATTGCCGCCGCCATCGTGGCACTACTGACGGTGGGTCTGTGGCTCGGCTACGCGTGGACCCAGACGCGGTACTACATCGGGGAGCACAACCAGCACGTGGCCATCTTCAACGGGGTCTCCCAGCGTTTGGGACCCATCCAGCTTTCAACCCTCGAAGCGGAGACCGAAATCCGGATGTCAGATCTCCCCGAATTCTCGCAGCAGCGGGTGCGCCAGACCGTCCCGGCCCGCGATCTCTACGACGCCCAGCGGATCGTCAAGAACCTCGAGCGCACCGGCACCACCGCCCCGGCGGACGAGTGCATCACTCCCTCCCGGACCCCCGCCGCGCCCACCGCGACAGCGAGTCCGGGTGCCACAGCGAGCCCCGGCGCAGCCGGAACCTCCACACCTTCACCGTCTGCTCCGGTCTGTGGGGTGGGCCAGTGACGCCCATCGATCCCACTCCCAGACCCCGGCGCAATATCGAGTTGCTCCTGCTGGTGCTGGCCCTCGCCGTCGGCATCGGCGCCAACGCCCTGGTGGGCGTGGACCAGCAGAAGGCCTTCGACACCGATTTCTGGTTCCAGTCGAGCCTGCTGGCCGCGGCCGCCCTGGCGTTCCACATTGTCCTGCGCTTGCGTGCAAAATATGCCGACCCGGTAATACTTCCGCTGGTGGTGGCCCTCAACGGCCTCGGGCTGGCGATGATCCACCGGTTGGACCGGGTCGGGGAAGACACGGGCAACAACCAGCTGCGTTGGACCCTGGTGGCGATGGCTGTCTCGATCGCCGTTATCTGGTTCCTCAAGGACCACCGCGTCCTCCGCCGTTTCACCTATATTTCCCTTGCCGTCAGTGCGGTCCTGCTGATCCTGCCGCTGGTACCGGGAATTTCGGCCGGCGAAATCCTGGGGGCGCGGGTCTGGATCAAGTTTGGTTCCATGACCTTCCAGCCCGGTGAAATAGCCAAGATCACGCTCGCTATATTCTTCGCCGGGTATCTTTCCTCCAACCGGGATCTCATCCTGCTGGCCGGCCGGAAAGTCGGACCCATCCAGTTCCCGCGGTTCAAGGACATGGGACCGATGCTGGCCGCCTGGCTGGTGAGCATCGGCGTGCTGATCTTCCAGCGCGACCTGGGTTCCTCGATCCTGTTCTTCGGCCTTTTCCTCGTGATGATCTACGTCGCCACGAGCCGCATCAGCTGGGTGATCATCGGCGTGGGTCTCATCGCTGTCGGCGGATTCGTCGCCTCCCGCGTCTTCTCCCACGTCGCACTCCGGATTGACGGCTGGATCAACGCGTTCACCGACGAGGTCTACGGACGGGAGTTCGGAGGCAGCCTGCAGATCGTCGAAGGACTGTTCGGCATGGCAAACGGCGGACTTGTGGGCACCGGCCTCGGCCAGGGACGCCCTAATCTGGTGCCCTTCGCCAACAGCGACATGATCATTGCCTCCTTTGGTGAGGAACTGGGCCTGATTGGTCTCTTCGCGATCGTCCTGATGTACCTGTTGCTCTTCACCCGGGGCTTCCGCGCGGCACTCGGCACCCGGGACGCGTTCGGGAAGCTGCTGGCCACCGGGCTCTCCTTCGCCATTGCCCTGCAGTGCTTCGTCGTGATCGGCGGCGTCACCCGGCTCATTCCACTCACCGGCCTCACCACCCCGTTCCTGGCCGCGGGCGGCTCATCTCTGCTGGCCAACTGGATCATCGTCGGTCTGCTGCTGATGATCTCGCACTCGGCGCGCGGCCCGGTGGACACCACCCCGCTGGCCCCCGGCGAAGAACCCGACGCACAGAAAGCCGCTCCTGCCATGCCCTCGAAGCCGGCCGCCGTTCCCGGCGGCGGACGGAACAGTCCGGACACTCCCACAGAGGCGGTGAAGCTGTGAACCAAGCCATCCGCAATGCCTGGATAGCCTCAATCGCCATGTTCGTGCTGATCTTCGGCGCCCTCAGCTACGTCCAGGTGATCGGCGCCGACGCCCTCGAGGCCAACGCCTGGAACAAGCGCACGCTCCTGCAGAACTACTGCAACGACCGCGGCGCGATCATTGTCGGCGGCACCCCGGTGGCCGAGTCCGTGCCGGCCACGGAGAGCTGTAAATTCCAGCGCACCTACACGCAGCCCGAGCCTTACGCCGGGATCACCGGTTACTTCTCCAGAAGCTTCGGCGTGACCGGACTGGAGAGCACAATGAACAAGGAGCTTGCGGGCAGCTCGGACCAGCAGTTCCTGGACCGTGTGGGCCAGCTCTTCCTGGGCAACCAGCCCAAGGGTGCCTCGGTGGAACTCACCCTCGACCCCAAAATCCAGCAGCTCGCCTTCGACCTCATCCCGGACGGCCAGCGCGGATCGATCGTGGTGACCAACCCGAAGACCGGCGCGATCATCGCCATGGTGTCCAAGCCGTCCTACGATCCCAACCTGATCGCCACCCAGGACCCGGTGGCTGAGGCCGCCAACTTCGCAGAGCTGAACAAGATTCCCGGAATCAATCTGAACCAGAACGTCAGCGGACCCACCGGGGAACTGCTGGCCCCGGGCTCAGTCTTCAAGCTCATCGACACGTCCGCGGCGCTGAAGTCGGGAAAATACAACAAGGACAGCATCCTGCCCAACCCGGCGGAGATGACCTTCCCTGGAATCCAGTACACGCTGCCCAACTACGCCGGCGGCAACTGCTACACCCGCGACACCGCGACTTTTGCCTTCGCCCTGCAGCAATCCTGCAATACCCCGTTTGCCAGCATCGCCCTGGACCTGGGACAGCAGGCCATAGCGGACGAGGCCGAGAAGTTCGGCTTCGGGGAGAACTGGGGCGAGGACCTGAAGCTGGACTCCGCGCCGAGTTTCTTCCCGACCGAAAAACTGGATGATGCCAGCCTGGCCCAGTCGTCGATCGGCCAGCGGGACGTCCGGGCCACCCCGCTGCAGATCAACCAGATGACCGCTGCGATCGCCAACAACGGCGTACAGATGCAGCCGAACCTGATCAAAGCCGTGCGTTCCCCGGACCTGCGGCCGATCAGTGAGCCCAAACCCCGGGCCCTGCGGACCTCCACCACGCCGGACATTGCCCGGCAGATCAACGAGTGGATGGTCAGCGTTGTCGACGACGGCATCGCCGGCAAGGCGGCAGTGCCCGGCGTCAAGGTGGCCGGCAAGACCGGTACCGCCGAACTCGGCAACGGCCTGAACAACTCATGGTTTACCGGGTTCGCCCCGGCGAATGACCCGCAGGTGGCTGTCACCATCGTCATGGAAGGCGTAGACATCACCACCGGCGCAAAGCTAACCAGTCCGAATGCGAAGAAGATTTTTGAGGCGGTGTTGAATAAGTGAGGCCTTCATCAGGAATCACCCTCGGCGGCAGGTTTCAGCTGACCACCCGTATTGCGATTGGCGGCATGGGAGAAGTCTGGAAAGCCAAAGACCTGATCCTTGGCCGCATCGTCGCCATCAAGGTGCTCAAGGAGGAGTACACGGGCGATCCCGGTTTCCTCCAGCGGTTCCGGGCAGAAGCGCGCCACACTGCGCTCCTGAACCACGTGGGCATCGCCAACGTCTTCGACTACGGCGAGGAAGAGGGCTCCGCCTACCTCGTCATGGAGTTGGTTCCGGGCCAGCCGCTGAGCAGCATCATCGAGCACGAACAGGTGCTCTCCCCGGACCGGACCCTGTCCATGATCGCCCAGACGGCGCGCGCGCTGTCGGTCGCCCACGCCCAGGGCCTGGTCCACCGCGACATCAAGCCTGGGAACCTGCTGATCACTCCGGACGGCCGCGTCAAGGTCACGGACTTCGGCATCGCCCGCCTCGCGGACCAGGTCCCGCTCACCCAGACCGGGCAGGTGATGGGCACTGCCCAGTACCTCGCTCCGGAACAGGCCACCGGCCAGCTGGCCACCGGCGCCTCGGACATCTACGCCCTCGGCGTGATCGGCTATGAGTGCCTCACCGGACACCGCCCGTTCTCCGGCGAGTCCCAGATCGCCATCGCGCTTGCCCAGGTCAACGACGCGCCGCCGCCTCTGCCGGAGACCCTGCCCAAGCCTGTCCGGGCCCTGCTGATGTCCATGCTGGCCAAGGATCCCAAGAACCGCCCGGCCGACGCGCTCAAACTCTCCGAGGCCGCCGAGGCCATTCGCAACGGTGACATTGCCGCAGCGCACGCCGCCGTTCCGGGAATGCTGCTCTTCGAGCAGGCAACCGGTCCCATCACCGCGCCCGTGGACCTGCCCACGGCCGCGACCGGCGTCATCGGCGCGGCAGACCGTACGACGTCGGCCACGTCGGCTTTGCCTGTGGTGGGGGCCGCCGGCGCGGGCGCCGCGGCCGGACTCGCTGCCGGAGCCGCGGCGGCCAGCGCGTATGGCGCCCGCAACACGCTCTCGCGCGCCGACGCCCTCGCCGCGGAACGCAGTTGGGTCCAAGAGGAGGACGACGACTACGACGAGCCCGTCGATGAGCCCGAACGCCGGGGCCGCAGCCCCTGGACCTGGCCACTGATCGCCCTGATCCTGCTGGTGCTGTTCTCACTGGTAGGCGTCGTGCTGACCCAGGCCGGAATCCTGTTCCCGGAGACCCCGGCGAGCAGTGCCGCCACCACCAGCGCACCGACCACCACCAAGGCCTCGCCCACGTCCACGAGCGCCAGCCCCACCAGCACCTCCGCGACCCCGACCCAGTCCACACCGGCGGCCATCAACCTGGTCCCGGAAAGCTACCTGGGCCGGCCCTACAACGACGTCCGCAGCGAACTGATCGGCCTTGGCCTTGGCGTCACCGGAGCAGAAGTCTTCGACGATTCCGCGCCCGGAACGGTGACCAACATCGACCCGGCCGGGCGGGTCCAGCCGGGCACGACTATTACCGTGTCGTACTCCAAGGGCCCGAAACCCCCCGAAACCGTGACGGTCCCGTCGCTGCAGTCCGGTGCAACCGAAGCTGCCGTCCAGCAGGCCATCGAGAGTGCCGGTCTCCGCTGGGCCAAGGGCGATCCTGTCGACCCCACCAACAAGAAGGAAAAGGCCGGCACCTTCGTCAGCTCCGAGCCCGCGTCCGGCAGCAAGGTGCCTGCCGGTTCCCTCGTGACCTACCACCTGGCCAAGGCCGCCGCAGCTGCTTCAACCTCCACCCCGAGCCCAACGGGAACGTAGGCCACCATGTCCAATTCACCCCGTACCCCATCACACCGGGAGGACCGCGGCCCCGTGAACACGCAGCGCGTCCTCAGTGGGCGTTATGAGCTGGGTGAGCTGATCGGCCGCGGCGGCATGGCCGATGTCTTCCGAGGCATCGACACCCGCCTAGGACGCACCGTTGCCGTCAAGCTGCTGCGCCCGGACCTGGCCAGGGACCCCCAGTTCCAGGCCAGGTTCAAGCGCGAGGCACAGGCGGTGGCCGCCCTGAACCATCCTTCGATCGTTGCCATCTATGACACCGGCGACCATGCCGTGCCCGGTGACCACGAGGACACGGTCCGGGTGCCGTACATCGTCATGGAGTTCGTCTCCGGGAAGACGATCCGGGACCTGATCAGGGCCAAGGACGTCAGCATCGACCACGCGATCGACTTCACCCTGGGCGTACTCGCCGCCCTGGATTACAGCCACAAGGCCGGGATCGTCCACCGCGACATCAAACCGGCCAATGTGATGTTCTGCCCGGATTCCAACAGTGTGAAAGTGATGGACTTCGGGATTGCCCGCGCCATGGCCGACTCTGCGGCGACCATGACCCAGACCCAGGCCGTCGTGGGGACCGCCCAGTACCTCTCACCGGAACAGGCGCGCGGGGAGACCGTGGACGCCCGAAGCGATCTGTACTCCGCCGGATGTTTGCTGTACGAGATGCTGGCCGGCCGGCCGCCGTTCATCGGCGACAGCCCTGTTTCCGTGGCCTATCAGCACGTGCGCGAAATCCCCGAACTTGCCAGCAGCTTGAATCCGGACGTCTCAGAGGCCCTGGACAGCGTGCTGATGAAGGCCTTGCAGAAAAACCGGGCGGACCGCTTCCAGGACGCCGCGGCATTCCGCCGAGCCCTCCGGGCGGCGCGGAGCGGAGTCGGAGTGGTCCCTCCGGCCGCGAGCGAAGCTGCCACCGACCCCCAGAACACCATTCCGACGCCGGACAGCACACCGACGGCCGCTTTCTCGGTCACCGGCGCCAAGTTCCTTGATGAGACCCCCACCGGCAGGCTCCGGCCGCCGCTGGATTCATCGGCTGATGACGACGACACCCTGGCGGCCGAAGGTGTCGCCTATGACGCGGCGGATACCGGCAGCCTGCCTTTGGTCCTGCCGCCCGAGCGCGAACACACGCCGGGACAGAAGTCCCGCCGTCGGACATGGATAGCGACACTCGTGATCCTCACGGTCCTGGTGCTGGCAGGCGGCGGCCTGTGGCTTTACAACATGATGAACCAGGCTCCGCCGCCCGTGGCAAAGGTCCTGGTGCCCTCGGTGACGTCGCTGACCGAGAGTGAAGCCCTCCAGAAGCTCTACAACGCGGGGCTCAAACCCCAGCTCAGCCGGATGCAGCACGAGACCATCGCCAAGGGCATCGCCGTCGGCACTGTGCCGGCAACGGGGGCCTCACTGGACCCGAATTCGGACATCACCCTCAATATCTCCGAGGGCCCCAGCGTCATCACCATCCCCGCGGACCTTCCCGGGCGGACGGAGGCTGCCGCCCGCGATGTGTTGCGCCAGAAGGGTCTTGCCGGAGCACCCGGCACCACCATGGCCAACAGCGCGACGGTCCCGGCCGGAATCGTGATCACCACCAACCCGGCGCCGGGGCAGAACGTTGCGGCGGGCAGCACGGTGGAGATCATCGTGTCCACCGGGAAGGTGGCGGTCCCTCAGCTCGTCGGCCTCCCCGTCGCCGAGGCCGAGGCCGCGCTGAAGGCCCTGGGCCTTGGCATGAATGTCACCGAAGTCGAAAACACCCAGGTGGAACCGGGCAAGGTCACCGGGCAAGGTGACGCCGCGGAGGCCCTGGTCGAACAGGGCAAGACGGTCGGCATCACCGTCGCGAAGGCCCCCGCGCCCCCGCCGAGTCCCACGCCGACTCCGACCCCGACGTCGACCAAGGGCGCCAAGGAAGACGGATCGCTCCTGGGCGGGGCCTCCCGCTAGTGCTTGATGAGCGGGCTTAGCGCCGCGGCCCGCTGTGCCGCGCCGGCCATGCCGAGGGATTCGAGCCAGTTGCCGAGCATCTGGTAGCCGCCTTCGGTGAGCACGGACTCCGGGTGGAACTGCACCCCGCAGAGGGGCGCGGTGCGGTGCTGGAGCCCCATGACCACTCCGGTGGCCGTCTCCGCGGTGATCTCCAGGACCTCCGGGATGCTCTCCCGGACGGCGGCGAGGGAATGGTAGCGGGTCGCCGTGAAGGGAGAAGGCAGCCCGGTAAACACACCGTCGCCGTGATGCTCCACGAGGGACGTTTTGCCGTGCATCAGCTCGGGCGCGTGCGTCACGGTTCCCCCGTAGGCCTCCGCCAGTGCCTGGTGGCCCAGGCAGACGCCCAGCATCGGCTTGTTATGGCTGCCGCACCACTTGATCAGCTCGATGCAGACGCCTGCGCCGGCGGGGTTTCCGGGACCCGGGGAGATGAGGACGCCGTCGCGCGCTTCCGCGAGCTCGATCGCCTCGGCCAGGGTGACGTCGTCGTTGCGGACCACGGTGGTCTCCGCGCCGAGTTCCTGGAGATAGCCCACCAGGGTGTAGACAAAGCTGTCGTAGTTGTCGACGACGAGGATCTTGGTTGTGCTCATGGATGCCTTGCTGAACCAATCGTTGAATCAGTGAACTGGGTGAATTGTGCCATCCAGGGAAAAAGGAACTGAACCATCAATACCCAGAATCGCTCCTGCAGCTGCAGCACGTGGCTTCTCCTCCCGGACGTTCGCGGCGGACACCACTGTGGCCTGAACTACAGCTAGAATTGGCTCCGAATAAGAACTCATACATGACCAAGAGCGCGCTGACCGCCGGTGTATTCCTTCTTGCAGGATATCAAGCCAGGGTCCCGCTCCTGTTCCAGCCGCCCAGGAGGACCCGTGCCCGAGTCAAAGCGCCGTAAGAGGACCAGCGACGCAACGCCGCAGACCTCCACCCAGGCCTATAAGCCCAACCCGGTCTGGTTCAAGCCGGTGATGTTCGGCCTGATGATCATTGGCCTCCTGTGGATCATCACCTTCTACATCAGTGAAGGCACCCTTCCGGTGGCCGCCTGGGGATCCGGGAACATCATCGCCGGCTTTGGAATCGCCATCATCGGCTTCCTGATGACCACCCGCTGGCGTTCCTAGGGCCGCCGCAACCCGAGAAAGACCGGTACACCCTGTGTACCGGTCTTTCGCGTTAACGGGATGTCGGACCGGGGACCGATAATGCTGGGACGGAGAACAACGCGAGGGAAGGAACCCGGATGGCAGCGGCAGTAATCGGCTCAGTGATCGGCGACGACGGCCTGGCCCGGCCACCGTGGGCGGCCGTGGATCCGCTGCTGCGCGAGTACTACGACACCGAATGGGGGCTTCCGGTACGCGACGAGCAGGGCCTGTACGAGCGCATCAGCCTCGAGGGCTTCCAGGCCGGACTCTCCTGGGCCACGATCCTCCGGAAAAGGCCCGCGTTCCGGGCTGCCTTCCACGACTTCCATCCCGAGACGGTGGCCGCGTTCACCGAAGCCGATGTCGAGCGTCTCCTCCTGGACGCCGGGATCGTCCGTAACCGGCTCAAAATCAGGGCCGCCATCACGAATGCCCAGGCCACGATTGCGCTGAGGGACGACGGCGGACTGGTTGACTTCGTTTGGGCCTTCCAGCCCGATTCCACGCCTGAGCCGACCTCTCACGATGAGATCCCCACTACGTCGGCAGAGTCGATCGCCCTGTCCAAGGCGCTGCGGAAGCGGGGATTCGCGTTTGTCGGCCCCACAACGATGTATGCCCTGATGGAAGCGATCGGCATGATCGACACTCATCTGCTGGACAGCCACCGCCGCGGAGCTTCAGGAATGTGGCCCCGCTGACGTCGTCCGCTGTGCACAACTCCGCGGGGAGTTATCCACACTGTTGATAACTCCCTGGGGACTCACAGCGGTTTGCCACCTTCCCCGCGCCCTGTGGCCCTCAGAAGCACACTCCACCCGGCCATCCCGGCTGAATTACATGCGTGTGAGTTATTAACAGTGTGGATTTACTGTGGATAAGTGAACGGATTGGCCCTGTTCTGGCCTCCGGAACTGAAATCCAGGGCCGATGCGCGGAATTTCGGGGTCCAGCTCGGTCCGCCGGGCGCCGTGGCCGGGTTATCCACTTAACAACACCCCGGTACCCACAACTTATCCACAGGTGGGGATAAGTGCACGATCCGAGCCTTGATAACGCAGTCCTGGCGCCCTGTGGCGGGAAATCTCCTCGGATCGCATCGAGGGCGACGTTATTAACACTGTGAATAACCCTGTTGAAATCAGATTTGAACAGGCCCTCGCCGCCGCTGGAGAGCGCCCGGCCGCGCTGCAGTCAGCGTCCCCGCCCACGCGGAACTGTCATTTCCCGCGTTACCGGCAGGGTTGTCCACTTAACCACAGGACCACCCACAGGAGTTATCCACAACTGTGGAGATTCTCAAGACGACCGGTGCAAAATCGCCAGTTGTGGCCCTCAGATCCGGCACCCTCATGTGAACTACAGCGTTGTAAGTTACCAACAGTGTGGATAACCCCTGTGGACAACTCCACCGGTCCTGTGCCCGGGGAACCTCTTTGGGACGGGGAGGGCCGCAATTACCGGCGCGCAAAAGAGCGCGCCGCGCAGGACGAGCTGTGGAAAACGGGAAAATGCTGTGGGAAACCCTCGCCACCGCGACGCTCCAGGGCACGACTGGGTCTGGCTTGAGGGCCTTTGGGGTCGGACTGCGTGGAGGCGCAACGCTCCTGCCCAGTTGCTTCCTGCGCCACACCGGCGCACACCCGCGGAAACCCGGGGTTCAAGGAGGCTGGGACCTGTTCAGGCACGCGGCAACTGGGCTGGAGCGTCTCTCACGGGTGCCGGATCGGGTGCCGGCAGGCAGGAAAGTGGGCTCATGCACGGGCCACCCAGAGGGCAGCTCGGCACTGCGGACTGGCTCGGGCGCGACGCTCCTGCCCAGATACTTCCTGCGCCACACCGGCGCACCCGCGGAAACTCGGGGTTCAAGGGAGGCTGGGACCTGTTCAGGCACGGGGTAACTGGGCTGGAGCGTCTCCTTCGGGTGCCGGATCAGTGATGGGCAGGGAAGGGAAACTGAGACAACCGGGTCAACTGGCCGTCCGGAAGCGGGGCCGGGTGGGCTAGCTGGCCACCCGGAGGGCGGAGATGGCAATCAGCAGGGCGAGCACCAGGACGAGTCCGCCGGCCTGCAGCAGACCCTGCCGCGGGCCGCGGGGCGTGTACGCAATGACGGCGGCACACAGGGCACCTGTGACGGCACCACCAAGGTGGGCTTGCCAGGCAATCGACGGGACAATGAAGCCGATAGCGCCGTTAATAAGGATCAGCACCCAGAGTTGCTTGGTCTCGCCGCCGCGGCGGCGTTGGACCACCAGCATGGCGCCGAACAGGCCGAAGATGGCGCCGGAAGCTCCCACAACGCCACTCAGCGGCTGGCCCGGAACGTAGCCCGGAGTCAGCAGGAGGTAGCCGACGGATCCGCCAAAGGCGGACAACAGGTAGACGGCCAGGAAGCGGATCCGGCCCAGAAGGGGTTCGAGTGCCTGGCCGAACATCCACAGCATGTACATGTTGAGCACGATATGGAGGATGAACCCCTGGGAATGGAGGAATGCTGACGTGACCATCCGCCAGGGTTCAAAGACCCCGTACTCCGGGGTGGCATAGACCGTGGCGAAGGCCAGGTTCCGGTAGATCCCGTCGTTCGGGACCAGCCACTGGAGGACAAAAACCAGGGCACAGAGCCCAATAATGAAGTAGGTGACCAGGGGCTTGCCGCTGGTCACGGCGCCGCCGTAGACGGTCTTGACGTCCGGCGTCGTACGTTTTGTCTCGTTGACGCAGTCAACACATTGGAATCCGACGGCGGCCGCCCGCTGGCAGTCGGGGCACGCAGGGCGCCCGCAACGCTGGCAGCGCACATAGGCGGGCCGGTCCGGGTGCCGCGGGCACACCGGGATCTGCGCGGACGGCTCTGCCGCCGGAATTCCGTAGCTCATGCGCTGGGCTTAGAGCTTTTCTACATCAATGCTGTTGATGGTGACGTCCTCGACCGGGCGGTCACCCATTCCGGTGCGGACACCCTCGATGGAATCGACCACCTTCTTGGATTCCTCGTCCGCCACCTCACCGAAGATGCTGTGCTTGCCCTGCAGCCAGCCGGTGGGGATGGTCGTGATGAAGAACTGCGAGCCGTTGGTGCCGCGGCCCATCTGGATGCCGGCGTTCGCCATGGCCAGCTTGTAGGGCTCGTTGAAGGTCAGCTCCGGGTGGATTTCGTCGTCGAACTTGTAGCCCGGCCCACCGACGCCGCGGCCCAGCGGGTCGCCGGCCTGGATCATGAAGTCCTTGATGATGCGGTGGAAGATGGTGCCGTCATACAGGGGCGTACCGGTCTTGTCCTCGCCGGACTCCGGGTGGGTCCATGCCTTCTCGCCCGTGGCCAGTCCGGTGAAATTCTCGACCGTCTTGGGGGCGTGGTTGCCGAAGAGGTTGACGACAATGTCGCCCATGCTCGTGTGGATGGTTGCTTTTGCGGTTGCGATGGCAGTCATAGGCCCCATTCTTCCACGGCGCGCCCCTGGGCACAGGGCCCCTCCGCCAGTTCCGCGCTGGGTGAAATCCGCCTAAAATCCGCCCCGAAGAATAGCCGGTGAGGTCTGGGACACGTAGGCTAACTCCAGAACCGTCACATTAATCGGGAGGTAGTTGTGAAGAAAACGGATCGTATTGCCCGGGAGCTGGAGTATTCGGTCAGCACCGGAGTAGAGAACGCCAAAGACTGGGCAACCCCCCGGGTTGAAGCAGCAGTCAACTGGGCCGTTCCGCGTCTGCAGCAGGGCCTGGATACCGCTTCTCCCAAGATCCAGGAGGGGCTCAAGTCCGCGGCCTACAACCTTGCCGACGGCGTCGCGACGGTAACCCCGCGTCTCCAGGACAGCCTGGCGCACCTCGCACCGAAAATTAGCGACGCCGTCGAGGGCGCCACCCCGCGCCTACATGAGGCCGTGGACAAGGCCACTCCCGTCATCGCCAACGCACGGGACCGGGTCGTCGTCGAATACCTTCCGAGGCTTTCCACCCAGATCGGCCAGGCATCCGACGCCGTTCACCGTACGCTCGAGAGTGCTCCGGCCCACGTTGACGCGGTTGCGCAGAAGCTCAGTGACGCTGGAATCATCCACGCTGTCCAGGAGCAGGCAAAGACCGCAAAGGGCCACGTAAGGGTAGCTGCGAAAAAGGCCGGCAAGGCCGTCAATATCGAGGTAGCCAAGCCGCAGAAGTCCAAGCACCGCGGGTGGTTGATCTTCGGCATCATCGCCGCGGCCGCGGCCGCCGCTGCCGCCGCCTGGAAGGCTTCCAAACCGGTCGAGGATCCCTGGAAGACACCGGCTCCGGTAACGCCCGCCCCCGTGCCGGCCACCACCGTCAACGATGTCAAGGATTCCGTACAGGCGACTGCCGGCAAGGCTGGCGCGGCCGCAGTTGCCGCCGCCGACGCTGCTACGGACGCCTCGACTGATGTCGCCGAGTCCGCCGGGGACGCCGCCGACAAGGCCAAGCACGCTGCCGAGGACGCCGCCGAGGACATCAAAGACGCTTCCGCCAAGGTTGCCACCGACGCGAAGACCGCAGTCCGCAACATCGCTGCGAGCCTTAACAACGGGTCGGACAAAAACACCGGCGCCTAAGCAGCTTGCGCCCACGGCTTCATGAGCCATTGAGGGAGGGATTCCGCCACAGGCGGGATCCCTCCCGTTTTTGTGCGCGATGTTTACCAGTTCGTAGCCGGTCCGTTGCCCGGTATCGGGCAGAAAAAACCCGTGTGGTGCTAAATTTGGGGGGATGTCACCCGAAAAATCCTCTGAGGATGCCTTACACGATGCCGTGCAGATGCCGGCTGTGTCTATCGTCATCCCGGCATACAACGAGGAAAGTGTCATCCGGCAGTGCCTCATCGCAGCCGTGTACCAGTCTGTCCCGGCCCACGAGATCATCGTCGTCGACAACATGTCGAAGGACCGCACGGCCGACATAGTCCGGCAGATGCAACTGGAATACCCGGAGAGCCCCATCATCCTGCTCAGCCAGGATCTGCAACAGGGCCTGATCCCCACCCGCAACTTTGGCCTCGACCATGCCACCGGGGACATCCTCGGCCGGATCGACGCCGACTCCGTGCTGGAGCCCGACTGGGTCGAACAGGTGCAGAAAGCCTTCCGGGACAAGTCCGTCCATGCCGCGACCGGTCCGGTGGTCTACTACGACATGCCCATGCGGCGTTTCGGCCTGAAGGCCGACGATAAGATGCGCCAGCTGATGCTCAGGCTGGCCAAGCACCAGTACCATTTCCTCTTCGGGTCCAACATGGCCCTCCGCCGCTCCGCCTGGGAAATCATCCGCATGGAGACGTGCCGGGATGAGAAGGATGAGATGCATGAGGACATCGATTTGTCGCTGCACCTGGCCGAGAACGAGCTCCGGATCCAGTACTGGCCGCAGATGGTCTCCGGCATGTCCGCACGCCGCCTGGAAGACTCCCCCCGCGACTACCGGTACTACGTGACACGCTTCGACCGCACGTACAAGGCGCACAACGTCAAGAAGATGGCGCTCAAGGCCCCCATGGTGGTCTTCTTCTCCGTGTACTTTCCGGCCAAGCTGCTGCGCGCGATCCACACAGTCAACACTGCCCAGCCCGCCCGCCGCGGCGGCCAGTAGCGCACGGCGCCGCTGGCGCCGTCGTCAGTCCGTCCCGAGCTCGGCCAGAGGCGGCGCACCGCGCCGTACGGAGCGGGAGCCCCGCTGTCCCACGACGACGACGGCGAGCCCCACCAGGATCATCGCCAGCCCGGCATAGGTACCGGCCGGCAGGGTCTCTGACAGGAACGCAGCAGCGAGCAGCGCGGCACCGGGAATCTCGAGCAGGATGATCATGGATACCAGCAGCGGGCTCATCGTCGCGAGCAGGTGGTTGAAGGCGGTGTGCCCGATCAGCTGGGCGCACACCGTAATCGCCAGGATGCCGACCCAGCCGGCGGCTTCGAAGCCCGCGAGGGGCTGCTGCGAGAACAGCGCCAGGATGGCGACCACGGCCGCGCACATCCCGTAGCAGAGGGTCGTGTAGACGCCCGTGCCCATGGTCTGCCGGGCCTTGCCTCCGGCCAGGGTGTAGATGCCCGCCAGGGCGCCGCCCGCCAGCGCCAGGAGGTCACCCAGCAGCGCCTCCGGGGAGGTGCCCATGTCGAACCCGGTGATCGCGATGACGCCCGCGAAAGCTATCCCCAGCCCGACCAGGACCGGCCAGCGGTGCCTGACTCCCCGACAGAGCTGGAAGATGGCGATCCAGCCGGACTGCAGACAGACGAGGGCAGTGGCTGCCGCGACGGAAGTCAGCTGAAGGGAGGTGATGAAGCAGGCGAAGTGCAGGGCCAGGGCGACGGCAGCCGCCAGTGACCAGCGGAACTCCCGGCCGGTGACCCTGCCGAACTGGCGGGGGTCCCGGACCAGTACGGGCCCGGCCATGACGACCGACCCGATCGCATTGCGCCAAAAGGCGATTGCCAGGGCGCTGACGGAGGTTGCCCCCAGGGTAGCGGCGATAAGCGGCCCGGAGGAGGCCACACCGAGGACGCCCACGGCGGCAAGGAAGAAGTTCACGATCCCACAGTAGTGGGGCGTAGGCGCGCTCAGCGGACGAAGGGTCCTTGACGGTGAAATATGGCGGTGCCAGTCTTAAATCCGGTCTCACCACCATCCGCAAAGGAGACCATCATGGCTTCAACCATCCGCAAGAGCCTGGACAATCCGGAGGAAACCCGCCCCGTCAAAGACGGGATGGGCCAAGTAGAGCTTGTAAACCTCGACGCCGGCGCCGTGGCACGTGCGACCTTCCTGCCCGGTTGGAAGTGGTCACAGCACGTCAAGCCGATCGCCCAGACCGACAGCTGCATGATTGCCCACAAGGGTTACACGATTTCGGGCCGGCTCAAGGTCGTCATGGACGACGGCGAGGAAACGGAGTACGGCCCGGGCGACTACGGCTTCATCCCGCCGGGGCACGACGCATGGGTCGTCGGTGACGAGCCATACGTTTTCATCGACTGGCAGGGCATGGATGACTACGCCAAACCCAAGGAATGAGAAGCCGCTGCCCGGCAGTCCAGGCCGGGCATGCAAAAGGCCCCGGACCGCATTTCTGCGATCCGGGGCCTTTCCTATGGTGGAGGCACGGGGACTCGAACCCCGAACCCCCTGCTTGCAAAGCATGGCGGCAGGAGGCGTTTGGGCTGCTTAATCAGTCTAATTTTCCGGCCTGGGGCGCATCTCGGGCGCACCTGTCGCGGGCACATCGCCTTTCCGGTACGTGATCTCTGCGGCCAACTGGTAGCCGCGGGCTTCGATGTGGTCGAGACGCACACACGGACGACCGCCGGGCAGCCAACTCACGGCGCAATTCTCGCCCACCGCGGGAGTGCTCGCCGAGGGTTCGGCGCGCGCGGATGCGAAGAACGCGACGCAGCGTACCTCAACGCCTCGCTGCAACACTTAGGGATATGAGCATCAGCGGCGACATTCCCCCCTGGCCGTCTTCTGACCCGGAGCACGGCCGTATCCGGCTGCGCACGTTCACGAATCTGGACGCGAGGATGGCGATGGACCTTTCCCAAGATCCGTATGTCCCCACGGTGGGAAGCCTCCCACCGCATTCCACTCCTGTGGAAGCCTTAGCGTGGCTTGCGAGGCAGCGTCAGCGCCACGTCGAAGGGTCAGGATTTTCCTTCTCGATAGCCGACCTAGAAACTGACCGCTCCATGGGAAACATCGGACTATGGCTCAAGGACTTGAACACAGGCCGCGCTCAGGTTGGATACGCCGTTGCTCCGAACGACAGGGGCCACGGCATTGCATCCGATGCCCTTTGCGCCCTCACTACGTTTGCCTGGACAATCGCGCAGCTGCACCGTCTGGAGTTATATATCGAGCCTTGGAACCTAGCTTCTATCCGCACCGCCGAACGCGCCGGCTACGAACGCGAGGGCCTGCTTCGCAGTCATCAGGAGATCGCCGGGGAGCGTTGTGACATGGTCCTCTACGCCGCGATCCGGGCGAGCACAGTCCGGTAGACGATCCCCTTGCGGGCTGAACCAAGCGCCAAATAGCGCCGCGAAAGGGCCGCCATTTATCGGGGTTCTGGCACAAATTTCGTGAACGGTGATGGATCGTCGCTGCGGGCGGGTTCCCGCGCCTGGACAAGGCGCTGTGAAGCAGGTGCGCCCTATGGACGGGCCGACCGCGACACTCGAAATAGGCGCTTCGGCTCCTAGTTGATTGACCTCGGTATGATCGACCCATCGGCCCGGTGATGTCCGCGCGCCCAATGTCTTCAGAAAGGCGCACACATGGAGAGTGCTCGCGGGTGTCTTGGCGTGGCGGCAATGCTGTTTTTCGGCGCGACAGTGCTCATCGGCTGGGTGATGATGGTGATACTTCCTGTCCTCGCCGGGGATCCCCCGTTCGCGGACATCGGTATCCTCGCCGCCTACACTGTCGGCTCGCTCATCGTGTGGCGAGTTGCCGGCGGCCCAGGATGGGGGCTCGCAGAGGCTAACGCCACCCGACCGACCGTTACGAGCGCTGAGGCGGCGCCCCGTTCAGTCACCAGTGGGTCGCTTCTGCCCGGCGACTGGTCGGGCGCTTTGGCAAGGAAGGGGCTGGGGAACTCCGAAGTGCAAGAGATCCTGACGCGCGCATACGCCACGTGGCAGCCCGGCGAGATACTGCCCGACCGTCGACGGGTGTTCCGCGCCTTTGAGCTCACCCCCCTCCATAGCGTCAAAGTCGTCGTGCTCGGGCAGGACCCATACCCCAGACAAGGCCAGGCTGACGGACTCGCGTTCTCGGTGCAACCCGGGACGTCGGCTCCCTACTCGCTCGCCCGAGTCTTCAGCAACCTCGAATCCGACAACGCCGCGTCCTTCACCCGCCCGAGCGGTGGCGACCTAACGCAGTGGGCTCAGCATGGGGTCCTTCTCCTGAATACTGCGCTCACCGTGCGAGAGAATGCACCAGGCTCGCACAGCGACTATTGGAGAGGCTTCACACGAGGCGTGTTGGAGGTCGTCAATGAGAAGATCGATCCGGTGGTCTTCCTCCTCTGGGGCGACGACGCCATTGCGCTGGCAGACACAGTCCCGATCAACGAAAGCAGACATCGCGTCATTCGGTCAACGCACCCGCGGCGCGAGGAGAGCTCTCGATACCCTCGCTTCGCCGACACGCGACCGTTCTCAGAGGCGAACCAGTTCCTGCGTTCGCGCGGGCGCGACGAGGTGGACTGGGCCTTATAGCTGGGTCGGGTCCATCCAACGCCTCGCGTGGATGCTCGATCGCCCCTCGGAGGTGCACCCTCCGTCCGCGCTCCCACCGGATCTTGTGCCATTAAATGCGCGAAAACGGGCTCTTCCAATTTCGTGAATCGGCTGTAGTTGTGGACGGCATAGGCCGTCAGACTGGCGTCACGCCGACGTCCCCTTTCCGCCAACAAGGCCATCAATCCTTGCCATGAGCGGCTCAAGTCCCGCCGGGGCCAGATGACCGTACTCGTTCAGAGTGGTCGACGGCTTGGAGTGTCCCAGAGCCCGACTGACCGACAGAATATCTCCGCCGGCCTCAGAGAGCGCGATCGCGGCAAACGTGTGCCGGAGGCCGTGAACGTTGATCCGGGCGATCCGTTCGGATCGGCCCGCATTCGCTCGGGTGACGCCGCGGGTAACGACGTCGGACACATACCGTTTCCCCACCGGGAGGCCCGGCTTGCGGGGACTCTCGAAAAGCGGAGTCGTCTCGGGACGCCCGTAGGAATGTTCAAGCAGCCAAGGCAGCACGGCCTCAGGTACCGGAAGCCTGCGTCGGCTGGCCCGGGTCTTGGTCGTGTCCGTGCCGGAACCCGAATTCCGCACCCAGAGCCTGCCATCGATCAAGTGGCCGACAAGCAGCGACCGGGCCTCGCCCGAACGCACTCCCATCAGCCCCAGCACCCCCAGGAGCGCCTTGTCAGCAACCTTCGGTGTGGCAGTGATTACCGCCATGAGTTCTTCAGAGTGCCAATAGGGGCGTTCCACGTGGCCGAGGGACACGACTATGCCGTCGGTGATGTCAGCGTCGACGAGCCTGTCGTGGACGCCTCGCTTGAAGGCTGCCCGGAGGATCTCGACCTGCTTCTTCCGCGACGATGCGGCCAGGCCAGGGCGCCGCGCCCAGATCTCGATCTCCGTGGTGTCGAGGGTCGAGACGACGCGGTCACCGAACGCCTCGCGGACGACGCCTGCGTGATGAAGGTCAGTGCTGATTGTGTTCGGAGAGCTGCCGGGGTCCGCCTTGGCTGCCAGATGGCGGTCCAGGAGGGTGCCCACAGTCACTGAGGCGGCGCGTATGGCCTGAGCCCTAGGGAGGCCCATCTGGTTGGCGTCGTCCTGGAACGCCTGCGCCTTCTGGTGCTCTTTGTACGACAGCTTGCGCTGGGGCGCTTCCCGGCCGACCCCCTCCCGCCATCTCCTCTGCCAGCGTGGTGCATTGCGTGCACGCTTCTGCGCGACTTCACCCTTGGACAGGCCCGCCCAGAGGTCATGGACTGTCATTCGGGCCACCTGTCGGTCGTCAATGTCTCAGCTAGGTCCACCTCGTCCTGGCGGTGCATGAGAATTTGCTCGCTACGGTCACGGCGCTCGAGTTCAGCACGAAGTTCCTCATCCGAAAACGCTGCCAGGACCTGCCGTGCAAGGACAGCCCGGCCGGCCACAGCTGCTTGGGCTTCTCGCTCGGATGCAAAGGAAACCTCCTGCCCGGCTTCGACTCGGCTGGCTTCAACAAGCAGGTCTGCGGCGCGGGCTCGATCGTGGACGCGGAGGACGTCCGGGTGGACGCGGAGCGCGGAGGCCAGCTTGACCAGCGTGCGGTCCGGCGGGATCGCTACCCTGGCCTTGCCGTCGCGGTACCGGATGCCGTTCAGGGCAATGTGCACGGTGCCGACACTAAGTCCTGTGGCCGACGCGAGGTCTGCGACGGTGAGACCGGAATTTCGGTAGGCGGCCTTGAGCATTGCACTCTCGGGCGGCGAGTCGAGTTCTGGGTGGTGGAAGGATTTGTTCATACAACACACGCTACTACATATTGCTACCAATCTGCTACAGTGCTTTTGCCAGGCTCCACCGAGCCGAACCGTCAAGGCGCAGCCTCCTGAGCTGCGCGCGTCTCGAACGAGGCGAGCGAAACCGGCCACGAGGTCGTACGGGGCCGAGGTACGCCTGATGCGTACCGGCATCGGATTCTCAACTCGAAGTCCGAGAGGCCACCATATGCAATGCACCGTCCACACCACCCTGACCAGCATCCTCGACAGCGTCGGGCGCGACCACGCACTCCTCGAAGTCAAGGACGCAGCACTGGTAATAGGCGTGACCCCCTGGTGGATCCGCCAGCTCATCGCCAAGGGGGACTTGCGCGCGATCAATGTCGGCGGCCCGGAGAAAGCCGCCCGCTGGCGGCTCGACCCCGAGGACCTGGCTGCCTGGATGCGCGCCCGTGAGAACAGGCCGCGCGACCTAGGGAACCCCCAGCTGAGGGGCCTTCCCATGGTCGGCGTCGCTAGTCGGGGCCTTCGATGAGTGCTGCAGATCAAGCCAGCCGAGGCACGGGCACCCAGAGTTCAATTGATGCCGTGGCGCCAGGCTATCGGCGTATGACTGGCAGCCGTCTGGAGGGCATGCTCCTCATTGAGAAGCATGCCGCACTCCTCCGGAGGCAGTTTTCGGAGCGGTCCTCTGCCGTTCCCACCGAGCGCGAAGCGGATCTCCCCGCCCCCTCGCCCGCAGGGAGCGCAGCGACCGAGGACGAGGGCCAGCGGTTTTTGTCGGACATGAGCGCCAGCGAAATGTCCGACAAAAACCCTGCTGGCCTGCATCCGTTGTCTCTCCCGCGTAGGCACAGCCGTACGTCCAACGAGACCATCCGTCAGCGTCGCCGGGTCTCGTTGGACGTGCGGCTCACGGAGACGGAGCGCGAAGCGATCCGTCTCCGTGCACACGTGCTCGGCGTCAAGCCGAGTGCGTGGGTGCGCGGGGTCGTCCTCGACGCTCTGGACGCCCGCAGGGATGAGGTTTCACGGATGCATCTGGCGGCCCAGGGGTCGCCTCAGCCGGAACTGGTGATGGCGGTGGAACAGCTTCGCCGGGTCGGTCAGAATCTCAATCAGGTCCTCCGGGCCGTCCACTCTGGAGACGCCCCGGGGGTCGATGAGGCTTTGCTCCGCCAGGTGCGGGTCGCGGTCGATGAGGTGCGCACTTCCCTCGGGGACCGGACGGCCTCATGAGCACAGTCAATGTCCGATCGTCCCGCGACGCCGCAGGCGCCGTGAATTACGTCCTCTTCGGGAACTCGAGGGAGCGGCGTGCCGAACTCATCGAAACCGGTCAGACCCGTGCGGCGGCATTCGCCATCTCTGTCGCTGGTAACCACGGCGCTTCTCCAGCCTCCTTCATCGAACGAACCGAGATGATGGCCGCTGTCCATGGCCGCAAGATCGAGCTCCAGTCCTATGTCGTCGCCTACGCGCCCGATGAATTCGACGTCACCGACCAGGACGATCTGGAACGTGTTCTGGACGTCGCGGTCAAGTTCACTGACCGGATGCATACCGCTGACTACCTCATCGCCGTGCATGCGGATTCAGCAGGTGGTCACGCGCATGCGCACATCCTCGTGGCCAACCACGACACCCTCACAGGAAAGTCTCTCCAGCGCTACACCAGCTGGAAGCACGGCCTCCGCCAGCTAAACGATGACCTCATGCGCGACGAAGGTCTGAGAGTGCTTCCCAACCCCGAGGAGCCCAAGCCCGACTGGGAGCTCCGGCGGGAGGCATTCGCCCCCGGAGGGTTCGAACAAACTCTTGGCGACAAGGTCTACATTGCGCTCTCTGATCCGCGCTCGATCGATCAGCAGGCCTTTGAGCGAGTGCTCGAAGAACATGGCGTCACGCTCGCCGTCACCCACCGTGACGGGTGGAGCTACAAGATGCGGCGCCCGGACAACGGGAAGCTAGGACGCAAGAAGTCCTCAGCACTCACTCCGGAATTCACCGCCGAAGGGGCCACAGCCGTCTTCGTCATCCACCAGCAGAACCAGCAGAAGGGAACCACCCATGCAACTCGCGGACCGGCTGCGTCAGGAGCAGCAGAACTCGACATCATCGACTCCGTCGGGGCCGTCAAACGCGGAGGTCATCGCCGCGGTGAACGCGCAAACGAAGGCCGTGAACGGTCTGAAGGCGTACCTGCAGATCGTCATCGAGGATACGGTCAAGGGCGAATTACAGAAGATCCTGCCGTCGACCTCACAGCCCTCCGCCAGCGTGTCATTACAGATCTTGAGCATAGGGAACAGGTTGAGCGAGATCGAGAAGACGATCGCCGAGTTCTCGCACAGTCTCGACGGAAAGAACTTCAACGCCGCCTCGAAGAGCTTGATCCTGGAGACGCAGAGGAACCGGCAGGGCATGTTTTCGGCGATTGAAAGGCTCCAGCTGCAGGCTGACGAGAACAGGGCTTTCAACAGCAATGCCGGAGTGGCTCTGCAGCGCATGGAGAAGCGCGCCAGCCAGCAGATTGAAAAGGCGGTCAGCCAGATCGCCGGCGAAGCGTCCCAGGTCGTTACTGCCAACCTGGCCGCTGCAAACGAACGAGCCGAGCTGATCATGGCAGGCACCGCCAGACTGGCCGATCGCCAACTCTGGTCTGCGGCTGCCGCGATGTTCCTGACACTCCTTCCAGTGGCAACCGTCGTCGCTGGGTTCTGGATGGTCGTCGCCGGCCTCTTCGCGGGGGTGCAGTGGGCTACTGACGTTGACGGCAGCGTGTGGCTCGGCATCGGGCGCTGGCTGGCCGTAGTGAGTGGCCTCTCCGCGTCCGCATACGGGCTCTTCGCCGGAGTCAGGTGGACCACTTCACTGGTCGCCACCTGGAAGGGCGTCGGGATGCCGCAGTGGCCCCGATGGCGGAGGGGGAAGCGATGACATGTAGCACGGATTCCATCGCACAGAAGCGTGCGGCATCCAGCTCCAACAGCAAAACACGAAAACTGAGTACGTTTCACCCTTTGAACTTCACCAACCCGCGGAATCACAACGATCTGGGCGTGCGCGCTCGTACCCGGCTTGATTTGGTTGCCGAAAAAGTGAGTACTCGTGGACCTCCTATTTCCCGATGTTCCCGCACTTTTCCGCTTTGGATCTGCACTCAAATTTTCTGCGAAAGCTGAGTAAGCCCTCCAGAAAAGTGAGTACGCCGAGGAAAAAGTGAGTACGCCCCAGCAGTGTCGTCCACCCGCAGTCCCAATAACGAGGAAACCCCCGGCGGCAACCGGGGGTTTCGGAGAGGACATCAGCGCATGTCCAAGAACACCACCAACCCTACCGCGCCAAGGCCTCCCCGCCGTCGTGGCTGGTCCATCGTCTCCAATGCCTTGACCCGGGAGATGATCGAAGACTTCGTCGCCGGCCACCCTAGGGATCTCGGCCACGGCGTGATCCACGACCGTGACCCCGGCACCGAAGTACACGGCCATGTCTTCTTCTACTCGAAGACCCAGCGGACCGCCGCGGCGATGCAGCGCAAGTTCCCGGTGCCGGTCATCGTGAGGCCCTTCATCGCCCACCCGGGTGAACCCGGCACCGACCGCGGCAAGTTCGCAATGTCACGGGGCGCCCGGTACAACACGCATGAGCACCCTGACCAGCAGGCCCTTGGAAAGGCCCGGTACGGCGATGACGAGATGATCGCGACTCCGGGCTGGGACTGGCGCGCAGAGGTCGACGCGCTCAATGCTCGCGAGAAGGTCGATCCTGAGCGTCCGGCGCGTCTCGCGGCGGTCGACCGCTTCGCTCAGCGGATACTCGCTGGCGAACTGACCGCACGCGATGTTTATGCCCAGAACAAGAAGATCTACTTGGCCAAGAGCACGGGCCACTGGACCCAGCTGGAGCGTCAGGCTGCCGAGTGGAAGCGCCAAATAGCCGTAGAAGTCGCACACAAGGCTTACGAAGAGCGCCGGCAGGCGGCCGAGGCAGAACAGGCCGGGCGGGCGCGCCTCGCCGCTGACCAGGCTGAACGGGAACGCCAGGCCGCTGTCGAGCGGGACGCCGAACGCGATGCACAAGCCCGCCAGCTGGTCGAGGAAAGTGCGTCTCGCGAAGCCGCATTCGAGGCAGAGCGGGCCACACCCGAGTACCAGGAACGTCTCGCCGTCCAACAGGCCGAAAGCGATCGTGTCGATTTGATCGACATGATCGCAATGTGGAATGACGCCAAGGGCAGTCGTTCCGCTCGCAATTCCCAAGCGAGAAGATACGCCGCCAGTCTAGGTCTGACTTCCTCCGCGCACGTCCGTGAGGACAGAACGCTGACTTATTTGGGTGCTGTTTTGACCTATGCCGAATTAGCGCTTGGCATTGAGCCTGCCGACGCCGTTACCGATGAGATCATGCCCGAAATTCGGCAGGACCTCATCGATCACCGCCGGACGATCTCATCAGCCACGTTTGTCCTCGGCGGCCCCGAACTGCGTGCAGCAGATGGGAGCCAACACGATTTCGAAAAGGCCTTGTCCCTTCGGCAGAGGTACGGCGGCTACCCGGACATCATCACCCTGCAGCCGCCGCGGTCCGACATCAAGAAAGCCTGGCGCGAGCAGCTCCTGGCTGCGTCCTGATCAACAGTTCCAGGAAGGAATCCACCATGAAGTATGGCTACACGCGTACGTCGACGAAGGACAAGCAGGACGACGACCTCCAGCGCCGGGCACTCATCGATGCAAGCGTCGACACGAAGCAGATCTTCTCCGACCAGGTCTCCGGTTCCAAGGAAGCCAGGTCCCGGTCGGGATGGATGAATCTCGAGGGAAGGCTCTGTGCAGGTGACGAGCTCGTCGTGTGGCGTATAGACCGTATCGGGCGTTCCATGATCGACGTCGTCACCACGGTGAAGGACCTCCTCGACCGGGGAGTCGAGGTGAGGTCCATCTCGGACGGCATCGACCCCTCCACCCGTGAAGGACGCCTGATGCTCAACCTCATGTCGACGTTCGCCGAGTACGAACGGGAACCCATCCAGGAGCGCGTCCAGGCCGGTGTCGACGCTGCCAAGGCCAGGGGCGTGAAGTTTGGCCATCCGACCCCGGACGCCGAGAGAGTCGCTCTGAACCTCAGGACCGTTAAGCACCTCATCGACTCGGAGGGACTCGGAGTCGATGAGGTGCATCCCGGACCGTCGGGTGGTCTAAGGCAACGTACTACCGGCACCGTTCAGCGGCCGGAGTCTCGTAAACCCCCACCCGGGGCTGCGACTTCTGAGACAACATTCCGAGACTCGTTCACCGGACCATTGGCGGTGAACGAGTCTCGTCTCATATAGGAGATGTCCACAAGACAGAACTCCCCGGTTTGTTCATATCCCGTCGCAGGATCTGTCTACGAACCCGGGACCTGAGCTAACAGAATCGGCCGGCTGGCGTGACATGAGCAGCCAATGGCGAGGCGTGGAGCAATCAAATAACCTCTCCTCGTCCTCCGTGCCGGTTCGGCCGGCCACTTTCGCCCAGAGGGTCCTATCGGTTGTCGGCCGTCGCATTGGCGGCGGTTCGGTCTTTCGGGTGCCTCATCTCAGCTGGCACGGGGTCGTCTACTATGCCAGCGGCCGGAGAAGGCAGGTCATGCTCTTCAATCTCCACCACATGGCGCTGCCATCCGGACCCGGCTTGGTATCTCGCCAACCAGACCTCGATAGTTCCCAGCAGTTGCCGAGTCTTGGGTCGGGCTCTGCCTCTGAACCAGACGTCGGAGATGCCCTCCGGCAGGGCGAGATCCTCAACGGGCTCTATCGAGCCGTCCTCGTACGAGTCGGACAGGCGATAGAAGTAGTGCTTCACGTCGTGACCTCGCCCGAATAGGAAGAGATGACGCTCATCCGCCGGTTGGGCTTGCAACTTCTCGATGTTTTCGAGCGCCCAGTCCGCAGCCAGTAACTGGTCGCAGACGTCAGCGAGCTCGTTCAGGCGCAATGGGATCTGCCCGCCCTCCGTCTGCGGTCGGCCTTCCTTTTTCGCCCGGGCCCAGTCAGCCAAAAGGTCCGTGGCAGGAGGTGAGGTGATCTCGACGATGCCTCGAGTTCGGCCGTCGTCACTCACCCACGCGCCATCGGGCATCTTGTCCCCGCCGGCGGCGTCCGCGAGCCTGATGTCGACGCCAAGGACCTGTTCCATGACCAGGAATGCGATCTCTTCTTCGCGGCGTGCTTTCGCGCCGGCACCATTGCTCATGCCTAAATTCCACCACATCCTGGTGGCCAAGAGGCATATGGGCTCGGGCTGAGCCCGAGGACTCGATCGCCGGCTGTGACTCGACCAACTACCCGTGTGCGGCGGTGATCATGCGCCCTTCCGGTAGGTCGCATTGAACACAGCCTCTGCGAGCCAGCGCTTGAAGCTGCTGTTGTCCTGGAACTCCTTGAAGAGCTGGGTGTCATCGGCGATGAGTCGAAGCATCACTTGGCTAAGCGCCCGGTCACTCTCGACGCGGGCGTTCACTGGGTCGTCGTTGGTCTGTGCGTTCCGGTAGGCCTCGTCCTCAGACACAAGCCGCGGGATCTCCTCCGTGATGAAGCGTTCCACGCGGTCGGCATCATTCCACTCAATGTTGCCGAAGTAATCGTTGAAGCTCCTCACGATCGCGGAGAGCTTTTCGAGCTCCGGATCCGTGAGATGTCCGCCACCGGCGGCCGGGACAGGGTCGAGAGTGCCGTCTTTGTCGTCGAGCACGATCTTCATCGCGTTAAGCTTCTCGGCGCGGTACGACTCCAGGTCAATGTTCTCGAGGATCCCGGCGGCGAGGTCTTCTTCCTTGGGGGCGGGCAGCTTGGGGACGAGATGGTCAAGGAAAATGGAACGCTTCTCCCACTCAGCGCTGCCGTACGGCAGCACCGTGGACAGGAAGTTGTAGGTGCGCAGGAACGCCTTCGCGTTGCCCTTGAACGTCACCTGATCGTCCTCTTCGGGGAGCTCAATGTACTTGGCGACACAGACGTCGAGCAGCGGATCGAGGCGGTCACGGGTCTCTCCCGCCAGGTAACGGCGGACGAACTCGTCGACCTGCTCCGGCGCGTAGATGCCGAACGCGTCGAGGTCGTTGACGAGATCATGCAGCTTGTTGGCATCTGTCTCTTCTGCCAGCACCGTCGTGCGGTAGTACGGCTCGAATGCCCGTTGGATGTCGTCGGCGTCATTGGCGAAGTCGAGCACGAAGGTGTCGTGCTTGGACGGGTGCGAACGGTTGAGCCGCGACAGCGTCTGCACAGCCAGTACGCCGGATAGAGTCTTGTCGACGTACATCGTGTGAAGAAGCGGCTCGTCGTAGCCGGTCTGAAACTTGTTCGCGACGACAAGAACCCGATGTGGATCGGTCTTCACTTGCTCGGCGATCGCATGAGACGGAAAGCCATTCAGACTAGCCTCCGTCACCTTCATGCCCTTGTACTCGTGCTCGCCGGAGAACGCGACGACTACCTGGTACGGGCTCTTGCGGGCGGTGAGTGCGTCGCGGATGGCATGGAAGTACTCGATGCACCGCGCGATCGACGAGGTCACGACCATCGCACGGGCCTGGCCGCCGATCTTGCGCTTCGCAACCACCTGTGCGAGGAAGTGATCGACCATGATGCCGGCCTTCTGTCCGATCGCGTGCTCGTTGCCCTCGACGTATGCGCGGAGCTTCTTCGAGGCGCGCTTGGCGTCGAACTCAGGATCGTCCTCGACGGTCTTCATAAGCTTGTAGTAGCTGCCGACCGGAGTGTAATTGGCGAGGACGTCGACGATGAAGCCCTCCTGGATCGCCTGTTTCATCGTGTACGAGTGGAACGGCCGGAAGCCGGTGCCCCCGTCCGCATTGGGAACAGGCTCCCCGAACATCTCGAGAGTCTTGTTCTTCGGCGTCGCGGTGAACGCGAAGTAGCTCGCACTCGTCAGGAGCTTCTTGCCTTCGATGATCCGGTTGATCCGGTCCTCGACAGTGTCCTCCTCGTCGGCTTCGACGCCGCCGAGCGCATGCGAGACGGCCGCTGAGGTCTTCGATCCCTGGGACGAGTGCGCCTCATCGATAATAATCGCGAAGGTCCGGTCGCGGTGATCCGCGCCGATGTCATCCAAGACGTACGGGAACTTCTGCACGGTGGTGACGATGATCTTCTTGCCCGCCGTGATCGCCCGCCGGAGATCTCCGGACCGGTCGGCATGGACCACAGTTGACCCGACCTGCAGGAATGACTTGATGGTCTGAGTTAGCTGGTTGTCGAGGATGATGCGATCAGTCACCACCACGATCGAGTCGAACGCGATGCGACCAGCATGCGTGGCCTCGGTGAGCTGGTGAGTCAGCCAGGCGATCGAGTTCGACTTGCCGCTGCCTGCAGAGTGCTGGATGAGATAGCGGCGACCCGCACCACGTGCTTCCACGTCGCCGAGAAGACGGCGCACCACGTCAAGTTGGTGGTACCGGGGGAAGATGGCCCTCGATACCTTCTTGCCGGTCCTCGGGTTCTTATCGACGACGATCTGGGCGTAGTTCTCGATGATCCCTGCGAGACTCTGCGGCGCGAGCACGCGCCGCCACAGGTAGTCCGTCATAACGCCTTCGGGATTTGGCGGGTTCCCCGCGCCGTCGTTGAACCCCTGATCAAAGGGCAGGAACCACGATGAAGCCCCCTTGAGCTCCGTGCAGAACCGCGCGCGCTGATCGTCAAGCGCGAAGTGCGCAATCGTCCGCCCGAACGCGAACAGCGGCTCACGAGGGTCGCGGTCGCGCTGGTACTGCTGCACCGCGTCTTCAACCGTCTGGTTCGTGATGTTGTTCTTCAGCTCGAACGTGAACACCGGCAGACCGTTGACGAATGCCACGAGATCGACAGCGTCACCTCTGTTGCTGACGCTGTGGTGCACCTGTCGGGTGATGACGAACCGGTTTGCATCGAACAGGACGGCGGCCTTCGCATTGCCTGCCGCAGGCGTCGGGTAGTACAGGTCGATGTGGAAGCCATGGTGGTCGACCCCATTGCGCAGGGCATGAACGACGCCTCGCCGGGTAACCTCTCCCTGCAACCGAGCGAGGAACTTATGGCGCGTGGGAGACTCCGTCGCGAGACCCAGCGGTTCGACGAGATCGGGCTGAGTCGCCTCAACGAACGCTACGAAGTGGCCGAGGTCGAGAGCGTAAGAAGCGGCGTAGTCGCCTGATGCGCCCTCGGTCCAGCCGCCGTCTGTCATCTGGGCGACGATGAGCGCCTCCAGGTCTTCCTCGTCCAGTCGCCGCACGCTCACGCCTCGCTCCCGACCAATGCTTCCTCAAGATCATCATCAGGTCCCGCGAAAGCGTCGTCGATCGATTCAGGCGCATCAGGCAGCGTCGCTGCGATCGCCCTGACATCGACCTGCCCTGTCACAACGTCGGCAACGAGCCGCGTGCGGAACTCCTGGAGAAGCGATATCTCATCACGGCATCGGCCCACGACCGATTCCAGCTCCTCGACATTTTGCTCAATCAGGCGAACCATGCGCCGCTGCTCCGTGATGGGAGGGACAGTCACCTCAATTTCGTAAAGGTCCTTCCGGTCGACACCTGGAACTGCAGACTTTTCCGCATACACAGTCTTGTCAATCGACCGAAGGAGCCAATAGCACCAACGAGGATCGTTTCCATAGAAGTTCGTCACAAAAAGTGCAGTATTGTGTGGCCAGAAGCTTGTCTCAACGAAGAAGACGGATGCCGTCGAACCGTAGCGACCAATCACTACGCCGGGACCAGCCGCCCGAGACTCACGATGCGACCCGATCGTTCCACCAGACGAGATCACTGGGAATGGGCCGGGCTCGCGCTCTTCGGCTGAAAGATCATAACCACGCTGGAGCCGCGTCACCCATTTGAGGCGCTTCTTCGGCCATTGATCCGAATATTCCTCGGCCCCAGCACGACCCTCGAGGATTTCCATGTTCCGAGCGCGGTGCTGCTCGTCAAGCAGGGCAATGAGGCGGCGCTTGGCGGCGATAGCTTTGTCGATGCGGGTGTTCGCGTGTGCAAGGTACTTGATGATCGCCGCCTGTTCCTCCGCCGGCGGTAAGTTGACCTCGATATTGCGCATGCGTGGAATGTTGAGATCCCACTGGCCAATACGCACACCGTCGGACGCCCCACCAAATTTCGACACATAGGGCCTGCTACGAAGCAGATACTCACCAAATCGCGGGACTGCAAAGTCAGCGCTAAAGACAAAGTAGGCCGGACTCACGATCCCATCGACCGGTGCAAGCCCGAGCGAACCCTGCCATGCCTTCATCTTGTTGATGACCAGGTCACCTTCCCGAGCAACCTTGTAGTTACTCAAGTCCTCGGGAATGACGTTGTGATTGGCATCGTCCGTCGACCGAACGAACACGCCACGCTCGCGTGCAACGCTCAGCAGAGGTAGATCCGCGCGGTTCCGCTCGCTTCGCTGCCTCAACAACGACCGCAATGAACGCTTCTGCCAGCCACTCTCTGCACGGTTCACGCTCGGCGGAGAGAACATGCCCGCGGTCACCACGCTTTACCCGCGATCTCCGCGATCAGATTATCGGTCTCTGCTTCAAGAACGCGGATGTCGGCTTGGATCTCAGCCAGAGTGCGCATCGGGGCGGGTTTGTAGAAGTGGCGTGTGAAGGAGATCTCGTAGCCGATCTTCGTCTTCGACTCGTCGATCCAGGCGTCCGGGGCGTCGGGGGCGACCTCACGCCGGAAGAAGGACTCGATGCCGTCTCCGTATTCACCTGCCGGTTCGGTCAGCGGGACTTTCTCGGTGTCGCGAAGCTCAGCGTCGGGCTCGTACTCCACCACGCGCTTTCGACCTTCAATGATCACTTCGTACCGGCCGTGCAGCGGGTCGGGCACAGCGGCGAACGGGAGCATCTTCTTGATGACCGGCGGTGCAGTCTCCTCGCGCACGCCGTCCTCCTTGAGCTGCTTGATCTCCTTCGCGGTGTACGCGCGGTTAGGATCCACTCCGGCGATGCGAAGCGGTCGCTCGACGTTGATCCTGTAATAGCCGAAGTCGACCCCGTCGAACACCTTGGAGCGATCGGTGTCTTCGTATTGGTCAAACGCGTTGAACGCCTCGAGTACCTTATCGGCGTCAGTAGCACTCACTTCGACGCCCTTCTCACCGAGGTTCTTGCGGAGCGGCGTGGACCACCCGGTGGCATCGATGAGCTGGACCTTGCCCTCGCGGCGCCCTTCCTTGCGGTTGGAGAGCACCCAGACGTAGGTCGCGATACCGGTGTTGTAAAACATCTTGAGCGGCAGCGCGACGATCGCCTCAAGCCAATCGTTCTCGATGATCCACCGGCGGATGTTGCTCTCTCCCTGTCCCGCATCGCCGGTGAACAGCGAAGACCCATTGTGGACCGACGCAATACGGGAGCCCAGCTCGGTGCTCTGTTTCATCTTTGAGATCAGGTTTGCCAGGAACATCAGCTGCCCGTCGCTGCTGCGCGTCACGAGGGAGAACTCACCGTCACCGTCGTGCGTGACCACGAAGCGCGGGTCGATGATCTTCTTCGCGCCTCCGAGGCGGTCCTGGTCGGTCTTCCAGCTCTTGCCGTACGGCGGGTTCGAGAGCATGAAGTCGAACTCCTGGCCAGCAAAGGCATCGTTCGACAGCGTCGAGTACTCGGGACCGCCAACGATGTTGTCGGCCGCTTTGCCGTCGCCCTTCAGAATGAGATCGGCCTTGGCGATCGCGTAGGTCTCGGCGTTGATCTCCTGCCCATACAGGTGGGTAGAGACCTTCTTGCCGGCGGGTTCCGTGAGATGGTGCAGCGTCTCCTCGGCGACAGTCAGCATACCGCCGGTGCCCATCGCGCCGTCATAGAGACGGTACGTGCCCGAAGGGATCGCGTCTGCGATCGGTTCGAACATGAGCCGGGTCATCAGTCGCACGGCGTCGCGCGGGGTCCAGTGCTCGCCGGCTTCTTCGTTGTTCTCCTCGTTGAAACGGCGCACTAGTTCTTCGAAGACGGTGCCCATGCCGTGGTTGTCGAGGCCTGCCGGCGACAAGTCAAGGTCAGGCGCGAGGAACTTCTCGATCAATGATCCGAGTGCATCGGCCTTCGTGAGCCGGGGAAGCTGGTTGCGGAGTTCAAAGTTGTCGATGATCTCCTGCACGTTGGGGGAAAACCCGTCCAGGTACGCCTCGAAATTCTGCCGGAGACGGGTCGAGTTGGAGACATGGCGCAGGTCCTGCAGCGAGAACCCCGACGTGTTGTAGAAGTCCTGCTTCGCCGCGTCCCTGAGCGGCGCATCCTGATCTGCGATGCCTGCACCGTCGAGCATCTTCTTCATCGTCATCACAGCTTCACGCGTCGGACCAAGGACGCTGTCGAGTCGCCGCAGGACTGTGAAGGGGAGGATCACATCGCGGTACTTGCCGCGGACGTAGAGGTCGCGGAGCAGGTCGTCAGCGATGTTCCAGATGAGCGCCACGATTCGAGCGTGGTTGATGGAGCTATGCGGCACGGGGATCCTTCACTCTTGACCAGACTGTCGGGCGACGATCTGCTGTAGGAGAGCCGTCGAACTTGCACGAAGGCGGACGGCTCCTCGGATATTCTCTCAGACCTGGCCGTTCCACCCTTGAACGGTCAAGCCGCGAGCCGTTTCCAGCCCTTGGCTCAAGGGTTTACGGGATTGTCCGTATCGTTACAGCCTTTGGGCTGCCTTTGTATCCCAGGGCCTTGGCAGCCGCCGTGAATGTCGGACGGCGTGGTGCGATGTACATGCCCCGTTGGCTCAAGCACGACGCGGGGAAACTATTCCAGTGTCGGCAGCTTTCTTTGGGCCAGGCGCTTCACGGCCTCGGGCGTCGGCCGGCCGCGTGCCTCGTCCAGTGCGACCCTCAATTGCGCGGCCAGAATATTCCGGCGCACATGTAGTGCCAATTCTCTCCGAGCCTCCGGATCCCTCCGGAGCTTCCCGTTCGGCGTTCTCAAGGTCGCGAATGGAGAGGGCAGCGTCGGGGGCGTTCGCTGTGCCAGGCGCACCACCGCCTCCGGAGTCTCCCGCCCACGAATCTCGTCCAAGGCGACCCGAAGTTGGGCCGCCCGGATACCGCTTCGAATCCGTTGAATGGTCACTTTCCTGGACGCCCTGGCTTCCCTATTGACAGCGGACATTGGCTCGCCCTCTCTGCAGGTTGCGTTCATCATTCCAGAGAGGGCAACACCCGCCAAGGCTTCCCGTCAACGAAGCGTGAGCCGCTCCCGCTCGGGGAAGTGCGCCTGGACGAGCTCGCGGCTCTCCTGGAGGAAGGCCACGACTGGCCACGCCACCACCACTCTGACTCCGAGCGCGAACACACGCTGGGCGTGTGGATCCACACCCAGCGCTACAAACGGAACCGCGGCGACCTCGAACCTGTGAAGGTCAGCCTGTTGGACACCACCGTTCCCGGCTGGCAGATCGGAAGGACCAGGGGCCGACCTCCCCGGCGGTGACCGGAAGGTCGCGCCTCCCGGCCTGTCAGCTAGGGACGGGAGCGCGGGAAACTCAGAAAGCTAGTCAGGAGGTGTACCTCCTTCTGTCGCCGGGCACTGATACGGTCTGCCCATGGATGAAGTGCAAGCCCCGCTCGCATCGAATATGGAGGAAATTTCCGACCGTCCCGGGTTCGATGAACAGTTTCTCGGTGCCCGTGTCGGCATTCCCCCCCTCCCCGGCGTCGAGTCGGTCCTGCTCCCTTACACACACTTTTCCGTCCTCATGCGGCTGGACAAACGCCTGGCAGCCGTTACTGCGCTCGGAATGGACGGCACCAAGTTGATCGATCTGGACCGGTCCGGGATCCAGTGGAAATTGGATCCGCGGCTGCGCGCGGACCAGCAGACCGGCGAGGCGGTCTACGCCCACAACGACATCGACCGCGGCCACCTCGTCCGCAGGGCATCGGCCGTCTGGGGCGACACCCGGTTGGAAGCCGCCCGGGCCAACGCGGACACGTTCCACTACACGAACGCAGCCCCGCAGGCGGCCAAATTTAACCAGGGAATGGACCTCTGGCTCGGCCTGGAGTCCTACCTGCAGGACAACGCAGCCGACAACAGCCGGCGCCTCGTCGTCTTCACGGGCCCGATCTTCGATGACACCGACCCCGTCTACCGCGGCGTGCAGATTCCGCTGAAGTTTTTCAAAGTTGCCGCATTCATGCACAATGGCTCCCTCGCCGCTACCGGATACGTCGTGGACCAGTCACCCCAGTTGGCGGACCTTCCGGATGTACCCCGACCAGGAGCACTGGACGAAACTCCGCCACTGGGTCCGTTCCGAACATTCCAGGTACCCATCAGAGATATCGCGGTGCTGACCGGGCTGGACCTGGAACAACTGTCTGCCGTGGACCGGATGCCCATTGCTTCGACCCTGCCCACAGCCCGGGTCGCTTCAACGTGGCGGCGTTTGAGAACACCACGGGACCTTGATCTCGACTTCGAGCTAAACGAGTAAGAGTACGGCTCTGCCAGTGGTTTCTGCGAGGTACCAGCATCTTCGATCGTCGCTGCACCTTGGGCATCGCATATGAAGCAGGGTTCCGTGCAGGCGGCTTCTGAGATCAGGTGCAAACTACTTCGGAAAGCGACACCACGGGACTAGCGGTGCACCGGCCCTGCTCCATAAGGTCCTAACGCCAATCCGGCACGCGCCTCATGTCCTCGCGCCAGAGCCGGTACCGCCTCCTCTTCTCCGGCCACGGGGTCGCATCGTCACGGTCAATATGCGAATCCATCATGTCCGGGACGTGCTCGCCCGCCGCGCGCAGTGCCCGCTCCAAGCACTGCTTGACATCGGTGAGCCAGACCTCGATTTGCGTGAGCGGGATGCCCGAGAGCCACACCTCGTTGTTGTCTGGCATCGGCAGTTCGAACACCGCCCACAGGTCTTCCTCAGCCAGCGTACGAAACCGCGAAAGCTCCTCGAGCCCGCGCATGGCGGCGAGCTTCTCCTGTATCTTGAAGAACAGTTGGGCGTGTTCGGTCTCCAAGAGGTTCTTAGCTGACCGCCCGTGCTCGTCCCAGTGCTCGGAGATGTTCCGGAGGTCCCTCAGTACTGACTCCTCCTTCATCGCGGTCTTCGGTTTCTCCAGGAGCCGGTCCTGCGAACGGAACACGTTGTTGATCGCAGAGAGCAGGAACGTCCTCTCGATCCTCTGTTGCATGTGCATCGCCACGGTCGGGACCAGCACCGGCGGATTCGGGCCCTTGCGCATCTCGGGGAGAACAGCAGCCAGCGATCGCGAGTCAGCCTCCACCCGCGCGATCGTGTTGAACGCCGAGACACGGCGGAACCTTGCGCACTGCATCTGCGCCGCCTCGACCCACATGAGTCCGGTGGACCAGATCTCGACCTCGGACCTCGGGACACGCACCTGCTTTGCCATGCACCCCATGCTCGCACTCGGATGCAGCAAATGACATTCGTGCAGTCGTCTTCGGAAAATGATAGCCCTCTAGATGCGGACGCAGAGCGCATATACGGCTTTTACAACCGAGCGGTTCTTGCTATTATCTGATTTCCGCTGGCTGAGCCTGCTAGTAGGTGCCGTTCAGTTCGGCACTCTCTTGGGGATGGCCGTGGCAATCCTGGCTCTGACGCTTCTACGCCTTCTCAGTGAGAGAAATATCCACTTAAGGACGTTTAAGCAGAAGGAAGGGGGCACTATGACCGGAGCAAGCAAAAACGGTAAAAACGACCAGAGAACGTTCGTGCAGTACCTATACGAAACAATTTGGGCGATTGGCGCCGGAGCCTTGGTGGCCTACTGGCTTCCTGAACTAGCGGAAAGTCGAAGGGTCTGAGATCGATCACGAACTCAGGCCCTTCTTCTGCGGCTGCGCTCCATTGACTGAGAAATCGAATACGGGTCGACGGTTCTGATGTCGAGTAAAGCTTGAGGACCTCCTGGTTCTGGAGGGAGCCCAGTCCCTAGGAGCCCGCAGAAACGGCCCTGCCTCGGGAGGCCCTACTTCTCGGCGCTGGGCGCGTTGTAGCTGACGGCCGCGACGGCCATGGGAGCGGCCGCACACCCGACGAGGGCAGCTGTGTGTCACGTAAACAACAACCGCATATGTCGCATACGGTTCAAGAATGGTTGATCCTTCGGATCTAGTGTCGCGTTTCTGAAGTTGTGGGACGGTTTCGCGAGCATCCGTTCCTGGGTCTTGGTCCAAGCCGAAGAGGTGCGGCATCGGTCGTTCCAGCCGTCTCACCTGTCCTGAATCAAACTGCCATATTCACCTGGGCGGGGCCGTAGGGGTTTCGCGGGGTTCAAGCCCTCAGTTATACAAAGTTCTAGGGGGTTCTACGGTTTTCCCTAGAACCCCCTAGAACTCCGAATAAGTGGCAAAAGTTGGGGACTGGGAATGTCTCAGGGCGGTGCTGGTTTGGTCGACGATTACTCGTTTGGACGTCCCTGCCGGACGGGGGTGGATGCTGAACAACGTGCTCAGCGCCCACTTCACGCCCCTGTGGCATCAGAACACTCCCCCGCCGGGGGCCTTTCGAGCCGGCACTGTGGCAGGATGACACCCATCATGGACAGCAAATTGCGGCGCGCTCCTGACGCAGAATGGGTGTTGATGTACCGGCTCGGGCTGGGCCGGAAACGCATCGCTGACCTCGTTGGCGCCGAGCCCGCCACCGTCGGCTACCACCTCGTCATAGCTCGCCGCCGGGACCCGGAGCTCGAGGCTGAACATCTCGCCGCCGCCGACACCGGACCCCGACCCTCCCATGCGGCCCTTGCCCGCATGGAAGAGATCATCATGTGGGTTGCGTCCGAAGGTCGATTCCCCCGTGACAGCTCAAGGGACAAGTCCGAACGGTCAATGGCGCGGTGGTTCTCTGACCGTCGGCGCGAGGCGGCCCAAGGCACCCTTCATTCGGCCTATGGCGAAGGCCTTGCCCGAGTTCCCGGGTGGGACTCGAACCCCAGAACAGCGGCAGAGGAAGCCAGATGGCACCGACGGCTGGCCCAGCTCGTGGACTTCCGCGAGGAAGGCAACGATTGGCCCCGCCACAAGAAGTGCGATTCTGAGCGGGAACATACCCTCGGCGTGTGGGTCCACGCCCAGCGGCAGAAGCACCACCGGGGCGAGCTCGAACCGACCAAGATCAAGCTTCTAGACGAAGCAGTTCCCGGCTGGGCGATCGGCAGGACCCGCGGCAGGCCACGACGGCGATAGGAGCGCGCTTCTGCGACCTTAGAAGGCTGCGGCCGGTTTCGCTGGCGCCTTGCAGGAACATACGAAGAAGAGGGCCAGTTGATCTACTGCCCTCTCTTTTCGTCGTGTCTATGCTTTCGCCGCGCGGCTACACAGTTACGAGCTCGTCCTCCACGGCGACCAGCTCGGCGATCTTGGCAGCGACAACGGCCATCGAATCATCAGCCGTGTCCAGCCCGTTTCGGGAGCCGAGCAACGGACTCACGTCCCGCAGTTCGTCGTAAGTCGTCCCGTGCACAACGGGGATCAGCAGGTCACGCGCAAGGAGCGCCGAAAGCTCCTTGTCGGACACCCCGCCACCATCCACGCGCTTGAGCAACGCGGGGGTGACCAGGACGATGCCGGTACGGGACTTCGCCAGGCCCCTGTCGATTTCCCGCAGGAACGGCTGCCCAAGCACGATGTCCTTCTCGCTGAACCAGACTGAAACCCCAGCGGCCTCCAGGAGATCATGCAGATCCGTGGCGGTGCCGCGCCGGTCGTCCCATGCGTGACAAAGGAACACGTCTCGAAGTTCGGGCCGGCCGGCGCGGGCTTCGACGGCGCGACGTACAGGCGTCAGGGCCTGCACTTCAGCCGGGGTGTAGGTGACGGTTGAGGTGCTTGGTGACCACCTCGGACGCGTACCTCCGCTGCTGCTTGATCCGCCACTACTGCTCCGGGGAGTGTAGGTCGGCTGGGGCGTGTAGTAGGGACGGGAGGAGTAGCCGTGGCTCCTGCCTCCGCACGCGGGGCAGTTGGCCCTCGCGGCTGCTGATCTGTGGCCCTGGCGGGGCGCTGTACACCTGCTCATGACCGGATCCTAACAGCCGCGGCAGACACATCTGAGTCACATGGGCTGTCGCGGCGCCCAGGTTTCCAGCTAGAGCCCGCTGCCGCCCTTCCACTCCTCCTCCGTCACGCGCTTGATGCTGGACGACTGGGCCCAGCCCAAGTGGTATGTGCCGGAGGAATCCAGCCACTCGATCAGGCCGTAGCTGTGCGACCAGGCCACGGCCTTGCCGTAAATGCTGCCGACCTGCACCAGGGGACGGCCGTACTTCGGAAAGTCCCGGATCGGGGAGCTGTCATCCATCGGGCGGCACTTGTCGGCGTCCAGGCGCGCCATCATCCGGTCCATGTCCTCGGGAGAGCCTGCATTGATCACGGCTCAATATTATCGAATAAATGTTCTCCACAGACTTCTCCACATGTGGATATGTATTCGATTCCATCCGTGCGCCACCGACCACCGACGACAATGCCTCGAAACGCCAAGGAAGTGCACCCCGTGGGTGCGTGCGGAAGTCGGCCGGTGATTATGTTCTGGCCCCGTCGCCGAAATCTGATCCGATCTCATCCGGGCACGAATTTTGGAAGATGTTGCTGTAGCGAAGCTGGAGGACCGACTCTGCGGAAACAGTAGAGGCTGTACCAAAAATAGAATCCATGACGGGAGGTCCGCGTACTCGCATGTCGCGTACAACCAGGAGGCAGAGATGGCGATAACCACGGGCGAGGCTCGACGTGACCTTGTCCGCCTTATCGAGCGGGTGAACCTCGACCGCACCGAGATCGAGATCGTGTCCAAACGGGGATCCGCGGTCTTGATGTCGAAGGACGAGTTCGACGCCCTGGTGGAAACGAGCTACCTGCTTCGGTCACCGAGGAACGCTCAGCGCCTCATGTCGGCGCTGGAGTCCGTCCGTGGAGCTAATGCCGCTAAGGGATCGTAGGCCCATCGTCGAACCATGACATCCCCATGTTCCTCTGTGTCCATGATGGCCCGTTGCCGGACCGACCGTCCGCACTATGTCCATGAACGACCGGCGCAGGAAGTCCGAACGATGCCAGGCAAGAGGGCGGGATGGCGTGACCGTAGTTAAAGTTCCGGGGCGCGGTGAATGGGGTTCCGCTGGTATGCCGAATGGGAATGACCTTGAGCGCGGCAGGTCCGAACTGACGGCGGGGCCATGAGAGTGTCGTTTGCAGCCATATTGCCAGGAGGAGGGACGAAGACGTGGGTCCACTCGTTGGACTCGGAGACGATCGCAGACAGATCGCGACCGAACAGTCCGTCTTGTCGGGGGCGCGCTTCGGCATCTTGCGCGTGAACCCAGTGTTCGTAGCGCTCGTAGATGAATCTGAAGGTCACGACGGACGCGAAATCCTGAGCATGAGCCGACCAGAACCGTCGAGCGTTCTCGTCAACGGGCACCCGAATGGTTGGACCTGGCGCCACAACGGTGCGATTGGGAGGCGCCGACGCGATTGGCTCCAGGTGTGAGCCTTCAGCCACGTCCTGGTCGCTGCGACAGCACGGGATGAAACTGAGTGCGCCTGACCGGACGACGTACCGGAATGTTGCGACCGTATAGCACGTCTCCAGCAGATCCAGGATGGAGTCAGTGATTTTCGGGTCGATAGAGGCTGCGACGATGACGAGTACCTGAGATTCGTTTACCGTCTCTGGCAACGGGTGACCGAAACGCCGCTGGAAGGCCTTCACCAAGTTGATCTTGAGACGGCCGTCCTCTACGTCGCGAATGAGCTCCTCCCTGTCCATCCGCTTAATCCTGCGGCGATAGCGGAGAATTTGGGCAATGATGCTTTGGCTGGCTTCGCCCAGCTTCAGTTCGATGATGTAGATGACACCAGTCGAGTCGATCGCGAGCAAATCGATTCGCGCTCCGACCGTTATAACCTGCGTTCCCCGCTTTATCTGTTTTCCCCTCTTCACCTGCCTTCCGATGATCAACAGGCGCTGCCCGGGAAGCGACAGATGTGCCTCCAGGTAGTCTTCCAGGGCCTTCTCGAGCTGAAACGAGAACACCGTCCGTGTGGTCACCACCAGCCGTCCGATTCTCCGGCCGGTGTCGGCCCGGGTATGGGTGCGGAGTGATTCACCGATAACGAAACCAGGTTCCTCCGGTGTGCTGCCGGCGCTCCCGAAGCGCCTCCTAAATACCGACCCTCGCACACGACCCGAAACGAGCATTTCGCGGTGGGGGCATCCTGTGAGCCCGTGCAGGACCACAAAGACGACAACACCTCGATCTGTTCCATGGGGACAGCGTCCACGCTAAGGGCAAGCCCACGACTTACCATGTCGGATGCTTTCTCTTGGCCAGTCTCCTCACAGCCTCGGGAGTCGGACGGCCCCGCTGCTCGTCCAGGGCGACCCTCAACTGAGCGGACCTGATCCCACGGCGCAAATGCAGAGCCATTCCAGCCGTGACGCCGGATGCATTCGAAGCTTCCCATCCGGCGTTCGCAAAGTATCGAATGGAGACGGCAGTTTCGGGAGCGTTCGCTGAGCCGGGCGCTTCGCGGCGTCGGGCGTCTGACGTCCCCGTAGCTGGTCCAAGGTGACCCGGAGTTGGGCCGCCCGGATGCCCCTCCGTATACGCAGAACTGTTTCTTCTCTGTACGCTCGGGCTTCCTCATCAAGACGAGACATTGAGTCATCCCTCCCCGCATGTTGCGTTCATGATTGCAGAGTGTTCTTCAGCCGCCAAGGGCTGAACGACGACTCGCATCCGCTGTCGCCGGCAGCTTCGGCGAAATCTGGGTCTGGCATCTCCCGGGTCGGTGCCGGACGCACGCCGGGCGCACCTAGGGAGCTAAAGGACCAGATTCCGCCTAATCACTGGGCACACGGGGCACACCGAACCCAACACGCATTACTACCAGAATTTACCGAAATACTACAGCCCTGGGTCCTCGCGGACTTTCATTGGGAGGCCAAGACATCCGTGAGCAGTGGCAAAATCCGCGTCATGCCGGGCAAAACAAAAGAGCCAGGCGTCCTAGCCGCCTGGCTCTTTCACTATTCCCTATGGTGGAGGCACGGGGACTCGAACCCCGAACCCCCTGCTTGCAAAGCAGGTGCGCTACCAATTGCGCCATGCCCCCATAAGAAGCAACCCGACAATCATACCCTAGTTCGACGAGCTGTCTTCCAACTCCCGATCCGGGGAATCCGGGCTAGTCAACCGTATCGGTTGATTCGCTCCAGACCGTTTTCCGGGCTTCGGATTCCTGCACTTTCTTGTAGAGCAGGACGCCTGCGATCGTAGCTGCAACAACGAGCAACTTCTTCACATGCACCCCGTTCCGGTTCAGCGATAAACAAATATCAACCGAACCTCCACTTGAATCCGTACAGATTCCGTGGGCGTACCAGGACTTGAACCTGGGACCTCTTCGTTATCAGCGAAGCGCTCTAACCGCCTGAGCTATACGCCCCGATGCCTCATCGGGCCGAGATACGACTTTACAGCACATCCCGGCCCGATCTCAAATCGAGGCATTTCCCCGGGAAAATTCCGGGAAAACTACGGGATTTAGTCGTCCGTCAGGGTGACGCCGATGCCGCCCACGAGGGTGGCCGAGATGTTGTACAGCACCGCCGAGAGCATTGACAACGCCGTCAGCAGAACTACGTTGATAACGGCGATGATGGTGGCAAAGGATGCCACCTGTCCCAGCGAGGCGACCTTCTTCAATTCGAAGCCGCCGCCTTCGGAACCGGCCAGTGTCCCCAGGAGGCCGTCGACCTGATCGAAGATACCGGTCAGGTCCAGAACGGTCCACAGCACAATCGCGGCCACGACGGTCACGATGCCCAGGGCCACGGAGAGCAGGAAGGCCATCTTCAAGACGGACCAGGGGTCAACCTTGCTCACCAGCAGGCGGGCGCGGCGGACCTTGGCCTTGGGTGCCGGCTTGATCAGCCCTGCCGTGCTCTGGCCCGGACGGCTCTGGTCCGGACGCTGTCCGGGTGCGGCCGGGCGCTGCCCCGGAGCCGGCGGGCGTCCCTGTGTGGGACGCTGCCCCGGCGCCTGGGGCCGCTGGGCCGCACCGTTGGCGCCGCCCGCTACTCCCGGGCGCTGCTCGGGGCGGGACGGGGCGCTGACCCGCGGGGCGGCGGCAGGCTGCCGCACTCCGCCGGGAACGCCGCTGTTCGGCTTGGGATATGAGTCGGAATTACTCACGCGTTACCTCCGGTGTTGTCTTCGTCCAGCTCGGCATTGCCTGATGACTCATCTGACTCCGGGGCCGGTGCTGATTCTTCCGCTGCGGACCCCTCGAGGGATCCGTTATCTTCAGCCAACGTTACGTCATCCGCCGCCGATGACTCACTTTCGGCACCATCACTTTCGGCACCCTCTTCGGTCTCGAGGCCGCGTTCGCTGTTGCGCGCCACCTCGATGATGCGGTCGTTCTTGTCCGGCTTGGCGAAGATGACACCCATAGTGTCGCGGCCCTTGGCCGGCACTCCGGCCACGGAGGACCGGACCACCTTGCCGCCTTCCATGACCACCAGGACCTCGTCCTCTTCCTGGACGATCAGCGCGCCCACCAGGTGGCCGCGCTCCTCCTGGTACTTGCCGACCTTGATGCCGAGGCCGCCACGGCCCTGGAGGCGGTATTCCTCGACGGCGGTGCGCTTGGCATAGCCGCCCTCGGTGACGATAAACACGAAGGAGCCGTCAGTGACGACGTCGGCAGCCAGCAGTTCGTCGTCCTCGCGGAACTTCATTCCCGTGACACCGGAGGTGGCCCTGCCCATCGGGCGCAGCGCCTCATCGGTGGCCGTGAAGCGGATCGACTGGCCCATGCGGGAGACAAGCATCAGGTCATCCGTCTCCGAGACCAGCTGGGCGGAGACCAGCTCGTCGCTGTCGCGAAGGTTGATCGCGATGACTCCCGCGGAGCGGTTGGTGTCGTAGTCCTCCAGGCGGGTCTTCTTCACCAGGCCGCGTTTGGTGGCCAGCACCAGGTACGGCGATTGCTGGTAGTCCCGCAGGTCCAGCACCTGGGCGATGTGCTCGTCCGGCTGGAACGCGAGGAGGTTCGCCACGTGCTGGCCCTTGGCGTCGCGGCCGGCTTCCACGAGTTCGTATGCCTTCGCGCGGTAAACCCGGCCAAGGTTGGTGAAAAACAGCAGCCAGTGGTGGGTGGTGGTCACGAAGAAGTGCTCGACGACGTCGTCGCCGCGCAGCTGTGCGCCCTTGATGCCCTTGCCGCCGCGCTGCTGGGAGCGGTAGTTGTCGCTGCGGGTGCGCTTGACGTAGCCGCCGCGGGTGATCGTGACGACCATTTCCTCTTCTGGGATCAGGTCCTCCATCGACATGTCACCGTCGAAGCCCAGCAGGACCTTAGTGCGGCGGTCATCGCCGTGCTTGTCGACAATCTCGGCCAGTTCGGTGCTGATGATCTGGCGCTGGCGTTCCTCGGAGGCGAGGATCGAGTTGTATTCCGCAATCGCAGCTTCCAGTTCGGCGTGCTTGTCCTGGATCTTCTGGCGTTCCAGGGCAGCGAGGCGGCGCAGCTGCATATCGAGGATGGCGCGGGCCTGGAGATCGTCGATGTCCAGCAGTTCCATCAGGCCGTCGCGCGCGGCTTCGGTGGTGTTCGAGGCGCGGATGAGCGCAATCACTTCATCCAAGGCGTCCAGTGCCTTCAGGAGGGCGCGCAGGATGTGCGCTTCTTCCTCGGCCTTGCGGAGGCGGTAGCGGGTCCGGCGCGCGATGACGTCCATCTGGTGCGTGACCCAGTGGCGGATGAACGCATCCAGGCTCAGCGTACGGGGAACGCCGTCGACGATTGCCAGCATGTTCGCGGCGAAGTTGTCCTGCAGCTGGGTGTGCTTGTAGAGGTTGTTCAGCACCACCTTGGCGACGGCATCGCGCTTAAGCACGATCACCAGACGCTGGCCGGTGCGTCCCGAGGTTTCATCGCGCAGGTCGGCGATACCGGAGATCTTCCCGTCCTTGACCAGCTCGGCAATCTTGATCGCCAGGTTGTCCGGGTTGGCCTGGTAGGGCAGCTCGGTGACCACCAGGCACGTGCGGCCCTGGAGTTCCTCGACATTAACGACGGCGCGCATGGTGATCGAGCCGCGGCCGGTGCGGTACGCGTCCTCGATCCCCTTGTGGCCCAGGATGGTGGCGCCGGTCGGGAAGTCGGGCCCCTTGATGCGCAGGATCAGCTCTTCGAGCAATTCCTCGCGGCTGACCGTGGGGTTGGCCAAGTACCACTGAACGCCGTCGGCAACCTCACGGAGGTTGTGCGGCGGGATGTTGGTGGCCATGCCGACGGCGATGCCGGAGGACCCGTTCACCAGGAGGTTCGGGAAGCGGGCCGGCAGGATGGTGGGTTCCTGGTTCTTGCCGTCGTAGTTGTCCTGGAAATCGACGGTTTCCTCGTCGATGTCGCGGACCATCTCCATGGCCAGCGGGGCCATCTTCGTTTCGGTGTACCGCGGTGCTGCTGCCCCATCGTTGCCGGGAGAGCCGAAGTTGCCCTGGCCCAGCGCCAGCGGGTAGCGCATGGTCCAGTCCTGGATCAGGCGGACCAGCGCATCGTAAATGGCGGTGTCACCGTGCGGGTGGTACTGGCCCATGACTTCGCCGACCACGCGGGCGCACTTGTTGAAGGAGCGCTCCGGGCGGTAGCCGCCGTCGAACATCGCGTAGAGCACCCGGCGGTGGACAGGCTTGAGCCCATCGCGGACATCCGGAAGGGCTCGGCCCACGATGACAGCCATCGCGTAGTCGAGGTAGGAGCGCTGCATTTCCGTCTGCAGGTCAACCTGTTCCACCCGGTCAACCAGCACATCGGTTTCCAGTACGGTGCCCTCAACCACGGTCTCGCCGTCGGCCGGTCCGGCCGGAACTTCTGGTGTTTCGTCACTCATAGTCTATATTTTCCGTTTCAGGTATATATCAGTCCGGGAATACTAAGCCGTCATGCGGCTGTCAGATATCCAGGAACCGAACGTCCTTGGCGTTCTGCTGAATGAAGTTTCGGCGCGATTCAACGTCCTCGCCCATCAGGGTGGAGAAGGTCTGGTCCGCGGCCAAGGCGTCGTCCATGGTGACTTGCAGCAGGGTGCGGTGATCCGGGTCCATGGTGGTGTCCCACAGCTCGGTGTAGTCCATTTCGCCGAGTCCCTTGTAGCGCTGGATGCCGTTATCCTTCGGGATACGGCGGCCGGCGGCCTGGCCGGAGATCAGCCGCGCATCGCGTTCCCGGTCGCTGTACACGTAATCGTGCGGGGCGTTGGACCATTTGATCCGGTACAGCGGCGGCTGCGCGAGGTAGACGTAGCCGTTCTCGATCAGCGGGCGCATGTAGCGGAACAGCAGCGTCATCAGGAGGGTGGTGATGTGCTGGCCGTCGACGTCGGCGTCGGCCATCAGAACGATCTTGTGATATCGCAGCTTGCTCAGGTCGAAGTCCTCGCCGATTCCCGTGCCGAACGCGGTAATCATGGACTGGACTTCGGCGTTGCCCAGCGCCTTGTCCAGCCGGGCCCGCTCCACGTTCAGGATCTTGCCGCGCAGCGGGAGGATGGCCTGCGTTTCGGGGTTGCGGCCGCGCTTGGCGGAACCGCCGGCGGAGTCGCCCTCCACGATGTAGACCTCGCACTTTTCCGGGTTCTTCGACGAGCAGTCCGAGAGCTTGCCGGGCATCCCGAAGGACTCCAGCGGGCTCTTGCGGCGCGCGTTGTCGCGGGCCTTCCGTGCTGCCATCCGGGCCTGGGCGGCGGAGATGGCTTTGCGGATGACGTCACGGGCCGGGCCCGGGTTGCGCTCCAGCCAGTCGCCGAGTCCATCCGTAACGACGCGCTGGACGAAGCCCTTGACCTCGGAGTTGCCGAGCTTGGTCTTGGTCTGGCCCTCGAACTGCGGTTCGGACAGCTTGACTGAAATGACGGCCGTCAGGCCTTCACGGATGTCGTCGCCGGTGAGGTTGTCGTCCTTTTCCTTGATGATGCTCTTCTCCCGCGCATAGCGGTTGATGAGCGAGGTCATCGCGGCGCGGAAACCCTCTTCGTGGGTGCCGCCTTCGTGGGTGTTGATGGTGTTGGCGTACGTGTGGACGCTCTCGGAGTACGCGTTGGTCCACTGCATCGCCATTTCCAGGGCAATGTGCCGTTCCGTGTCCTCGGTTTCGAAAGCGATGACGTCCTCGTGGACCACATCGACCTTCTTGCCGGAGTTCAGGTGCTGTACGTAGTCCAGCAGCCCGTTGTCGTACTGGTAAACCACCGTGTGGAACTCTGCGGGGACTTCACCTTCGGTGCGGACGACGTCGAGATCGAGGTCACCGTCCTCGGACGGTTCCTCCGCCGCTTGCCTTTCATCGGTGAGCGTGATGCGCAGGCCCTTGTTCAGGAAGGCCATCTGCTGGAAGCGGGCGCGGAGTGTTTCGAAGTCGAAATCCGTCTCTTCGAAGATGCCGGCGTCGGGGTAGAACGTCTGGGTGGTGCCGGTCTCGGTGGTCTCCTCGCCCTTGACCAGGCTGCCCTGCGGCTTGCCGCCGTCGGCGAAGGACATCCGCCAGACGTGGCCCTGCCGGCGGACCTCGGTGTCGACCCGGCTCGAGAGCGCGTTGACCACGGAGATGCCCACGCCGTGCAGGCCGCCGGACACGGCGTAGCCGCCGCCGCCGAACTTTCCGCCGGCGTGCAGGATGGTCATTACGACCTCCACGGTGGGCTTGTGCTCCGTCGGGTGCATGTCGACCGGAATGCCGCGGCCGTTGTCGACCACCTTGACCCCGCCGTCGGCCTGCAAGACGATCTCGATGTGGGTGCAGTACCCGGCAAGGGCCTCATCGACCGAGTTGTCCACCACTTCATAGACCAGGTGGTGCAAACCACGGGGACCGGTGGAGCCGATGTACATGCCGGGACGTTTCCGGACAGCCTCCAGGCCTTCGAGCACCGTGATGTCGCTGGCGCCATAGCCGTGGGGAGTCGCGGCCTCCGGCGGGGCGACCTCCGCTTCAGCCGCTACTGGGTCCACTGCCGGGATCTCTGCATTGTCGTTAGCCACAGGCGCTTTCGACTCCTCTTTTTCGCTAAAGGCCGGCCGTTGCCACTTCCCGGAGGAAACAGCCACTGCCAACGGGCACGTCACTGATGGCACCGGTGGTGCTGCTGGCTCGAGGATCCGTCTACCGCACGCGGATGTTGCGTCGGAAACGGACTCAGTCAACGTTTCACCGGCGCCCAGTTATCTTCCACGATTCTACCGTGCTATAGGGGCGAAACCCGCATTCTGGAGGCCTAAACGGGAAGGAAAGTGCCGCTGGGAGGCCACAGACTCCGCCTGCAAGGCTCCGGGGGTACCGGGATGGGGTTCCTATACGGCTCCCGGCCGTCTGAGCGCCCTACATGCCGTTCGCAGATTTTTCAAGAGTTTTGCAAGGAGTGCTTCAGATCCGGTGATTCCGAGGCTGCCGGAGTTATCCGTAAGTATCCCGCGGTCCCCGTCCGTTGACGGTCCGGCCACCCTTGCGCCAGCTCGGCGCCGCAGGTCCGAGGACCTGGATCTTGGTCACGACGCCATCGCCGAGTTCGGTGCGGAACTTCTCCAGCAGGCTGATGCTGAGCAGGCGGAGCTGCGTTGCCCAGGCGGTGGAATCACAGCGGACATGGAGGGTGGTGTCAGTGAAGCTTTCCGGCGTGCAGTGGGCGGAAATCTCCGGTCCCACGAGTGCTGCCCATTCCGCCATCACCGAGCCGACTGCCACGGGAGAGCTCCAGCCGCGTTCCGCGACGAGTCGTCCGACCACTTTGCCGAGACCCATCGGGTCCCGGCCGGTGCCGTGAAACTGTCCGAAGCCGCGGGTACTGCTGGTACTGCGGCTGGTCTTCTGCGGAGTGGTGCCAGAACGCGGCGGGGCCTTGCGCCGGATTTCGCCGCGGGATGCGGCCGCCTCACGCATCCTGTTCAGCGCCGACTGGGCAGCATCGATGTCGTCGGGATCGCGTCCCGGTTGCAGGCCGCCGTCGGTATCCTTATTCATCGACCTTCCCGCTCATCGATTCCTCGTCGATCCCTCCGGGGATAACCTTCACCCGACGCCCGGCCAGTTCCGCCGGGATATCGTCCTCGACGGCGGCAGTCACGAGCACCTGCTCGGCGCCGGATACTATTGCCGCCAGTTTACGCCGCCGCTGGACGTCAAGCTCGGCAAAGACGTCGTCCAGGATCAGGATGGGGGCCGATCCGCCGGTCCGGGCATCATCGAGCATCACGTAGTACGAGGCCAGGCGCAGGGACAGGCACATGGACCAGGTTTCACCGTGCGAGGCATACCCTTTCGCGGGGGCCGTGCCGAGGATGAGTTCCAGTTCGTCGCGGTGCGGGCCGACGAGGGAAATCCCGCGTTCCAGTTCCTTGCGGCGTGACACTGCGAAGGCCTTCACGTAGCGTTCGGTGAGCTCGTCAACGGAAAGCTGGCGCAGGTCCTCGGCCGGTCCGTCGCCTGGAGCTGAAGCGGCAGCCGGCATGTCGCCGTCGTCCTCCAACACTCCCTGCAGCGTGGAGCGGTAGATGGCCCCCGCTTCCTTGGAACCGTCAGTGAGCTGCGTGTAGGCGCTGTTGAGGTGGGGGCGGAGTCGTTCCACCAGTTCGAGCCGCGCATGCAGCAGCTCGGCCCCCGCCCGTGCCATGTGCTGGTCCCAGACGTCCAGGGTGGCCTCGTGGCCGCTCGTGAATTTGCCGGCGCGGGCGGATTTGAGCAGCGCATTGCGCTGCTTCAGCACCCGGTCGTAGTCGCTGCGGGTGGCCGCGTGCCGCGGCATGAGGCTGACCAGGAGCTCGTCGAGGAAACGGCGCCGGCTGGACGGATCGCCTTTGACCAGGGCCAGGTCCTCCGGGGCAAACAGTACGGTCTGGCAAATGCCAAGGATGTCCCGGGCCCGGACCGGGTTGCTGCGGTTGATCCGGGCGCGATTGGCGCGCGAGCTGTTGATTTCGAGTTCGAGCACCGTGGACTGCTCGCCGCGGACAAGTTTGGCGCGGATCAGGGCCCGTTCGCTACCGAAGCGCAGCAGCGGGGCATCGGAGCTGACCCGGTGCGAGCTGAGAGAGGCCAGGTAGCCGATGGCTTCCATCAGGTTGGTCTTGCCGATGCCGTTGGAACCGACCAGCACGGTGACGCCGGGCTCGAAACTCAGTTCCACCTGGGCATAACTGCGGAAATCAGTGAGCGAAAGTTGTTCTAGGTACACGCCGGGTTCAGGACTTCAGGGCAGGACTATTTGGCCGGCCGGGTCGCATGCCCGCCGAACTGGTGGCGCAACGCGGAAACCATCTTCATCGCCGGGGAATTGTCCTCGCGGGAAGAGAAGCGGGCAAAAAGTGCCGCCGTGATGGCCGGAGCGGGCACGGCGTTGGCGATGGCCTCTTCGACGGTCCACCGGCCTTCACCGGAATCCTCGACGTAGTCGTCGATCGATTCCAGTCCGGGATCCTCGTCCAGGGCCTTGACCATGAGGTCCAGGAGCCAGGACCGGACCACGGTTCCCTTCTGCCAGGCGCGGAAGGTGCCGGGAAGATCGGTGACAATGTCCTTTGCGGCCAGGAGTTCGTAGCCTTCGGCGTAGGCCTGCATGAGTCCGTACTCGATGCCGTTGTGCACCATCTTGGCGTAGTGGCCTGCGCCGATCCCGCCGACGTGGACGAAGCTGTCCGCACGGTCGCCCTCGGGACGGAGCGCGTCGAAGACGGGCATGGCGCGTTCAATGTCGGCGGCATCCCCGCCGGCCATCAGCCCATAGCCGTTCTGCAGGCCCCAGACTCCGCCGGATACACCGCAGTCGGCGAAACGGATATTCTTTTCAGCCAGCGCGGCACCGTGTTTCTGGTCCTCTGTGAAACGGGAGTTGCCGCCGTCGATCACGAGGTCACCGGCGTCGAGTTTGGTACCAAGCTCGGTGATGACGGCGTCGGTGATGTCGCCAGAGGGGACCATCACCCAGATCAGCCGCGGCGAGGGCACGGCGGCAATCAGTTCGTCCACGCTCGCGACGTCGGTGATGTCCGGATTCCGGTCGAAACCGGTGACTTCGATTCCACCCTTGCGCAGCCGCTCGCGCATGTTGAAACCCATTTTTCCAAGGCCGATCAGTCCAATGTGCATAGTGCGGGTTCTCTTTCTGCATTGGGTGTCGGTTGTCGTTTTGGGGCCCAGAACGACAACAGCCTGGGCCCACGCCGCCCGGGTTCCCTGGCCTAGCTTGCGAGGCGAGGGTGGCGGTGGGGACTAGTTGGGCAGGCGGACAGGCATGACCAGGTAGCGGTAGTCGCCCTGGTCCTCGCCGTCGGCGTCGTTCTGTGCCGTGATCATTGCCGGTTTCGGTGCACTGGTGAACGAGAACCGCACGAACTTGGTCTCGATGACACTCAGGCCCTCGATCAGGTAGTGCGGGTTGAAGGCGACAGTGATGTCCTCCCCGGTGAGCTGGGCCTCGAGCTCTTCCGAAGCCTGGGCATCTTCGCCGGTGCCGGCGTCGAGGTGCAGCTGGCCCTGGGTGAAAGCGAGCCGGACCGGTGTGTTGCGTTCGGCCACGAGGGAGACACGGCGCACTGCTTCGACGAGTTCGGAGGTCTGCACGGTCGCGTGGATCGGCGTGGACTCGGGGAAGAGCGAGCGGATCTTGGGGTAGTCGCCGTCGACCAGGAGCGACGTTGTGGTGCGGCCGCCGCTTTCGAAGCCGATGAGCCGGCTGTCGTCGTCGGCGAGGGCAAGGTTGATGTCGCCGCTGCCGCCGAGGGTCTTGGCGACCTCGTTGAGGGTTTTGGCTTTGACCAGTGCGCTGGTGGAGATGCCGGGAGTGACGGGTTTCCAGGGGACTTCGCGCATGGCCAGACGGTAACGGTCCGTGGCCAGCAGCGTGATGAGGTCGTCCTCGATCTCCATCCGCACGCCGGTGAGGATGGGCAGGGTGTCGTCCTTGCTCGCCGCGATGATCACCTGGGAAACAGCCTGTGCGAAGGAATCGCCCTGGACGGTTCCGCTGATGGGGGGCAAAGCGGGCAGGGGCGGGTATTCGGCTTCCGGCATGGTGGCCAGGTGGAAGCTGCTTCGGCGGCAGGTGAGGGTGACTTTGTTGCCGTCGGTCTCGATGTCGACCGGTGCGGAGGGCAGGCTGCGGCAGATGTCGGCAAGCAGGCGTCCGGAGACCAGGATCGTGCCTTCGGTGGTGATGTCAGCAGGGATTTCGAGCCTGGCGGAGGTCTCGTAGTCGAAGCTCGAGAGGCTGACGGTACCGGCTTCAGCCTTGAGGAGCAGGCCGGAAAGTACGGGTACAGGCGGCCGCGGAGACAACGACCGGGCGGTCCAGGTCACGGCTTCTGCCAGGACGTCCCGTTCGACTCTGAACTTCACGGAAGGGTGCCGCCTTTCATTGCTGCTGTCATCGCTGGTGGCCGGGCCACCGGCCCGGCAAGGAATTACAAAAGTGTCCAGGACGGACACACTGCAGACAGCTTAGCCGCAAGAAGTGTGATTCTCCCATCCCCGGCTTACATCCGTGTGGTTCGGCCGGCCCGGCCCAGTGCCGCTTTCCGGCCGGGGCCGGGACGGTCCTGGGCTGTGTGCGGAGTGCGGAGGGAAGTTGTTATTTGAGGGAATTTCATTTTCTAGGGATTAGTAGTGTTAATAACTGCTGTGGATACTGTGGATAACCCTGTTTGGCGGTGCGATTCCGCGGTTAAGCCCTGTTCATGGACTGTGGGCGGAGGAGGTTTTAAACAGGGTGTGGATGGGGATAACATTTTTGGCCGTTCCGCCGATCCACAGATGCCTTAAGGGTTTTAAGCCCATTAACCGCGGTTGTCCCCTTAACTATCCACAGGCTTGTCCACAGGTGCCTGTTAATAAGGTAAGAGTGCGCGTCCGGTCAGGTCAGGAACAGCTCAGGAATTGCGCTGCTGCTGCTTGATCCGGTTGGTCAGCTCGGTCACCTGGTTGTAGATCACGCGGCGTTCGGCCATCAGCTCACGGATCTTGCGGTCCGCGTGGATGACCGTCGTGTGGTCGCGGCCGCCGAGTTCCTGCCCGATCTTGGGAAGGGACATGTCCGTGAGCTCGCGGCACAGGTACATGGCGATCTGCCGGGCAGTCACCAGGGTCCTGGTCCGTGACTTGCTGCAGAGCTCTTCCATGCTGAGCTTGAAGTAGTCGGCAGTCTGGGTCAGGATCTGCGCGGAGGTGATCTCCTGGGCCCCGTCATCGGTGATGAGGTCCTTGAGCACCATCTCGGCCAGGGCGACGTCGACCGGCTGGCGGTTGAGGCTGGCGAAGGCGGTGACACGGATCAGGGCACCCTCGAGTTCGCGGATGTTGCTGGAGATCTTCGACGCGATGTACTCGAGGGCGTCATCAGGGGCGGACAGGCCCTCGCTGAGGGCCTTCTTCCGGAGGATCGCGATCCGGGTCTCAAGTTCCGGCGGCTGGATATCGGTCAGCAGGCCCCATTCGAACCGTGACTTCATCCGGTCCTCGAAGCCGGCGAGCAGCTTGGGCGGCTGATCGGAGGTGATGACCACCTGCTTGTTGTTGTTGTGCAGGGCGTTGAAGGTGTGGAAGAACTCTTCCAGTGTCCGGTCCTTGCCGGCCAGGAACTGGATGTCATCGATCAGCAGGACGTCGACGTTGCGGTACGTCGTCTTGAAGCTGGTGCCTTCATCGTCACGGATGGAGTTGATGAAGTCGTTGGTGAATTCCTCGGAGTTCACGTAGCGGACCCGGATGCCGCTGTAGAGCCGGCGGGCGTAGTGGCCGATCGCGTGGAGCAGGTGGGTCTTGCCAAGTCCCGAGTCGCCGTAGATGAACAGGGGGTTGTAGGCCTTGGCCGGCGCTTCGGCCACGGCGACGGCGGCGGCGTGGGCGAAGCGGTTGGAGGAGCCGATCACGAAAGTGTCGAAGACGTACTTCGGATTCAGGCGGCCAAATTCGTGGGAGGTGCTCGGCAGCATCGGCTGCGGCTTCAGTTCGACCGAGGGATCGGCCACGAGGGACAGTTCGACGGCGGGTTCCGGCTCCGTGTGGAGCGGCACCAGATCGGTGTCGACGTCGATCGCGCAGCGGATTTCGTCGGAGAAGACGTTCCGGAGGGCGTCGTCGAGGGCTTCCTTTACCTGCGTCTGCAGCACTTCGCGGGTGAGTTCATTCGGCACGGCCACCAGCAGGGTGGAACCGATGAGGCCCTGGGCCTGGGCGAGGATGACGAAGCCACGCTGCCGCGGTGATACACGGTGGTCGTTCTCCAGCAGGCTCACAACCCGGCGCCAGGAACTTCCGACAGTGTTGGCTTGGTTGGCTTCGTCTACTGTCATCAATCAGTTCCTCAAACTTGCTTGCCTGCATTACGTGCCAGAAGTCCTGAACCAGTGTGCTGGCCCCGGCTTAATCCACAGGGTTATGCACAGTCCGTGGATAATCGGCTACTGGGACACTCTAGGGGATGAAAAGAGCAGAAGATAGCTGGGATCTGTCCTGTGGATAATCACACCGTTGTAGTTCGGAATCGGGCCGCGTGACGCACTTCATCCACAGGCTGCGGCGGCAGTTAGCCACAGCTGGGGAAAGTGTGTGGAGCGACCCCCGGTTTGACTCAGGAGGGCGGCAAGCCCTAACGTTGTGAAGTCCCATGTGTACGCTTTTCGCCTCATTTGAATCTCTCCCGATGCCCCGCGTCGTGCGAGTCGAGGGAAGCGGCACATACAAAACTTAGCGTCGACCAGTTCTTCCCCTTGATCGGGTGGGCGCCCCTTTGATCCCACTGGAGTAACTAACGTGAGCAAGCGGACTTTTCAGCCGAATAACCGCCGTCGAGCCAAGAAGCACGGCTTCCGCCTTCGTATGCGTACCCGTGCCGGCCGTGCCATCCTGGCAGCCCGTCGTGGCAAGGGTCGCACCGAACTGTCGGCTTAAATACTGACTCGTCGGTCCACATCCCTGTGCGAGTTTAAAGGTGCTGGCCACCCGCAACCGTCTGAGGACATCAACCGATTTTTCAACAACTGTACGTTCCGGTGTCCGCAATGGACGCCGGAACGTAGTGTTATATACGGCAGCTCTCGCTGCCGATGAACCAAGCCGGATCGGATTCATCGTTTCCAAGAGTGTCGGGAACGCTGTTGTCAGGAACCTCGTTAAGAGGAGACTGAGAGAAGTCGGCGCCTTGTCGTTGCAGAAATACGGCAGCGGCTTCGCGATCGTGGTCCGGGCCCTGCCCTCCTCGGCCGGTGCCAGCTTTGATCAGTTGCGATCTGACTACGACGCCGCGCTGGAAAGCAACATGAAAAGGCTGGGCAGCCGCCTTCCGAAGGCTGGTTCTTCAGTTTCTTACGAGACAACACAGGAAGGGACCCCGCGTGCATAACTCTGCTGCCGCCGTCGTCCCTCCTGCAAGATCCGCAGCCGTTTGGTTGGGCCGGGCAGTTTGGAACTTGCCCCGCAATATCCTCATTCTGCTGCTCCTGGCGTACCGCAAGGTGATCTCACCGCTGTACGGCCAGGTCTGCCGCTTCTTCCCCAGCTGTTCCGCCTATGCGCTTGAGGCCATCACGGTCCACGGCGCGGTCAAAGGAAGCTGGCTGGCGGCCAGGCGCCTGCTGCGCTGCCATCCCTGGAACGCCGGTGGTGTGGACCATGTCCCCGCCGGCAAATGCGAGTGGCCCGCGGACCGCACCCCCACAATTGTTGTGCTGAACAACCCGGACAAGTACCTGGTTGCTCAGACTGATGGAGAAGGTCGCTCTGCGGCCTGACGAATAGGGATATCGTATGGACTTCTTTGAAACAATCATGTTTCCGTTCAAGTGGCTTGTGTCCGCCATTATGGTGGTCTTCCACGATGGCCTGAGCGCCATCGGCATGCCCGCCGCCAATGGCTGGACGTGGACCCTGTCCATCATCGGGCTGGTGCTGGTGATCCGTGCCGCCCTGATTCCCGTGTTCGTCAAGCAGATCAAGGCCCAGCGCGGCATGCAGCTCCTGCAGCCTGATTTGAAGAAGCTTCAGGACAAGTACAAGGGAAAGACCGACCAGCTGTCCCGCCAGGCCATGGCGCAGGAACAGATGGCCATGTACAAGAAGCACGGCACCAACCCGTTCTCGGCGTGTTTGCCCATGCTGATCCAGATGCCGTTCTTCTTCGCCCTCTTCCAGGTCCTCTCCGGCATTACGACGGCGGCCACCAGCGGCAAGAGCATCGGTGCGATGAGCCACGAGCAGGTGGTGCAGTTTGACGAGTCGAGCATCTTCGGTGCCCCGCTCTCCGCGACCCTGCTGCACGGCACGCCTCCCGGCGGCAACGTGGTGGCCGTGTGGATCCTGTCGATTGTGATGATCCTGGCCATGACGGCCTCGCAGTTCATCACGCAGAAGCAGATCATGGCCAAGAACATGTCTGAAGAGGCCATGGCCAGCCCGTTCATGCGCCAGCAAAAGATGATGCTCTACATCCTGCCGATCGTCTTCGGTGTGGGTGGCATCAACTTCCCGATCGGTGTTCTGATTTACTGGACCACCACCAACCTCTGGACCATGGCGCAGCAGTTCTTTGTCATCCGCCGCATGCCGACGCCGGGATCCCCCGCTGCCAAGGCCCTGGCTGAGCGCCGCGCCGCGAAAGGCCTGCCGGCCCTGCCCCTGACGGGAGCCAAGAAGGCTGAAGCCGAAGCCGCCGAAGCTGCTGCTGCCGCCGCCCTCGTGGCCAAGAGCCAGCGCGTCCAGCCACAACGTAAGAACAGGAAGAGGAAGTAATGTCCGCCGAGAGCACCGAAAACGCTATTTCCGCCGAAGCCATCGAGGACCAGGACGGCGCCTTGACGGCGGTCCAGGAATCCGGCCAGGACCCTGAAGAAGGCTCCGAGGACTCGGAGGGCAAGGGCACGTCAGCCAGCCGCCTGGAAGAGGAGGGCGACGTCGCTGCCGACTACCTCGAAGAACTTCTGGACATTGCCGACATCGACGGCGACATCGACATTGAGGTCCGCAACGGCCGCACCTACATCTCGATCGTCGCTGAGGAAGAAGCAGCTGGTCTCGAGAACCTGGTGGGCAAGGACGGCGAGGTCCTCGAAGCGCTCCAGGAGCTGACCCGCCTGGCCGTGCTGTCCGCAACGGAAAACCGCTCCCGGCTGGTGCTGGACATCAACGGCTACCGCTCAGAGCGGGCCGGCGAACTGCAGAAGATCGCAGAAGGCGCCGTCGCTTCCGTCAAGGAATCCGGCGAGGCTGTGGCACTGGCGCCGATGAGCGCCTACGAGCGGAAAATCGTGCACGACGCCGTAGCTGACCTGGGACTCATCAGCGAGTCCGAAGGCGAAGGCGCTGACCGCCACATCGTCGTTTCCGCAGACTGAACCGCCGGATAGCTTGATGGTTGAAATCACCGCTACCGAACTGCAGGCAGCAGAAACGATCTTCGGGGACCGTCTGGACCTTGCGAAGCGCTATGTGGAGCACCTGGCGACCTCAGGAACGGAGCGGGGCCTCATTGGTCCCCGCGAAATTCCGCGGCTGTGGAGCCGCCACGTCCTGAACTGCGCCGTGATCGAGAGCCAGATTGCCGAGGGAAGCCACGTGGCCGACGTCGGCAGCGGCGCCGGACTCCCCGGCCTGTGTCTGGCCATTGCCCGGCCCGATCTGGAACTGACCCTGATCGAACCGCTGGAACGCCGGGTCATCTGGCTCCAGGAAGTCGTGGACGACCTCGGACTCGAGAATGTGACGATCATGCGCACCCGCGCTGAGCTCGCGGTTGGTATGGTCAACGCCGACGTCGTGACGGCACGTGCCGTGTCAGCACTTTCCAACCTCGCCGGACTGACCATTCCGCTCCTGGCGGGCAAGGGTGAAGTCGTCGCGATCAAGGGACGCAGCGCAGGCGAGGAAATCGAAAAAGCGGCCAAGGTTATCCGCAAGCTTGGCGGCACCCAGACGTCTGTCGTGCTGGTGGGCGAGGACCTCCTCGAAGAACCCACCACCGTAGTCCGAATCGTTGTGAATAAGCCTCAAAAGATTGCCTAGCAACAGCCCGGTGCCCTCGGAGTCCAAGGGTAAGAGGTTAGGCTAGTAACCGGCAGCAAGAGCCGAACGAGAGTGAGTGTGTCACAGTGACCAGTAGCGAAGCCTCCACACAACGGATCCCCCCGTTTGTGTCCCTGGGGTCCGCGCGGGCCTTTGTTGCGCCTGTCATCGCTCACGAATACTCCGGAAATCACACGGCTGCGGTTGCGAAGACGACTGGTATGGCCAGCGTTTCACGTGAAACATCTGTTGTCTCCAGCGGAAATGTTCTGGACTCCATCGACGATTCCAGTCCCATTGCCCGCGAGCTCGCCCATGAGAATAAGCGGCGCGAACGGCTCCTGGGGCGTGAATTGCCGAAACCGGAGAAGACCCGCATCTTCACTGTCTCCAACCAGAAGGGCGGAGTCGGCAAGACAACCACAACGGTCAACATTGCCGCTGCCCTGGCGGCCGCCGGCCTGAACGTGCTGGTCATCGACATCGACCCGCAGGGCAATGCCTCGACGGCCCTCGGAATCGAACACCACGCCGACGTTGACAGCATTTATGACGTGCTCATCAACGACATTCCGTTGCAGGATGTTGTGGCACCGTGCCCGGACATCGACAACCTGATCTGCGCGCCGGCCACAATCCACCTCGCCGGTGCGGAGATTGAACTGGTCAGTCTCGTCGCCCGCGAGCAGCGTCTCCGCCGCGCCATCGACGTGTATGCCAAAGAGCGCGCGAAGAACGGTGAAGAGCGGCTGGACTACATCTTCATCGATTGCCCTCCGAGTCTGGGTCTGCTGACCGTCAATGCGTTCTGCGCGGCCAACGAGGTGCTCATTCCGATCCAGTGCGAGTACTACGCCCTCGAAGGACTGAGCCAGCTGCTCAAGAACATCGAAATGATCCAGAAGCACTTGAATGCTGATCTGGTCGTCTCCACCATCCTCCTCACCATGTACGACGGTCGCACCAACCTTGCCGCCCAGGTGGCCGCCGAAGTACGTGAACACTTCCCGGAGCAGGTCCTCGGAGCGGTGGTCCCCCGTTCGGTCCGCATTTCCGAGGCTCCCAGCTACCAGCAGACGGTGATGACCTACGATCCCTCATCCAGTGGGGCGCTGTCCTACCTGGAAGCCGCAGCCGAAATCGCGGAACGTTAGAATCTTTTCAAGAATTGCACTAGCTAGAGTCCGGTGATGCCAGGCTCTTCCAATGGAGGGATTTATCCATGAGCGATAAGCGACGCGGCCTCGGCCGTGGACTTGGGGCACTCATTCCAAGTTCCGCCGCGGCGTCCGGCAACGGTTCAGCGCCGTCCCGTCCCGTGGATCTGTTCTTCCCTGAAGCCCGGAAGCGGACACCTGCTGCCGAGATGCCTGAAATGGAAGAGACCGTTGTCGCCCGTGACAAGGATGCAGCTGCAGAGTCGCAGACGCCGTCGGCGATGACGGCTGCGTCAGCAGAGGCCCCGGACTCCAAGAGTGCTCTTGGGGCGAAGAAGGCTCCGGCGAGAAAGGCTCCTGCCGCCAAGGCCGTGCCCCCGGCTCCCGCGCCCAAGCCTGCGTCCGGCACGGTGTCCGAAGTAGAACCCGTGGCTGTTGCCGACGCGGACGATCAGGGAGTTGAACTCGTCGAGGTGCCGGGCGTCCGTTTCGCGGAAATTTTGGTCACGGACATTCACCCCAACCGCAAACAGCCGCGTTCAGTCTTCGATGAGGACGACATGGCAGAGCTGGTTCACTCGGTGCGCGAAATCGGTGTCCTCCAGCCAATTGTGGTCCGTACTTCAACTGAAAAGGGTGGCGAACCTTACGAGCTCGTCATGGGCGAGCGTCGGTGGCGCGCGGTACAGGCCGCCGGCCTCGAAACCATCCCCGCAATCGTCCGTGACACCACCGATGATGACCTCCTTCGTGACGCGCTGCTGGAAAACCTGCACCGGAGCCAGCTGAATCCCCTCGAAGAGGCCGCCGCCTACCAGCAGCTGCTGGAGGACTTCGGCACCACCCACGAACAGCTGGCTGACCGTATCGGACGCTCGCGTCCCCAGGTGTCCAACACCCTTCGGCTGCTCAAGCTGCCGCCGCTGGTCCAGCGCCGCGTCGCTGCCAGTGTCATCTCTGCCGGCCACGCCCGTGCGCTACTGGCACTCCCGGACGCCGCTGCCATGGAACGCCTGGCCCAGAAGATTGTGGCGGAAGGCATGTCAGTTCGGGCGACAGAAGAAGCAGTAACGCTTTACCAGAACCCGGCCGCAGCGCAGAAGAACAACATCCCGCGGCCCGGTGCACGGCACGAACGCCTGGATTACCTGGCATCATCCCTCTCCGACCGGCTCGATACCAACGTCAAGATTTCACTTGGCGCGCGCAAGGGACGTGTGAGTATCGAGTTCGCCAGCGTGGAAGATCTTAACCGGATCATGGATGTGCTGACGCCCGGGTCGTCCAACTAGCGTCACCAGAACTCAGAAGGGGCCCGTTTCACGTGAAACGGGCCCCTTCCTTTGTTGTTTTCCGCTCGGGAGCTGGCTGACATTCCTGGTTTACAGCCCATTGCATGAGCTGCATCAGACATCAGTGACTCCATCCGTTGTCCGATTCGCACGGATTGAGGACGCCGATTGCCTCGTGCACCGGTGAACTGCAGCTGCGGTGCCTTCTCGGACCCTCCTGGCGGCTCTGCTGACACCGTACGAGCGCAGCACTCGGTGGGCTTTCGGCAGCAATTGGCGTGTAAAGGGACCGAAAATGGGTCGCCAGGTGCTCTCCCTGAGGACCAAGCGGGCAACATTCAGGGTGAACACGGCGCTGGCCGGGTGCGGCGTATTTGAACCCGTCCTGTCGCCCAACTGGTAAGGCTCAAGTCAGAGTGCCTCTGTTGGACGCTATTCGAGGCCACCGACGGCGCCCAAGGCGACGTTTAGGGCCGTCTATACCGAAGTCCCGGGACAATCGGGTCAACTGGCCCGTGGGTCTTGGTCTTGCGCTTGGGCTGGCTCGGGCCTACAAGAGGCCAACCGTTGCCGGACGGGCGTAGATTGAATGTTTCACGTGAAACCCATGTCGCCCGGTTCAGACATGAAAAGTGTGGAATGAGCGGGCAGGTACAGCAAAACACCTGAGTCGGATGTCTTTCCGTTAAAGATGCCTACGCGGGCGCAAACTGCGGGCACATGGCACCAGGTCCAAAGTCCCCACTGCCCCGACTCACGGAGTTCCTACGTCATTCCTCATCGTGGTGCAACGGCTAATGAGCGTCGACGTGCGGACGTGAGCTGCCGCGGGAATGGATCTGAGTAGGTGTTATCCGCGCGTTAGCGTTGCTGTCCCCCGGCGACCGAGGGGGTCACGACTCCTCTACTAAAGAACGTGCGGTTTCACGTGAAACATTCAGGGACCTCGGTGGGAGAAATTCCGCCCGTTCCACGGCCTCCTGTCTTCTGATTTCCGGGTTCAAACAGCGTCGACGCCCCAAATGGGACGCCCACGGGCAGCGCAGCAGCCCGTTCCGGGCCCGCAACGGGCGTCACGCCGTAGAGGCTCCTAGCCTGCCAGCTATGGGCGCCAGGAGGTGGTCAGGAGCCGTCGGGGCCACCCGGGGCCTGACAGAACGCCTGCAGGCTACGGAATCTCCCGTGCAAGATGTCGTTGGGAGCCAAGCCGGTATACGGGACAGGGCCCAGGAGCCTGAACCGCGTGGTCACTCGTGGTCGACTCTAGGCAGTAAGTGGCTAGGTACGGCAACCAACGCTTCGAACGCCCGCGGTGCCAACTTCCGTGGGGTTTCGGAATATGGACCAGAGAACACCAAAGCGCAGGCACCGGGCATAGCGTGTGTCCAATGAGTCCTATTCCTACTGTTGGCGGACTTGGCCCGAAGTAGAGATGAGGACATTGGGCACTCCAACTGTTCCGGTGACGAGGGACATCAGCTGCTTCGGACCGGGTGCTGCCGGCAGAACGCCCGTGCAGTGAGGACGAGTAGTCAGCCCTGTGCTGCCGGCCTGCCGGCCCGTCAGTGGACTAGGCTGCACGGTGCCTAGCGCTGGTTCTGCTAGCAACATGTGGAGGGTCTCGGCTGCAGCCCCCCACACGGCAGAACTACCGCGGCGGCCGATGCGGCGTCGACATCCAAGCAGTGATGGGATGTTGGAGAAGACTGAATACGCCCCCGTCCATTCCGGGAAGCAGCGGAACCTTCCTCCCGTTCCAGGAAGCAGCAGAACCCCCGTCTCCATGCCCAGCTATTGGCGATCGAAAGTGGCACGTATACCTGCACCTGCACCTGCACCTGTACTTGGACCCGCGGCTCCGACTCGGGCTGCGGTAGCGGGCGCTCATTCGGAGGCAGGTCATCGAGGCTGGAACCAGTCACACACCGGCCGAGCTTGGCAATAGTCGCGCCGGCGAGAATGGTGCTCCCGAGGTGCTCCCCGCACCCAGACATCGGGGTTGTCCGGGTGGCACCTCCGGCTGGGAACCCGGGAGGAAGCTGGACTCCCCCGTCGCCAGTAGAACCCGGTGCTGCGTTTGATTGCCCAGGGACTGTACCTGGTGCGAGTTTCCGAGATCGAGGATTGAACCAAGGTCTTCTTCCGCCAACTTGGGATTCGTGGTTCGAAGTCCGCCCTAAATCGGGGTGCTGCCAGGACCCGATTCGTCTGCTGGCACCCGATCCGGCATCAGCAGGATGTCATGACCGGCGGTGGATAGACCGGTGGATATTGCTGTGGATAACTATGTGGATTACTTTGTGGATGGACACCGCGTGCGGCACTGACCTCAGACGATGTCGCCGCAGTGATGGTGGCGCCGGCGACTGTCCTGCCGTTCACGCCCACACTGTTTCACGTGGAACAATTCCGATGCTCCATCAGTGAACTGATTCACACCCGCCCGTGCTGACTAAATCCCCCGATGCCGGTTAATTTAGCGCGGAAAATCGCAGAAATCGGGAAGCAATACTGGTGCAGCCGTGCACGGGCTCAAGTCGTGGACACTGAAGTCAGTGACGGACTTGAGCTGTGCATCGGGGCCAGTACGAAGACCCTCCCCTGGACGCGTCGCCCGACCGAAGAAATCGGCTGTGAGAAATCCCTCACTTCCTGTGGATAACTATGTGAATAAGTTCTGTGGAGAACCCTGTGGAAATTGTCGCGCTGGTACGGGAGAGGGAGCTTTCGGTCCGACCAATGGTCGCCGATGTTGGTCATCAGAATGGCCGACGTTCAGTGACAAAAGAGCCGGAGTCGACGCTTGCGAAATGGCAGCGACAACGCCCGGGCGTCATTCGTTCCAACTGTAGGGTGCGCCCATTTGCTCTTTGCAGTCCATCACGTGTGAAAGGGCCGGCCGGTGCTGTGGAATCAGCACTCTCGGCGGCAGCACTCGACCGACTGGACCCGGGGGCGTGGGCTGCTGAGGTTCGGCACCAGGCGCCGGGAGTTCGATCTTGAGGCGAGGCTGTTTTCTGCTGCTGGTGGGCGAACCGCGTTCTGGGGACAGCGCTATCGACCCTGGTGGCCGGCACAATCTGCGGAAGGTCGCTAGCACGTTGATCGTAAGGCAGTGCTTTGAACAGCCGCGGCCCGACTTCAGGAAGGGCACCCGCCTGGTCCCCTACCTGGCCGACCCCTCAGGCTGCGATGACGCCTCGCGGTACTGCGCGTAGGAGCTGTTGATGCAGCCTCTGTGATCTGCCTTCGGGGCGGTGGCAGACAACGCCCCTCAGGCCGCCCACCAATTGTGGAGAAGACCACGCAGGTGCACTTTCCGTCTCGAGTTGGATTTCGCGTCTGTTCGGGGCGCCCGACTAGCGGGCGGTGTTCTGGAGTGCCCGACCGCGGGAGACGTCCTTGTTGCGCCGCATTGTAGGGCCAACGACAGCGGTGCCGCGTTGTCCGTCAGGGCGGCTACTCGTGTGCGGTGGGCCCGGCTGGGGCCAGCTGGGCCGGGTAGCAGGCGCCATCTGTCGGTATAGGGTGTGGAATCTCCGTGCTGGTTGCCCGTCGCCTCCGCGTGACCCCAAACCTCACTGCTTCGTTTGGAGGGTCAGGTTGGCTGGTCGCAGCGTAGTGCCGCCAAGGGCTATCGGGCGCAAAGGGCTATCGCGGCGTCGATGCGGTGAGTTGGGGAACTGCTTGGTTCCTGGACCAAAACAGGAACTAGTTGTCCTTGTACGCAGGCGCGATCCCCTGCGGGCTTCCGGTTGTGTTTCACGTGAAACACTGACACTTTCGAGGGATATGCATAGGGGCCTAGTGGACGGCGGGAAGTCTCGGAAGTACGACGGTCTGCGGACGCTTGGACCTTGTACAGTTCGCATCTGCGGTAACTAGCGTTTCGTGGCCGACGCCATCGGATTGGGCGCAGCGCCGCCTCCGGATAACCCAACATGGAAGGAAAGCAACCCATATCTGAGAGTTCAATATCGAATCACTACAGTGTAATTGAGAATTCGCTATACCGACCCCGCGTTCCGGAGCATCTATTCGGTCGTAGTAATGTTTCACGTGAAACAAGACTGAGCGGTTGGGCTGATGTGCCCGGCGGCGACGGTTCGAAGGTCCATCGTTCGAGCCGAGATTCGAACTTCTCCAGAATCCAATGCTCCTGGGTCTCGTACTTTCCCAAGGACGTGAGTGGGCGTTTCACGTGAAACATCACGTGTGCATTTGAGTCATCGCAGACGACGCCACTGGTGCAGATGGTGTCAGTGATCCAATCTCATGTTGGTAGCGGCTTGGGGGCTAGTGCATCGCTTCCTAGACAGTCCGTTGCGGGCCAAAGGGCTGTGGCGGCGAATATTGGCCCACCGTTCAGATGCTGGGCCTACTGGGATTGCAGCTCCCACAATTGGCAACTTCTGGGGGCACGCGACGTTGCGATCAGCCGTGCGAGGTGACTCTGGAGCTGGACGCGACATTTTGCGTGTGAAATTTGGTTGTCCACCGTTGGAGGTCCTTGCGATCTCCTAAATCCCATTTCAGCGCCGAATGGACTTCGCAAAAATAGTGCCATTTTCGGTTGATGGACTCGGTGTTGACTTCCAAATTTTCGGCGGGCGACCCATAAATGCAATATGCAGCCAATGATTGACGAGTTCCAGTTCAATGACAAAAATGCTCTGGTGGCCTCCATGCGTGCATGTCTGCTAAGACTTGGCCTCTGCGCTGGTCCGCTGAGGCAAACATTGACGGCGATGTTTCACGTGAAACAGAATGAACCGCCGATGTGCCTGGCATTCCGGCCAAGTCAGGCGACGCCACAGAAGCGGCAGTGATGTTTCACGTGAAACAGGCACATAGATCGGCCGGCACCCCGTGAAACCGCAACCGCCGCTAGGGGTGTCTGCCATCGCAGATCTCAAGCAAGCCGGGCGCTGCGCGTGTTCCGCGCTAGGACTCCCCTGCCAGTGCGATCGTGGGTTGGCCGATGCAACCAGACCCGGAGAGAGCAATTCATGTGCCTAAAACAACTTTGTTCATCTGAGAACAACACTTCGTGGCCCGCTCCTCGACTCGTATGACCGACTGGTCCTCCGCGTGCCAGCCGACAGAACGCCATGCACGAAAAAGGTGGCCCCACTTCCTGGTCCGGAAGTGAGGCCACCCAAAGTCGGATTCAGCGTTGCCCGCTGACCTACAGAGGCGCTTAGGACAGGACGTCCGCGAATTCCTTCTCGAAGAACTGCTTGGGGCGGGCGCCGATGACGGTGCCCTTCACTTCTCCGCCTTCGAACAGGTAGACGGCGGGGATGGAGGTGATGCCGTACTGGGCCGCGATCGCGGGGTTGTCGTCAACGTTTACCTTGACGACGTCCACCTTCTCGCTGTACTCCACGGAGATCTCGTCGAGGATCGGCCCGAGCTTGCGGCACGGTCCGCACCATTCGGCCCAGAAGTCCACGATGACCGGCTTGGCGGATGCCAGAACATCCGTGCTGAAACTAGCGTCTGTTACGTCTTTTGCGTTGCTCATAGCCCTGTCTCTCTCTTCGGTTGGTTGCTGCGCGCCGATTCAGGCGTGGAAATCTGCGAGGTAGTGCTCAACATCAAGGGCGGCTACACAGCCGGAGCCCGACGCGGTGATGGCCTGGCGGTAGGTGGGATCGATAACGTCACCGGCGGCGAAGACACCCTGCACGCTGGTTTTCGAAGTACGGCCGTCGACGGCGATGGTCCCCTCAGGGGTCAAGTCCAGCTTGCCCTTGACAAGTTCGGTGCGGGGATCGTTGCCGATCGCCACGAAGACGCCCGTGACGGCGAGTTCGGTCTCGGTGCCGTCCACCAGGTTCTTCAGCCGGAGTCCCGTGACCTTGTCCTGTCCAAGGACATCCTCGACGCCGCTGTTCCAGATGAAGTTGATCTTCTCGTGCGCCAGGGCGCGGTCGGCCATGATCTTGGAGGCACGAAGGGAATCGCGGCGGTGGACGACGGTGACACTCTTCGCGAACTTGGTGAGGAACAGTGCCTCCTCCATCGCGGAGTCACCGCCGCCGATCACGGCGATGTCCTGATCCTTGAAGAAGAAACCGTCGCAGGTTGCGCACCAGCTGACGCCGTGGCCGGAGAGTCGCTTCTCGTTGGGCAGGCCGAGCTCGCGGTAGGCAGAACCCGTCGACAGAATGATGGACCGGGCCTGGAAGGTCTCCCCCGAGCCGATGGTGACCGTCTTGATGTCGCCGTCGAGATCCAGGTCGGTGACGTCCTCAAACTGGATTTCCGTGCCGAACCGGGCGGCCTGCTTCTCGAAGTTCTCCATCAGGTCCGGGCCCATGATGCCATCCGGGAATCCCGGGTAGTTCTCGACGTCGGTCGTGTTCATCAGCTCGCCGCCGGCGGTTACCGATCCGGCCAGCAGCAGCGGCTTCAGGTTGGCGCGTGCCGTGTACACCGCGGCCGTGTAGCCCGCGGGGCCGGAGCCGACGATGATGACATCACGCACTTCGGACGCGGTGTTTTCTGCGTTGCTCACTGAACGGTGAACCTCTTCCTTTGTCGATGCGCCCGCCTGGGTAGCCGGCCACATGGCACAACTACTGTACGGCGCTGAATATTCCGGTCGGACCGGGCGCCACGGGAGGACGCCATCACTCAGGGTACCGTCTTGGCACCGAGGACCGCGGGGTTACTGCCTTGGTTACCGGCCCGCTACTGGACCTTGATCTCGGCCAGACGCAAGCCATATCCGAAGCGCGTCTTCGGCGCCGCCAGCTTGGGCAGGCTCTTGATCTGGACGATGACATACTGCGCATTGGCGGGCTCCTGCAGGGGCAGCGTCAGATCCGGTGAGGTGAAGCTGTTGCTGCCCACTTGCTTGGCGCCGTCCAGGGACGGACGGTCGTTGGTGAAGACACTGATGCTGCCGCCTGAGGCCCCCAACTGGCTCAGGGTCACCGAGGAGATCTCGGCCGGTGTCTTCAGTTTGACCACAAGGGGGACACCCTCGGGGGCAAAGCCACCCCAGTTTTCATTGGCGAATTCCATGTCCGACCAGTAGCTGGCGGCGTTGCCGTCGAAGGTCTTGACCAGGTCGCCGTCGTAAGTTCCGGCAAAATCGAAGTCGCCCAGCCGCGTGACGCCCTCAATGGCGGGCGGACCGGTGACCGGTGCAGGGCTGCCTGTTGCGGACGGCTCTGCCGAAGTCGCACCGGGCGTACTGGAGGAGGTGTTGCCGCCGGCGTTGGGCTGCGGCGTGGCCTTGAAGAGGCTGCCAAGATTGGTGACAGCAAGAACCAGGCCCACCACGAGGACCGCCGCCAGGAGACCGCCCACCAGCCAGCGCATGGAGCGGGGCTCGCGCCGGGGCTCGTCATCCTTGCCGTAGTACTCGTCATCCTCCTCGGAGTCGCCGCTCCGGGCCGAACCAGGGAAGAATCCCGGGGCCCGGTCCGCGGCGCCGCCGCCGGCCAGGGCGGCGGACTTCGTGGTGTGGCCCTGGTGCGCGGTCTGCCGGTCGTCGTCGTCCGTGTGATCGTAGTCGTCGTCGGACCACAGTGAAACCTTGGGCGATTCGGCGGGAGCAGGCGGCCCGGAAACGGCTGCACCGGAACCGGACGTACCTCCCTGCACGGGCTGGGGCGCCGTTACATGGGGGGTGGCCTCCTGGGGTGCAGTCTCGGGGGACTTTGCTTTCGAGGATGCCGCCGCTGCGGCACCACCGGCACCAGCGGCAGCGGCGGCAGCAACGCCAGCCGCGCCGACCGCGGGTGAGGTCCCCGGACGTGAAGGCACGCGTGCGGGCGAAGCCGGCTGTGTGGCCGGAGCGGCTCCGGATGCAGGGGCGGCCGGGTGGTTCCGACCGTAGTTGATGTAGTCGGCATCTACTTCTTCTTCGTCGTAGAGGCCGTCGTAGGTTTCGGGTTCCTGGGATCGCGGCTGACCGAAGATTTCGCTGCCCAGCGTGTCCGTGAAGAACGGTTCAACATAGGGCGGGTTGGAGGACACAACGAGGTCCAGCAGGTCAGCGGCCGAGGTGTGGTTAGTGATGAGGTAAGTGGTCGCCTCACTGACCCCGAGGTCGAGGATCTGCACGTTGCCGGGACGTTCACCGGTAGCGACTTCCCGGGCACTCTGCGCCACTTGATCCGCGTTGCCGGGTCCGGCCACGAGGATGCTCACGGCACGGTTCAGTACCTGGTCCACACCGTCCAGCACCAGATCCTGGTCATGTGAGGTCAGTACAGTGGCAGTGACCTTGTAACGGCCACCTAGTACTGATCCGACATCGATCGGGTGGGACACGGGCTCCTCCTAGACTGTCCGGGAGTTGCCGAACTGATCACTTCATCAGTGACCACAGGTCCTCCGGTAAGCCGGTGGACCCCTGGTCTGCAACTCCCCTTGTTAGTCTTCGATCCTAGCCGATGCAGTGTCCGCGCCGCGGAAACACGGCGCTGCTAACCCTGCCGGATGCTATTTTTTCTTCTTGCCGCCAAACGGAAAATGGGGATTGTGCCCCGCTGGTCCTTGGTACGTCCGGCGCCCGGGCAGCGGGACATCCCCCCGGCCCAAGCCGCCCTCAGCGGTGCTGGGCAGATCCTCGGCGGGCAGGTAGCCACCCTCCGGTCCGACGCGTCCGGCCCGTTCATCCTGTTCGCTAAGGTCCGGCCCGGCACGGAAGGAGGCGGCGTCGAATTCTCCCGAAATTCTTGGAATGAGTCCGGTGTCCACCGAAACTGTGGCGCGTTCCGGCCTTGTGCGGGCTACGGCGGGACCTTCCGGACGGTCCCCTGCCGTGGGTTCCGCAGCCGCCCGACGGCGTAGGCGGCCCAGCAGCGGCTGCAGCAGGTCGCTCAGTTCGGTCACCCGGAACAGCTTGAGCAGGAGCAGGTACGCCGCCAGCATGACGGGCCCGACGACGACGATCGTCACCAGAGCGGCGACGGGCGTGCTCCAGGCAAAGCCGTCCGGGCTGTAGCTTCCCAGCAGCCACAGAGCCCCCGCCCCGGCCAGGGCCGAACCCAGCGCGGCGTAACCCATCCGGATATAGGAATTGGCGATCCGCGGGCCGTCCAGGTGTCCCAGGAGCCGGCGCAGGAAGACCGCACTGACAATCACCGAGAGGATATTGCCGCCGGTGTAAAGGATGGCGATGGCGAAGATGATCTGGTCGAACGGCAGGAACTGGATGGTGAAGGCGGCAACCACATTCACCATGGCCAGCACCAGCTGGATGAAGAACGGTGTCCTGGCATCCTCGTTGGCGTAGAACACGCGGGACATCATGAAGTTGGCGCTCATAAACGGGGTGCTGAGGGCCAGGATGGTGAGGGTCTGGGCCAGCATGGCGCCGTCCTGCTTCACCCCGCCGGAGAAGAACATGCCCAGCGGCCCGGCCAGCGCAAACAAGGCCAGTGCCCCGAACACCGTGGCCACAGCCATGGTCCGCAGCCCGTGGGACAGCGCGCTGCGCAGCGCAGCCCGGTCCCCATCCTGCGAGGCCCGGGTCATCCGGTTGAACAACACCGTGGCCAGCGACAGCGCAATGATGGAGTGCGGGAGCAGGTAAAGCTGGCTCGCGACCTCCAGCACGGCGTTGCCCGGCATCGTGTCCGCGGCCGGGTCCCCCGCCTGTTCCAGGCGGAGCCGCTCCGCGCCGGGAATCGTGGCGATGCGCATGACATAAAGGAATGCCAACTGTCCGACGGCGGCCGTCGCCAGGGTCCAGACGCTCAGCCTGGCGGCCTGGCCCAGTCCGACCCCGCGCCAGCCGAAGCGTGGGCGCAGGCCGAGCCGGAGCCGGAACACCGGGACCAGCAGGATCGCGGTCTGGGCAATCACACCGATGGTCGAGAATCCGGCCACCAGGAAGGTCTGGGTCGAACCCCAGGTGTCCAGCGTGTGGGGGTTGGTCGCGTTGGCACCGAAGGCCCAGATGAACATGCCGAGGCCGGCGATGGCAACAATGTTATTCAGGATCGGCGCCCACATCGCGGGCCCGAACGCGCCGTGGGCGTTGAGCACCTGGGTCAGCAGGGCATACAGCCCGTAGAAGAAGATCTGCGGAAGGCACCAGAACGCGAAGGACACCGCGAGGGCCTTCTGCTCCGGGGAGTAGCCCTGCGTCGTCAGCTCGATGACCCACGGCGCCAGCAGCGTCACCGCCAGCGTCAGGGTCAGCAGCACCAGCACCGCAAGCGTCAGCAGCCGGCTGATGTAGTCCGCTCCCTTATCCGGAGCCTTGCTTGCCTTGATGATCTGGGGCACCAGGACGGCGTTGAAGACTCCGCCCGCCACGAGCAGGAAGATCAGGTTCGGCAGGTTGTTCGCGTTGATGAACGTGTCGTTGACGGTGGAGCCCAACCCGAGCGCGGCCGCCAGCATCCAGGTCTTGGCGAATCCCAGGAAACGCGAGACCATCGTTCCCGCGGCCATGATGGCGCTGGAACGGACCTCTCCGGATTGGACAGCTTTGGAATCGGCGGGGCCGGAGTGCGCTGGGGTGGGTTTGGCTGATGACATCGTCTTCATCGTCTCACCCGGGCACTGCTTAAGGCGCCATCGGGGTCCGTTAAGGGGGCCTGCGTGGCCCTAGCGGTGGTCGGGCAGGACTTCCTTGGCGAGGTCGGCAATGCGGCGCTCATTCGGGAAGGAGAGCTTACGGGCCAGCTCATGGATGGGAATCCAGGCGACGTCCACAGCTTCCTTGTCGGGATCATTCTCGATCGTCAGTTCCCCGCCGGTGGCCTGGAGCAGGTAGTGGTGGACGGTCTTGTGGACGCGGTGTCCGCTGACCGTAAACCAGTAATCGATGCTTCCCAGCGGCGCGAGGATCTTGCCTTCGATGCCGGTTTCCTCCGCGATTTCGCGGACGGCGGCTTCCTCGTTGCTTTCTTTTCCCTCCGGATGGCCCTTTGGCAGGCACCATTCGAGTCGTCCGCCGCGATTGAGGCGGGCGATGATCGCAACCCGGAGCTCGGCGTCGGACGTGTCAACCACGACGCCGCCGGCGGAGACTTCCTCCACGGTGGGGAGGGAGGCCTGTCCGGAGTGCTGCACCGGCGCGACATTGGCACCTATTGCCGACGGCAACGGTGCGTTTGTCCTCCTGCCGGGAGCGCTCGGTACGGGATGGGCCATGAAGTCCACTCTAACGACTCTTGTCTGCACTTGATGACCTAAACATGGCAGGAAAGTGGACGGCCGGGAAAGTGGATCGCCCGCGCCGCCCCCGCGTTCGGACGACAACGGCCGGACTTAGGGGGATTCGGTGTGGTGCTGGCCGGGATTTCTGACAAGCTTAAGAAACTATGGCGCACGTACATCACGAGACTGACTCGCACACCGTTGATTTCCAGGTAGACCCTGTGGTTCTGGAGCTGGGACAGCGGTTCGTCGACGCCGGCCATGAACTCTCCCTTGTGGGCGGGCCGGTGCGTGATCTCTTCCTGGGCCGGGTATCCCCCGATCTGGACTTCACCACCGACGCCACACCGGACCAGACGGTTGCCCTGATCAGGAAGTGGGCTGACAACTACTGGGAGATCGGGCGCGCCTTTGGCACCATCGGGATGCGCAAGGCCGGTTTCCAGATCGAAATCACCACCTATCGCGCCGAGGCGTACGATCCCGACTCCCGTAAACCGGTGGTTGCGTTTGGGAAGTCGCTGACGGATGACCTGCTGCGCCGCGACTTCACGATCAACGCCATGGCACTGCGGCTCCCCGCGCTGGAGCTCGTGGATCCGTTCGGCGGTGTCCGCGACCTGCACGCTTCCGTCCTGGCCACCCCTGGCGCCCCGGAATCCTCGTTCTCCGACGATCCGCTGCGGATGATGCGCGCTGCCCGCTTCGCCGCCCAGCTGGGCATCACGGTGCACGAGGACGTCCGCGCCGCGATGTCCCGGATGGCGGAACGGATCACCATGATCTCCGCGGAGCGCGTCCGCGAGGAGCTGGTCAAGCTCATCTGCGCGGCGCACCCCCGCGCCGGCGTGGACCTGCTCGTGGACACCGGGCTGGCCGACTTCGTGCTGCCCGAGGTCTCCGCCCTGCGCCTTGAATCGGATGAACACCACCGTCACAAGGATGTCTACCAGCACTCGCTCCAGGTCCTGGAGCAGGCCGCCGCCCTCGAAACGGATGCCGACGGCGCCGTGCCGGGACCGGACTTCGTGCTGCGGTTCGCGGCGTTGATGCACGACGTCGGGAAGCCCGCCACGCGCCGCTTCGAACCGGGCGGCGCCGTGAGCTTCCGGCACCATGACATGGTCGGGTCGAAGCTGACGTCCAAACGGATGAAGGCGCTGCGCTTCGACAACGACACCACCAAGGCCGTGGCCAAGCTGGTGGAGCTGCACATGCGCTTCTACGGCTACGGCGACGCGGGCTGGAGCGATTCCGCCGTCCGCCGCTATGTCACCGACGCCGGCCCGCTGCTGGAGCGGCTGCACCGGCTGACCCGCTCGGACGTGACCACCCGGAACCAGCGCAAGGCCGAGCGGCTCGCCTTCGCCTACGACGACCTCGAGGCGCGGATCGCGGCCCTGCGTGAGCAGGAATCCCTGGAGGCCGTCCGCCCGGACCTCGACGGCGGCCGGATCATGGAACTCCTGGGCCTCAAGCCCGGACCCGTCGTCGGACGTGCCTACAAGTTCCTCCTGGAGGAACGGATGGAGCATGGCCCGCTGGATCCCGCCCAGGCCGAAGCCAAACTGCACGAATGGTGGGCGGCACAGCCCGAGTCCGCCGCTCCGCTCTCAACTGAGGAGTCCTAAGTGATTGCACCTTCCAACGGCCCCCGCCCGCAGCTGTGGATCCTGCGGCACGGCGAAACCGAATGGTCCAAGAGCGGCCAGTACACCGGCCTCACAGACCTCCCCCTCACCGTGGAGGGAGAGCAGCAGTCCGTGGAGGCACGCAAGGTGCTCGACGCCGTCGACTTTGACCTCGTGCTGACGTCCCCGCTGCGGCGGGCCCGCCGGACTGCGGAACTGGCCGGCTTCCCCGACGCCCAACTGGAGCCGCTCGCGGTCGAGTGGGACTACGGCGACTACGAGGGCATCAGCTCGGACCTCATCCGGAAGGACAACCCGGAATACCTGATCTGGACCCACGGCGTGCCAAACGGCGAAGCCCTTGACGACGTCGCCGCGCGCGCGGACAAGATCGTGGCACGTGTGCTGGAATCGGGCCTGGACAACGTGCTGGTCGTGGCCCATGGCCACTTCTCCCGGATCCTCACCGCCCGGTGGCTGGGGCTCGATCCCCGCGAGGGCCGGCATTTCATTCTGGGAACCGCGAAAGTGTGCACGCTGGGCTGGGATAAGAAGACCCCCGCAGTTGTCCGCTGGGGCCTGTGAATGCGGTTTAGAAAATAACTTCAAGAAAGTTTATGAATGCTGTAGTCAAGTGCGGCATTTGTGGTGTATTTTTATTTCTGACCCCAGAGCGTCCTGCCGGGGTCGAGGCGCGCGTCGCCCGGCCAGTCAGCCGGAGCCACGTCAAAACAGAAAAGGAGGTTGGGAAAAATGATTACTTTGACTAGCGGATGGATGTATAGCACCGCCGCCACCCCGGCCTCTGTCGCTGAACCGCGCCCAAATTTCGGTCCGACTGCCTCCTGACCCTTCGGCCCGCGTCCTGGTTTTCTAACCTAAGACCCGGAGCCACGGCGATACCGGCGCTCCCCTTCCCGGGAGTTCCGTAACAGCGGACTGACCCAAGCGGAACCACGCGGTTGCGCAGCATCCCCAAAGTTCGGAACCCAGCTTCTTGTTGGGGTTGCGGCACTCTCGCGTCCAGGGGCCATCCTTTCGCTTTTGCGAAATCGTTTAATTAGCGTCGGGCATTCTTATGCCCAATTTTGGCCTTTTCTTCCTCAATTCACAGAGGCCTTAATTGGCATGCCCAATTACTCCCGTTCCCATTAGCACCAACGAAAGGTCCATTGTGACTATTGCCAGCACCACAGCCCGAGCACGCGGCACGAGACGCCGGCGGGAGGTGACCACCATGAAGCAGAAACTGCAATCGCTCCTGCGCCTGAGCCTCAAGCCGGCTCCACGGCACACGACGCTGTTCAACGGACAACTCCTCGACCAGAAGCGTGAAGACGTCTACGTCGTTATGCACCAGATGGGCCTCATCCGCTGAGGCACGTCCCGGCCATCGAAGGAAGTACTGATGACTGATCCCGGAATTGATCCGCAAGGAGCCCACGCGGCGACGCGTGGGCTCCCCCGTTTAAGCGCCGGTTCCAGCGCCTGCTGAGCCGCTGGTCCGGCGCGGCACGGCTGGCCGCAGCTGCCCCGGTAAGCTCGGGGACATGCAGGAGACAAAGCCGCCGGAGCACCGCAGACGCGTCCGACTGGTCATCCCGAGCCGCAGCGACCCCTTGTTGAGGAACTTCACAGAGCTGATTGGCGGACCCTTGGGCCACCGCTCGGCCCCCGGCGTCGTCGCCCCGGGATTTTTCACCGTGGAACGCGTCCTGATCCTGCTCACCGTCCTGGCCTCCGTGATCGGAATCCTCCTCAAGTCCTATTGCCGCACGAAGGGCTGGGAAACCCCGGGTCAGTTCTATGCGACGTGCTATTCGGACTTCCCGGAGCTGTTCAAGAACCGTGGCCTCGGTGAGGGCGCCTTCCCCTTCATTACGCCGGGGACGTTCTTCGAATATCCCGTCCTCATGGGGTTCATTGCCGGCGCGACGGCCTTGCTGGTTCCCGGTGAGGGCGTCTCGGCCACCCGCATCCTGGCCTACTTCGACATCAACGCCGCCCTGATCCTTGCCGTCTGGATCGTCACAGTGCTTGCCACGGCTCGGATGGCCCGGCGCCGGACGTGGGACGCGGCCATGGTGGCCTTGGCCCCCGGCATCATCCTGGCAGGCACCATCAACTGGGACATGTGGGCGGTCGGGCTGCTGGCGCTGGGCATGTACTGCTTCTCCCGCAACAAACTCGTGCTGGCCGGGATCTTCATCGGGCTGGGCACCGCAACCAAGCTCTACCCGGTGCTGGTCCTTGGTGCGGTCCTGCTTCTTGCCCTGCGCACCGGACGGATCCGGGGCATCCTGGTCACCGCCGGTGCCGCCGCCGCCGCATGGCTGGCCGTCAACCTCCCAGTTGCCGCCACGAATCCTGAGGGCTGGAAGTACTTTTACCAGTTCACCGAGGACCGACCCGCCGGCTACAGCTCACCCTGGTTTGCCTACAACCTCGTCGCCGGCCGGCTGGGCTGGTTCCCTTTGCAGCCCGAATCGATCAACACCCTGGCAATGAACCTGTTCGTGCTGGCCTGCGTACTGATCGGGGTGCTGGCCCTGGCAGCGCCCCGGCGGCCGCGGCTTGCGCAGCTCGCCTTCCTGATCGTCGCCGCGTTCATCCTGACGAACAAGGTCTACTCACCGCAGTTCGTCATCTGGCTCATTCCGCTGCTTGCTTTGGCCCGCCCACGCTGGCGGGACTTCCTGGTCTGGCAGACCTTCGAAGCGCTGCACTGGGCGGCCGTCTGGATGTACCTCGGGCAGGTGACGAGCGGCGGGGTGGCCCAGCACAATATTGATATGCCCTACTACGTCCTCGCCGTGGTCTTCCACATGATCGCCACCGGCTACCTGATGGCCCGGGTGGTCTGGGACATCTGGGACCCCACCTATGACGTGGTCCGCCGGCACGGGATGGATGATCCCCAGGGCGGGCCGTTCGAAGGCGTTCCGGACCGGTTGCGGGTGGACCTGCGGCGCCCCTCGGCTTCCGTGCTGCCCTGGCGTCGGGCGGCCGCGGATGCCTGATGTCGCCGTCGTCGGATCAGGACCGAACGGGCTCGCCGCGGCGGTGACCCTGGCCCGCGCCGGACTGAAGGTGCACGTCTACGAGGCGGCGCCCACCCCCGGCGGCGGGCTCCGTACCGCCGAACTCATCGAGCCCGGCCACTTCCACGATGTGTGCTCGGCGGTCCACCCGATGGCCCTGGCCTCGCCGTTCTTCCGGCAGTTCGAACTGTCCCGGCGGATCAGGCTGGAGGTTCCCGAGGTCTCCTACGGCACACCGCTCGACGGCGGCCGGGCGGCGCTGGCGTACCGTTCCCTCGACCGGACGGTTGCGGGTCTCGGGCGCGACGGCGGAGCCTTCGGACGGCTGATGGCCCCCCTCGTGCAGCGCGCGGACGGCATCGCTGACCTGACGCTGAACCAGCTCCTGCGCATTCCGCAGGACCCGGTGGCGGCCGCCCTGTTCGGTGCCCGGGTCCTGGAGCAGGGCTCACCGCTGTGGGGGCTGAGGTTCCGGGAGGAGCTGGCGCCCGCGCTGCTGGCCGGGGTCGCCGCGCACGCCGTGTCGCAACTGCCGGCCCCCGCGGCGGCCGGAGCCGGCCTCATGCTGGGGACGCTGGCCCACACTGTCGGCTGGCCCGTCCCGGCAGGCGGCTCCACGGCGATCGCCGAGGCAATGGTGGCGGACATTGAAGCGCACGGCGGGGCCGTGGAAACCGGGGCCCGGATCGGATCCCTGGCCGAGCTGCCCCCGGTCCGCGCCACGCTGCTGGACGTGGCACCACCCGGCCTGTTGAGACTGGCAGGCGGCACGCTCCCCGGCCGCTACCGCCGCGCGCTCGAGTCGTTCCGCTTCGGAAACGCGGCCTGCAAGGTCGACTTCATCCTTTCCGGGCCGGTCCCGTGGGCGGCGTCCGGACTGGCCGACGCCGGCACGGTCCACGTGGGCGGCACCCGGGCGGAGATGGCTGCGGCGGAAAACCTCGTTGCCGCGGGCATGCATCCGGACCGGCCCTACGTCCTGGTCTCCCAGCCTTCGCGCTTCGATGCCGGACGGGCGCCCGGGGGCCGGCATATCCTCTGGAGCTACTGCCACGTACCGGCCGGGTCCACCGTGGACATGGCCGGGGCCGTGACCGCCCAGCTGGAGCGCTTCGCCCCGGGGTTCCGGGACTTGGTCGTCAGTCATCGCGTCACGACGGCCGCTGAACTGGGCGAGTACAACGAAAACTACGTCGGCGGGGACTTCAGCGCGGGCCTGATGGACTTGCGGGGGATCATCCGGCGGCCTGTACTGGGTCCGGTCCCCTGGCGGACTCCCCTGCCCGGCGTGTACCTGTGTTCCTCCTCTACACCGCCGGGCCCCGGCGTGACCGGCATGCCGGGATTCCACGCCGCAAGATATGCCTTGAAGGACATATTCGGCCTCGCGGTGCCGCACCTCGGAATGTAGGGGCTTCACAGCACCGCGACAGGCCCGCCTTCAGGCCAAGGCAGGGCCGACCGGCTGCAGCGCGGAGAGCCTGCCGTCGCGCATGCTGGCCACCGTGTCGGTGAGCGGGACGAAGCCGGTGTCGTGGGTGACCATGACCGTCGCCATCCTGAACTCGTCCGTGACCTGGCGCAGCAGCCGCACGATGGCCCCGCTGCGTTCCTGGTCGAGGGCGGCCGTTGGTTCGTCCACCAGCAACACTGCAGGGTCCCCCATCAGGGCACGGGCAATATTGACCCGCTGCCGCTGGCCTCCGGAGAGCTGGTGGGGCCGTTTGCCGGCCGCCGGGGCCAGGCCAACGAGGTCCAGGAGCGCTGCGGCGCGGCTGGCGGCCTCCCGCGCAGGTTTGCCGCGCAGATGGTCTCCTATCACCAGTTGTTCCAGTGCTGTGAGGGACGGCAGCAGGTTGGGCTGCTGGAAGATGATGCCGATCCTGTCCCGGCGCAGAGAAGTGCGGTCCGCCTCGGACAGCCCGCCGGCATCGGTCCCGCCGATCAGCACAAGGCCTGCGGTGGGCCTGACGAGAGTGGACGCGACAGCCAGGAGGGAGGATTTTCCCGAACCGGACGGCCCGACAAGGGACAGGAATTCCCCCGCGGCGAGTCTGAGGTTGACGTCGTCGAGCGCCTTGAGGCTGCCGTCGCCGTCCGGGTATTCGAGGGTGACGTTGACGAGGTTGAGGGCAGGGTTCATTGTGTATGCCTTTCCAGGAATGTTGATGGGGGTGCAGGGCGCTAGTTGCCGCCGAGGGCCAGGAGCGGATCCACCCGGGTGATGCTCCGGACCGCCAGAGCAGCCCCGGCCAGGCCCAGGACGACGATGCCCCCGACCGGCAGGAGCGTGGTCTGCGGGGTCAGTAGGAACGGGACGGCGCCGCCGGCGAGGGCGCCGCCGGCCATGCCGGCCGCGCCCCCGGCCAGCGCCCCGGCGAGGAGCACAATCGCCGCCTGCACCATGGCGTCCTTGAGGACGTACCCGGAGGAGCCGCCGAGGGCTTTCAGGACGGCGACGTCCCGGGTGCGCTGTACGGTCCACACCGTCAGGAAGGCCACGATGACCAGGGCCGAGATCCCGTACAGGAACGCCTGCATCAGCAACAGGGAGCCGTTTTCGCTCTTGTAGGAGCCGAGGGCCTGAAACGACCCGTCCCGGGTGGTGCTGACCGTCCCGGCGGCTGCGTTGGCGGCGTCGGCGTCGAGAGTGTGCCCGCCGTCGAAGGTCACCGCGATGACGGTGGCGGCGGCGTCGTTCCCGCTGATATGCGCAAGCTTCCGCCAGTCGCCGAGTGTGGTCCAGACAACGCCGGTATGGGAATACCACTGGTCCGGGACGACGCCGGACACCGTCAGTTCGGTTCCGCCCACGGTGGCCCGGCTGCCGGGGTGCAGGTCGAGGTCCTCGGCGAGGCTGGCGCCGATCACCACCGTTCCGTCGGCCACGGGACGGGGCGCCAGGCCGGCCGCACCGGACCCCTCGGTGCTGTCGGTGCCGAAGACTGCCACGCTGGCCGTCCCGGACGGGGCGCCGTCGGGGCCAACCGCCTGGAAACGGCTTTGGCTGATGCCGAGCAGTTCTGCGTGTGCAACACCGTCGCGGGCGGCCCACTCCGAAAACTGACCGCGGGTGACCTCGGACTCGGTGAACGATGCCTTGGCGCTGTCCCCGGCGGGAGCCCCGAAGACGATTTGGTCCGCCGGCAGCGCGGAGAGGGCCGACGTCGACTGGTTGCCCAGACCTGCGGTGAGTCCGGAGAGCAGCACCAGCAGCAGGGTGATGAGCGCGACGACACCGCCCATCAGAAGGAAGCGTCCTTTGGCGAAGCGGAGGTCGCGGAGAGCGAGATACATAAGAGTCCTTTTCAACGGGTTGTGGCCTTGCTTCAAGCCTTCCGCCGCGGCGCGGGGCAGGCATCGGCCGCATGGCTGGGACTTCCGGGTGGAGTGGTTGACGGGCGGGTCAATCAAATGGTTGATAGTGGCGCCGCGGCGGGGATTTCCGGCGGTGCCGGCCCGGCCCGGCACTACGCTGAAGGCATGGAGGACAAGGCTCACAGCGCGCCGGCAGGGGCCGGCCAGGGCGGCACGACGAATGCTGCCGTGATTTTGCGCGTCCTCCGGGTGTGCCTTCACAGCGGCTTCGCCGTGCTCCTGCTCGTCGCTGTTGCGCGCCTGGCCGGCCCGGGACTCCGGGGCGCGGACTGGCTCAGCCTGGGACTCGCGCTGGTTCTCGCCGCTGTCTACCTGCTGGGCACCGTCCTGGAGAAACGCCACTCCACGGATCCATCCCGCTTCGACCCCCGGCCGTACTCGCCGCTGTGGCTGGGGGCCGTCTGCCTGCTCTGGCTGCTGTTGATCTGGGCCAGCGCCGACTTCGTGTGGCTGGCGTTCCCGATCTTCTTCCTGCAGCTGCACATATTGCCGCTGCGGCTGGCGCTGCCGGCGATCACGCTGAGCACCGTGCTGGTCATCGTTGCCCTGTGGTTCCACAACACCGGAGCGGACGGGGGAGCCCTGCAGCTGCCCATGGTGCTGGGACCGGCATTCGGGGCAGCCTTTGCCGTGATCACGGGGCTGGCGTACCGGGCGCTCTATCTGGAAGCCGAAAGCCAACGGCTCGCGGCCGAGGAACTTCGCCGTACCCGCGCCGAACTTGCCCGCAGCCAGCACGACGCCGGGACCCTCGCCGAGCGGGCAAGGCTGGCCCGCGAGATCCACGACACGCTGGCCCAGGGCTTCTCCAGCATCGTGCTGATGGGCCGTTCGGCGGAGAAAGCGCTCGACGACGGGGACACCGCCACGGCCCGCCACCGGCTCCGGACCGTCCAGGAGACGGCGTCGGCCAACCTGGCCGAGGCCCGCAGCTTCGTCCGCGGCCTGCAGCCGCCCGCCCTTTCAGAAAACGCAGCGGAGAATCCAGAAGGCACCTCACCGGAGGACCCGCTGGTGAACAGCCTGCGCCGGCTCTGTGAAAAGACCGAAACGGAAGCAGCCGCCCGCGGCGCCCGGCTGCGGTGCCGCTTCGACCTGGAGGGGATCCCGGTGGAACTGCCCAACCCGTACCGGACCACCCTGCTGCGGGCCGCACAGGCAAGCCTTGCCAACGTGTGGGTGCACGCCAAGGCTGACACCGCCGTCGTAACCCTGTCCTTCCTCGGCACCGAAGTGGCGATGGATATCTACGACGACGGCGCCGGGTTCAATCCCGCGGCGGTCACGGCCCCTGCCGGCCGCCCCGACGGCACGGGCTACGGGCTCAAGTCGCTCCAGGAACGGGTCGCGGCGCTGGCCGGCAGTTTGGACATCGAATCCGCCCCCGGCGAGGGAACGGTAGTGGCTATCCGGCTCCCGCTCGGGGATCCAGCGGCAAGGAACGAACCATGAACGACATCCGCGTGCTCCTTGTCGATGACCACCCGGTGGTCCGGGCCGGACTGCGGGCCATGCTGGGCGACTTCGAGGGCATCACGGTCGCCGCCGAGGCGTCCGACGGCGGCGCGGCCATCGCCGAGCTCTCCCGGCTCCATGCCCTCGGCGAGCCGGCCGACGTCGTGCTCATGGACCTGCAGATGGGCACCGGCATTGACGGCGTCACGGCGACAGGCAGGATCAAAGCCGGCGAGGCCGGACAGCCCGCCCCGCCGGTGCTCATCCTCACCACCTTTGATTCCGACGCTGACATCCTCGCCGCGGTGGAAGCCGGGGCCAGCGGCTACATGCTCAAGGACGCGCCGCCGGAACAGATCCGCCAGGCGGTGCTCTCCGCCGCGGCAGGCCAGACCGCGCTGGCCCCGGAGGTGGCCGCCCGTCTGATGGGCCGGATCCGCAATCCGGAACCGGCCCTGTCCGCCCGCGAGATTCAGCTGCTGGAGCTACTCGCCACCGGCCTGGGGAACCGGGCCATCGCCAAGCAACTGTTCATCTCCGAGGCGACGGTGAAGACCCACCTCGTGCATATCTACGGCAAGCTCGGGGTGGACAACCGCACCGCCGCCATCTCCGTGGCCACCCAGCGCAGGATCATCCGGCGCTTCTGAGCCGCCTCCCTGACCCGGGCGGCCGCGCTCCTTCCCAGTTACCCGGTGCCAGCCGTGCAGCCTGCTGACCATTTGTGACAACGGAATTGTCCGGCGGCCGGTGCATAATGGCGCGATGGGGAACTCATCAAAACTTTCACTTGCCCTGGTTGGGCTCATCATTGGCGGCTCGTTGGTGGGCTGCTCCGACGGCCGCGCCGGCGCGCAGGATGCGGCGAAGCAGCTGGCGTCCGCTGTCGCGGCGGTTGACGTCGGCTCCGTCGCGTTCGAAGGCAAGGACTCCGGAGCGGCCAATGAGCAACTCAAAGAGGTTTTTAAGGCACTGGACCCGGTCAAACCCGCGGTCGAAAGCGGCGAACTGACACTGGAGAAGGACACCGCCACGGTCCCGCTGAACTACAGCTGGAAGATCGGGTCCGGCGAGTGGAAATACACCACCTACGCCGAGCTGAAGAAGTCCGGCGACAAGTGGCTGACTATCTGGAACCCGGCGACGCTGGTTCCGGGGCTGGCCGAGGGTGAAATCCTCGGCACCTTGTCCCAGTCCCCGGCGCGGGCGGAGATCCTGGGTGCCGGTGGCGCCGAGCTGGTCACCTACCGGCCTGTCGTGAACGTCGGCATCGACAAACCGCTCCTGGCTGCCGCCGACCCGGCGGCGTCCGCTACGCAGCTCGCCGAACTCGTGGGCGTGGACCCCGCAGCCTACGCCCAGCAGGTCCAGGCGGCCGGTCCTGAGGCTTTTGTAACCGCCATCACGCTGCGCGAGGACGGCAGGACCATCTCCGACAACCAGATCGGCGAGATTCCCGGAGCCCGCGCCATCCGCGACTTCCTCCCCCTGGCCCCGACCCGCACCTTCGCCCGCGCCCTGCTGGGCACCGCAGCCGAGGCCAGCGCCGAACAGATCGAGAAATCCGGCGGAGCGTTGAGGGCCGGGGACACGACGGGCAGCGGCGGGCTCCAGCAGCAATACGATGCGCAGCTGCGCGGCAGCGACGGAACCCAGGTCTTCGCCGAAAAGGCCGGCCTCACCGTCGAGGAACGGCAGGCCCTGCTCAACGGCGGACGCCGGGTCCTCTTCCAGGTTGACATGAAGGTCGGAACTCCGCTGGAGACCACCCTGGATCCCAACCTCCAGCAGCTGGCCGAGGACATTCTCGCCAAGGTGGGCCCGGCCTCTGCCATCGTCGCGCTCAGGCCCTCCAGCGGAGCCGTCCTGGCCGCCGCCTCGGGACCGGGCAGCAACGGCTACGACACGGCACTGTTGGGCCAGTACGCCCCCGGTTCCATCTTCAAGATCGTGGACTCTCTGGCCATGATCCGCAACGGCATGACCCCGGATGCCACGGTGGACTGCCCCGCAACCCTGGCCGTCGACGGCCGGACCTTCAAGAACGCCGAAGGCTACCCGGCCTCCTCGCTGGGCTCCGTGACGCTGCGCGATGCCTTCGCGCACTCCTGCAACACCGCCTTCATCAATGCACGGGACAAGGTCAGCCAGGCCCAGCTGGAATCGGCTGCCACGTCCCTTGGTGTCGCCGTGGAGGCCCCCGCCCTGGGGGCAGGCGCGTTCCTCGGCTCGGTTCCGGGCGATGCGTCAGGGACCGAGCACGCCGCCTCGATGATCGGCCAGGGCAAGGTGCTCATGTCCCCGCTGGCCGCCGCCGTCATGGCCGGCTCCGTCGCCAAAGGCTCGCCCGTGTCGCCGCAGCTCGTCCTGAACCCCGTGGCCGGTGAGGGGGCAGCCGCCGGCGCCGCAGCCACCCCGTCGGCGGGTTCGCCGCCTTCGTCTGCCGCGCCAGCCGGTTCGCCGTCGTCGGCCGCCCCCGCCCCGGCGGCGACCTCCGGCACGCCGGTCACCGCAGCGGAGGCCGCCGCCCTGGCGGACATGATGCGCGCCGTGGTGACGTCCGGCCACACCGGATTCCTTGCCTCCGTCCCGGGCGCCCCGGTGGCCGCGAAGACCGGAACGGCCGAGTTCGGTTCCGACAACCCGCCCAAGACGCACGCCTGGATCGTGGCCGTGCACGGGGACCTGGCGGTCGCCGTGTTCGTCGAGGAAGGCGGGCTCGGCGCCACCGTGTCCGGGCCGCTGCTGAAGGAATTCCTCACCGCAGCGGGCTGACACCACCTCCTCCCACGGCCGGGCGGCCCCGCCGTGGGAGGATGGAAGTGTGGCTCATATTGACGTTTCCAATATTGATTACTTCCTCTCCGACGGCACCCAGCTGCTCAACGGCGTGACCTTTAAGGTCCCGGACGGCACCAAAACAGCACTGATTGGACCCAACGGAACCGGCAAGACAACTCTGTTCCGGATCATTTCGGGCGACCTCATCGCGGACGAAGGAGTCATCGGGCGCTCCGGCAACATGGGCATCATGCGCCAGTTCGTCGGCCAGGTCCGGGACGAGTCGACCGTCCGTGACCTCCTCGTTTCCGCGGCGCCGCCCGCCCTCGCCGCCGCCGCCCGCGCCGTGGACGAGGCCGAACTGGCCATGATGGAGCACGACGACGAGCCCACCCAGATGAAGTACGCGCAGGCGATCGTCGACTGGGGCGACGCCGGCGGCTACGACGTCGAGACCGTGTGGGACGAGGTTTGCATGGCCGCCCTGGGCCTGCCCTTCGACCGCGCGCAGCACCGCCCGGCGTCGAGCCTCTCCGGCGGCGAGCAGAAGCGCCTGGTGCTCGAGGCGCTGTTCGCCGGCCCCGATCAGCTCCTGCTCCTCGACGAGCCGGACAACTACCTCGACGTGCCGGGCAAGCGCTGGCTCGAAGCCAAGCTCAATGAGTCTAAGAAGACCGTGTTCTTCATCAGCCACGACCGCGAGCTGCTCAACAACGCCGCGGGACGCATCGTCACCCTCGAGCCGGGCATCAACGGCGCCGGCGCATGGATCCACGGCGGCGGCTTCGGCTCCTACGTGGACGCCCGCGCGGACCGGAACGCCCGCTTCGAGGAGCTCCGCAAGCGCTGGGACGAGGAGCACGTGAAGCTCAAGGAACTCGTCAACATGTACAAGAACAAGGCCGCGTTCCGCTCCGACATGGCCAACCGGTACCACGCGGCGCAGACGCGCCTGGCGAAGTTCCTCGAGGCCGGGCCGCCCGAGGCGCTGCCGCTCGAGCAGAACGTGCAGATGCGGCTCAAGGGCGGACGGACGGCCAAGCGCGCCGTCGTGGCTGAGAAGCTGGAGCTCACCGGGCTGATGAAGCCGTTCTCCACCGAGGTCTGGTTCGGCGACCGCGTCGGCGTGCTCGGCTCCAACGGCTCCGGCAAGAGCCACTTCCTGCGGCTGCTCGCCACTGGCGGCACCGACCCGGAACGTGAGCACCTGCCGGTGTCCGACGTCGAGATCGCCGAGGTGCCGCACGAAGGCACCGTGAAACTCGGCGCCCGCATCCGGCCCGGCTTCTTCGCCCAGACCCATGTCCGGCCCGACCTGCTCGGCAAGACCCTCCTGGAAATCCTGCACCGAGGCGACGAACACCGCTCCGGGCTGGGACGCGAGGCTGCGGCCGGGGCCCTGGACGGGTACGGTTTGGCCCCGCAGTCGGAGCAGAAGTACGAATCCCTCTCCGGCGGCCAGCAGGCCAGGTTCCAGATCCTGCTCCTTCAGCTCTCCGGCGCCACGTTGCTGCTGCTCGACGAGCCCACGGACAACCTGGACCTGCACTCGGCCGAGGCGCTGGAACGGGCCATCGACCACTTCGAAGGAACGGTCCTGGCCGTCACACACGACCGCTGGTTCGCCCGGACCTTCGACCGGTTCCTGATTTTCGGCTCGGACGGCAAGGTCTACGAATCGGCCGAGCCGGTCTGGGACGAGAAGCGCGTAGAACGGGTGCGCTAACCGGCCCTCCCTCGCATCCGGCATGTTTGACGCCGACGCTTCCTCATTTGGTGAGGGAGCGTTGGCGTTTTTCGTGCGAAATGTGCGGGAGGATCGGGCCGTTCGGCGGCTTTCCGCTTGGTCCCGGTGCTGCCCAGGAGTTTGATGCGCAGCAACATGATTAAATGAGCATCCTGCGTTAGCATTTGTTCATGAGTACTGAAGAGCGCCACCGCCGCATCGGTGAGCTGCTGCGTCACCGGGAGCACGTGAGCGTCGATGAGCTCATGACGGAATGTGGCGCCTCGGGTGCCACGATCCGGCGTGATCTGGACGTACTGGAGCTCCACGGCGTTCTCCGCCGCGTCCATGGCGGCGCCCGGAGCCTGGTGCTGCGTGGCGGGAATCCCGAGTACGGCCAGCGCGAACTCGAGGACCATGCCGTCAAGGTCCGGATTGCGGCCGGCGTCGCCGCTCTGCTCAAGGACCGCTCCCATGTCTGGCTGGACAGCGGCACCACGGCCACCGAGGTCGCCCGCCAGTTGCGGCAACGGGAAATGACCCTGATGCCGATGTCGCTGCGGGCCGTCAACGCGATTGCCGACGGCGGCCCGGCTGCCGGCCGGCGTCCCGACCTGCTGTTGCCGGGCGGGACCCTGACCCCCGGGGAACTGTCCTTCCGCGGGCCCATGACGGAATCCAACATCCGTTCGCTGCGGTTTGACACGGCTGTTGTGACGCCCTGCGCGCTCGATCTCCGGGACGGACTGTTGGCCCACGACCTCGACGATGCGGCCGTCAAACGTGCGGGCCTGGAATCCTCGGGCAGGGTGATCGTTGCCTGCTCCGCAGGCAAATGGAACGCCAGCGCCGTTGCGCTCGTGGCCCCCTTGGCCGCGGTGGACGTCCTCGTCACGGACAAGCACCTCAGTGCCGAAGAACTTGCCCAGCTCGCCCAACACTCGGTGGAAGCAGTGATCGTATGACCAAGACAGCAACCCGCCCGCAACTTAATGCCGCCGCCGCGGCGACCTTCCTGATATTCGGAATCAACGGGCTCGTGTTCGCCAGTTGGGCCGCCCGGATCCCTGCCGTGACGGAGATCCTGCATATCTCCTCGGGGCAGATGGGTACCTTGCTGCTGTGCGTGGCGGGGGGCTCACTGATAGCCCTGCCCACCGCCGGCCACGTGGTGGGCCGCATCGGGACGGCGAATACCGTCCGGGCCGCCGGCCTGGTCGCCGCCGTTGCCGGCGTCGGTGTGGCGCTGGCGCTGCTGGCGGAGTCCGTTCCCGGGACCGGCGTCGCACTGTTCTTCTTCGGCATGGGGATCGGGCTCTGGGACGTGTCCCAGAATATCGAGGGCGCTGACGTGGAACACAAACTCGGGCGCACCATCATGCCGCAGTTCCATGCCGCCTTCAGCGGCGGCGCGTTCCTTGGCGCCCTGATCGGCGCGGGCCTGGCGGGACTCGGCGTCGGGCTCCCGGCGCACCTGCTGGTCATCGCCGCCATCGTAGCGGTTCTGACGATGATCGCTCCGCGCTACTTCCTGCCGCACACTCCGGCCCCCGCCCTAGTGGCCGGGGAAACGAAGGAAACCAAGGGCCGCTCGGCCTGGACGGACGGACGCACGCTGCTGATCGGCGTCGTAGTACTGGGTGCGACCCTCACCGAAGGTGCCGGCAACGACTGGATCGCCAAGGCCGCGGTGGACGGACTGGACGCCACGGAGTCCACCGGCGCGCTGCTGTTTGCCGCCTTTGTCCTGGCAATGACCGCAGTGCGCTTCTTCGGCGGCCGGGCAATCGACGCCTACGGCCGGGTGGCTGTGCTGCGCGCCAGCATGGCCGCCGCGGCCGCAGGGCTGGGGCTCTTCGTCCTGGCCGGTGACCTCTGGGTGGCCACGGCCGGCGCGGTGCTCTGGGGAGCAGGGGCTGCCCTCGCATTTCCGATGGGGATGTCGGCGGCAGCCGATGACCCGAGATACGCGGCCGCCCGCGTGTCGGTGGTCTCCACGATCGGATACATCGCATTCCTGGCCGGCCCGCCGCTGCTGGGCTACCTCGGTGACCTGATCGGAATCCGGCTGGCGCTGCTGGCCATCATGATCCCGATTCTGGGTGCGCTGCTGCTCGCCGGCGCCGCGAAGCCCTTGCCCGCCAGGTAAGCAGCCGCCGGGCGTCTGCATTCTCCTGGATGCATATGTTCTGGAAAAACAGCCAGAGCAGGAGCACCACCGGAACGGCAAGGCATACGCTGCCAACCGTGTCCACCAGCCAGTGCGCGGACAGGTACGTGCGGCTGACCATCATCACGAGCACACCAAGTCCCGCAAGGACCCATACCCAGGCGCGCCCCACGAGAAGGGCCACCACCACCAGGAATGCCGCGGTGCTGGCCACATGCCCCGAGGGGAAGGAACCGGTATCGGTCAGGACAATCGTGTTGTCCGGCCGGTCCCGGAGAATCCCGGCCTTGAGGATCTGCGTAAAAACCAGGACGGCGACGCCGGCGGCAGCGGCGAAGATGGCCGTCTGCGGGCGCCTCCGCAGCAGCAGCGCCACGACCAGCAGCCCGTGGACCACCAGGACACCCCGGTAGCCGGCCACGTTGAGGAAGCCGTTGATTCCGTCCCAGAACGGGCCGCGCAGCGAAGTGATCCAGCGGGACCAGCCTTCGTCCAGGCCCTGGAAGGGAGGCAGCCTCACGTCCGCCACCAGAAGGCCGCCGAGGACCACGCCCAGAGTGAGCAGTACGGTGCTGGCCGCGAGGACGCGGCCCGTTGACAATCGCTGAGGGTCCAGCACTCGGGTCATCGCCCCATCCTAGCCAACCGGTCCGCCGGGCCGGCCGGACCCTGCCGCCGCACCATCTCCCTCCGCTCATGTGACAGCGCGCCCGCCCGCTCCGGCAGTATGGTGGTCGGATGCGAAGCATGCTGAAGAAGGCGCCGGGCCGGTTCGGGAGACTCGACAGGAAACTAGTGCGCGCCGTGTCCGGCCTCCCCGGCGGCGGCCACGACGAGTTCTTCCGGCGGCTGTCCGCCGCGGCGAACAAGGGCAAGCTCTGGATCGGGATCGCCGCCATCATGGCGCTCTTCCCGGGGAGGACGCGGCGTGCCGCCGTTCACGGGTTGCTGGCCCAGGCCGTGGCCTCCGCGGTCACGAACGTCGGTTTCAAGACCCTGCTGCCGCGGGCGCGCCCGCTGCCGGAACACCTCCCGGCGTTCAGGTTCGTCCATCCCCAACCCACCAGCTCCTCCATGCCCTCGGGCCACTCCGCCTCCGCCGTCGCGTTCGCCCTCGGCGTCGGGCTGGTGCGGCCGGCCCTCGGCGCAGCGTTGGCCCCCCTCGCGGCGGGCGTCGCGTACTCGCGTGTCCACACCGGCGCCCACTGGCCCTCTGATGTGTTCTTTGGATCGGCAATCGGCGCGGGTGCCGCCATGGTGACACGCAAGTGGTGGCCCGTGCGGCCGCCCTTCCCCGAAGTCAGGCGGACCGCCGTGAAAGCCGCAGAGCTTCCGGAAGGCGAAGGCCTGGCCATCGTGGTCAACACCCTCGGCGGCTCCTACGCGGAGGAGACTGTCGCCGCCCTCCAGAAAGTATTCCCCAAAGCGTATATAAAAGAAGTGGGCCATAACGAGGACCTCGCGGAGGAGATCTCCCGGGTTGCCACCCGGCCCGGTGTTGTGGCCCTGGGTGTCTGGGGAGGGGACGGCACCGTTGGCACCGCCGCTGCGACCGCCGTCGAGCATTCCCTCCCGCTGCTGGTCCTACCGGGCGGGACACTGAACCATTTCGCGCGGGACGCCGGGACCTCCAGCCTCACGGCCGCTGTTGCTGCCGCGTCCCGCGGCGAAGCGGCGCGGGCGGATCTTGGCCTGGTGGCCGTGGAGCGCGGACTCCCCGACAGCCCCGAGCTGCTGCATTTGACCATGCTCAACACCGCCAGCATCGGCCTCTACCCGAACCTGGTGCGCCGGCGCGAACTGCTGCAGCCGTCCCTGGGCAAACCCGTGGCCGGCGTCGTCGCGATGTTCCGGACCTTTGCCGCCGGAACACCCACCACCCTGATCGTCGACGGGGTGCGGCACAAACTCTGGATCCTGTACGTCGGCCGCGGAAGGTACTACCCCCGAGACCATGCCCCGCTGTTCCGCCCGGTCCTGGACGACGGTGTTTTCGACCTCCGGCTGATCACCGCCGACGAATCCTTCGCCCGGCTCCGGCTGCTCTGGTCCGTGCTGACCGGAACCGTAGCCACTTCCCGGATCACCCACCTCAGCGAAAGCAGCAGCATCCGGGTGGAACCGGGGGATACCACTATGGTCCTCGCGGTGGACGGCGAGGTCATGCCGGGGGTCCGCGGCGTCGAGTTCTCGGTCATGCCCGGCGCCCTGACGTACTACTCGCCGGCATCCTGACGGCCGGCGCCGTCATCCTCCCGGACTACCCTGATTCGACCCTGAATCATCCCTGAGACCGGCGAAATCCGCCCTTCGCCTCGGTAGCGTGGTGTGTACACACCCCACTGCTAGGTAAAGGAACGCTTCCATGATCGAAGCACGAGGCCTGACCAAGATTTACGGCGAAAAGACCGCCGTCGCCGGAGTCAACTTCACTGTCGAAGCCGGCCGGGTCACCGGCTTCCTGGGCCCGAACGGGGCTGGCAAGTCCACGACCATGCGCATGATCATGGGACTGGACCGGCCGACGTCGGGAACCGTGACCGTCAACGGCGCACCGTTCGCCCGGCACGCGGCGCCGCTGCGCGACGTCGGCGCGCTGCTCGACGCCAAGGCCGTCCACACCAGCCGCTCGGCGTACAACCACCTCCTGGCGATGGCCGCCACGCACAGCATTCCCAAGAAGCGCGTGCACGAAGTCATCGAGATGACGGGCCTGGCCGATGTGGCCAGGAAGAAGGTCGGCGGCTTCTCGCTCGGCATGGGACAACGGCTCGGGATCGCCGCGGCACTGCTCGGCGACCCGCAGACCGTCATCCTGGACGAGCCCGTCAACGGCCTGGACCCGGAGGGCGTTGTCTGGGTCCGCAACCTCGTCAAGTATCTGGCCTCCGAGGGGCGCACGGTGTTCCTCTCCAGCCACCTGATGAGCGAGATGGCCGTGACCGCGGACCACCTGATTGTGATCGGCCGCGGCAGGATCATCGCCGATGCGCCGATCCAGGACATCATCAACGGCAAGGGCCGGATCCGTACCCGCGTCCGCACCGACCAGCCGGACCAGCTGATGCACCTGCTCGCCGGCGACGGCGTTTCCGTGGAGCTCCAGGAGCACGAACTTCTCGAGGTCACCGGCCTGGATCCGCGCCAGATCGCCCGCGCGGCCCTGGACAGCCACGTCATGCTCTACGAACTCACCCCGCTCCAGGCCAGCCTCGAGGAGGCCTACATGGAACTCACCAAGGATGAGGTCGAATACCACTCGCTGATCACCACGGGCGCAGCCGCCCCCGCCCAGACCGGAGGCAACTAGCCATGAGCTCCACCACCCTCGAACCCTCCCGCCGCGGCGCCCACGCCGGCACCCCTGCCGGCGACACCCTCAGCACCGGCCCGGGACCCAGCTTCCTGCGGGTGCTGAACTCGGAATTCATCAAGTTCCGCACGCTTCTGTCCACGCTGATTCTGCTCGGCTGCACCGTCCTGGTCGTTGTGGGCTTCGGTGCCCTCTCGGCCTGGGGCACGGGACAGTTCGCCGAAGCCGCGGCATCCGACCCGCAGGCCGCCGCCGCGTTCGCCGCGCAGGGCGGGGACCTCGCCGTCGGCGTCCCCACGTCCGGCATCGCGTTCGCCCAGCTGATCTTGGGATCCCTGGGCGTACTGCTGATGAGTTCCGAGTTCACCACGGGTATGGCCCGCTCCACCTTCGCGGCCGTCCCCAAGCGGATTCCGGCGTTCGCCGCCAAGCTGCTCGTGGTCATGGTGACGGCGTTTGTCCTCACGGCGGCCTCCGTGTACCTGGCCGGCCTTGTGTCGCTGCCGATTCTGGACAACTACAACCTGAACCTGGACCTGGCCAGTTCGCAGTCGGTGAAGATGCTGCTGGTCAACAGCCTCTACGTCGCCGCCGTTGCCGCCATCGGCATGGCTCTGGGCTCGCTGATCCGCAACTCCGCCGGCGGCATCATGAGCCTGGTCGGGCTGTTCTTCGTGGCGCCGATCGCCTTCCAGCTGATCCCCGGCGACTTCTTCGTCGAGGCCCGCAAGTACCTGCCCGGGAACACGGTCGAACCGATGACGGCCGTGCAGCACGTGCCGGACACGCTGGAGGCCTGGCAGGCCGCCCTCGTGCTGGGCGCCTGGGTCGTCATTCCGGTGGTCCTGGCCGCCGTGCTGCTGAAGAAGCGGGACGTCTAAGCCCGTCGGGCCCAACGTCTAGGCTCAGAGTATGACCGATGCAGTTGCAGTGAAGGACGCGCCAGCCGGCCAGGCTGACGCGTCCTTCGCTGAAATCACCGCCCGGCACCGGGGCCGGATCCGGCGCTACCTGTTCCAGCACCCGCGGGCCATGGACGCCGTCGTCGTGGCCGGCTACCTGCTGCTGGTCACCCCCACCGCGGCGGAATCAATGCGCGACGGCGTCTGGCTGGTCGCCGTGCTGCTCGTGGCGGCCGCGGCGGCGCTGTGGTTCCGGCGGAGCCATCCCGTGTCCGTGGTGGCCGTGGTGACGCTGCTCGAGGTGGGCGTGACGCTGCTTCACCCGTGGGGCTCCAACGTCTCCGCCGGGTTGTGGTTTGCGCTCTACGCCGTTGCGGTGGTGCGCAGCCGGCGTTTCGCGCTGGTGACCCTGGCCGCGGCCACGGCCCCGCTGTTGTTTCTGTATCTCCAGCTGGCTGTTGGTCCGCTGGATGGCCGGCTGCCGGACATGGGAGTGAGCACGCCGGAGAACTTCCAGCTCATCAGCAGCATTGCGGCCGCCGTGAGCATCACCCTCTCCAACGTCATTGCCACCGGGATTGGTATCTCGGTCCGGCAGCGGCGCGAGCATGAGCATGAGATTGCCGCCTGGGCCGCGAGGGCCGCGCAACTCGGCTCGGTCACGGAACGCAACCGAATCGCCCGGGAAATGCACGACATCGTGTCGCATTCACTGACGGTGATGGTCAGCCTTTCGGACGGGGCCGCCGTCGTGGTCAAGAAGGACCCGGCGCGGGCAGCGGAAGTCCTCGGGGAACTCTCCCGCACCGGCCGCGCGGCGCTGGCGGACATGCGGCGCGTCCTCGGCGTGCTGCGCGACGACGCGGCTCCCGGCCAGGCCCCGCGCGAACCACTCGTGGCCGGGGACAATCTGGGCAAACTGCTGGAAGGCTTCCGTGCCGCGGGGCTGCCGCTGCATTACACCCACACCGGACCGTCGCTGCCGGACGACGCCGCGTTCCAGCTGACGGTGTACCGGATACTGCAGGAGTCGTTGACGAACGTGCTGCGCTACGGACGTTCCCTGGGCCGGGTGGATGTGGCCGTTGCCCGGGAAGGGTCCACAGTCACCATCGACGTCGTCGACGACGGCAGGGGCTCGGTAGACTCGGGCGGCTCGACGGCGGCGCCAGTGCGGGATTCCTCCGGGTCCGTGGGCTCCGGCCGGGGCCTGGCCGGAATGCTGGAGCGGGCCCGGATCTACGCGGGCACCGTCGAGGCCGGACGAAGCTCCGACCGCGGCTGGCGCGTCCACGCCGTCCTGCACTGGAACGGCGACAACGAAAGCGAGGGCACATGAGTCAGGCGGAACCGCTGAGCGGGACCGGACCGGTCCGTATCCTGCTGGTGGATGACCAGCCGCTGCTGAGGATGGGCTTCCGCCTGATCCTGGAGGGCGAGGATGATCTGGAGATTGTGGGCGAGGCGTCCGACGGTGCCGAGGCGGTGCGCCAGGTCCGGCTCCTCGCGCCCGACGTCGTCCTGATGGATGTGCGGATGCCGGTGCTGGACGGGATCGAGGCCACGCGCGCCCTCACCGCCTCCGGTGCCCGAGCAAAGGTCATTATCCTGACCACCTTTGACCTCGACGAATACGCTTTCGCCGGGCTCCAGGCCGGCGCCTCGGCGTTCCTGCTCAAAGATGTGGCGCCTGCCGAACTGATCAACGCCGTCAGGGTGGTGGCGAGCGGCGACGCGGTGGTGGCGCCCCGGATCACCCGGCGGCTGCTGGAAACGTACGTCCGGAGCGGCGGTGGAGGGGCAGCGCCCGGCGGCGCCGCGGGCCAGGGATCGCCAACATCGCACGGCGGGGCCCGCCCGGCAGGGGATCCGTTGCTGGAGGACCTGACCCCGCGCGAAACCGAGATGCTCGGAGCGATGGCCGAGGGGCTCTCCAACGCCGAGATCGCGCACCGCTACTTCCTCTCCGAAGCCACGGTGAAGACGCACGTGCGCCGGATCCTCAATAAACTGCATCTGCGCGACCGGGTCCAGGCCGTGGTGTACGCGTACGAGACCGGCCTGGTGGTGCCCAGCAATCCGGACTACTGATTTGAGGGCCGGTCGAGGCCGGCGTGCCACGGCGGGGAGCCTGAAAGAGTGGTTTCAGGCACATTGCCGAATTGCCTATGAGGCAACTTCTATTGCCTCATAGTGCCTGTTCCTGGAGCTGTGCCCGGATAGCCCGTCCGTCATTTGTGGGATTGCACAGAACGGGCGCTTCCCGGCCCGGTCTAGTGTGAAACGTCAATGTGGTCCGCCGCACAACTTTTCCACGTTCCACCGCGGGCCGAACAATCCACGAAGGACGGCGCTTCATGCAGGCTGACCCACAGCTCTCCAAATCCCTGAAACCCCGGCATCTGTCCATGATCGCCATCGCCGGCGTGATTGGCGCCGGACTGTTCGTCGGCTCCGGCGCGGCGATCCAGCAGGCGGGCCCGGGCATCCTGGTCGCGTACACGGCGGCGGGACTCGTCGTCATTCTGGTCATGCGGATGCTGGGTGAGATGGCCGCGGCCAACCCGGAAACAGGATCGTTCTCGACCTACGCGGACAAGGCCCTGGGCCGCTGGGCGGGGTTCAGCATCGGCTGGCTGTACGCCTGGTTCTGGATCATCGTGCTGGGCATCGAGGCCACCGCGGGGGCGGCGATCATGCACCGCTGGGTTCCGGGGATCGACCAATGGGTCTGGGCGTTGCTCCTGATGGTGCTGCTGACCCTGACCAACCTGGGCTCGGTGAAGTCGTTTGGTGAGTTCGAGTTCTGGTTCGCCTCCATCAAGGTCGCGGCGATCGTGTTGTTCCTGCTCTTCGGCGTCGCCGCAATCCTGGGCTTCATCCCGGGCGTTCCTGCCCCTGGAGTGAGCAACCTGCTGGAAAACGGCGGGTTCATGCCCAACGGTCCGGGCGCGGTACTGGCGGGCATCCTCGTAGTTGTCTTCTCCTTCTTTGGTGCCGAGATCGCCACCATCGCCGCCGGGGAATCCGAGAACCCCGTTGACGCTGTCAAGAAGGCCGTAAAGTCGACCGTCTGGCGCATCCTCGTCTTCTACATCGGCTCCATCGCGATCGTGGTCACCCTCCTGCCCTGGAACTCCGCTTCCGTGGCCAAGAGCCCGTACGTTGCCGTGATCGAGCTCTACGGCATCCCCGGCGCCGGCACCATCATGGACATCGTGGTGCTGACCTCCGTGCTGTCCTGCCTCAACTCGGGCCTGTACACCGCCAGCCGGATGCTGTTCTCCCTCTCCCGCCGCGGTGACGCGCCGAAGTCCTGGATGCGGATCTCCAAGCGGGGCGTTCCGGCTGCCGCCGTTCTGGCCTCCACCGTGGTGGGCTTCATTACGGTCGGCCTGAACTACATCGCCCCGGACACGGTGTTCCTGTTCCTGGTAAACACCTCAGGGGCCATCGCCCTGTTCGTGTGGCTCGTGATCGCCAGCTCGCAGCTGATTCTGCGCCGCCGCATGGGCGCCGCGGCCAAGGACCTCCAGCTCAAGATGTGGCTCTTCCCCTACCTGACCTGGGTGTCGATCGTCAGCATCGTCGCGCTGCTGGTCGGCATGGTGGTCCTGGATTCCACCCGCGAATCGCTGCTGCTCTCGCTGGCCCTCGCCGCCGTCGTCGTGGGTGTCGGCCTCTGGCGGTACCGCAAGAACGGGACCAAGACCGGCGCGGCCGGGGCGCCGGCCGGGTCCCCCGCGGAAGCACCGGCCGAGGACGCCACCGTGGGTGCCGGGCCGGCGTCGTAGCTTCCGGAGGCACCGGTCCGGCCCACCACGGGACATGCCCATTCCTGCCGCGGAGCGTTGGACAGAATGCCACAATGTCCGTTCGCCGCTGCCAGGGGAGGGCATGTCCCGCGGGCAGGCGGGACTGCTCCCGCTCCAACCACAGCGCCCTCACAGGAAGGCCCTAGCCAGGGCATAGTGCGCCGCGGTTCCATGGACGCATGACCTCTACTCCGCAGCCGCCGCAAGAACCGCACCCCAACCACGACCGCGGCCTCGAATTCGACCTCTCCACCCTCATGAGCCGCCGCTCGCTGGGCATGTTCCTCGGTGCCGGCACGGCCGCCGCCCTCGCCGCCTGCACCCCGGGCGGCTCGTCCACGGGCGCCGCGTCCGCGACGTCCGCGGCCACGGCGGGATCGACGCCGGCAGCATCCGGCAGCGCGGCGGCTGCGGGCACACCCTCCGCCTCGCCCACGTTGACCCGCGCGATCGCCGAGTGCGGCGTGGAAATCCCCCAGGAGACCGCCGGCCCGTATCCCGGCGACGGCTCCAACGGCCCCAATGTGCTGGCCGCCTCGGGCGTGGTCCGGCAGGACATCACCTCCAGCTTCGGAACCTCCACCACGACGGCCGACGGCGTGCCGCTCGCCGTCACGCTGACCCTGCTCGACAACGCCGATGGCTGTGCACCCCTGGCCGGGGCCGCCGTGTATGCCTGGCACTGCGACAAGGACGGCAAATACTCCATGTACGACGCCGGACTGAGGAACGAGAACTACCTCCGCGGTGTGCAGGAGGCCGACGCCAACGGCCAAGTCACCTTCCGGACGGTCTTCCCCGGCGCGTACAGCGGGCGCTGGCCGCACATCCACTTCGAGGTCTTCGAGTCGATGGACAACGCGACGGCGGCCGGCCAGGTCCTCGCGGTGTCCCAGATCGCGCTGACGGACGCCGCCTGCAAAGACGTCTACGCCTCGGCCGGATACGAAGCCAGCGCCCGGAACTTCCCCCGGACCACGCTGAAGTCGGACAATGTGTTCCGCGACGACGGCGGCATCCACCAGCTCGCCACGATGACCGGATCGGTGTCCGGCGGGTACACGGCCGGACTCAACGTCACCGTGTAGGGATCTTCCGGCCAGCGGCACGGCGCTAGACTCGGAGCCATGCCTTCACAGCCCAGCGCCGCAGCCCACATCCAGGACCTCAGCGCGTACGTCACCGCGTCGCCGTCGAGCTTCCATGCGGTCCACGAGGCCGCCCGCCGGCTCGACGGGGCAGGATTTACCTCCCTCGATGAACTGCAGCCCTGGGACACGGCCGACGGCGGCGGGAAGTTCTACGTGATCCGCGACGGCGCGATCATCGCCTGGGTGACGCCGCCGTCGGCCGGTCCCACCACCGGGTTCCACATCCTGGGCGCTCACACGGATTCGCCGTCGTTCAAGCTCAAACCCAAACCCACCACCGGCAAGTTCGGCTGGCTGCAGGCCGGCGTCGAGGTGTACGGCGGTCCGCTGCTCAACTCCTGGCTGGACCGCGAACTGCAGCTCGCCGGGCGGCTGGTGATGCGGGACGGCACCCAGCACCTGACCGCCACGGGTCCGCTGCTGCGGTTCCCGCAGCTGGCCATCCACCTGGACCGCGCCGTGAACGAGGGGCTGGCCCTGGACAAGCAGCAGCACATGAACCCGGTTTACGGGCTCGGGGATCCGGCGGGCGAAGACCTGCTGGGGCTGCTGGCGGACCGGGTTGCGGGCGCGGACGTGGACGCTGCGCAGATCGGCGGCTACGACGTCGTCATCGCGGACACCCAGGCCCCCGCCGTGTTCGGCGCGAAGGGCGAGTTCTTCGCCTCCGGCCGGCTGGACAACCTTTCGGCAACCCACGCCGGGCTTGCCGCGCTGATCAACCATGCCGCCAGGCCCTTGCCGGCCGGGGCTCCGATCGCCGTGCTGGCCGCGTTCGACCATGAGGAGATCGGCTCGGGCTCCCGTTCCGGCGCGAGCGGACCCATCCTCGAGGACATGCTGGTGCGAATTTCCGACGGCCTGGGCGCCTCGGCGAGCCAGCGGCGGCAGGCGTTCGCAGCGTCGTTCTGTGTCTCCGCCGACGCCGGCCACGCCGTCCACCCCAACTACGCCGAGCGGCACGATCCGGCCAACCGGCCGGCGTTGAACGGCGGCCCCCTGCTGAAGATCAACGCCAACCAGCGCTACGCCACGGACGCCACCGGCGCCGCCCTCTGGGCCCGGCTGTGCGCGGACGCCGGCATCCCGTACCAGGAGTTCGTTTCCAACAACGTGATGCCCTGCGGCTCGACGATCGGGCCGCTCACCGCGACCCGGCTCGGCATCCGGACGGTCGACGTCGGCGTGCCCCTGCTCTCGATGCACTCCGCCCGCGAACTTTGCGGCGTAGAGGACCCCTACCGGCTCGCGAAGGTGACCGAACTGTTCTTCCGGACGGCGTCGGGGAAATAGCAGTCGCCCGACTGCGGGTATGCGGGCCCACGGGTGATCAGCCGAAGGACGACCCTCGGCCTTGGCGACCGCGGCGAATGACGGGCATGTCGTCGTCGGTGCTCACGGTTCGGCCTTCCGTTGCTGCGCCGTGCGAAATGCCCACTGCGCTTTTAACCGGTCGAGGCCTTCCTTGCCCACCACGGTCATGGCCGCCTGCTTCAGCAGGGATCGGCCCGAGTCCAGCGCGACCCGGCGCGGCCTCTCCAGCGTCAAGTCCCTCATGAGGTCGAGTCGGCCGACGTCGTCGACACCGTCGAGCAGGCTTCCGAACGCGGCGCGATACGGGGCCGGCGATACACGCTTCCCGCGGATCCTGTTGCTGACATTGGAGTCGTGAACAACCTGAAGCCATGCCGGGGCGCCGGTGAGCTCGCGGACGTGCATCGACTGTCCCAGCAGGTTGTGCCAATCGGACCAGCACGTCCGGGCGGCCCCCCATTCTTCCCGGACCGAGCAGAAGGCATTTGTCCGGTCCCTGCGGAGGTAAAGGGCACTGCCACTCGTGATCAGACCGTTGGTCAGGTAGAGCGCCGAACGGATTCCGTCGCTTCCGGCGGCCTGCAGACGTTCGACGAAGTCCGCTGCCAGGCCGTCGTCATTGTCCAGGTTGGTGGTCAGGAGCTCCCGGTGATTCGCTCCGGAAACTGAGCGCAGGTCCTCGAGGAGTTCGCTGCGTCCGACCTCGGCCCGGTAGATGGGGGTGAAAGTCCCACGCTGGTTGAGGTCGTCCATGGCGCTGACCAGCCAGTCGGGGCTTTGCGGGTCGAGATAGATGATCCACTTGAAATCCTGGCGGGTCTGTTCAAGCACCGAGGGCAGGCAAAACCGGCGGAACAACTCGATCCGTGTACGCAGCCAGCCGTCTTTCGCCCGCACAATACTCTCGGCACCTGCCGACGGGAGGTTGAACCGGGTCAACAGAACGTGATCGACGCCGGCGCTGCTTTGATCTTCTGCCGGCGGCCGGAAGGTCCTGGGTTGGCTCATGGTTTGCCTCCTTGTAGTGTCCCGAGAATCTGGGCCGCCCTGACGTGCCAGGTATGCAGGGCGGCGACGTCGCGCCGCTGGAGCCCGAGGGCTGCTTCACCCGGGCTGTCGAGGATCCTCTGGACCTGGTTGGCGAAATCGACAGGGTCGGATCCGATGGCGACATGTTCGGTGTTGAGCCAGCGGACTGCGGGCAGGTCGCTCGCAACGACGGGCATTCCGGATGCGAGGTACTCCAGCGTCTTGAGCGGAAAGCTCGAGCGGTTGAATGCAGTGTCCGCGTAGGGCGTCAATCCCACACCGATCTCAGCCAGGTGCTGAGCCAGTTCCCGGGAAGGGAGTTCGCCCAGCCAGGTCACGTTGGGTGCGGCAAGGAAGGCATCGAGCCGCCTCGCTGTTGCCTCGTCGTGCTCGGTGCGGGGGCCGATCACCAAGAGCGGGATCCCGGCGTTCTGGACGGCTTCAAGAAGCTGCATATCCAAGCGCTCATTCAGCTGTCCGATGAGGCCGGCATTCCGGCGGCGCGGCGTGCCATGGTCCCAGCGGTCCGGAAGGTCGCATCCATTCGGGATCACGACGACGGAAGCGGCCGCGCCGGCGGTCCCCGCCAGGACCGAAGCAAGGGGTGGGGAGACCGTGGCACACACGTCGGCGGTTCGCAGGTTGTCCCGCAGCCGGCGTTGCACCAACCGGCGGGACAGGTTCATGAGTTCGGCTCCCGCAACCCAGTCGTCGGTGACGTACAAGAGCTTTGTTCCTGTGACTCCCGCGGGAAACCTGCTGATCGGCGAGGAGAGAATAGTCGCGAAGGGGCGCAACCGGCGCCGTCGGAGTGCCGTCTTGATGGCGCGGGCCAGAAGGACATTTGCGACGGAGGAGTACCCAAGACGGGCAAATCCGGGGACCGACAGGGAACGCACCCGGGTGATACCCGGTGCCACCTCCATGACTTCGACAGTTCGTCGGCCCGGCGCCCACCCGTTCTGATTGGCCCGGTGAAAGGGAAGCGGCGGATCGATCCACAGGACCGGGACGTGGGCCGCCAAGGCCATGGCGAGCCGGTAGTCGGTTCCGTGCACGTCATCCCAGCGGCACCCCGGGATGTACAGGAGAGTCTCCCGCGCCACCGTCTGCCGCGGCTTCATGGGGATGCCTGCCGTGAGGTGCGTGCATCAAGTGCAGGGCCCGCCTGACGGCGCGCCGCGACGGGCCGGGAATTGAAGTCGTCAGCGGGAGTTGGCCCCAGGGCCCTGCGCACCTTCGCCGCCAGTATGTGGCCGGCAAACCTGGCAATAGCTTCCGCGTCCTGGATGATGGTGACGTCTCCGGCCGCTTCGATGGCCCGGGCGTAGAAGTCCTCCAGCACGAGGGCGCCGCGCGTCAAAGAGAACCGTTCCCGGACCGTTGACAGCCCGAACCTGCCAAGCGACCCGCGGCGGGACTCGTCCGGAAGCAGGCCGCGCAGCAGCTGCGCCAGCCGCTCAGCCCCGCCCTGGGCTCCGGGTCCGACTCCGTACCAGCCCTGCTCCAGGAAAAGTGGAAGACTGTCCGGCGTCAGAAGTTCCCAGAACCCATCTTCGCCTTGCACGATGAGTGGTTTCGCAAAGGCCAGCGCCCGCAGCGCCGACCCGCCCATTCCCAGGGCAACATCAGCCACTGCATAGGCCGCCCGGGGATCCTCAAGCTCCCCAACGAGCACGATGACCTGCCGGCCGATTGCTTCATTGACTGTCCGGGCGCGGTTTTCGACGAGCCGCCGGGTCGGGCCGTCGCCGGCGATGACAAGTTGGATGCGGAGTTCTTGCGACAGCTGCCCCACGCAGTCGATCGCGGCCAGGATGCCTTCGAGTTTTAGCTCCTTTGCCAGCCGGGAGACAAGAACCACCGTGTAGGCCCCTGGCTCGAGGCCCCACGTGGCCCGGAATTCCTCCTCGGCGACGTCCACCGATGGATTGTTTGCGTCAAGGTCCACCGGCGGTTCCAGGAGCGCGGCCAGGGTCCGGCCAAACTCTTGCTCCGCCTTCAGGATCTCCTGAGTGCCAACAAGAATCGGCATTGACTTGGGAATGAACGGCGCCACGGCCATCGACATCACCGTCGCAACGGCGGCCGTGCCCGATGACATTCGGGACGCCATGAGGCTTTCCAGCGCCGGCGGCCATTCGTAGCCGTGGATGATGTCGATCCTTCGTTCCCTGGCCAGCCTGGCCAGTGCCTTCACCACCGACGGGGTCGGCCTGCGGTGCGGCTTCGGAGAAGGGACGAACTCCAGCCCCAATTCCTCGATGCGCTGGTTGAGCGGCCCTGGACGCCCGAAGACGAGGACCTCGTGGCCCAGCCGCTGCACGGCGGCCGCGAGTTCGATGGCGTTCAGTTGGCTGCCGCCGATCGCCAGATCATGCGGGAAGACGAGGATTCTCATACCGGCGCCTCCACGGTGGCCGCTTTTCCGATGGACTGGAGCTCCCTGATGTGGTCCCGCTGCAGGTACAGCAAACCGGCGGTGACCAGTGCCGCTATGGTTCCGGCGGCGAAAAGCGCCGCGAAGTGGTCTGTCACGGTGACGGACAGGATGCGGGCGGCGACCCCTGTCGCCAGTCCTGCTGCCAGAGGTAAACGGAACTTTGTCAGGATGCCCCTGAGGGCCAGCCCATGCACCCTCAGCTTCCATAGGTACAGGGGAAGGACCACGCATCCTGTCACGGCCGCCTGTGCCGCCGCGAGCCCACTGAGCCCTCCCCAGGAAGCCCCGGCCGCCAGCGCGGGCACCAAGACCAGCAGGCTTCCGGCCTGCACTGTGAACACGGTCCCGGATTTGCCCAGGACCACGAGGTAGTCGTAGGCGAGGTCGCAAAATACGCGGCAGGACGCGGCGATGACAAGCCAGGATATGGCGGCCGCTGCGGTCACCCAGGCCTCGCCATAGACGAATTCCACCAGGGGCACTGCGATTCCGGCCAAGAAGAGAATGGTCGGGAGTGTTGCTGCTGCCACCACCACCACGAGGGATTCCATGGCTGCATTCATGCGGGGCCGGTCACCCTGCAACGCGGAGAAGGCAGCGGGCGCGACCCTGCGGAGCGGTTGGGAGAGGATACTCGCAGGCCAGTTGGAGAGGTTGAAAGCCAGCACGTAGAACGCCAGGACGGTCGACCCGAGAACTGCCCCGGCCGTGAGTTGGTCCGCGTTCCCGACAATGAAGAATATGATGCTGGTCCCCGCCAGAGGCAGCCCGAAGCGCAATAGGGGCCCCAGCAGCGAACGGTCCAGCCCAAAGCGGTACGGCAACGGCGAGGCCACCAGGAACATCACGCCGGAAACCAGGCTGCCGGCCAGCCGGCCGACCGCCAGGGCCATGGCACCCATGCCGGCGAGGGCAAGGACCACGGACAGGACTGCGCCGATCCAGACATTGGCCTGGTCGATCCCAAGCCGTTCCTTCTCCCTGAAGTCGCGCTGCAACAGGGCCGCCGGCGAGGCAACAATCCCGCTGACGAAGACACTCAGAATCAGGATCCGCACTACGTCTGTGGCGCCGGGGTCTCCCATTGCCGTCGTGAACACCGGCGCGGCGAGGATCGCGGCAGTGCAAAACAGCGTGCTGCCGACGACGGAGATGGTGTTGACCGTGGGCACGATCCTGGCCGGGTCTTCGGGCCACCGGACAATGGCGAGGGAGACGCCTAGTTCGTTGAAGCTCAGTACGGCCATGAGGGCCACCATGGCGACGGCGAAAGTGCCGAAGGATTCGGGGCCTAACACGCGCGCGAGGACGATTCCTATGCCTAGCGTCCCGAGTCGGGAGATGACCGTATTGAGCAGCCCCCAGGCGAAAGCATTCGAGGCGCCCGTTGTCCGACGTACCCGGACGGCCGGCTTCATAGCCGTCCCGGTAGAGCCGCCATATTTCGGCCGAACGAAACCACGGGTGCCCCCATTCATCCCCACGAGACCATTCAGCCAGGTTCCGTGCGACGCCAGTGCGGGCTGCAGGATGAAGGACGGGATTACGCCCCGGGTGGAGCGAAAATCCCGACCAAATGGCTGTGCTGATGCCAATATAGCCGGGGCCCTCCCGGGGGCCTAGGCCGCCTAAATAGTCGAGTAGGGCATCGGCTGAAGTCGAGTAGTTTTCGCGTCAAGTACTCGGTTTTTGTCTTGGAGGCCGCCAAAGACCAGAGCCCGGACGACGACGATTGGGCGCTCGCCCCCCGGGCTCAGAAGGCGAGACTGATCACCAGGCTGATGGTCGTGGCGAGGATGACGGTGCCAAACAGGTAGGACAGGAGGCTGTGCTTGAGCGCCTCCGCACGGATGCCGTGGTTCTGGAGGGCAGTGTCCGAGACCTGGTAGGTCATGCCCAGGCTTGAGGCGAGGTAGGCGAAGTCGGTGTACCGCGGCGGTCCCTCCTGGTTGAAGTCGATGCCGCCCACCGCCGTCCCGGATTTCCCGTCCGTGCTGTAGTACAGCTCGGCGTACCGCAGCGTGAACAGCGTCTGCACCAGCAGCCAGGACAGGGCCACTGACGCCAGCGCCAGCAGCGCGCCGCCGAGGCCGGACCTGCCCTCGCCGCTATGGGAATCTACGACGACGGCGGCCACCGCGCCGAGGCTGGCGACGTTGGCTGCCAGAATCAGCAGGTCGGTGATACTGCGGGACGGGTCCTCTGTTGTTGCATGCGCGCGGGTTTCGTCGGGGTCGAAGCGGCCGATTGCAAGCCAGACCCACACGACGTAGGTCAGTGCGGCGACACCCCAGCCCGCGGCGGGAGCAGCCACCCAGTGCCCGGTCAGTCCGGTGACCGCGGCTGCGGTGGCGCCTGCGACAAGCATCGCCGCAAAACGCAGCCGGCTGCGTCGGACAGGGCTGGTGGATTGGAATCCGGTGGTCATTCCCCGATCATGGCACAGGGTTGTCCACATAGAAGTCGGCGCTGCTTCCGGGACCTGGCCGCCAGCGCCTACCCTGGACAGGCGTGGAATCGCGGAATCCGGTCCCAATGCACTAAGCTATTGAAGTCTGTGCTGCGCCCTGCCCCCGTTCCTGGGGGAATGCGGGCACATGGCACCGCAAATGAACCTCCTGTTACGGAAATGCCGTAACCGCTTAGCCCAAAGGAGGTGGGTTCACATATGCGTCCTTACGAATTGATGGTAATCATCGACCCCGAGGTCGAAGAGCGTACCGTTGAGCCAACGCTTCAGAAGTTCCTGAACGTCATCACGACCGATGGTGGAACCATCGAAAAGGTTGACATCTGGGGCCGTCGTCGCCTGGCTTACGAAATCCAGAAGAAGTCTGAAGGTATCTACGCCGTGGTGAACTTCACCGCTGAGCCGGCTACCGCCAAGGAACTTGATCGCCAGCTGAGCCTCAATGAGACCATCATGCGCACCAAGATCACCCGCCCCGAAGAGCAGAAGGTTGTTGCTGAGTAATCTCAGCTTCAAATTTTCACTCTTCACCCCCGCAGGAACGAACAAGGAGGCAGTAGATGGCAGGCGAAACCACTATTACGGTTATTGGCAATCTCACCAATGACCCCGAGCTGAGGTTCACACCGTCAGGTTCGGCAGTAGCGAACTTCACCATCGCGTCTACTCCCCGCACCTTCGACCGCCAGTCCAATGAGTGGAAGGACGGGGAAACCCTGTTCCTCCGCGCGTCGGTATGGCGTGAAGCCGCCGAAAACGTCGCCGAGTCCCTGACCAAGGGCATGCGCGTGATCGTTTCCGGCCGGCTGAAGAGCCGTTCCTACGAAACCAAAGAAGGCGAGAAGCGCACCGTTATCGAGCTTGAGGTCGATGAAATCGGCCCCAGCCTGCGCTACGCCAACGCCAAGGTCAACCGCACCCAGCGCTCCGGCGGTGGGGGTGCCGGCAACGGCGCCCAGGGTGGCTTCGGCGGCGGCAACAGCGGCGGCGGCTTCGGTGGCGGTTCTGGTGGAAACCAGGGCGGCAACTCGGGTGGAACCTGGGGCGGCAACCAGCCCGCACAGCAGCAGGATGACCCGTGGGCCACGCCCGGGGTCAGCAATGCAGGCGGCGGCTGGGGCAACGGCCCGGATTCCGAACCTCCCTTCTAAACAACATCTAAGGTTCGACGACGGACCCCGCCGGACGCCGCGAGGCGGACGGGGGCTGACCGCCGTCGGATCACCACCATCCCGTGGATCAATATCCACGGGCTCCATCGAATAGGAGCTCCACGATGGCTAAGGCTGAACTCCGTAAGCCCAAACCAAAGTCCAACCCCTTGAAGGCCGCTGACATCACTGTCATCGACTACAAGGACGTAGCATTGCTGCGCAAGTTCATCTCCGACCGCGGAAAGATCCGCGCCCGTCGCGTCACTGGCGTCACGGTGCAGGAACAGCGCAAGATCGCACAGGCAATCAAGAACGCCCGCGAAGTTGCTCTGCTGCCTTACTCCGGCGCTGGCCGCGGCTAAGGAAGGGATTAACTAACATGGCAAAGCTCATTCTGACCCACGAAGTAACCGGTCTCGGTGCTGCGGGCGATGTTGTCGAGGTCAAGGACGGTTACGCACGTAACTACCTGCTGCCCCGCAACTTCGCCCTGACCTGGTCCAAGGGTGGCGAGAAGCAGGTTGAGTCCATCAAGGCTGCCCGCGCCGCCCGCGAGCACGCTTCCCTGGAAGACGCTCAGAAGCAGGCCGCTGCACTCTCCGCCAAGCCGGTCAAGCTCGTCGTCAAGGCTGGCGAGACCGGACGCCTGTTCGGCACCGTCAAGCAGGCCGACGTTGCCGACGCTGTTGAGGCCGCTGGCCTTGGCCGCATCGACAAGCGCAAGGTTGAACTGCCGACGCACATCAAGTCGGTTGGTTCCTACCAGGCCAACGTCCGTCTGCACAACGACGTTGCCGCTGTGATCGAACTCGACGTAGTCGCAGGCAAGTAGTCGTTCCGACTGACTGAACTGCTGGAAAGCCCCCGCCTCCGGATTCCCCTGGGAACCGGACGTGGGGGCTTTCTGTTGCTCCGGCGGGACACTCAGCCGTGGTGCAGCACCGTGGTGGCGTGCCGGTACCCCTGCCGGATCAGCTCGGCCAGCACCGACTCGTCCACGTCCTGGAGTTTGTTGACGTACAGGCAGCCCGCGCCCGTCTTGTGTTTCCCCAGCCTTCCCAGCAGGTCAGCCGCCCCGGGGCCGTACGTCAGCCCGTAGAGCGACAGGCTGGCCTTCCGCGGCGAGAAGCCGACGGCGGCAGCGTCGCCTTCGCGCCCGGTCTCGTACTTGTAGTGGTACGTGCCGAAGCCGACAATCGTCGGGCCCCACATCTCTGCCGGCTGCCCCGTGATCCCGGACATCAGTTCTAGCAGCCGGAAGCCGTCATCCCTGCGTACGGGATGCTCAACGGCGGCCAGGAACTCCTCGACGGACGCACCGGTTGCCACAGTCTTGTTCTGAGCCTTGTTCTGGGTATCGTCGCGGGTCCTGTTCACAGCCATGTGGGCAGTCTCGCAGACCGGGGCAGGCTTGTCAGCCGCAACGCCGCCGGTGATAGCCTGCTGCGGTGACTTTGAATCCTGCACCTGCGCCACGTCTGCGGCCCTTCGGGCAGGTGGACGTCTTCTCGTCCGAGCCCTACCGCGGCAACCCGCTGGCGGTTGTCGTCGACGCCGAGGGCCTTTCGGCGGAGACCATGCAGCAGTTCGCCAACTGGACCAACCTCTCCGAGACCACATTCCTGCTGCCGCCCACGGACCCCGGCGCGGACTACCGGGTCAGGATCTTCACGGGCAGCGAAGAGTTCCCCTTTGCCGGCCACCCCACCCTGGGCTCGGCGCATGCCTGGCTTGAGGCCGGCGGGATCCCCCGGCAGGACGGAGTGCTGGTCCAGGAGTGCGGGGCCGGGCTTGTCAGGGTACGGCGCGACGGCGGCCGGCTGGCATTCGCTGCCCCGCCCCTGACCCGCTCGGGGCCCGTGGCCGAGGAGGACCTGGCCCGCATCGCCGCCGGCCTGGGGATCCCGCGGGAGGCGCTGCTGGATGCCTCCTGGCTGGTCAACGGCCCGGACTGGATCGGCGTGCTGCTGGCGTCGGCGGAGCTGGTGCTGGGGATCCGGCCTGACTACGCGGCCATGGCCGGGCTCAAGGTGGGCGTAATCGGCCCCCATCCCGCCGGATCCGAGGCCGGCTTCGAGGTGCGCACCTTCATACCGGGCGACGCCGCGGCGGAAGATCCCGTCACCGGCAGCTTCAACGCCGGGGCGGCCCAGTGGCTGATCCGCAGCGGCAGGGCCCCGGAGTCGTACATTGCGGCGCAGGGGACAGTGCTGGGCCGGGCAGGCAGGGTCCACATCGACGCGGCAGGGGACGACATCTGGGTCGGCGGCAGCTCGGTGAGCTGCATCGAAGGCTTCGTCCTGCTCTGACCCCCTCCTTTGCTCTGTCAGTCCTGGTTGCCATTCCGGCCGTTTTGGGGCCAAAAGTGATAGCGCAACGACCGCGGGAATAAACGGCGCCGTGCCCCGCTTCTACAGGTAGATGCAAACGCATGCATCCGGGCTTCGGCCCCCGCCTCACACCAGGAGCACTCCGTGGAAACCCGCCGCATCACCGTCCTTTCCGCCGGACTCGGCGTCCCGTCGTCGAGCCGCCTGCTGGCCGACCAGCTGGCCGCGGCCGCAGAACGCCAGCTCGCTGCGGCCGGATACGCCGCCGACGTCGAAGTTGTGGAGCTGCGGGACCTCGCGGTGGATATCGCGAACAACTTCGTGACCGGCTATGCGGCACCGAAGCTGGCGGGGGTGATTGCCGGCGTCGAGGCGTCGGACGGCATTATTGCCGTCAGCCCCGTTTTCAGTGCCTCCTACAGCGGCCTCTTCAAGTCCTTCATCGACGTCCTGGACCCCAAATCCCTGGCGGGAAAGGCTGTACTGCTCGGCGCCACCGCCGGAACCGACCGGCACCAAATGGTCCTGGACTTCGCTATGCGGCCCCTGTTAACGTACCTGCGCACCCGCACCGCCCCCACGGCCGTCTTTGCCGGTCCCCAGGACTGGGGCAACAACGACGACGGCGGCTCGGCCCTGTCCACGCGGATCGACCGGGCGGCGGGGGAGTTCGTCGGGCTGCTCCAGGGCACGCAGCCCCAGCCCACGCAGGCCGCCCTGGAGTCATTGCCGTTCGAACAACTGCTCGCCGGCATTTCGGGCCGGCGCTGATGCCGCCGGCAGGCACGGCGAACTAGGCACGGCGAACTATTACTCACTCCGGGTCGTTGTGCGGGACATGAAATGTCCCGTGGATTCAATTGACCTGATCATGAGCGAACGCAGTGGCGTCGAGATCGATTACTGCCCCCAGTGCCGCGGCGTATGGCTGGACCGGGGCGAGCTGGACAAGATCCTTGACCGTGCTGCGGAGACCATGGGTCCCGCAGTTCCGGTGCCGCCGCCGGCTCCACCGGCATCGGTGCCGCCCGGCCACATCCCGCCGCCGCTCTACAACCTGGACCCGCGCAGGGACGACCGGCGGCCGGATGACCGCCGCTATGATGACGGCCGGTACGACGAGCGGCGGGACCGGCCGCGCTATGACCAGCCGCGCTATGAGGAGCGCCGCCGCCCCAAGAAGAAGGAAGGCTGGCTCGGGGAACTGTTCGACTTCTAGCCGCCTGGGGCCGAAGGGTCAGTCCTCGAGCAGGGCGATGAATTCGCGCGCCTGCTTGATGGAGATGTCCGAGTGGCGGGTGAGGGCCTCGGCGGCGGCCTCGGTATCGCCGCTTCTGGCCAGGGTGCGGATCCTGCCGTAGATCTCGTCGTTGAGCATGTTGCTGCTGACCTCACGCGTGACATCGCCCTTGCTGGCGATCGCCCGGTACCGGTACGCGAACCGCTGCGGCGCGTCGTCGTCGTCCTCGGCCGGCGCCTCATCGGGGGCCTCGGGCCGGAAGGGCTGCGGATGCGCCGCCAGGGCGCCCACTGCGTCCCGGGAGGCCCGCAGGCCGTCTCCTGTGGCCTCGAAGTACAGCTTGATCGCAGCCATGGCCTGCCCCTGGGCGATCAGCGCGTAGAGGCGGCGGTGTTGGTCCTGGCTGAGCTTGGCCGCGGCTGTGCGGGCGAGTTCAAGTGGGTCGCGTGCGGGCCGGGGCGCAGTATCCGGCTGGGGCCGGGCGCGGCGGCGGCCGAGGGCGCGGGCGCCGATCAAGACCCCGGCACCGACGAAGGCCAGAATCAGGAGGGGGACTAGCAGGGATTCCATGAAGCTACAGCCGATCTACAAAATTCTTGGCGGTCAAAAGATCTGAATGGGTTGCCTGCCGCAGCAGCTTGATGGCCTGGATCTTCTTGCCGTTCCGGGCCAGCGACTGGAGCTGCAGGGCGAACTGGGGATTGAGCTGGCCCCCGGGCAGTACAGGTCCCTGGTAGCCGGGCTGCCCGACGGCGGGCGCGGATCCCGTCTGGGCGCGCAGCGCCTGGCGGGCGTGATCTGCTTGCTGGGACTGCTGCTGTTCGTTCTGGCTGGGCCTGGTGACCGCGTCCACGCGGGCGCGGGCTGCGGTGGCGGCCTGCACCTGTGCGGCGTAGTGCTCCTGCGAACGGACTGCCAGTTCGTGCTGGTAGCGTTCCGCGTCGGACATGCCGAAGTTGCGCGGCTTGAGGGCCGTGACAAACGCCCAGAGGACTGCTGCCAGAATGAGGGCAGGCAGTATGACCAGCAATACATCGCCCATGTGAAGAGCTTATGCCAGATCGCAGTTATCCACAGCACATGCCGCGAAGGGCATGCGGGGCGCCGCTGGTCCCGCCGATCGCAGCCCATCCTCAGGAGCTCCCGTGAGGACCATCACTTAATGTGCATATTTCCGGCCAAGTGTGGCCTCATATGGCGCCAGCTATCCCCAGCCGCAACCCGCGGGCTGTGGATGAGCTTTGCCGAAAATTCTTTTGTGTCCACACCGTGAACACTGCGTTTCCGCAGGTCAGCGGCACATTACAGCAACAATAAATTTTCTATCCACAGTTGTTCCCACAGGCTGTGCACAAGCAGGAGGCACTAGTGCACAGCTTATCCACAGGTGCGTCGGCCGGTCGGGTTGGTGCCTGCCGGATCGGGGGATACCGTTGCTGGAGATCGAGCCTTGGATACCGAAATCCGGTGCTGGCTGCACGACGCCTTCCTTCAACCTCTGGCCCCCGCAGGGCCAGGACGGACTGTGGAAAACCGGCAGTGCCGGAAGGCGGACAAAGTGTCGGAGCCGGCTGATAGGACTTAACCCGTCGGAGATCCGCCGGGTCGACGCCACGGGGCACCAAGGCCCATGGCATACGCGCCGCCGGCGCGGACATCCGCCGCGGCACACAATGGAGGACGGCAGTTTTGTCAGTTACGCATCTGGACTCAGTCGAGGGGACCCGGGGAGCCGAAGGCAGCCGCAAGCCGCCGCAGGACATTCCCGCCGAGCAGTCCGTCCTGGGCGGCATGATGCTGTCCAAGGACGCCATTGCCGATGTCGTCGAGATCCTGCGGGGCGTGGATTTCTACCGTCCCGCGCACGAGACGATCTACGAAGCGATCATCGACCTCTACGGCCGCGGCGAACCTGCCGACGCCGTCACCGTCTCGGATGAACTGACCAAGCGGGGTGAGATCAACCGGATCGGCGGCCCCGCCTACCTTCACGAGCTCATCCAGACCGTTCCCACTGCCGCCAACGCCGGCTACTACGCCGAAATCGTGGGTGAACGCGCGGTCCTGCGCCGCCTGGTCAATGCCGGCACCAAGATCGTCCAGCTCGGCTACGGCCAGGACGGCGAGGTTGAAGACCTGGTCAACCAGGCCCAGGCGGAAATCTATGCCGTGGCGGAGCGCCGCACCGCGGAGGACTACGTGGTCCTCAAGGACGTCATGGAGTCCACCGTGGACGAGATCGAAGCGTCCGGCCACCGCGAGGAGGGAATGACCGGCGTCCCCACCGGCTTCTACGAACTCGACGAGCTCACGCACGGCCTGCACCCCGGTCAGATGATCGTCATCGCCGCCCGCCCCGCCGTCGGCAAGTCAACTTTCGCATTGGACTTCGCCCGCTCCGCAGCCATCAAGAACAACCTCGCCACCGTGATGTTCTCGCTGGAAATGGGCCGGAACGAGATCGCAATGCGCCTGCTGTCCGCGGAGGCCACTATCGGCCTCCAGGACCTGCGCAAGGGCACCATCAAGGATGAGCAGTGGTCCAAGATCGCCACCACCATGGGCCGGATGAATGAGGCCCCGCTCTTCATCGATGACAGCCCCAACATGTCCCTGATGGAAATCCGGGCCAAGTGCCGCCGCCTGAAGCAGCAGCACGATCTCAAACTCGTCATCCTTGACTACCTCCAGCTGATGAGCTCCGGCAAGAAGGTGGAGTCCCGCCAGCAGGAAGTCTCCGAATTCTCCCGTGCGCTGAAGCTGCTGGCCAAGGAACTGCAGGTACCCGTCATTGCCCTGTCGCAGCTGAACCGTGGCTCCGAACAGCGCCAGGACAAGCGTCCGATGGTCTCGGACCTCCGTGAATCCGGTTCCATTGAGCAGGATGCCGACATGGTCATCCTGCTGCACCGCGAGGACGTCTACGACAAGGAATCGCCGCGCGCCGGCGAGGCGGACATCCTCATCGCCAAGCACCGCAACGGCCCCACCAAGGACATCGTGGTCGCCTTCCAGGGCCACTACTCGCGGTTCGCCAACATGGCGGCCGACGCCGGCGGCGGCGGCTTCTAGCCGTATCCGGCTAAGCGCCGCCGGCCCGCAGCAGGTGGTTGGGCAGCCGGTTCCCTGGCGCCCGGCCCCGGATCTCCAACAGTTCGCGGGCATGGGCGTGCAGCCGCTTGTCCTCCTCGGACACCGGCACCCAGGGCGGGACCGGGACGGACGTGCCGTGCTCGTCGCGCGCCACCATGACGGTCAGGCAGTACGTGGTGAGCTCCAGTTCGCGCCCCTTCGGATCGCCCGAGCGGACATGGACCGCGATGTGCATGCCTTTGGTTCCTGTGTAGACCAGCCGGGCCTCGACTTCCACCACGTGGCCAATCAGCAGCGGCCGGTAGAAGCGCACCCCGCCGGAGAACACCGCCACCGTGTCCATCCCGCAGTACCGCGAGGCGCAGACGTAGGCCGCTTCGTCGATCCATTTCATGACGATGCCGCCGTGCACCTTGCCGCCCCAGTTCACATCCGTGGGGGCCGCCACAAAGCGCAGGACCACGTTCTCGGCGGTTCCGGCGTCGGTATATTCCTGTCCGCTCATCGCCTGGACGATGTCCTCACGGACCTTGATCCGCGCCAGCGCATGGTCCCGCTGCTCGATTTCTTCCGGCGTCACCGGCTCGAACTGCGGCACCGGGATGGGCTTGCCGTCCGCGCCGACGGCCACGAAGATCACCATGCACTGGCTGCGCATCGAGGCCGGGCCGCCCTTCGGATCCCCCGAGGACACGACGGTGCGGATGTGCATGGAGGACCGGCCCGTGTAGACAATCGTCGCCTCGACGTCGACCATGTCCCCGCTGTTGACCGGATCCGCAAAGTGGATGTTGCCCACATACGCCGTCACGCAATAGGACTTGGCCCAGCCCACCGCGGCGGCATAGGCCGCCTTGTCCACCCACTCGAGCACGGTTCCGGCGTCGACCGAACCGCTGTGGCCGACGTCCGTGGGGGCCGCAAGGAAGCGCAGGGTCACGGAGTTGGCGGCGTTCTCACTCATGGTCAGAGTTTACTGACCGGCAGGGGCTGCGTCGCGGGCGAGGACACAAATGCGGGCCGGGACGCCACACGTGCCGGCGGTCGGGAGCGGATACGACGGCGGGCGGCCACCCGGAGGTGACCGCCCGCTGCCGCGCGCCGCAGGGGCGCCGGTGGTTTCCTTAGGCCAGGACGCTGAGCCTGGAGCCGCCGCGGCCGAACAGGACCTTGTCCACGGAGACCTTTCCTGCGCCGACGAGGGCCACTGCCAGGGCGGCGGCAGCCAGGATCAGCACCAGTTCGTAGCCGCCCGTTTCGGCATAGATTCCGGCCGGGGCATGGACCAGGAACAGGGCGCCGAGCATGTTCACGGCGAGCAGGGCAGCGAACACGCGGGTGAGGACGCCGAGGATCAGCGCGACGCCGCCGACGAGTTCCAGCGTGGCGATGACCGGGGCCGCGACGTTGGCAGCCGGGACACCCATCTGCGCGAAGGCGGCCTGGGTGCCGGCAATGGTGAACTCATTGAATTTCTGCCAGCCGTGGGCGGCGAAGAGGAATCCCGCGACGATACGAAGGATGGTGCGGGCCGAGGTGGTGAGTGTCGACTGGTTCATAGGGTGCCGTTCTGACGTAGGAAGGGGTGGCGGCTGCAGGCCGCCACGGATTTACTTGAAGATTCAACTTCTAGTGTTCCGGCGCGTACTTGAAATGTCAACTAATGCGAAGCCGTGCGACGCCGGAAGTGCCGTTAGGGTGGTTCCGTGCCTGCCTCTGCCCAGACCCCCGCCACGCTGCCGTCCGCGGCGGTCCGGCGGCGGGAGATCCTGCGTCTCGCGGTGCCGGCCTTCGGTGCGCTGATCGCCGAACCGCTGTTCCTCCTTGCCGATGCCGCGATCGTCGGACATCTCGGCGTGGCCCAGCTGGCCGGCGTCGGACTCGCGTCGGCGGTGCTGCACACGGTTGTGGGCCTGATGGTGTTCCTCGCCTACTCGACCACGCCGGCCGTGGCGCGGGCCGTCGGCAACGGCCAGCTGCCCCGGGCCCTCGCGGCCGGTCGGGACGGCGTCTGGCTCGCACTGCTCCTCGGAATCGTCCTGGCCGCGGCCGGCTTCCTGGCCGCAGAACCTCTCGTTGACCTGATGGGCGCCGGCGCAGAGGTGCGGATTTTCGCAGTGGAGTATCTGCGCTGGTCGATGCCCGGACTCGTGGCGATGCTGCTCATCTTCGCCGGCACCGGCGTGCTGCGGGGCCTGCAGGACACCCGCACCCCGCTCCTTGTGGCGGCCGCCGGTTTCACGTTGAACGTCGTGCTCAATCTCTTCCTGGTCTACGGGCTGCAGTGGTCCGTCGCCGGCTCGGCGATCGGCACCAGCATCGCCCAATGGGCCATGGCCCTGGTCTACGTGGTGATGGTCCAGCGAAACGCCCGCAACCACGGGGTGTCCCTGCTGCCCGATTGGCGCGGCGTCCGTGCCCTGACCAAGGTGGGCTCGTGGCTGATGCTGCGGACGCTCAGCCTGCGCGTCGCGATCCTCGCCACAGTGGTGGTGGTCACGGCGCAGGGGCCGGTGAACCTGGCCGCCCACCAGCTGGCGATGACAGTCTTTACCCTCCTGGCGTTCGCCCTGGACGCCCTCGCGATTGCTGCGCAGGCGATGATCGGTAAGGAGCTCGGGGCGTCCCGCCCGTCGGCGGCGCGGGACCTCACTGGGACCATGGTCCGCTGGGGTCTCGGCTTCGGTGTGCTCACCGGAATCCTGCTGGCCGTCGCGGCGCCGTGGGCAGGGCTGCTCTTTACGTCCGACGCCGACGTCAAGGCCGCACTCACGCTGGCCCTGTGGGTGCTTGCCGCCGGCCAGCCGATCGCCGGCTATGTCTTTGTCCTGGACGGCGTGCTGATCGGTGCGGGGGACGCGAAATACCTGGCGATTGCCGGCGTCGTGAATCTCGCCGTGTACCTGCCGCTGCTGCTGGCCGTTGGGCAGTCCGGGGCCGCCGGCGGCGCGGGCCTGCTCTGGCTGTGGGCGGCGTTCTCGCTGGGCTACATGGCGGCCAGGGCCGTGACTCTGAGCCTCCGCGCCCGAACGGACCGGTGGATGGTCCTCGGCCCGCGGTGACGCACTAAACTGGGCGGGTGACTCTCCACGCAGCCCCTGACGCATCCGCCGCCCTTCCCGCCGCGGCGGACCTTTGGAAACCTGTGCTGGTCCGGGCCGCCATAGCGCTCGTCTTCGGTGCAGTGACCGTGTTCTGGGCGTCGCCGTCACCGGAGGCCATGGGGTGGGCCGGGGGCCTCTACCTGCTGGCCACCGGCGTGGTGCTGCTCTGGACCGTGAACAGGGCGGGCCTTAGGGCCGGGTCCGCACCAAGCAAGATGCTTGCCGCCGCAGGTGCCGTCCTGGCAGGGACTGGCGCCGCGGTCGCGCTCATCCCAGGAAACCTCGTTTTCGGACTGCTTGCGGCCCTGGGCCTTGGCCTTGCCGGCGCTGCAGAGCTCTATCTCGGCATCACCCACCGCGGCCGGTCCGTGCTCGCGCGGGACTGGATGGCCTCCGGCGCCGTCGCGCTGGGCACGGCGGGCCTGCTGCCGTTCTTCATCGACCTCGGTCCGCACGCCCTCCTCGGGGTCGCCGGCGGCGGCGCCATCATCAGTGGAGTGCTCTGGGTGCTGGCCGGCCTGACCCTTCGGCACGATGCACGGGCCGATTCCGCGGAGGCCGTAAACTAGTAGGGACAGGTTCTACCTTGCGTAGAACGATTGCGGCATCACAACTGCCACGCCTGGCGGCGTCGGCTGCAGGAGGAAAGCATCTTGGCACAGCAGAAATCTGGAGAACCGCGCAAGATGCGGACATCGGTCAAGGGGCCGCTCATGTTCTCCGCTTTTTGGGCTGTGCTGGCTTTCATTGCCACGCTGATCTTCGCCTCCGGCGGCACCGCGAAGGCGCCCCGCTTTGACCTCGCGTTCATTGCCGCAGGCATCGCCTTCATCGTGATCCTGGTGGTGCTGGCGATGCTTTCGATGGGCCACAAGCCCAATGCCGAATATCTCGGCAAGGGATCCGGCGTCAACCTGAGTTCCAGGAACTCCGGCCACGGCGGCCATCCGGCCCAGTCCCGGGCGGAAGCCGACGCCCCGGGCGCCGGCCCCGAGAACGCTCCCCGTGACACCTCCGGCGGCGACTCCCGCTAGGAAGTGCGGCGCGCCGTCGTCCCGTCTCCGCGCCCGGACCCGTCCGTGAGGTGCGGGCTCAGGTCGCCGCTTTCCGTGCCCGATACGCTGCCACGTGGGCGCGGTTCGCGCAGTTTCCGGTATCGCAGTAGCGCTTGGAGCGGTTCCGGCTGAGGTCCAGCACGACGGCGTCGCAGTCTTCGGCGGCGCACACCAGCATGCGGTCCATCTCTTTGCCGCGGATGACGTCCACCAGGGCCATCGCGGCCTCCGTGCCCATCCGGTCCGCCAGCGGCGCCTCCGGTGTGGTGGCGTGCAGGTGCCAGTCCCATTGATCGTGCTTGACCAGTTGGGGGAGTGCCTGCGCCTCCCGCAGCAGCCGGTTCAGGGTGTCCACCGCGGCGGATTCGTCCGCGAGCCAGAGGGCGGCAAGCTCCCCGCGGAGGCGGTGCACGCCGGCCAACTCGGCCGCGTCCCGGGTTCGTGGGCCGGTGAATTCCTCGGCCGCCAGGAACCGGTCCAGGTCCTGGGTGGTGGCGAGTTGTTCATCCCCATTGGCCGCGGTGTTTATCAGGTTCACCACGGAACGCAGGGCAACTTCTGTGTCAGGGGCAAAAAGCATCTTGACTCCTTACGTTAGCCTGGCGTACTGTCATGAGCATAACCCTACTTTACTCCTGACAGGAGGCAGCCCGTGTCTGCCGCACGCCGTACCGCCGAAGCACCGGCCACGATGGATTCCGGAACGCAGTCCGCCGGGAAACCCGACGCCGGAAAGCCCGGCGCGGCAACGGGCTTCCTGGCTTCAGGCCTTGGGGTTGCCTTGTTTTCCTCGGCGGTTTTTGGCCTCTCCGGCTCCTTTGCCAAGGCGCTGCTGGAGACCGGCTGGACCCCCGGCGCGGCCGTCACCGCCCGCCTCACAGGGGCCGCGCTCATCCTTGCCGTTCCCGCCATTGTGGCGCTGCGCGGACGCTGGCATCAGCTCAGAGACAACTGGCTGACGATCATGCTCTTCGGATTCATCGGCGTCGCCGCCTGCCAGCTGTTCTATTTCAACGCGGTGTCCCGGCTGTCGGTAGGGGTTGCCCTGCTGCTGGAATACCTTGCCCCCGTGATCATTGTGCTGTGGCTCTGGGCCGCCAGCCGCAGGCGTCCGCGGCCCCTGACCATCGCCGGAACCCTGCTGTCACTGGGCGGGTTGGTCTTGGTCCTGGACCTTGCAGGAGCCGTCAAGGTCGACGTCATCGGCGTGTTGTGGGGGATCGCGGCCGCCGTCTGCCTGGCCATCTACTTCTTCATCACCGCCAAGGAGAACGACACCCTCCCGCCGATTGTCCTTGCCTCCGGCGGGCTCATGGTCGGTGCCGTCAGCATGTGGCTCGCCGCCGCGACCGGGCTCCTGCCGATGGCCTTCAGCACCTCCGACACCCGCCTGGGCCCCTGGGTCACCCCCTGGTGGGTGGCTTTGGGCGGTCTCATCGTGCTGGCCACGGTGCTGGCCTACGTCTCCGGAATTGTGGCGGCGCGGGCGCTCGGTTCCAAGGTGGCGTCCTTCGTGTCGCTGACCGAAGTGCTGTTCGCCGTCATCTGGGCGTGGCTGTTGCTGGGTGAACTGCCCGGTCCCATCCAGCTCCTGGGCGGGCTGCTGATTGTCGGCGGCGTCGTGCTGGTCCGGCTGGACGAGCTCCGGACACCGTCCGGCGCCGGTGGTGCGGCGGTGCCGGCAGCGCTCGACCATGCGAACGACGTCGAACCCGTGCCGTAAGCGGTCTGACGCAAACCGGCCCGGACGCCGCTGCGTCCGGGCCGGTTGAGTGTTTGTTGCCTAGCGTGAAGCGCTTTCCTGCTCGGTGGCGTTGCGGCTGGCCTGCTTGCCGGCCTCCTGCAGCGCCTGGGAAACCTTGGCCAGGGCGGCAACGTGCTGGCCGTTCCACTCGCTGCGGAACTTGTCGGCGTCCGGGCCCTTCCAGTCGGTGCCCTCGAGCACCTTGGTCAGCAGCGACTTCTGCTTGTCGATCTCGGACGAACCGGCCTGCAGCTTCGTCCCAAGAGTCTTGAGCTGAGCAATGTCTGCACCCCAAATAGCCATTCGAAATTCTCCTCAAGTGATAGAAAACGGACGCGGACCCTGCCGGCGTCCCCCTCGGATCCCGGCTGCTCCGGAAGATCCAGTGACCCCAAACTATCCTGCCCGCCGAAAAAGTGTCGATGGGCAGCCCTCCCCATGCCCTCGATCCCGGGCGCAAGGACACCTAGCATGGAGATATGTGCCGAAACATCCGGACCCTCCACAATTTTGAACCCCACGCCACGTCCGCCGAGGTGCAAGCCGCGGCGCTGCAATACGTGCGCAAAATCAGTGGCAGCACCAAGCCCTCCAAGGCCAACGAAGAGGCCTTCAACCGCGCCGTGCAGGAGATCGCCCACGCCACCGAGCATCTGCTCGACGCGCTGGTGACCCATGCCCCGGCCAAGGACCGCGGGGAGGAAGCTGCCAAGGCGAAAGCCAGGGCTGCTGTCCGCTTCGGCGCGGCCTGAGGGCGTCCCGCGAAGGGACGCCTACTTGCCGAAGCTGCGCAGCCGCAACGAGTTGGCCACCACCAGCACGGAGCTGGCGGCCATCGCCGCTCCGGCGATCATCGGGTTGAGCAGACCCAGGGCCGCCACCGGGATCCCGACCGCGTTGTAGAAGAAGGCCCAGAAGAGGTTCGTCTTGATGGTCGCCAGGGTCCGGCGGGACAACTCGATCGCCAGCGCGACCTGGCCGAGATCGTTGCCCATGACCGTCAGGTCGGCCGCCTCGATCGCCACATCGGTGCCGGAGCCCATCGCGATGCCGAGGTCTGCCTGCGCCAGCGCCGCGGCGTCGTTCACGCCGTCGCCCGCCATGGCGACAGTGGCGCCGGCGGCCTGCAGCCTCCGCACGGCCTCGACCTTGCCCTCCGGCAGTACCCCGGCGAATACGTCCTCCGGAGCGATGCCGACGGCGGCGGCCACCTGCGCGGCCACCGCGGCGTTGTCCCCGGTCAGGAGGATCGGCCGGAGCCCGAGGCCGCGGAGCCGCGAGATGGCGGCAGCCGAGCCCGGCTTGACGGTGTCGCGCAGGCTGATGATACCGGCCGGCTCTCCATCCACGGCGAGCCAGACGGCGGTGGCCCCGGAGCCTTCGGCCTGGCTGAAGGCGTCCAGCTGCGCGGGAGTGGGGGCGATGCCGTTCTCCTGCAGCCAGCCCGTCCGGCCGGCCGTGACGAGCCGGCCCTCGACGGTTCCCTGGACTCCGCCGCCGGGCGCGGAGCGGAAGTCGACGACGGCGGGCAGCGCCCCGGCGCGGTCTCCCGAGTTGCCGAATCCGTTGCCGAATTCGCGTTCCGCCGAAAGGGCGGCAGCGGCCACGGCGCGGGCGATCGGGTGCTCTGAGGCGTCTTCGACCGCTCCGGCCAGCCGCAGAATCTCCGCCGGGGTGAGTGTTTCGAACGCTGCGGTGCCACTGACGGCCAGGTGGCCGGTGGTCACGGTTCCGGTTTTGTCCAGCAGGATGGTGTCAACGGTCCGCGTGTCCTCGAGGACCTGCGGGCCCTTGATGAGGATGCCCAGCTGCGCCCCCCGGCCGGTTCCGGTGAGCAGCCCGACCGGGGTGGCCAGGCCCAGGGCGCAGGGGCAGGCGATGACCAGCACGGCGACGGCGGCCGTGAAGGCGGCACGAAGTCCGGCGTCGCTGATCGCCGGTCCGGCCGCCAGCAGCCAGGCGCCGAAGGTCAGCACGGCGATGGCCAGGACCACGGGGACGAACACCGAGCTGATCCGGTCCGCGAGGCGGGCAATGGGCGCCTTGCCGGTCTGCGCCTGGGAGACCAGGCGGCCCATCTGCGCCAGGGTCGTTTCGGCGCCGACGCGTGTGGCCCGGACCAGCAGCCGGCCGGAAGTGTTGATGGTGGCGCCCGTGACCGGACTGTCCGGGCCGACTTCCACCGGCACGGATTCGCCGGTGACCAGCGAGGCGTCGACGGCGGAGGACCCTTCGACGACGACGCCGTCGGTCGCGATTTTCTCGCCGGGGCGGACCACGATGACGTCACCCACGGCCAGCTGATCGGCCGGCAGCTGCTGTTCCCGGCCGTCCCTAATAACCGTGGCATCCTTGGCGCCCAGGTTCAGCAAAGCCTTGAGGGCGTCTCCGGCCTTCTGCTTGGCGTTGGCCTCCAGGTACCGGCCCAGCAGCAGGAAGGTGGTGACAACCGCGGCAACCTCGAAGTAGAGCCCGCCGGAGTCCATCCCCTCCATACCCGGGTGGTCCGTCATCCCCGGGTCCACCAAAAGCTGCCACGCCGAGAAGGTGTAGGCCGCAGTCACGCCGATGGAGACCAGCGTGTCCATTGTGGAGGCGAAGTGCCGGGCGTTGATGGCCGCGGCCCGGTGGAACGGCCACGCCGCCCACGTGACCACGGGCAGGGCCAGAAGTCCTGCCACCCAGCCCCAGCCGGCGAACTGGAAGGCCGGGAACATCGAAATCAGGAACACCGGGATGGTGAGGATGGCCGCGACGATCAGGCGCGGGCGGAGCCTGGCTGCTGCGGCCGACGCCGGGTGGTCTTCGGGGTGTTCACCTTGCGCGACGCCACCGGCCACATGCTCCGCGTGCTCGCTCGTTCCTCGCTTAGACGCACGCTTCCGCATGCCCCCGGCGGCGCCGCTGTTGTCAACCTCGCCGGGCGCGGCGCCATCGGCCACATGCTCCGCTTGCTCGGTTGTTCCTCGCAGAGCGGCGCCCCTGTGGCCTTCGTCGTCGGCGTGTTCACTCACTGTGGCTGGATACCTGGGGGCGCGCACTGTGGCTTTGTAGCCGGCTGCCGCTACTGTGGCGGTGATTTGGGTGTCCGTGATGGCTGCGGGGACTGTGACGCGGGCCGATTCCAGAGGCAGGTTGACCGTGGCCGTGACGCCGTCGAGCTTTCCGAGCTTGCGTTCGACGCGGCTGACGCAGGAGGCGCAGGTCATGCCGTCGATGTCGAGCTCAATTACCCGGGTTCCGGGCTGGTCCAGCAGTTGCTCTGTACTCACGGTGTTCCTGTCTGTTCTGGTGCTGCGCGCCCGTCCGTTGCGCGGTGGTGGTCCGGCCGGCGGTGCTCAGGCCTCGTTGGCCACGACCAGGTAGCCCGCCTCGGCCACGGCTTCGCCGATCTCGGAGGTGGACAGGGGGTCGGTCGAGGTGATGGTGACCGTGGAAATGCCGCCGGAGTTGAGGTCGACGTCGACCTTCTCGACTCCGGCGAGGGTCTCGAGTTCTTCGCTGACGGAGGACACACAGTGGCCGCAGGTCATGCCGGAAACGTTGACGGTAGTGGAAACGGTGCTCATGGCTTGCTCCTGGTGAGTGGACGGCTGGTTCATCAGCCCGATGGTGTGGTGAGTGGTGTTGCCGCTACCGCAGCAGGCGCCCGATGGCATCGGTGGCCTCCTTGACCTTGAAATCGATGGCTTCAGCCCGCAGTGCCGGGTCCGGTTCGGAAGCCGCCCCGACGACGCAGTGGCCGATGTGCTCCTCCACCAGTCCTAGGCTGACGGCGTGCAGGGCCTTGGTTACGGCGGCGACCTGGGTGAGGATATCGATGCAGTATTTGTCCTCGTCAACCATCCGGGCGATGCCCCGCACCTGGCCCTCGATCCGTTTGAGGCGGAGGAGGTAGGCCTCCTTGTGCGGGGAGTAGCCGTGCTGCTGGTGCGGTCCGGCGTCGGCGGATTCCATCACGGGGACCGGGACTTCAGGCTCGTTCATAAGCACAACATATACCCCATGGGGGTATGCCGCAAGTACCCTGCGGGGGTATTTGCGGCAGGGCGCCGCGGGTGAAAGTCGGGGCACAAAAAAGCTCCGGAGTGCGTTATTGGGGGATACGCACTCCGGAGCGGACTTTGGGCAGGCGGTCGATCTCTGGCCTACGGATTCAAGCTTACTTGGCAGTAGCCAGGGAAAGCCAGCACCTCGAATAACTACTTTCGCTTTACTTTCTGGGCCCTGGCGTGGCGCCCGGTGGCCTGTCGAGGGACAGCTGGGCCGCATGGAAATCGAAGTGTGCCACGGGGTAGGAGTAGACGTCCGCCAGCGTCATGGTCTCCTTGAAGAACGGGTCCCAGCGGGTCGGGAAGTACATCCGCCGGCCCAGCCCGGAGTCCGTCTCCCGGTGCAGCTTCCGTTCCAGCGCGGAGGTCAGCCGGCGCAGCTTGGCTGCCATCCGCCGTCGGTTGAATATCAGGGCCCCGCCTCTGGACCCCCAGTAGTTGACGACGTCGAACGGCGCCGTACCGGCATTGAGAAGTCGCGCGAAACCGCGGTTGACCGATACCGGCAGTCGCCCGAAGAGCCGCACCAGCGGAAGCAGGGCCAGCACCACGATGTAGCCGAACACCATGTGGTAAAGGAGCTCCTCGTTGCTCCAGCGGGTGCCTGAACTGCGGCGGCGCAGCGCTTCGGATGGGGCGGCCGCCAGGACCGCCTCGAGCTCTGCGCAATTGCGCCGGTATCCGGCAACGACGGCGGCCCGGTCAAGCGGCTCGGGCGGCGCGGTCACGGTGCCCTCCCGCCCGCTGCCCTGTCAGGAACCATGTTTTGTCCGGTGGTGGACTGGCGGTCGTACCGGAACGATCAGGATCGGACGGTCCTGGTGGTGGCTCAGCCACGCCGCCACCGAACCGTTGAGGGCAGCGGAAATGCGGTGGCCCAGGCCAGGCTCGGGCGTGCCCACGATGATCATCGCGGCACCGACCTCGCCGGCCAGCCTGCCCAGCGCCCGGGCTGGGTCTCCGGCCAGCAACTGGAGGGTCCAGTCGATACCAAGGGGACTGCAGGACGAGGCGATACTGCTCCGCAGCTCCTGGGTCACGGCGCGGATTTCAGCGTTGTCGGTCTCGGGATGGAGGGACAGCCGGTGCGCGGACCGCGCCGGATCCCACTCCACCAGATAGCTCGCCTCATCCACGTAGGCGCAGACCAGCCGGGCGGCGAGGGCCTTCGCCAGCGCGCCGGCAGCCTGCAGCACCTCGGGGCTTTGTCCTGGCAGCACGCCGGCCACGAGGGGCGGCGTAACACTGCTCTCGGCGGACATACTCAATTGTGTTCCCGTCTCCCCGGCCTGAACAGGGGCTTACTCCCCGGCCCCAGTTCGCCGCGTGCACCGCCCAGGCGGCCGGCGGGCGCCGCGGGTGCATATCGACGCCCGTCAATATTGAGGCATAATGGCTGTATGACAGCACTCCAGATTGTTGAGTCGGCGGCGGCGGATGCTTGCTGCACCCCATCCGGCCTGCCCGTGCTGGGCGCGGAAGAGGCCCAGGACAAAGCCCAGCTGTTCAAGGCCCTCGCCGACCCGAACCGGCTGCGGCTGTTGTCCATCGTCAAGTCGTCCGACGGAGGCGAGGCCTGCGTCTGCGACCTCACCGAGCCGCTGGACCTCGGGCAGCCCACAGTTTCCCATCACCTCAAGATCCTCGTCGAGGCCGGCCTGCTGCACCGCGAAAAGCGCGGCACCTGGGCCTACTACTCGCTCGTGCCCGGCGCACTCGAGCGGACCGCGGGCCTGCTCGCGGACCTGTAGCGCCAGAGCCGGGCGGCTCTTGAACACCTCCAGTGCGGGGCCTAACGTTGAAGAACCGACGAAAGGGTGACCGCCGTGGAAATCTTCATGTGGTGGCTGGATCTGGATCTGGCGAGCAAGGAGTGGTTACGGGAAAACCTGCGCGCCGCCGAGTTGCCGCTGCCAGTGCTGCAGGGCATCGCCGGAGCCGGTGGCCCCCACCCGGATGACGTTGCCGGTGTGCTGACCGGTGCCGACTGGGACTTCATCGAGACGCAGTCCGAATTCGTGGACTGACACTCTTTCAGGCACCAAATCAGCGGAAGGAACCATTGCGGCGATCTCCCCGGGGTGGTTGCATGGGGGGCATGGCTACCGCAGAGAGTTATGTCCTGGCGATCGGCACCAAGAAAGGTCTCTGGCTGGCGACGAGCCCGGACCGCAAAGACTGGTCCCTTTCCGGCCCGCATTTCCTGATGAGCGAAGTCCCCAGCATCGGCATCGACACGCGGGACGGCCGGACCCGGATCCTGGTCGGCGTCCGTTCCGAGCACTGGGGCCCCACCGTCTTCCACTCCGATGATTTGGGCGAAACGTGGAGCGAGCCCGAAGAAGGCGCCATCCGTTTTCCGGAGGGCACCGACGCCGCCCTGGAGCGCGTCTGGCAGATCCACCCCGACGCCGAGTCCCGCCCGGGCGTCGTCTGGGCCGGCTGCGAGCCGATCTCGGTCTGGAAATCCACCGACGGCGGCGAACACTTCGAGCTCAACCGCGGCCTCTGGGACCATCCCCACCGCGGTGAATGGGGGGCCGGCTACGGCGGCGCCGCGGCGCACTCGATCGTTCTCGACCACACCGGGGAGAAAGTCCACGTTGCCATGAGCACCGGCGGCGTCTACCGCTCGCGCGACGGCGGCAGCTCCTGGGAGCCGCGGAACAAGGGAATCTCGGCCTACTTCATGCCCGACCCCAACCCGGAATTCGGCCAGTGCGTGCACAAGATCGCGGCCGATGCCGCCGTCGACGGCCGCCTGTACGCGCAGAACCACCACGGCGTCTACCGCAGTGACGACGACGCCGAGAACTGGGAATCGATCGCGGAAGGCCTGCCGGCGGACTTCGGCTTCGTTATGCTCACGCATCCCCGCCGGGCCGGCACCGCCTGGGTGATCCCGCTCAAGGCCGACGGCGAGAGGATCCCGCCGGAGGGTAAGTTGGCCGTCCACCGGACCGACGACGCCGGCGCGAGCTGGAAGCGCCTGGACGACGGACTGCCCGAGTCCGAATTCAACTCCGTGCTCCGGGACGCCGCCTGCGTCGACGCGGCAGAGCCGGCCGGCGTGTACTTCGGCACCCGCGGCGGCAGCGTCTACGCCAGCGCCGACGAGGGCGAACACTTCACCGAGGTGGCCTCGCACCTGCCGGACGTCTTGTGTGTGCGGGCCTCGGCCGTGTCCGCGGCCCTTGTGCCCGCTTCGACGGCGCCCGGCGTCACCGTGAATGTCTGAGGCCCCGTGGCCGGGGTCAGTGTGGTGTTGCCCAGCGTGCTCCAGCCGCTCGCCGGCGGGCAGTCCTTCCTGACTGCGCCCGCAGAAACGGCGGTGACGGTGGAGGGGGTGCTGGACTCGGTGGCCGGGGAGTACCCGGCGTTGTCGAGGCGGTTGCGGGATGAAACCGGGGCGGTCCGCCGCTACGTGAATATATACGTCAACGGGAATGAGATCCGCCGGCTGCAGGGTCTGGCCACCGAGGTTCTACCCGGCGGGGAGGTCCTGATCATCCAGTCCGTCGCGGGAGGCTAGCAGCCTCAGGCGACCCGCCAGAGGCTGCATTCGTCCGTGTTGATGGCTTTCCGGGTGCCGGACTGCCGGTCCATGATCCATACGACGCCGATCCCGGGCGCGGTTTCCTGGACGCTGCCGCGGCGGATCACGACGTCGTCGTAGTTCGGGCCGACCTTCAGCCGCGCCTCGATCTCGTCGCCGCGGTGCAGCTGATCCAGGGCGCGGATACGGATTACATGGGCTTTGGCTTCCTTCAACATGGCGGGGCCTCCTGGACGGGAGAGTGGTGCCTGCTCTTGCCGGCACTTCCAGTGTCCTGCGCCAATGTTGCCGCCGCGTTTCGGCCCGGTAAGGGCTGGGTAAGCGTTCGGCGCCGCGGCCGTTACCGGCGTCGGCCCCTGGCAAGGCCGCCCCGGTATTCGCCACTCTTACGTCCCGGCTGGGGGACTCAGGGAATGTGGCGTTCCCCCGGGCGCTGGACGCGGAACCAGCGGTAGCCGTAGCGGCCCAGCTCCAGCTCGAAACCGCCGTCGTCCGCCAGTTCAACATCACCGCCGTCCAGCAGGTCCCGCAGGTAAGCGCCCTCGAACCCGGCCTTCGGATCCCCGGCCGCGGCCAGGCTCGCGGCCACCGAGGCTGGTTCCGCCCCGAAATTGTGGGCCAGGACCACCGTGGAGCCGGCCCAGGTACAGCTGTGCAGGAGCACTTTAGCGGCGGAGTGCTTGATGAGTTCGAAGTCGCCCCATCCCAGTTCAGGGCTCTCCCGGTAGCGCTGGATCAGGGTGGCCATGAAGTTCCACAGCGACTCCGGATCCCTCTTCGCCGCCGCCGCGTTGACGTTCTTCGGCCCGAAGTAGCCGTCCACGACCTGTGCCACCAGGTCCTTCGCCGGGGCCGTGGAAAAGCCGCCGTTTTCGCTGTCATTCCACTGCATGGGGGACCGCACCGCCGAGCGCCCCTTCGCCGAAAGGTCCTCGCCCATGCCGATCTCCTCGCCATAGAACAGCACCGGGGTGCCGGGCAGCGCGAACATCAGCGAGTAAACCATCCGGATCCGGGCGGGATCGCCGTTGAGCATGGTGGGCAGCCGGCGGCGCAGGCCGCGGCCGTACATTTGCATGTCCTCGTCCGATCCGAACGCGGCAAAAACTTCCTCGCGTTCGGTGTCGCTGAGTTTGTCCAGGGTCAGCTCGTCGTGGTTGCGGACAAACATGGCCCACTGGTTGTCCGGGTGGATCTTGGGGCGGGAGGAGAGCGACTTGGCCAGCGGCCGGGCGTCTTCGCGGGCGAGGGATAAATACAGGTTCTGCATGGACAGGAAGTCGAACTGCATGTTCAGCTCGTTCCCCTCCGCCCCGCCGAAGTACTTCAGCTGGTCCTTGTACGGGACGTTGACCTCGCCCAGCAGCAGGCCGCTGCCGTTGCGCCGGTTTAGGAAGCTGCGGAGTGCGCTGAGGTAGTCGTGCGGATCGACCTTTGCCGCGTCTTCCTTGGACGTGCCCTGCAGCTCCAGGAAGAACGGGACGGCGTCGAGCCGGAAGCCGTCCAGTCCCAGCTGCAGCCAGAAGCCCATGGACTTCGCGATCTCGTCCCGCACCAACGGGTTCGCGACGTTCAGGTCCGGCTGGTGCTTCGCGAACATGTGCAGGTACCACTCGCCGGTTGCCTTGTCCTGGGTCCAGATGGACGTCTCCTCACCGGGGAACACCACCTGCTCTGAGGTGTCCGGGGGTGTGTCCTTGCGCCAGACGTAGTAGTCGCGAAAAGGGTTGTCCACCGACTTGCGGGACTCCACGAACCAGGGGTGCTTGTCCGAGGTGTGGTTGAGGACGAAGTCCGCGATCACGCGCATCCCCCGGTCCTTGGCGGTCCGGATGAACTCCACGACGTCGCCCAGGTTCCCCAGCCGCCGGTCCACGCCGTACAGGTCCGTGACGTCGTAGCCGTCGTCCCGGTCCGGGGTGGGGTAGAACGGCATCAGCCAGATGCAGGTCACGCCCAGGGCGGCCAGGTAGTCCACACGCTGGATCAGGCCGCCGAAGTCCCCGGTGCCGTCGCCGTCGTCGTCGAAGAATGTCTCCGGGTCAAGGCAGTAGATGACGGCATTCTTCCACCAGAGGTCCGAGGTCTCGGCGATTCTCACGGCAGCACCTCCCGGTCCTGCCGCGGGTGCCCTGACCCGCGGAGCTGCGGCAGGACGCGGTCGGCGAAGGCCTGGATGAACGGCGCCTGCTCCTGCCCGACATAGTGCAGGTACAGCTCGTCGAAGCCGAGGTCGATGTATTCGGCCAGCCACTGCGCGTGCTGTCCGGTGTCCGCAGAGATGTTCACGACGTTCCGGACCTGTTCCTCGCCGACGTCGGCGCTGACGCCGTCGAAGTGTGCCGCCGTCGGGAGGTCCCAGGGGATGGGCGGGGCAAAGACGTTGCCGCGCCACTGGTCCATGGCAACCGCGACGGCTTCCTGCTCCGTCGGCGCCCAGGACACGTGGACCTGCAGCACGGCCTGGCCCCTGCCGCCGGCATCGCGGTAGGCGGCGAGCATGTCCCTCAGTTTGGCATGGGGCTGGTTCACCGTGACCAGCCCGTCCGCCCATACAGCCCCGCGGCGCGCTGTTTCCACGCTGACTGCCGGTGCGATCAGTGGCGGCTTGATCTCCGGCACATCCCAGATCCTTGCCTGCTGGACGGTGACCAGGCCGTCCCGGGTCACCTCCTTGCCGTCGTGGAGTTCGCGGATGATCTGCACGGATTCCTCGAGGCGCTGCTGCCGGGTCGCTTTGTCCGGCCAGGCGTCCCCGGTGACGTGTTCGTTCATGTACTCGCCGCTGCCCGGCGCCAGCCAGAACCGGCCGGGAAACATGTCCGCCAGCGTGGCCGAAGCGTGCGCGATGATGGCCGGGTGGTAGCGCTGGCCAGGCGCCGTCACGACGCCGAAGCGTAGCCTGGTGGTGGCAAGCGCGGCCCCCAGCCAGGACCAGGCGAAGCCGGAATGACCCTGCCGGGCGGACCATGGCTCGATGTGGTCCGAGCACATCGCGGCGTCGAAGCCCGCCTGCTCCGCCAGCTGGACGTCCTTCAGCAGCCGGCCGGGACTGATCTGTTCGTGCGACGCGTGGAAACCGAGGGTAGCCATCGTCCATGTCTACCGTCGGGTCAGCCGGTTGTCGAGGAAAGCCCTGCGCGCCATCCGCTGCCCGCCCTCTGGCGGGCGGCGCGACGGGGGACCAGAATGGGGCCTATGCGACTGCCGCTGATGCCCCCGATCGCGCCCATGCTGGCGAAGCCCGTCAAAGGCCTGCCCGAGGGCGAGGTGATGTTCGAGCCGAAGTGGGACGGGTTCCGGTCCATCATCTTCCGCGACGGCGGGGACGTGGAGATCGGCAGCCGCAACGGCAAACCCCTGACCCGCTACTTCCCTGAACTCGTCGAGGCGATGAAGGCCAACCTCCCGCCGCGGTGCGTGCTCGACGGCGAGATCATCCTGGTCGGCGCCTCGGGCGACCGTCTCGACTTTGATGCGCTGCAGCAGCGGATCCATCCCGCGGCGAGCAGGGTCCGGCTCTTGGCCGAACAGACCCCGGCCAGGTTTGTCGCATTCGATCTGCTGGCCCTCGACGACGAGGACCTCACCGGGCGGCCCTTCGCCGAGCGGCGCGGGGAGTTGGAACGCGTGCTCGCCGGGAGTGCTGCGCCGATCCACCTCACCGCCGCGACCCGGGACAGGGGAACGGCCGAGAAATGGTTCCACCAGTTCGAGGGGGCCGGCCTCGACGGGATCGTGGCCAAGCCGCTGGACGGGCCGTACCTGCCCGACAAGCGCTCCATGTTCAAGGTTAAGCACGAACGCACCGCCGACTGCGTCCTCGCGGGGTACCGCGTGCACACTTCCGGTCCGGACCGGATCGGTTCACTGCTGCTGGGCCTCTATGACGACGGCGGCGAACTCGCCAACGTGGGTGTGGTGGGGGCCTTCCCGCTGCAGCGCCGCAAGGAACTCTTCGAGGAACTCCAGCCGCTCGTGACCAGTTTCGAGGACCACCCCTGGGACTGGGCCCGGCAGGAGGAAGGGACCCGGACGCCGCGCAATGCCCAAGGCAGCCGGTGGAGCGGGGGCAAGGACCTCTCCTTCACCCCGCTCCGGCCGGAGCGTGTGGTGGAAGTGAAATACGACCACATGGAAGGCGAACGGTTCCGCCACACGACGCAGTTTGTCCGCTGGCGCCCGGACCGGGACCCGCGTTCGTGCACCTACGGGCAGCTCGAGGAACCGGTCAAGTACGATCTGGGCGCGGTGCTGGGCGCCGGCAAGGCCTGACTCCGGCGCTCCTGCCCGGTTGCTTTTCCGGGAGGCGCGGGACACGCAAAAAGACGGGACACGCCAAAAGCCCGGCGTGTCGCGTGAACACGCCGGGCTTTTCGGTGATGCGGCCCGCGGCAACCGGGCAGGAGCGCTGCGGCCGGGTTACTTCAGCCCGAGCTGCTTGGTGGGAATCTTGAAGGATTCCTTGGCGGTCATGGCCGAGACGGCCGAGATCAGGCAGATGACGGCGGTGAAGATGCTGATCTGGACCCAGCCGCCGGGCTTGGTGCCTCCCATGGCTGCGACGATCGCCGGGGCGAAGCCTGCCATCAGGAAGCCGAGCTGGGTGCCGATGGCCAGGCCGGAGAATCGGACCTTGGTGCTGAACATTTCGGCGTAGAAGGAGGGCCAGACGGAGTTGGCGGCCGCGTAGCCGAAGGAGAAGAAACCGATGGCGGCCAGGAACATCAGCGGGACACTGCCGGACTCGAGGCTGAGCAGGAACACCGGCGTCAGGATGGCGCTGGCGACGGCGCCGTAGATAAAGACAGGCTTGCGGCCGATCCGGTCCGCGAGCATGCCGAAGAGCGGCTGGGTGCCGAGGGCCAGGAAGTTCGCGCCGACGACGAGCCAGAGGGTGGTGGTGCCGTCCACGCCGGCGACGTTCTTGGCGTAGGCGATGGCCAGCGTGCCGAACACGGTGGAGACGGCGGCGATGAAGGCGCAGGCGACGACGCGGAGCACATCGCGCCAGTGGTGCTTGAGCAGGTCCGCGACGGGGAGCTTGGAGATCTGGGCGTTCTTCTGGGCTTCCTCGAACGCCGGCGGTTCGTGCAGGGTGCGGCGGATGAAGAACGCAACGATCACCACAACGGCGCTGAGCCAGAACGGGATGCGCCAGCCGATGCCGTACTTGATCTCGTCCGGCAGGGCCAGGACGGGGATGAAGACGAGGGCCGCGAGGATCTGGCCGCCCTGGGTGCCGGTGAGCGTCCAGGAGGTGAAGAACGCGCGGCGGTTGTCCGGGGCGTGTTCCAGTGTCATGGACGAGGCGCCGGCCTGCTCGCCGGCGGCGGAGAGGCCCTGGCAGAGCCGTGCCAGCACCAGCAGGGCCGGGGCCCACCAGCCGATGGTGTTGAAGTCCGGCAGGCAGCCGATCGCGAACGTCGAGGCGCCCATGAGCAGGAGGGTGAACATCAGGACCTTGCGGCGGCCCACCCGGTCACCGAAGTGGCCCAGGATGACCGCGCCGACCGGCCGGGCGACGTAGGCGAAGCCGAAGGTCGCGAAGGACATGATCGCCGCATTGGCGCCGGCGTCGGGGAAGAAGACCGTGGGGAAGATCAGCGCGGCGGCGGATCCGAAAATAAAGAAGTCGTAGTACTCGACGGCGCTGCCCAGGAAACTGGCGAGGGCTGCCTTCTTCGGCGTCCCGGCCGGTGCGTCAGTGCCCGGAGTCGTAGACGGGAGTGTCTGGCTCATGGTGTTCCTTTGTGTGACGACATTGTCGCGGATGGATCAGGAAGGTCTCGGCCGCCGCTGGCTTTAAGTGTGCGGCAGCAGAAGGTTCGTGGAAAGACCCGGACGAGTAGCCACATGGTGGGAGCTACTTGTGCGATGTAGCAATCATGACTGTGAGGGCGGTCACTTGTCAACAAAAATAATCACCATCTAGAAATAGCTCTCACCATGTGAGAGCATGGAGTCATGAGTGTGAATCAAGACACAGACGTGGTCGCCGTCGCCGCCACCCCTCCAGTCCCTGCCGCCAAGGGCGCAAAAGCCCCCTCCAAGGGGGAATCCAAGGAGGATTCCCGGACGGACATGGTCGGCAAGGCCCTGGGCCTGCTGGTCCTGCTCGGCGACGAGCCGCGGGGCGCGAGTGCCGCCGAGCTGTCCCGCCGGGCCGAGCTGCCGTTCAGCACAACCTACCGCCTGCTGGGATCCCTGACCCGGGACGGCTTCGTGGACTACGAGCCGGACGGGCGCCGCTACCACCTTGGCCTGCGCATCTTCCAGCTCGGGCAGCGCGTATCCAACCATCACGGATTCGCTGCCACCGCGCTGCCGATCCTGCGGCGGGTCACGGACGAGACGGGGGAGGCCACCATCCTGTCCGTGCGCGACGGAAACCACCACCTCACCGTCAACAAAGTGGACGGACCCCAGACATTCCGCGTAACGAGCGACCCGGGACATCTGGGCGCCCTGCACACCACCTCCGTCGGCAAGGCGCTCGTCGCCTTCGCCGACGAGGACACCCGCGCCCAGCTTGTGGATGGTCTGGAGCTGGAGCCGCTGACCGAATTTTCCATCACGGACCGGGAAGCCTTCCGGGCCGAGATCGAACTGGTCCGCAAGCGCGGCTTCGCCGTTATGGACCAGGAGAACGAGCTGGGCATGCGGGCCGTCGCCGTCCCGGTGTTCAACTCCCAGGGCCACGCCTTCGCCTCGCTGGCCACCGCGGTCCCGGTCTTCAGGATGAGCGTCGAGGCCCTCGTGGCCCTGGTTCCGCTGCTCCAGTCGGCGGCAGCCGAGCTTTCCGCCCGGCTGCCCCAGCAGTGAACCAGCCGATAAGGCATTCATTGTTCGCTAGTAGAACAATGGTGCAACATATGAACAATTGCGGTAATGTAATTCCCAACACCCGGCCCGCGGCCGGCGCCCAGCGCCTCTCCGCCCGCCCAGTGCCGTTGTCAAAGGAGCTATACGGATGAGCAATCGAGCAGAGTCCTTCCTCGTGGGCCTGATAGGCGATGGCGTTATGCCGTCCCTCACGCCCCCCATGCACGAACGCGAAGGCGACGTGCAGGGCCTCCGGTACCTCTACCGCCCCATCGACCTCACGGAACTGGGGCTTCCCGGCCAGAGCGTCGGCGAACTCCTGACCGGCGCGTACCGCCTCGGCTTCAACGGGCTGAACATCACCCACCCGTGCAAGCAGCTGGTCCTGGATTACCTGGACGAGGTCACCCCCGACGCCCGGCGGCTCGGCGCGGTCAATACGGTGACCATCCGGGATGGCCGCTTCATCGGCCACAACACCGACTTCTCCGGCTTCGCCGCCGCCCTCGCCTCCGGCCTGCCGGGAGCCAAGCTGAACCGCGTGGTGCAGCTGGGGGCCGGCGGTGCCGGCTCCGCAGTCGCCTACGCCCTGCTGACCGCCGGTCTCCGCGAACTGGACCTGGTGGACACCGATCCCGCCCGCTGCGCCGCACGCGCCGCTGAACTTGCCGGCTTCTTCCCGGACCAGCTGGTCACCGCGCGGACGACGGCGGAGCTCCCGCACCTGATGCCGCTGGCCGACGGCCTGGTGCACTGCACCCCGGTAGGCATGGCCGCCCACCCCGGCGTCCCGCTGGACATGTCCCTCGTGACCCCCCGGCACTGGGTCGCGGACATTGTGTACCGGCCGATCGAGACCGAACTTGTCCGTGAAGCCCGCGCCAAGGGCTGCGACGTGCTCGACGGCGGCCGGATGGCCGTGGGGCAGGCCGCCGACGCCTTCCGGATCTTCACCGGCCGTGAGGCCGACGCGGACCGGATGCGGGCCCACTTCCTGGAACTCGTTGCCGCCGAAGAGGTGGCCGCCTGATGCGCACCGGAATCGCCACCGTCTGCCTCTCCGGCACCCTGCGGGAAAAGATGCAGGCCTGTGCCGCCGCGGGCTTCGACGGAATCGAAATCTTCGAACAGGACCTCGTCACCTCACCGCTGAGCCCGGAGGACGTCCGGAAGATGGCAGCGGACCTGGGCCTGAGCCTCGATCTGTACCAGCCGTTCCGGGATTTCGACAGCGTGTCCGCGGACCTGCTCGCCGCCAACCTCCGCCGCGCGGACGCCAAGTTCCGGCTGATGTCCCGCCTCGGCATGGACACCATCCTGGTCTGCTCCAACGTGGCCACCGCCAGCATCGACGACGACGGTCTCCGGTCCGAACAGCTCGCCGCCCTCGCCGCCCTCGCCCAGGACCATGGCGTCAAAGTGGCCTATGAGGCGCTGGCGTGGGGGAAGTACGTCAACGACTACGAGCACGCCCACCGGCTGGTCGCAGCGGTGGACCACCCCAACCTGGGCACCTGCCTGGACTCGTTCCACATCCTCTCCCGCGACTGGGACACTGCCCCGATCGAGACCTTTGCCCCGGAGAAGATCTTCTTCGTCCAGGTGGCCGATGCTCCCAAGCTCTCCATGGACGTGCTGTCCTGGAGCCGGCACTACCGGGTGTTCCCGGGCGAAGGCCAGTTTGAACTCGCCAAGTTCCTCGGCCACGTGGTCCGGGCCGGCTACACCGGACCGGTATCGCTGGAGGTTTTCAACGACGTCTTCCGCCAATCCGACGTCGAACGCACCGCCGTGGACGCCATGCGGTCGCTGATCTGGCTCGAGGAACAGGGCGCCAAGTGGCTGGACGCGAATCCGGCCGCGGAAACCGGCACCGCAGGTGCCGGCACTGCCGCGACAGGCCGCCGCCGGTACCCGATGGAGCTGGCCACGCTTCCGCAGGTGGCCGAGCCCGCCGGCTTCAACTTCGCCGAGGTCGGGGCCGCGGACACCGCGGGCCTGGAAACCCTTCTCGGCCAGCTGGGTTTCGCGTTCAACGGGCGCCACCGGACCAAGAACGTGCAGTTGTGGACCATGGGCCACGCCCGGGTGATCATCAACGAGGAATCCCCCCAGGAATCCCGCACCTCCGGTGCCGCCACCGCCCCCGCAATTTCCGCCCTCGGCTTTGACGTCGATTCCCCCGTGATTGCCGCGGCCCGGGCCCAGCAGCTCAAGGCCCCGGCCGTGCCGCGCAAGAGCCAGGCCAACGAGGAAATCTTCCAGGGCTTCGCCGCCCCGGACTCCACCGAGATCTTCCTGTGCCAGGGCAGCCCCGACGGCACTGCCGTGTGGACCCGGGAATTCGGCGAAGGACCCGACGCCCCGCCCGCTGGCCGGGCACGGGTGCCGGGTGCCGTGATCGACCACGTCAACCTCGCGCAGCCCTGGCAGCACTTCGACGAAGCCGTGCTTTTTTACACCAGCGCCCTGGCCCTGGAACCCCAGCCGTACGCGGAAGTCGCCAGCCCCACCGGCCTGGTCCGGTCCCAGGTGATGGCCACCCGCGACCGCTGCGTCCGCCTCGTGCTGAACCTGGCCCCGCTGATCCAGCGCGACGGTGCGGAACACATCGCCTTTGCGGTGGATGACCTCGTCGCGACTGCCCGGGCGGCCAAGGCGCGTGGCCTTGATTTCCTCCGGATCCCGGAAAACTACTACGAGGACCTCGACGCCCGGTTCGGCCTGGAACCGGCCTTCCTGGCGACCCTCCGGGAGCTCAACCTCCTCTATGACCGCGACGCCGACGGCGAGTTCCTGCACTTCTATACCGCCACCGTGGGCAGCGTGTTCTTTGAAATGGTCGAGCGCCGCGGTGCATACGACGGCTACGGGGCGCCCAACGCCCCGGTGCGGCACGCCGTCCAGTACGACCACCTGCACCAGCTGACTGCCACCCCCTGACTCGCTGACCGACCCGGCAACACCAACACCCCAACGAAAGGAGGCTGCTGTGCCTGAAGAAGTGAACCTTGAGACCTACAACGCGGATCCGCTCACCGAGGACGTGTCCGACGAATCCACGGAGGCCGCACCGAAGACGTACGCGCCCCTCGATGCAGCCGCAGAGTCCCAGGCGGACCTCAGCGCCGAGATGAAGGCCCTTGGCGATGCCTACGCCCAGGCCCTCAGGAACGGCGCCCCGGCCGAGATCCAGCCACGGCTGGACTACGCCCCATACCGCAGCAGCGTCCTGCGGCACCCCACCAAGGACCTGCACCACGCGGATCCGGAAACCATCGAGCTGCACTCTCCCGCATTCGGGCACATGGACGTGCACGCGCTGGAAGCGGACCTCACCATCGCCCACAACGGGGAACCGCTGGGCGAACGCATCGTCGTCTCCGGCCGGGTCCTCGACGGCGACGGCCGCCCCGTCGCCGGCCAGCTCGTCGAAATCTGGCAGGCGAACTCCGCCGGCCGCTACATCCACAAACGGGACCAGCACCCCGCCCCTTTGGATCCCAATTTCACCGGCGTCGGCCGCTGCATCACGGGCGCCGACGGTTCCTACAGCTTCACCACCGTCAAGCCCGGCGCCTACCCGTGGAAGAACCACCTCAACGCCTGGCGCCCGGCCCACATCCACTTCTCCCTGTTCGGCCAGGAGTTCACCCAGCGGATCGTCACCCAGATGTACTTCCCCGGCGACCAGCTCTTCCCGCTGGACCCGATCTACCAGTCGATCGTGGACCAGGACGCCCGCGACCGGCTCGTCGCCACCTACGACCACGAGCAGACCAGGCCCGAGTGGGCCCTGGCCTACACCTGGGACATCATCCTGACCGGGTCCAAGCGGACCTGGACCGAGAACGAGGCATTGGGCGCAGCAGGAGACGACAATGAATAAGACCAGCTTGAGTAAACTCACCCCGACCCCCGGCCAGACCGTGGGCCCCTTCTACGGCTACGCGCTTCCCTACACCAAGGACCGCGAACTGCTGGCCCCCGGCTCCCCGGGCTCCATCCGGCTGCAGGGCACCGTGTACGACGGCGCGGGGCACCCCATCCCGGACGCGATCCTGGAGATCTGGCAGGCCGACGCCGCGGGCCAGGTCCCGCAGCGCACCGGTTCCCTGGTCCGCGACGGCTACACCTTTACCGGTTTCGGCCGCAGTGCTGTCGGCAACACCGGCGTGTTCACCTTCACCACGGTGAACCCGGGCCCCACCGAGGACGGCGCGGCGCCGTTCATCGCCGTGGCGGTCTTCGCCCGCGGCCTGATGAACCGGCTCTTCACCCGGATCTACCTGCCGGAGGACGAGGCCGCGCTGGCCGCCGATCCGCTGCTGTCCTCGCTGGATCCGGAACGCCGCAAGACCCTGATCGCACGCCGCGGTCCCGACGGCGGCCTGACCTGGGACCTCCGGCTCCAGGGCGAGGGCGAAACCGTGTTCCTTGACTTCGAGGGCGCCCCGAAGTGACCTCTTATGAAACCAGCGGAGCCAATGATGGCGACGCCGGCAGCCAGGGTGAGGTTGGTCTGCAGGGTGACGTGGGCCTGCTCAGTCCCGTGTCGGCGTCGCCCCTCGTGGCGTCGCTGACCGGGGACCGGGCCGTGCTGGCCGCCATTCTCCGGGTGGAGGCCGCCTGGGCCGCAGTCCTGGAAGGTGCCTCCCTGGCTCCCGCCGGGTCCGCGGCGGTGGTCTCCGCGGCCGCCGAGGTGGGCCGCTACGACCTCGCCGGCATTGCCGTGCGCGCCCAGGGCGGCGCCAATCCGGTGATCCCGCTGCTGGCGGACCTCCGCCGGCAGGTCATGGCCCTCGATTCGGCGGGGATCGGTGCGTCGAAGGCCGTGCACACCTCGCTGACCAGCCAGGACGTGCTCGATTCCGCCCTGATCCTGCTGGCCAGGGACGCTGTCCGCGGACTGCTTACCGAGCTGAAGGCCACGATGGCGGCGCTGGCCGCCCTCGCGGAACAGCACGCGGACACGCTCTGCGTGGGACGCAGCCTCACCCAGCACTCCCTGCCGTTCAGCTTCGGGCTCAAGGCGGCCCAGTGGTTCCACGGACTCGCCGCGTCCGCGCGCCGCCTCGAGGCCCTCGAGTTCCCGGTGCAGACCGGGGGAGCGGCGGGAACCCTCGCGGCCGCCACGGTGCTGACGGCGGACTCGGGTGTCAGCCCGTTTGAGCTCTCCGACCGGCTCGCCGCACAACTCGGCCTCGCCGCCGTCCCGGCGCCCTGGCACACGAACCGGCTGGCAGTGACCTCCCTCGGCGACGCACTGGCAGCCGTGACCGACGCGGCAGGCAAGGTCGCGTCCGACGTGCTCTTCCTGAGCCGCCCGGAGGTCGCCGAGCTCGCCGAACCCCGGGCCGCGGGACGCGGAGGGTCCTCGGCCATGCCGCAGAAGCAGAACCCAGTGCTGTCCGTGCTGGTCCGCAGCGCAGCCCTGCAGGCACCCGGCCAGGCCGCCCAGCTGCACCTGGCCGCCGCCAACTTCAACGATGAACGCCCCGACGGCGCCTGGCACAGCGAATGGCCGGCGCTCCGCCAGCTTCTCCGGCTCGGCCTCGGCGCCGCCGTGCAGCTCCGGGAACTTGCCGAAGGCCTGCAGGTCTTTCCCGACGCCATGCGGCGCAACCTGGAACTCTCCGGACCGCTGCTGCTCAGCGAAGCCGTCACGGCCGCCGTCGCACCGCTCCTTGCTGGACCGTCCGCCGGACAAGCCGCCGCCGGCGCCTCGGCTGCGGACGGCAAGCAGCGGCTGCAGTCCGTCGTGGACCAGACTCTCCGGGTCCCGGTCCAAGACCAGGCCGCCACCTACCGGCGGCTGCTCCGCGCCGCCGTCCCGACGGAGATGCTTTCCGATGCCCGGCTTGAGGGGCTTCTGGATCCGTCCAGCTACCTCGGGCAGGCCGCCGAAATTTCCCGCCGCATCCTCGCGGCCTACCCGGAATACAGCGTCTCCGAGCCATCAATTTCCGCGCCATCACCGACCCCCGAGCTGAACGGAGCCTCCCGTGGCTAGACCAACAGTCAAGGCAGTACTGCTGTCGCCCCAGCGTCCGCTGGGGGACAAACCCCTCCTCGTGGCGGGCCCGTCCCTGGGGACGTCCACGCTGCTGTGGAGCCAGGCGGGCGCCCTGCTGGGGGACGACGTCGACGTCGTCGCCTGGGACCTGCCGGGCCACGGCATCTCACCGGCCGCCACGGAGGCCTTCACCGTCGCCGAACTCGCCGACGCCGTTGTCGAACTGGTCGATTCGATCGCCCCCGGCGCGCGGTTCCATTACGCGGGTGTCTCCCTCGGCGGCGCCACCGGGCTGCAGCTGGGCATCAAGCACGGCGAACGCCTCAAGAGCCTGTCCGTGCAGTGCACCGGCGCCAAGCTGGGCACACCGGAGGGCTGGCTGGAACGCGCCGAGACCGTGCGCACCCAGGGAACCCCGGTGATGATCCAGGGTTCGGCGCAGCGCTGGTTTGCGCCCGGCTTCATGGAGCACCAGCCGGAGCTCAGCGGCAGGCTGCTGCACAGCCTGCGCGACGCCGACCGCTTCAGCTACGCGTTCTGCTGCGAAGCCCTTGCCGCCTACGACGTCCGGGACGAACTCGGCAGCATCGGCGTCCCCACGCAGGCCATCGCCGGCGCCCAGGACGGCGTGGCCCCGCCGGCGTTGGCCGCGGAGATCGTCGAAGGAATCACCGCCGGTGGCGGCACTGCCAGTGCCGCCACCCTCGAAGGCGTGGCACATCTGGCACCGTTCGAGGCGCCCGGCCACGTCGCCGGGCTGATGCGGAGCCTCATCAACTGGACCGAATCCACCGGAGCAGCAAAGTGACGGGGGCAGAGCTCAGCGGCGCAGCGCGGCACGGTGTAGTCCAGCCGGACGCCACCAGCCAGGAAATCTACGACGGCGGCATGGTGGTCCGCCGCGAGGTGCTCGGCGCCGCGCACGTGGACCGCGCCAACGCCAACAAGGATTCCTTCACCGAGGACTTCCAGGACATGATCACCCGGATTGCCTGGGGCGGCATCTGGACCCGGCCGGGCCTGAGCCGGCAGATGCGCTCAGCCGTCACCATCACCGCGATGGTGGCCCACGGGCACTGGGAAGAGCTTGCCATGCATCTCCGTGCCGCCCTCACCAACGGCCTGAGCCGGGACGACATCAAGGAAATCCTGCTGCAGACCGCCATCTACTGCGGGGTCCCCTCCGCCAACACAGCGTTCAAGACCGCGCAGCAGGTCTTTGCAGAAATGGACACGACAGCATGAACCAGGCTTATCTTTACGATGCGGTGCGCACCCCCTTCGGGAAGTTCGGCGGCGGTCTTGCCGGGGTCCGCCCGGATGATCTCGCCGCGCACGTGATCGGTGAGATGGTCCGGCGTGCCCCGAAGCTCGACGCCGAGCGGATCGATGAGGTGGTGTTCGGCAACGCGAACGGCGCGGGCGAGGAGAACCGCAACATCGCCCGGATGGGCACCCTCCTGGCCGGGCTGCCGGTCTCGGTTCCCGGCACCACGGTCAACCGGCTTTGCGGCTCGTCCCTGGATGCCGCGATCATCGCCTCCCGCCAGGTCAACACCGGCGATGCGGAGCTGATGCTGGTCGGCGGCGCCGAATCGATGTCCCGCGCCCCGTGGGTGCTGCCCAAGACCGAGAAGCCCTACCCGGCCGGGGACATGGCCCTGGTCTCCACCACGCTGGGCTGGCGGCTGGTCAACAAGGCGATGCGCCCGGACTGGACCGTGTCGCTGGGCGAAGCCACCGAACGGCTGGCGGAGAAGTACGGGATCACCCGTCAGGCGCAGGACGAGTTCGCCGCCAACTCCCACAACCTGGCCGCCGCGGCCTGGGACGAGGGCTTCTACGACCGGCTCGTCACCCCGGTCCCGGGCACGGACCTGGTCCGCGACGAGGGCATCCGGCCCGGGTCCTCCGCGGAGAAGCTCGCCGGGCTCCAGACCGTGTTCCGGACCGGGGACGGCACCGTCACCGCCGGGAACGCCTCCCCGCTCTCCGACGGCGCCTCCGCGGCCTGGCTCGGCTCCGAGAACGCCGCCGGCATCCTCGGGCTGGACCCGCTGGCCCGCATCGCCGGGCGCGGCGCGCACGCCAACGACCCGCAGTACTTCGGCTACGCCCCGGTCGAGGCCGCGAACAAGGCCCTCGCGAAGGCCGGCATCGGCTGGGACCAGGTCGGCGCCGTCGAACTCAACGAGGCCTTCGCCGCGCAGTCCCTGGCCTGCATCAACGCCTGGGGCATCGACCCGGCCATCGTGAACCGGCACGGCGGCGCGATCGCCATGGGCCACCCCCTCGGCGCCTCCGGGGCCCGGATCCTCGGCACCCTCGCCCGGTCCCTGCAGGCCTCCGGGCAGCGCTGGGGCGTCGCCGCGATCTGCATCGGCGTCGGCCAGGGCCTCGCCGTCGTCCTCGAAAACGTCACCGCATCCGCCGCCCCGGCAAAAACACCGTCGGCAAACCAGTAAAGGGCCAGGACATGCTGAACTTCGTAGACAACGTCAACGAGGCCGTCGCCGGCATCAAGGACGGCTCCACCGTGATGATCGGCGGTTTCGGCAACGCCGGGCAGCCGTTCGAACTGATCGACGCCCTGATGGACTGCGGCGCCAGGGACCTCACCGTGGTCAACAACAACGCCGGCCAGGGCGACCAGGGCCTGGCCCTGCTGATCAAGGAAGGCCGCGTGAAGAAGATGATCTGCTCCTTCCCGCGGCAGTCCGACTCCTGGCACTTCGACACCAAGTTCCGCGCCGGCGAGATCGAACTCGAACTCGTCCCGCAGGGCAACCTGGCCGAGCGGATCCGCGCCGCCGGCGCCGGGATCGGCGGCTTCTTCACCCCCACCGGCTACGGCACCATGCTGGCCGAAGGCAAGGAGACCCGCATCCTCGACGGACGCGGCCAGGTCTTCGAGACCCCCATCCACGCCGACGTCGCGCTCATCAAGGCGCTCACGGCCGACGCCAAGGGCAACCTCGTCTACCGCAAGACGGCCCGGAACTTCGGCCCCATCATGGCTGCCGCGGCCAGGCACACCGTGGTCCAGGTCGCCGAAATCGTCCCCGCCGGAGGGCTCGACCCGGAGAACATCGTGACCCCCGGAATCTACGTCAACAGCATTGTGAAGGTGGCCTGAGATGAGTATCCAGACCGGTATCCAGACCTCGGAAAAGCCGCTGGGCCGCGACGACCTGGCCAGCCTGGTGGCCCGTGACATCCAGCCCGGCTCCTTCGTGAACCTCGGCATCGGCCAGCCCACGCTGGTCTCCAACTACCTCGAGCCGGAGCAGAACATCACGCTCCACACCGAAAACGGCATGCTCGGCATGGGCCCGGAGGCCACCGGAGACCAGATCGACGGCGACCTCATCAACGCCGGCAAGATCCCGGTGACCGAGCTGCCCGGGGCCTCCTACTTCCACCATGCCGATTCCTTCGCGATCATGCGCGGCGGGCATCTGGACATCTGCGTGTTGGGGGCCTTCCAGGTCTCCGCTACCGGTGACCTCGCCAACTGGCACACCGGCGCGCCGGACGCGATCCCGGCCGTCGGCGGCGCCATGGACCTTGCCACCGGGGCCAAGGACGTCTTCGTCATGATGACCCTCCTGACCCGTGAGGGAGTCTCCAAACTCGTCGATTCGTGCACCTACCCGCTGACCGGCATCGGCTGCGTGACGCGGATCTACACGGACAAGGCCGTCTTCCTGACCGGCCCGGGCGGCGTGCAGGTGCGGGAAACCTTCGGCTGCACGCTCGAGGAACTCCAGGAAATGGTCCCGGTGCCGCTCAAGGCCGCGCCCGCCGCCGGAAGCTGACTGGCCGCTCGCCCGGATAAAGTGATGCGGGACCGGAAGGCATGGAAATGATTGACGCAGCAAAGGGCGCCCGGGCCGATGGCGCGCCCGCGGCCAGTGACCAATACGTACAGTCGCTGGCGCGCGGGCTGGCGGTGATCCGCGCCTTCGACACGGACCATCCGAAGATGACGCTGACCGAGGTGGCGGCCCGGACGGACCTCACCCGCGCCACCGCCCGGCGGTTCCTGTACACGCTCGTGGAGTTGGGCTACGTCCGCACCGACGGCAAGATCTTCGCCCTGACCGCCAAGGTGCTGCAGCTGGGCTTCGCCTACCTGTCGGGGCTGTCGCTGCCGCAGCTCGCCCAGCCCCACCTCGAGGAGCTGTCCCTGCAGTTGGGGGAGTCGACGTCGGCCGCGGTTTTGGAAGGCACGGACATCGCCTACATCGCCCGGGTGGCGACGCGCCGCATCATGACCGTCGGCATCACCGTCGGCACCCGCTTCCCGGCTTACGCCACGTCGATGGGCAGGGTACTGCTGGCGGCCCTGCCGCCCGCCCAGCTGGAGGAATACCTCGCCCGCGCTGACATCCGGCCCCTGACCCCGCACGCCATCGGAACGCGGGAGGGCCTGCTCGCGGAACTGGCCACCGTCAGGACCCAGGGCTGGTGCCTGCTCAACCAGGAACTCGAGCTCGGCCTGATGTCTGTCGCCGCGCCGGTCCATGACGGGCCCAAGACCGTCGCAGCCATCAACGTGTCACTGCAGGCCCAGTCGGTTGCGGCCCGGCCGGACCCGGAGGCCTACCTGGACGTCGTGCGGGCGGCAACCGTGGCCGCCGCCGGACTCATTTCAGCCGACCTGTCCTCCGGACACTGACGCCGGCTAGCTGGAAGGCCCCGAAACCGGTGCCGTGGAGACCGTGATGGTGACGCCCGCGGCGTCGTCACGGATCTTGAGGTGCAGGTCCTTGCCCACCAGCGAGGCATGGATGTCGTCGCTGTCCGCCGGGGCGAGCTGCTCTGCCAGCCGTGTGACCGCCAGCGCCATGGCCCGGCCCCAGTCGTGGGGATCCATGCTGGACGCCTCGGCCTCGGCCGAGTAGTTCTCCTGTGGTTCGGACATGAGCTCCTGCTTCCCGCCCCTGGAGTGCTGCCCGTCAGGCTGATCCGGACAGGCCCCGGCAGATGGCTTGGGCCGGCAGGCTCCAGTACTTGAGCATCCCCAGTCTAGTGACCCGGCGCACGAGCGTCCACGGATCGCGCCCGGCTGCCGGTGCAAAGCGCGGAACCCCGCTAGGATTTCAAACCGGGACACACCACGCCCCCTTGCCTTCGAAGGACGCCATGCCAGAGAACACCAACGCGCTTGACAGCAACACCGTATCTGAGAGCAAAACCGCGCCCGACAGCACAACACAGCCCAGGCGCGCCGCCGTCGTCATCAACCCCGCCAAGTCAGTTGGTTCCGCGCTCAAGGGCGCGATCTACCGCCTGTGCGAAACGCAAGGCTGGGCCGAGCCGCTCTGGCTCGAAACCACCGTTGAAGATCCTGGAACCGGGCAGGCACGCGAGGCGCTGGAAGCAGGGGTCGACGTCGTGATTGCCGCCGGCGGCGACGGCACCGTGCGCTGCGTCGCGGAAGTGCTCGCCGGCACCGGAACGCCCATGGGCCTGGTGCCGCTGGGAACCGGAAACCTTCTGGCCCGCAATCTCGGCGTGGACATCACCGATCCGGTGTCAGCCTGCTACGACGTGCTCAACGGCAGCGAAAAGGCCATCGATGTCGTCAAGGCCCGGCTGGACCACTCGGACGACGAACAGGTGTTCCTGGTCATGGCCGGACTCGGGTACGACGCCGCCATTATGGCCGACACGGTGGATGTGCTGAAGGACCGGATGGGGTGGCTCGCGTACGTTGAGGCGGGCATCCGCAAGCTCCCCGGCAAGCCGGTCAAAGCCAAGATCAGCGTCGACGGCGGGGAGCCCGTCCGCCGCAAGATCCGCAGCGTCATGATCGGCAACTGCGGCCGGATCATGGGCGGCGTCGAGATCTTCCCGGACGCCAAGATCGACGACGGCGTGCTGGACCTGCTGGTCCTGGCCCCGCGCGGCCGGCTGGGCTGGCTGGGAGTCGTTGCCGGGATCTTCGGCCGGAACAAGAACGAGACCGAATCCGTGGAGTACTTCCAGGGAAAATCGGCCGAGATCACCCTGGAGCACAAGCAGGAATTCCAGCTGGACGGTGACCACCTCGGCACCGGAACGCACCTCGCCGTCGCCGTCGAGCGCGACGCCCTGAAAATCCGGATGGCCGCCTAGGAAGACCCGCCGCCGGCGCCGGGCGATACTTGTCTGCCGATATCCGGCGCCAGCGCACGGGGGCGTGTCCGGGTAGTGAGTACTACCCGGACACCGACGCCGAAGGCTAGTTCGCAAAGGCAAGTATCAACCCGGGTATCCACCACTCGTGACCGGGGCGCTCCCACCAACTTGGATTGGCTCAGGCATCAAATGATGCAGCCAATTGCCTTTTGGAGGGAGTCGCAATGGCACGCATGTTCCCTGTCGTCATGGAGGTTCGGTCAATTGACCGAACAGCCTTTTTTTGTGCGGTCGAAACGTCGGCCGGACCGCGGCTCACGGACTTTTGCGGGCGGCCCCAGTGACACCGCGGGCCGGGGGCACACCGCTTAAGCTCGCCCTCCATGGTGCCGGCCTCAGTGCCGTCCCTCGTGCCGTCCCTAGTGTCGTCCCTCGTGCCGTCCCTCCGGGGGGCACGGTGGCCGACCTCGCTTACGCGTCGCACACCCTTCGCACGCCCCTTGCCGCCCACAGCGCCACCGCAACGCTGGCGCCCCAGCGGTGGCCCTCCGCCGCGCGACCCCCTGCGGCCGCCTCCGGCACGCCGGCCGGCGTACCAGCCGCTGCGCAGTCCACTCGGGCGAGGCTCTCCGGACGGGAATGGGCGCAGTTCCTGCGCCGCCTCCTGCGCGGCACGGATTCCCTGCTGGTCATCGTCTCGGTCATGGCTGGGTTCCTCATCCACGTCGAGGGCGGCCAGCCCTTCGCCGGAACGTCCGCAGACGTTACCGGGTCCTTCATCGCGGCCGTCCTTGGCGTGATGTGGGTTGCAGCCCTGGACCTCTACCGTACGAGGGACGCGAAGATCCTGGGCGCCGGGAGCAGCGAATACAAGCGGGTGGCAGCCGCCAGCGGTGCGGTCTTCGGGCTGCTTGCCGTCCTGATCGTGGCGTTCCGCATCCAGCCGGCGTCGGCGTTTTACCTCGTGTCCCTCCCGCTGGGTCTCATCCTCCTGCCGGGCAGCCGTTGGATTGCCCGCCGCTGGTACAACGCACGGCAGGCCCAGGGGCAGTTCCTCGTCAAGGCGATTGTGATTGGCCAGGCCGAGGATGTGCGGTACGTGCTCAAGCGAATCGCCCGCAAGTCCGGCGCCTTCTACGAAATCCTCGGCGTGTCGATGCCCGGCGGGCGGAGGGGGACGACGCTGGACGTCGAGGGCCGCCGCGTCCCGGTGCTCTCCTCCACGGATGACGTCGTACGGACGGTTGGCCGCTGCGGGGCGGAGGCGGTCATCGTGGCCGGCCCGGTGCCCGGCGGCAACCAATACATCCGCGAACTGGGCTGGGGGCTGGAAGAGCACCAAGCGGAGCTTGTGCTGGCCTCGTCCCTGACCAATGTTGCCGGTCCCCGGATCCACTGGCGTCCGGTGGAAGGACTGCCGTTGATGCACGTGGATGTGCCCCGCTACGAGGGCGCCAAGCATGCCTGCAAGCGGCTGCTGGACATCGCGGTGGCCGGGACAGCGCTGGTCCTGCTTTCGCCAGTGCTCCTCACCCTCGCGATCATCGTCAAACGCGACAGCCCGGGGCCGGTCCTGTTCCGGCAGGAGCGCGTCGGCAAAGCCGGGAGTCCTTTCCGGATGCTCAAATTCCGGTCCATGGTGGTCAACGCCGAAGCTGCGCTGGCCGGGCTGGGAGCACAGAACGAGGGCGCTGGTGTGCTGTTCAAAATGCACAACGATCCCCGGGTCACCGGCTGCGGACGCTGGATGCGCCGCTACTCGCTGGACGAACTGCCGCAGTTCTGGAACGTCTTGACCGGCGAGATGAGCCTGGTCGGGCCCCGCCCGCCGCTGCAGCGCGAGGTGGGCGGCTATGAACGGCACACGCACCGCCGGCTGCTGATCAAACCGGGAATCACCGGGCTGTGGCAGGTCAATGGCCGCTCGGACCTGCCGTGGGATGAGGCCGTGCGGCTGGATCTCTATTACGTCGAAAACTGGTCGATCATGGGCGACGTCATCATCATGTGGCGCACCTTCAGGGCTATGTGCGCGCCCGCGGGCGCGTACTGACTGAGTAAGGATACAAAATGACTGAATCACGCTCGGGGTACTCCCGCGGCCTGGACCCGGTGGCATCCGAGATGCAGCTGAAGGTGGCCGTGATCGGCGCCGGCTACTGGGGACCCAACCTGGCACGGAATTTCACGGCCAGCCCTGACTGGGAGCTGGCCGGAATCGTGGACCTGGACCAGCGACGTGCCGCCAAGCTCGCCGCCGCCCAGGGCGGCGTTCCCGTCTTCAGGTCCATTGACGAGCTGCTGGACATGGCCGACGTCGACGCCGTTGCGATTGCGACGCCGGCCCACACGCACCACGGCATTGCCCTGACTGCACTGAAGGCAGGGAAGCATGTGCTGGTCGAGAAGCCCCTCGCGGACAGCCGGACCAAGGGGCTGGAGATGGTCGAGGAAGCGGAGGGACGCGGTCTGGTCCTGATGGCGGACCATACCTACTGCTACACGCCGGCCGTGCTGAAGATCCGGGAGCTGATCGCCGACGGGTCCCTCGGCGACATCCTGTTCATCGACTCCGTCAGGATTAACCTGGGCCTCGTGCAGCCGGACGTGGACGTCTTTTGGGACCTCGCCCCGCATGATCTGTCCATTCTCGACTTCATTCTTCCCGACGGGCTGCGGCCGGTGGAGGTGACAGCGCACGGAGCGGACCCTCTGGGAACGGGTCAGGCCTGCGTCGGGCACTTGACGTTCGCCCTCGCCAACGACGCCATGGCCCACGTCCACGTCAACTGGCTGAGCCCCACCAAGATCCGTCAGCTCGTGGTGGGCGGCTCCCGGCGCACCCTGGTCTGGGATGACCTGAATCCGCAGCAGCGGCTCAGCGTCTACGACCGCGGGGTCAGCCTTGACCGGCAGTCGCCGTCGGCGGCGGACCGAAAGAAGTCCGCCATTTCCTACCGGCTGGGTGACACGTGGTCGCCGGCACTGCCCGAACACGAGGCGCTTGGCGAGATGGTGGCCGAGTTTGCCAACAGCATCTGGCAGCAGCGGCCCGCCCGGACCAGCGGAGCTTCCGGCCTCCGCGTGCTGTCCGTGCTGGAGGCCGTCAGCGACAGCCTCAGCGCTGACGGGAAAGCCAGCATCGTCGTCGGAAATGAACCCCAGCTGGAGGCAAGCAGATGAGCATCCTGCAGGGCGCGCAGGTCCTGGTCACGGGCGGGGCGGGAACCATCGGGTCCACGGTCGTGGACCACCTGCTCGACGCCGGCGCCGGCAGGGTCGACGTGCTCGACAACCTGGTCCGTGGCCGGCGCGCCAACCTCGACGCGGCGATCGCCAGCGGGCGGGTCGAACTCGTCGAAGGGGACCTCCAGGACCGGGACCTGGTCCACGACCTGACCCGGGGCAAGGACATCGTCTTCCACCAGGCGGCGATCCGGATCACGCAGTGTGCCGAAGAACCCCGGCTCGCCCTCGAGGTACTCGTGGACGGAACGTTCACCGTGCTCGAAGCCGCGGCGGCCCATCGGGTCGGCAAACTCGTGGCGGCATCCAGCGCTTCGGTCTATGGCATGGCGGAGACGTTTCCGACGCCGGAACGCCACCACCACCACAACAACGACACGTTCTACGGCGCGGCCAAATCGTTCAACGAAGCCATGGCACGCAGCTTCCGGGCCATGTCCGGCCTGGACTATGTTCTGCTGCGCTACTTCAACGTGTACGGGCCGCGGATGGACGTCCATGGCCTCTACACCGAGGTGCTGGTGCGCTGGATGGAGCGGATCGAGGACGGGCTGCCGCCGCTGATCCTGGGCGACGGACTGCAGACCATGGATTTCGTCCACACCAGGGACGTGGCCCGGGCCAACATCCTGGCCGCGGGCAGCGGGGTGGACGAGGGCGTGTACAACGTCGCCAGCGGTGCAGAGACCAGCCTGCTGGAACTCGCCCGGGCGCTGCTGCGGGCCATGGATTCGGAACTGCCCGTGGAGCACGGCCCGGAGCGGGCCGTCAACGGCGTCGTCAGGCGCCAGGCGGATACCTCCGCGGCCCGGAACGACCTCGGCTTCAGTGCCGAAACCGGACTCGAGGAAGGCCTGCGCGAACTCGTCGAATGGTGGCGGCCGCTGCGCGCTGAGATCGCGGACGCCCGGGTCGGCGGTGCGCGGTGACCGTCAACCAGGACCAGGCCCTGAGCCGGATCAACGTGATGAAGCCGTGGCTCGGGCCGGAGGAAGCCGCGGCGGTGGCCGAAGTGATCGCCTCCGGCTGGGTGGCCCAGGGACCCCGCGTGGTGCGCTTCGAGGAAGCCTTCTCCGCCGCTCAGCAGGCCAGCCACGCCGTCGCGGTCTCCAACTGCACCACTGCCCTGCACCTGGCCCTGAAAGTCGCCGGCATCGGACCCCGTGACGACGTCGTGGTGCCTTCCCTGTCCTTCATTGCCACCGCCAACGCCGTCACCTACGTGGGTGCCCGGCCGGTCTTCGCCGACGTCGAGGCGGACAGCGGGAACGTGTCCGTGCGGACACTCGCCGCGGCCCTGACGCCTGCCACCCGCGCCGTGATCGTGGTGGACCAGGGCGGCATGCCGGTGGACCTGGACCCGATCCGGGCGCTCTGCGACGGTCTGGGCATCACCGTCATCGAGGACGCGGCCTGCGCCGCGGGCTCCACCTATCGGGGCCGGCCCGTCGGAGCTGGTGCCGAGCTCGCTGCCTGGTCATTCCACCCGCGCAAAATCCTCACCACCGGGGAAGGCGGAATGCTGACCACCCGCAACCCGGCCTGGGCGGACCGTGCACGGAAGCTCCGCGAACACGCCATGAGCGTCTCGGCCAACGACCGGCACGCCGCGGTCCTGGCCCCGGCCGAGGAATACGCGGAGATCGGGTTCAACTACCGGATGACGGACATGCAGGCCGCCGTCGGACTCGTGCAACTGGACCGGCTGGGGGAGGCGGTGTCCCGCCGCCGGGCAATCGCCGCCGCGTACCGGAAGGCACTCGCCGGCGTGGAAGGCCTGCGCTTCAGCCAGGATCCGCTCTACGGCACCAGCAACTTCCAGTCCTTCTGGGTGGAAGTCCTGCCGGACTTCGGCCTCGGACGGGAGGGACTGCTGGAACGGCTGGCGCTGGACGGGATCTCTGCCCGGCGCGGCATCATGGCCGCACACCGGCAACCCGCCTACGCAGGGCGGGACACGGGCGGGGCGGACCTGTCCGTGACGGAACGGCTCACGGACCACACCGTGATCCTGCCGGTCTACCACCAGTTGACCCTGGACGAGCAGTCCAGGGTCATCCATTCGATTCTGAAGGCTGCGGGGAAATCCTATGACTGAGCTGCTGCTGATCGGCGCCAGCGGCCTGGCCCGCGAGGTGCTGGCCTGTGTGCGCGAAAACGGCCAATTCGACGTCGTCGGCGTCCTCGACGACGACGAATCCAGGGCGGGGTCAACCCTGGACGGCGCCCCGATCCTTGGTCCCGCCAGCCACGCCCTGCGCTACCCGGAAGCGCGGGTGGTCGTCTGCATCGGTGCGGGGAGGGGCCGCGAACGGGTTGTCGCCAGACTCGCCGGCCTGGGTTTTCCGAGCCACCGCTACGCGACGGTGGTCGAACCTTCGGTCCGGATCCCGTCCTGCTGCGACATCGGTCCCGGGAGCATTCTGCTCGGCAATGTCACACTGACCACCGGAATCACGGTGGGGAGCCATGTTGTGATGATGCCGGGTGTGACGCTGACCCATGACGACGTCGTGGAGGACTTCGCCACCCTCGCTGCCGGTGTGTCGCTGGGCGGCGGCGTCCGGATCGGGCGCGCGGCGTATCTGGGCATGAACTCGTCCGTGCGGGAAGGCACCCGGGTGGGGGCCCGAAGCAGGATCGGCATGGGAGCCGCCGTTCTGGGCGACGTGCCCGACGGTGAGACCTGGGCCGGTGTCCCGGCACGGGTGCTGGAGCCCGCAGCGGCCGTGGCCGGCGGTGCGCGATGACCCGGCCCCTGAGCGTCAAAGTTTCCGTCCCGATGGTTGACCTGGGAGCCCAGCAGGACGAGATTGCGGATGAAGTCGAGGCGGGGCTGAAGGACGTCTTCACGCAGGCCTCGTTCATTGGAGGCCCCGCCGTGGCCGAATTCGAGCAGTCCTATGCCCGGTTCCTCGGCGCCGGCAGTTGCGTGGGGGTGGCCAACGGAACCGATGCCCTCGAACTGGCACTGCGGGCTTCCGGGGTCACGGCGGGCGGGGAAGTCATCCTCCCCGCCAACACCTTCATCGCCACCGCCGAGGCAGTGAGCCGGATCGGCGCGGTTCCGGTGCCCGTCGACGTCGACCCGGAGCACCTGCTGATCGATCCCGGCCGTGTGGCTGCGGCTGTGACATCCCGGACCCAGGCCATCATGCCCGTCCACTTGTTCGGTCAAACGGCTTTTGTTGAGCGGCTGGTGCCGATTGCGGCATCCTGCGGCGCCGTCATAGTCGAAGATGCCGCCCAGTCCCAGGGCGCCACCCGCAATGGCCGCTTCGCCGGCACGCTGGGGTCGGTGGCCGGCACGAGCTTCTATCCGGGCAAGAACCTCGGTGCCGCCGGGGACGCAGGAGCGGTAATGACGGACGACGAGGACATTGCGGCCCGGGTGCGGATGTTCGGCGCCCACGGCAGCGAACAGAAGTACCAGCACGACGCGGTCGGCATGAACTCGCGCCTCGACACCATCCAGGCGGTGGTGCTCAACGCCAAACTGCGCCGGCTGGCCGGCTGGAACGAACGACGGCGGCAGGCCGCGGACCGCTACCAGGAACTCCTCGCGGACCTGCCCGGCGTCGTGCTTCCGCGCAGCGCCGAGGGAAACATCGACGTCTGGCATTTGTACGTCATCCGCGTCGCGGAACGGGACCGCGTGCTTGCGGCCTTGAACGACGCCGGCATCGGCGCCGGAATCCACTACCCGGTTCCGGTACACCTCAGCGGCGCCTACCGGGGACTGGGGCTTGGCCCCGGGTCCTTCCCTGTCGCAGAGCAGGCCGCCGGGGCAATCTTGTCGCTGCCGATCTTTCCGCACATCAGCGAAGCGCAACAGCAGTACGTGGCGGACCAGTTGCGGGCAGCCCTGGGCCGGCCGTGACGATGAGCCCGAAGACACGCCGGGGGATCCTCCTCGCCGCCTTGGCCCTGTACCTGGTTGGCCTGGCGTTTGTCGGCGGCTGGCCGACGCCGGTGGACCGCCCCCTGGCAGGCCTCCTGCGGCAGGTCATTGACGCGGTGCGGGGTTACCCCCTGACGGCCGGCATCACGTACATGCACGTCGAGGGGGCAGCCAACGTCCTGCTCTTTGTTCCGTTTGGGCTGATCGTCGCCCTGCTGCTGCCGACCCGCCGGTGGTGGCTCGCGGCGGTCGCCGGCGCGCTGACCTCAGCCGGAATAGAAACCGTCCAGTACCTGGCCTTGAGCCAGCGCACGGCGAGTCTGGGGGACGTTCTGAACAACACACTGGGCGCCCTGCTGGGGGCAGCGGCCATTCGGATCATCCGGACCCACCCCGCGAGGGAGACCGCGCAGGGACCCGGCACAGAACCCGCTTCTGATCCCGCTTCTGATCCCGCTGCAAGGAGCTATGTCATGAAAACCATCGCAGAAACCGCAGACGTGGCGGAAACCGCCGTCATCGGCGACGGAACCCGAATCTGGCATCTCGCGCAGGTCCGCGAGGACGCCACGGTGGGCAGCAATTGCAACATCGGCCGCGGCGCCTACGTGGGTCCCGGCGTCGTCATCGGCCCGAACTGCAAGCTGCAGAACTACGCGCTGGTCTACGAACCGGCGCGCCTCGCCGACGGAGTCTTCGTCGGCCCCGCGGCGGTACTCACCAACGACCTGCACCCCCGGGCGGTGACACCCGACGGAACGCTCAAGGGCTCCGAGGATTGGGAAGCCGTCGGCGTGACCGTCGGCACGGGCGCCTCCATCGGCGCCCGAGCCGTCTGCGTTGCCCCCGTATCGATCGGCGCATGGGCCACGGTGGCCGCCGGTGCAGTTGTCACGAGGGACGTGCCTGACTACGCCGTCGTTGTCGGCGTTCCGGCCAGGCAGGCGGGCTGGGTGGGTGAGGCCGGGCATCCGCTGAAACGGGACGACGCCGGCCGTTGGCTGTGCCCCGCCACGGGCCGCCGGTATGTCGAGAGCAACGGTCAACTGGCGCCCGCCGAGGCGGGCTGAGGGGGAGTCATGGAGCAACCGGCCGGCAGCAAAGTGGTCTTGGGCGGAACGCCCGTCGACCTGATGGATTCCGGGCCCGCACTGGAACTTATCCTGCGGCGTGCAGCCCTCAACAGCCCCCGGCCACTGGCCGTGGCCTCGGTTAACCTCGACCATCTCAACCACTTCGGCACGGGGGGCCGCTGGTCAGGAACCCTGCATGCCGATCCCGGCAGCGTCGTGGACTGGATCTACCTCGTGGACGGTGCCCCTTTGGTGTCCCAATCGCAGCGGTTGACAGGACGCCGCTGGCCCCGCCTGGCCGGCAGCGACCTGGCCGCCCCGCTCCTGGCCCGGGCCGAGGAACTCGGCCTGAAAGTCGGCTTCCTCGGCGGCACCGAAGATAACCAGCGCCTGCTGGCCGGGAAGCTCGCCCGGGAACGGCCGCGGCTCCGGGTCGCGGGGATGTGGTCCCCGACCCGCAGCGAACTGGCTTCGGTCGCCGACTCTGAGAGGATCGCCGGCCAGATCGAAGGCTCCGGCGCCCAGATCCTCTTTGTGGGCCTGGGAAAACCACGCCAGGAACTGTGGATAGACCGCTACGCCGCCCTCACCGGCGCGGCAGTCCTGCTGGCCTTCGGCGCTGCCGTGGACTTTCTGGCCGGACGGGTGCAGCGCGCCCCGGAGTGGGTCAGCCGGCGCGGCCTCGAATGGGGGTACCGCCTGGCCCTTGAGCCGAGGCGTCTCGCCGGCCGTTACCTGCTGGCCGGACCGCCCGCCTATCTAAGGCTCAGGACCGGCTCCCATACCGTGCCGCCGGACCTGCCGGAGGCGACGTCCGCGCGGGCCCCCACACCCCGGACCCCCGGGCGGTTCACCGGACCGGACGGCTCCGCGGATGCCGCCGTCGTGGTCGTCACCTACAACAACGCCGGTGACATTGACGGCATGCTGCAGGGCCTGCGGGCGGAGACGGCCGACCTGACTTTGCGGGTGCTCCTCGCCGACAACTCATCCCGGGACGGCACCCTCGGGATCGTTCGCGAAACGCACCCGGATGTCATCGCCTTCGCAACCGGCGGCAACCTGGGGTATGCCGCCGGCATCAACGCCGCCCTGCAGAGAGCCGGCGACGCCGAGGCAATCGTGGTCCTCAACCCTGACCTCACAGTGGGGCGCGGCTGCCTGAAGGCGATGCTTCACCGCCTGCGCAACTCGAACGCGGGTGCCGTGGTTCCCAGGATCCTGGCCGCGGACGGTGCCACCAGCCCCACCCTGCACCGCGAACCGGGCATCAGCCGCGCCCTAGGTGACGCCTTCCTGGGGCGCCGGGCGTCCGGGCGTCCCGGATGGCTCGCGTCTACGGATTTCCACCCGGAAAGCTACGCCCACGCGCATACAGCCGACTGGGCCAGCGGCGCCGCGCTGATGGTCAACCGCCGGCTGGCCGATGCCGTGGCGTGGGACGAGTCCTTCTTCCTCTACTCGGAGGAGACGGACTTCTTTCGCCGTCTGCGGATCTGCGGCGCGACGGTCTGGTACGAACCTTCCGCCACCGTGACCCATGAGGGCGGCGGCTCCGGCACGTCCCCGGGCCTGCACGGCCTGATGGCCGTGAACCGGATCCGCTACATCCGCAAATACCATTCCCCTGCGTACGCCACGGTCTTCCGGGGGGCCGTTGCCCTGGCGGAACTCCTGCGCTGCTGGAAACCGGAGCGCAGGGGTGTTCTGCGTACAGTGCTCGACGAGCGGAGCTGGACTGCCTTGCCCGGCCCGGGCAGGGAAGCTGCTGACGGCGCGGACTCCGGCGGGTTTCCGCAGGGTTCGGTCATAATCCCGGCGCACAACGAAGCCGCCGTGATCGCGCGGACGCTCGCTCCGCTGGCGCCGCTGGCCGCCGCGCAGCAGCTGGAGGTCATCGTGGCCTGCAACGGCTGTACCGACCGCACCGCCGCGATCGCGCGGGGATTCGACGGCGTCACGGTGCTGGAACTGGGGCAGTCGTCCAAGGCTGCCGCCCTCAATGCGGGGGACGCCGCCGCCTCACAGTGGCCTCGGCTCTACCTTGACGCGGATGTGCAGATCAGTCCGGATGCGGCGCGCGCGGTCCTTGCCGCCCTCAGCTCCGGCCCGGTACTGGCCGCGCGCCCTGCGGCCCGCTTCGACCTGCAGAACGCCCACCCGCTGATCCGCTCGTACTACCGGACCAAACTCCGCCTTCCGTCCGCCCGCGCCGGTCTCTGGGGCGCCGGCGTATATGGCCTCTCCCGGGAGGGGCGGCAGCGCTTCCAGCAGTTCCCCGCTCTGACGGCGGATGACCTGTTCGTGGACCGTCTCTTCGAACCCGCGGAAAAGGCCGTACTGGACGTGGAACCTGTGGTCGTCCGCCCGCCCCGGACGCCCAAGGACCAGGTGGCCGTGCTGCACCGCGTTTACCGCGGCAACGCCCAGCAGAACGGCGGGCACGGCGGAGTGCACAGCACGGCCGGCCGCACACTGGCAGAGGTAGCCCGCTCAATCCGCGGTCCGCTGTCCGCTGCCCATGCCTTGGTGTACGTGGCATTTGCCCTTGCCGGCCGCCGGGGCAGCCGGCGCCCGGGGGAATGGGAACGCGACACCAGTACCCGGCAGCCGGCCGCGGGCGGCAATCAGCCCTGACCCGCCGGACGCTGAAAGCCGTGGGACGGTGCCGTCACCGCCCGGAGACGGGGCGGTGCGCGAGGATTTCGGCGAGCTCAGCCAGCCGGTGGGCCCGGGCGGACTCAGCCGGAGTAAACGGCTCGCCGGGGCGGCTGAACGTGATCGGCCCGTGCCACGCAGTCGGGATCCTCAGCACACTCCCGTCCGTTGGCAGTGCCGTGCCCGCGTTCCCCGCTCCGTTCTGTGGGGCCGCGTTGGCTGCATGTGCCGTGTCCGTATCCGGCACAGTTTCGATCCGTGCGTGCAGCAGTTCAGCCACCGCCAGCGGCAGCTCGTCGGGGTTGGCCGCGATCCTGGCCGCGAGGCTCAGCGCCCCGGTCTGCCCGTCGGCCATGGCCAGCGCCGTGGTGGGCCAGACATGCGGGTCGCTTCCGCCGCCGTCGCGCAGCGCTTTGAGCAGTTCCGCCTCGCGCAGGCCGCCGGGCGCGGACAGCACAAACTCGTCCAGCACGCCGCCGTGGACCGGGTGGACGTGGATGCTCAGGATGTTGGTGTCCAGCCGCGCCAGCGACTGACTGAGTCTCTGCAGTGAACCGGGCCGGTCCTTCAGCACGGTGCGGGCCCGCCACAGGGCCGGCGCGTCGCCGAGCCGGCTGCGGTGCCGCAACGCGGGGGCGTGCAGCCACGTCCGGAGCATCCGCGTCGCGGACGGTTCCGCCACCCAGATGACCAGGATGGTGGCGGTCAGCGTCAGGACGAGGACCTTGGCCACGTAGGGCAGGTGCGTTCCCACCACCGCCGCGTGGACCAGGAGCTCGATGGGCAGCATCACGGCGACGTTGGCCAGGGTCAGCCGGGTCTTGGTGGGTTCGGGCATCTGGCCGCAGACTTCGCAGCTCAGCTCGGATGCGGCCGGGGCCGGTGTTCTGCCGTGTTTTCTGCCACGGGCTGAGGGCTTCATGGGTCCCATGATGTCCGCCCGCTGTTACGGCCCTATTGCCGGGCCGTGACGATTTCGTTCGGCCTAGCGGCTACGCTCACCGGCGGCCTCGACAGCGCGGTCGCCCGCCCGCTCCGGGGCGGTGTGGTCGCCAGTCCGGCCGTGCTCCGGGCCGGCGATCTGGGTCAGCAGGTCACGGATCTCGGCCAGCAGGGCTGTGTCGGCCGGGAGCGGCTTCTCCTCCGGCTCCGCAGTGGCCAGGCGCTTCTTAACCATGTGGTTGATCCGGTTCATCGGCGCCACGAAGATGAAGTAGACGACGGCGGCCGTGATCAGGAATGTGACGAACGCGGTAATGACCGCACCGAAGTTGACGAACGTCTTGTCATTGCCCGGCCAGATCCAGAAGCCCAGGCCCTTCGTCTCGACCCCGCCGGCCGCCGCGATGATGGGGTTCACGATGTTCGAGGTAAACGCGCTGACCAGGGCGGTGAATGCGGTGCCGACCACGACGGCGATGGACAGTTCGATCACGTTGCCGCGCAGGATAAAGTCCTTGAATCCTTTGAGCATGGGTCCTCCGTGTGCCTTGATGTAGCTCTGTGTGCCGTGACCCCGGCGCGGGGATCAACCGCTAGACGCTATCACCTCCCGGGTCCGGTCTCCCGCCGGCTCCGATTCCAATGAATGGATAACCAGGCCCGCTCCGCGCCCTTCCGGGCGTAATATCAGGCGTGGATGCCAGCGCCGCCGTCGCACCACCCGACCGCGAGAAAGGCGCCTCCCACCCGTGAAGATGCTCTCCGAGATGTTCACCATGGCTCCCGGCAACAAGGACCACCAGGTGGCCATCCGCTGCGCCGTCGGTGTCTTTGTCCCGCTGATCACGCTGGTGTTCCTGGACCGGCTGGACCTGGCCATCTTCGCCTCTTTCGGCGCCTTCGCCGGCATCTACGGCCGCAACGAACCGCACAACAAGCGGTTCCTCCTTCAGTTCCGCGCCGGGACGCTGATGCTGGTGGTCATGCTGCTGGCAGCCCTCACCGCCCGCGCCGGGGTGGCGCTGGCGCTCTCGGCCGCGGACACCGTGTGGCTCCAGGTCTTCGCCACCACCCTGGTGGCCGGAGGCTGCTCGCTGATCGTCGCCTGGTGGCGGCTCCGGCCCGCGGGATCGCTGTTCCACATCTTTGCCTTCGCCGCGATCGCGTCCATCCCCAACCAGCCGCCGCTCTGGCAGGCCATGCTTGTGGCGGTGCTGACCGTCGTTTTCTCCCTGCTCGTCGGACTGTCCTCCCGCGTGCTCCGGAGCCGACGGACGCCGTGGGGTCGGGCCGCCACCGCAGCACTCACACCGGCCGAAAAGCGGACGGCCCTGCTTGAAAGTATCGGCTACCTCGTGGCGGCCGGCCTCGCCGGAACCCTGGCGACGCTGCTCGGTGAACAGCTGGGCTTCGGCCACAACTACTGGGCGATGGTGGCCGCCGTCGTTCCACTCGTCGGCCACACCACCCGGCACCGGGTGAGCCGCGGGCTGCAAAGAATCGTAGGCACGGCGATCGGGCTGGTGCTGCTCGCGGGCATCCTGCTCCTGCAGCCCGCACCCTGGCAGACCGTGCTGGTGATCGCCGCCTGCCAGTTCGGGGCAGAGATGTTCATCGCCCGCCAGTACGTCCTGGCCCAGATCTTCGTGACGCCGCTGGCCCTGATTTCCACCCTGCTGGTGGTTCCGTCCGCGCCCGGCATCCTGCTGCGGGACCGGATCTTCGACACCGTCATCGGTGCCGCCGTCGGCATCGCCGTCGTGCTGGCTCCGGCGGTGTGGCGGCGGCTGCGCACCGCGGCCCGGGCGGGCTAGGGGACGCGCACGGATTCGGCCGGCGCGGCTTCGACCAGGACCGGCGTCGTTCCTTCCTTACCGTCCGCACCGGCCTTCGCCGCTCTGGCGGACTTCCGGCCCGCCCGGCCGTAGACCAGATACATCGTCACACCGGTGATGACCATCAGCAGCACCGTGTAGACGAAAGTGTTCGAGACGCCGTCGACGCCCTCGGCGCCGTCCGTGTTGGCCTTGATCACCAGTCCCAGGGGCTGGAACAGCGGGTGGGCCAGGAAGATGGCGGTGTCGTAGTCATCCAGCATGCTGTTGAAGTTGAGGGCGGTGATCGCGGCGGCTGCCGGCAGGACGATCGGCAACAGGATCCGGCGGAACACGTACAGCGTCTTGGCGCCCATGATGCCGGCAGCTTCTTCCAGCGAGGTGTTGACCGAAGCGAAGGAGGCCTTGAGCATCCGCAGGGTGAACGGGATCTTGACGGTCACGAAGGCGATGAGCAGGATCACCGTGGACCCGGTCAGGACAGCGCCGCCCACCAGCGGATTCGGATGGTCGTAGCTGAGGATCAGGCCCAGGGCGAGGAGCGCGGACGGGAGGATCCACGGGATGTGGAGGAGGTACTCGAACACCGATGTCACCCAGTTCCGGTACTTCTGCAGGAGCCGGGCAACGAAGAGCAGGCCGCCGACGGCGATCAGCGCGGCCAGCGCGCTGTAGACGATGCTGATGATGAACGGCCGCAGGCCCGAGGGCTGGGTGAGAACCCGGATGTAGTTGTCGAACGTCAGGCTTCCCGGCAACAGCTGGCCGGTCTGGATCGCGGCGCCGTCGGCGAAGGAATACAGCACAATCAGGACAACGGGCAGCGTGTAGACGGCGAACAGCAGGTACGCGAGGACGTGGACGACAGTGTTGGCCACCGGGTTGCGGATCTGCTGCTTCTGCAGTCCGGAAGAGACTTTTGAAACCGAGAAGTAGGTTCCGCCCTTTTCCATCCGGGTCATGGCCGCCAGCATCAGGATGGTGGCCACACCGAGGATCACGGCGAGCAGGGCGGCGAGGTCCCTCGACGTCGGGCTGTTGCTGAAGGTGAGGATCATCGGCGTGATGGTCTGGAACTCCCGGCCGCCCAGGACCTGCGGTGCGCTGAGGGCTCCCAGACCGGTCAGGAACGAGAGGATGGTGACGGCGAAGAGCGTCGGCTTGAGCATCGGCAGGACGATGCGCCGGAGGATGGCCCAGGTGGAGGCTCCCATGTTCCGTGCCGCTTCGATGGTCTGGTAATCCACGCCCTTGAGCGCGTTGGTGACGAACAGCATGTGGTTCGTCGTGGTGGCGAACGTCATGACGGCCAGGACGGCAAAGAAACCGGAAAACCAGCCGGGATCCATGCCGGGGAACAATCCCAGCAGGAAGCCGGTCACGATTCCCTTGTCCCCGTAGATGAATTTGTAGCCCGCCGCGAGCACAATGCCGCCGTAGATGAAGGTGGTGGCGTAGCCGAGGAACAGGATCCTCGAGCCGCGGATCCTGAAGTACTGCGTGACCAGCACAATGAAGATTCCCACCACGTTCACAGTGATGGACAGGGCGACCGCCAGCAGGAAACTGTTGCCCAGTGATTTCATTGCCCGCTGGGAAGAGAAGAGCTTTTCGGCGGCGCGCCCGGAGAAGGTCCCGTCCGGGAAGAAGGTCTGGATCAGCACATTCGCGTTGGGCCAGACGAGAAAGGCCGCGATGAACCAGGTCAGCACCACCCCGACGATCAGGACTGCGGGGGAGCGGAGCATGCTCCTGGTGCCGGAGCCGTTCGTGCCGCCCGGAGTGCTCACAGGCTGGTCACTTCCTGCAGCCGGCTCCGGAGGGAGGCCCCGGTGTCCGGGTGGTACTGGAGGACGTGGGCGGGCTGGACGTAAACGGTAGCCTTGCTGCCTGTGGCGGGGTGCGTCCCGCCGTCTTCCTTGACCAGCAACCGGATATCGGCGCCGTGGCAACGGACGACGTACCGGCTGTGCAGGCCGTGGTAGGTCTTCGAGACCACGGTTCCCTGCACCGGGACAGCTGTGCCGTTGCCGGCGGCGGGGTCGAGTGACGCCTTTTCCACGCGCAGGTAGGAGCTGGCCGCAGGATCGAGGGCGTGACTTGATTGCCGGTTCAGTTCCGCGACGAATTCGGCGGTGAGCCGGGAGCTGTCCCCGATGAAATTGCAGACGAATTCGGTGGCCGATTCATCGTAGATGCTCTGTGGAGTGCCTATTTGCTCCACTACCCCCTTGTTGAAAACGGCCACCCGGTCGCTCATGGCAAGAGCCTCGTCCTGGTCATGGGTGACGTAGACCGTGGTGATGCCGAATTCGCTCTGGAGGTCCTTGAGCTGCTGCCGGAGCTGGTGGCGCAGTTTGGCGTCCAGATTGGAGAGTGGCTCGTCGAGCAACAGGATCTTGGGCTGCAGGACAAGCGCCCGGGCGACGGCGACGCGCTGCTGCTGCCCGCCGGACAGCTCGGCCACGTTCTTGCGCAGCTGGTCTTCGGACAGGTCGACCCGCCGGGCGATGTCGCGGACGAGGCGGTCGCTCTCGGCCGGCTTCTCTTTGCGGACGCGGAGGCCGAAGGCGATGTTCTCCCACACGCTCATGCTGGGGAACAGCGCATAGTTCTGGAACACCATGCCGACCTGGCGCTTGTCGCTCGGGAGCCGTGTGACCGCCTTCCCGTCGACGAAGACCTCGCCGGCAGACGGCTCGATGAACCCCGCCAGCGTGCGCAGGGCGGTTGTCTTTCCGCAGCCCGATGGTCCCAGCAGCGTGAAGAATTCCCCCGGCTCCACCTGGAGATCGAGGTTGGGAATGGCGGTGAAGTCGCCGAAGGTGACTTTGATGTTCTCGAAACGGATCATGGCGGCCTGTCTTGTGCTGAGCGGCGAAGCGGGGTTTTCAACGGGGAGTGGCGCGGGCGGCAGCCGGCTGGCCGGCCGCCGCCCGCCCGAGGTCAGCTCATGTATTCCAGTTCGATCTTTTCAACCCACTTGCCCATGTTTTCCTGCACGAAGTTCCAGTCAATGTCCTGCTGCTTGAGCGTGTTGAAGAACTCGACGACCTCCGGCTTGGCCTGCGCGACCGCTGCCTTGTTGACCGGCATCGAGTTGAACTGCTGGGACCACTCACCCTGCGTCTTAGCGCTGCCGAACCAGTTGATGAACTTGAGGGCCTCGTCCTGCTTGTCCGTTCCCTTGACCAGGGCCACCTGCTCGATGGCCAGCGGCACGCCAACGGACGGCATGACGGTCTCGACGTTGACCTTGAACGTCTTTTCGCGTTCGGTGATGATCGATGACGGCATCTGCCCCATGTCCGTCTCTCCCGAGGAGATGCGGGCGAAGAGGTCGGTCTTGGCGACAGCCGGGGTGCCGTTCTTGAAGTAGCCTTCGATCTGCTTCCAGCCCTCGTCCGAGACGCCCAGATCGCCGCCGTCGTCCTTGTATCGGGTCAGAATGCTGGCGAAGACCAGCTGTGCGGTGGCGGTGCCCACACCGGTGACGCGCTCGTAGCGGGACTTGAACTTGTCCTGGGCCCACAGGTCGGTCCAGTCCTTGGGGGCCTCGTCCTTGCTGAACTTTTCGGAGTTGTAGCCGAGGAGGATGGCCTGCTGCACCAGCGGCCAGTAAGCCTTGCTGTCCGACTTGTCGCCCTTGGCGGTGTCGACGTCCCCGGACCACGACGGCGTGTACGGCTCGATCGCGCCGGCGGCCTTGATCTGCTCGAAGTACATGTTATTCAAGCCGAAGGCTACGTCCGCGATCGGGTTGTTTTTCTCCGCAATCAGCTTGTTGGTGGCGTCCGCGCCGCCGGCACCGACGATTTCGATCTTGAAGCCGGCTTCCGCCGCCTTCTTCGTCAGCCATTCGCCACGGCCTTCACCGTTGGAGTTGGTGTAGACGATCAGCGTCTCGCCGGACGGCGGTCCCGAGGGGGCGACGGCGGCCGGCCCGGTAGCGGCTCCGGACGGGGCGGGGGCCGCGGCGCCCGCTCCACAACCGGAAAGGAGGGCGACGGCGACGGCGCCGGCAACCATGGTTTTCAATCTGCGCACGAGTGAGACTCATTTCTGAACGGGGCCAGATGGCATTTGTCCGGCCAGCCTATAGCGGACGCCACCCGAATCGAGGGGTTATGACTATCAAATCGATAAAATAGCTGTCCTGGGCCACCGAGTCTGGTGTGTCCGGGTAAACGATGTGCGCCCCAGGCCCAAACACGCTGTGAACATCCGGGCCATCGACAGGCCCACGTGCCGGGAATAGCCTTAAGCCGTCCCAAAAAACCCGACAAGGAAGACGGAGGTGCCCGAAATGGGAACCGCAGAAAATGTTGAACTGGTCCGGCGGGGGTACGAGGCCTTCAACACCGGGGATATGGCGGCCCTCAGCGAACTGTTCGCGGAGGACGCAGTCTGGCACGTGGCCGGAAGCGGCGTGCTGTCGGGGACGAAAACGGGCCGTGACGCCATCCTGGCGTACTTCGGCGAACTGGGAGCGCGTACCCAGGGCAACTTCCAGGCCAATGTCGAGGAAATCGTCGGCGGGGAAAACCACACGGTCGCGATCCAGCAGACCCACGGCGAGAGCAACGGCAAAACGCTCGACATGGGAACCGTCATCACGTTCGTGGTCCGTGACGGGAAGATCGCCGAGGGCCGGGAGTACTTCGAGGACTCGGCGAAGGCGGACGATTTCTGGGTCTAATCGAGCGGGCCGCGCCCAGGGCACCGGAGCGCCCGGCTAGTCCTCTTCGAGCGTCTCCGTGAGGTGGTGCGTCGGGATCCGGTCCCGGTCATAGGTGATCTCGGTGTACCCGTGCGGTGCGGGCTTGCCGTGCGGATCGAGGTTCACGAAGATGATTTCCTCGATGGTGAGGATGCTCTGGCGCGTGATCATGTTCCGTACCTCGGCGCGCATGGTCAGTGACGTCCGGCCGAAGCGGGTGGCGGTCAGCCCCATCTCGATCAGATCGCCCTGGACTGCCGAGCTCACGAAGTTGATTTCGGAAATGTACTTGGTGACGGCCCGGCCGTTGCCAAGCTGCAAGATCGCGTAGATCGCCGCTTCCTCGTCGATCCACTTCAGCAGGCTTCCGCCGAACAGCGTGCCGTTCGCGTTGAGGTCTTCGGGCCGCACCCACTTGCGGGTGCGGAAGGTGATGTCGGCCGGTTCCATAGTGCGAGGTTAGCCGACGGCTGCCCGGCGGGCCCTGTGTGACGGGATCCTGCGGGACCCGGCGCCGGCCGTAGACTCGGGGCATGGAGGCTCTGTCGGTTGTCGGCGGCGGCATCGCGGGACTGGCGCTCGCCGCATGCCTTGACCCCGTGCGCTTTCGCGTGACCGTCCACGAGCGGCGGGAGGAGCCGCCGTCGGTGGAGACGTCCCTGGCCATGTGGCCGGAAGCCCAGCGGGCCCTGGATCAGGTGGGTGTTCTCCCGGCGGTCCGGGCGGCCGGCTCAGGGTTTGGCGGCATGGCACTCCGCGACGGATCCGGAAACGCCCTGCTTACGGCCCGGCCATCGGGAGTTCTCGGGGTGTCCCGCGCGGACCTGCTCCGGCTGCTGGACGCCGCGGTCCCCGCCTCGGTGGTCAGGGCCTACGGCCCGGTGGCGTCGGTGCCGCGGCCGGGCCTGGTGGTCGGCGCCGACGGGGTGCACAGCATTGTCCGCCGGAGTGTCTGGGGCGAACGCACCAGGGCCAGGCTCACGCCCTATCTTGCGCTGCGCGGCATCATCGACGGTGCGGTCCCGCCTGGCGGCGGCGGTGAATACTGGGGCCGCGGGCAATTGTTCGGGATAGCGCCGGCGTCCCGTGGCCGGACCTACTGGTACGCCTCCTACCGGTCGGACCTGGGGCCTGCCGGCGTCGGCGTCGACGAGGCCCTGGCCCTGACGCGCGCGCGCTTTTCCGGCCGGGCTGCCGCCATTGACCGCGTCCTGTCGGCAGCGGCGCCGGGGGAGACGCTGGCTCAACGGGTCTGGACAGTGCCATTTCCGGGCAGCTACCAGCGGGACGGCGCGGTGCTGGTGGGGGACGCGGCGCACGGCATGACGCCGAATCTGGGGCGCGGTGCCTGCGAGGCGCTGATCGACGCGGCAATCCTCGCGGATCTGCTCAATACGAGGCCGCTTCCGGAGGCCCTGCGGACCTACAACCGGCGGAGACTGCTGCGCAGCCAGGCATTGCGCGTGGCCTCGGCCGCCATGGCCCGGCTGGCGCTCGCGGAAAAGGCCCAGCCGCTGCGCGACGGCCTGCTGCGGCTGGCCCACAGGCCATGGGGCACTGCCGCCGTCGAACGTTGACGCCGCTCAGGCCATGGCCGTGTGCGCTGCGCTGTGCGAGTCGATGGCCTTCGCGTAGCAGTAGGAGTGTTCCACCCCGATGTACGGCCCGAAGTTCGGCACCGGGACAAAGCCCGAATTCTCGTAGAACTGCCGCCCGTCAGTCTGCACCGAGCCGGCCTCCGCGGTGATGGACGTGATGCCGAGCGAGTGGGCATGCGCCTCAAGGGCCGCGAGGATGGAGCTGGCCACGCCCGAGCCGCGGGTGTACGGGAGCACATAAAGCCGTTTGATCTCGGCCGTGTGCTTGTCCAGGATGCGCAGGCCGCCGCAGCCCACCGGCTGCCCGGACGCCTTGTCGTGGGCGACGAGGAACACTGCCGTGTCAGCCTCCGACGGCGGCGGGCCGGGTTCGTGGTCGTTCGTGCCGAAGCGGGCATCGAGTTCGGCCTGCTGGGCGGCGCGGAGGTCCGCGCCCACCGGGTTGGCCCAGGTGACCTGCCGGATGTTGAGCCGCGGATTCGTCTGCATGGCTGCCTCGCTTCGCCGAAGGGTTATGCAGATTAAGGCTAGGCGGCGCCGGTTTCGGCCGTGTTTCCTGCGCGTTAGGGTTCGGAGAATTCGGCTACAGCGTGCGGCCGGTGGGGTCCTCCGCCGTCGGATCCACCAGCGCCAGGCCGCCCACGGGGCTGTCGTCCCAGTGGATGAGCCGCCAGCCGGCGCCGGGATCCCCTTCCAGCGCGACAATCCCGGTATTGGCGAGGACATGGCGGGCGGCGAAGCCCGCCTCCATGTTGCGGACCCGAAGGCCCGCCCAGACGCGGATCGCGGCGCCGTGGCTGACCACGGCCACCGTTCCGGCGCCGCCGGACGCCGCGCCTGTGCCGGAGGCTGCTGCGGCGGCGATCCGGGCGATCGAGGCATCGTAGCGTTCGAAGAACTCGTGCCCGCTGGGACCGCCCGGCATCCTGCGGTCCAGTTCCCCGTCCGCCCACCCGAACACCGTTCCCAGGTAGCGCAGGTGCGATGCCTTGTCGGTGAGCTTCTCCAGGGAGCCGGCTTCGATCTCGTGCAGACCCTCCAGCACCTCGATCTCCAGGCCGCGGGCGCTTGAGAGCGGTGCGGCAGTGATCTGCGTGCGGATCAGCGTGGAGGCATAGAGGGAATCGATCTGTTCATTCGCCAGCGACCGCGCCAGGACGGCGGCCTGCCGCTCCCCGAGCTCGGTCAGCCCGGGGCCCGGGTGGGCGGTGTCCAGCTGGCCCAGGACATTTCCGGGCGTCTGGCCGTGGCGGATGAGCAGGAGCCTCATGCGAGGTGGTCCACCAGCTTGTCCGCGATGCCGGTGTATTTGCCGGGGGTGAGCGCCAGCAGCCGGGCTTCGGCGTCCGCGGACAGGCCCAGGCTCTGGACAAACTCCTGCATCCTGGCCGCGTCGACGCGCTGCCCGCGGGTCAGGTCCTTAAGCCGCTCGTACGGGTTTTCCATGCCTTCGACGCCGGCGATGGCCTCCGCGCGCATGACCATCTGGATGGCCTCGCCCAGGACTTCCCAGTTGGTGTCAAGGTCCGCGGCCAGCACGTCCTCCGCAACCTTGAGCCGGTCCAGTCCCTTGGCGACGTTGGAGATGGCGAGCAGCGAGTGGCCGAATGCCACGCCGATATTGCGCTGCGAGGAGGAGTCGGTGAGGTCGCGCTGCCAGCGGGAGGTGACCAGGGTGGAGCCCAGGACGTCCAGCAGGCCGGAGGAGATCTCCAGGTTGGCCTCGGCGTTTTCGAAGCGGATCGGGTTCACCTTGTGCGGCATGGTGGAGGAGCCGGTGGCGCCCGCGACCGGGATCTGCACGAAGTAGCCGATCGAGATGTAGCTCCAGATGTCGGTGCAGACGTTGTGCAGGATCCGGTTGAACCGCGCGACGTCGGCGTACAGTTCCGCCTGCCAGTCGTGGCTTTCGATCTGCGTGGTCAGCGGATTCCAGCTCAGGCCCAGGCCTTCAACGAAGCCCTGGGCGACCTGCTCCCAGTCGGCGCCGGGGACGGAAGCCACATGCGCGGCGTAGGTGCCGGTGGCGCCGTTGATCTTGCCGAGGTATTCGGTGCGGGCGATGCGGTCCAGCTGGCGGGTCAGGCGGTGCGCGATGACGGCCAGTTCCTTGCCGAGCGTGGTGGGGGTGGCCGGCTGGCCATGCGTGCGGGAGAGCATCGGCACGGCGCGGTTGGCCTCCGCCATCGCGCTGATCTGCGCGACGAGCTTGCGGGCGGCGGGGAGCCAGACATCCTCCACGGCGCCCTTGACGCCCAGGGCGTAGGAGAGGTTGTTGATGTCCTCGGACGTGCAGCCGAAGTGCACCAGTGCGGTCAGGTGTTCGATGCCGATGCCGGGCAGGCGGCGGCCGATGTAGTACTCGACGGCTTTGACGTCGTGCACGGTGACGGCTTCGATGTCGGCCAGTTCGGCGACCGAGCCGGCGTCGAACTCGGTGACGATGGCGCGGAGTTTGTCCTGCTGCTCCGCGGTCAGCGGGCCGGCGCCGGGCAGCACATTGTTGCCGGTGAGGTGGATGAGCCATTCGACCTCGACGGCGACCCGGTCGCGGTTGAGGGCGGCCTCCGAGAGGTAGTCGACCAGCGGCGCGACGGCGGACTGGTACCGGCCGTCCAGCGGGCCGAGCGCGATCTGTTCTGCGGACGCGGCGAGGGCCAGGCGTCCGGACGGCGTGCGGGTGTCAGCTGTGGCGGCAGTTTCAGGCATGTCCCGATTCTTTCACGAAGTCCCGCCGGGCCTTAAGTGCGCTGATCCATGTGACTTGGGGACGGGTTTGTACCCCCGTTCGCCGAGCGGTGCCCTGCCGGGTTGTCCACATGGGGAAGCGGGGTACTTCAGCCTGCGCGGCAGGGACCCTAGCGTCGATGGTATGACCACCGGAGTAGCCAGTATCAGCGCCGCCTCCGCAAGAAGCTCGACCGGCAGCTCCGGCACGGGCAGTGGCGGAACGGCCGGGGCCGTGTTGGCTTCCGATGCCGCGGCGTGCGCATCGCGGAGCTACGAGGTCCAGCAGCTGGCGGCCCGTGTGGCCGCCTGCGCGGACAACGCCGACGCCGTGCTCGCCCGGCTGGCCAGCGTGGAAATGGGGAGCTGGCAGTCCCCGGCGGGCCGGGCCTACCGGACTGCCCTGTCCCTGCAGGCCTCATCCCTGCGCCGCAGCCGGACGGCCCTGCAGGAGGCTGTCACCCTGGTCCTCCGGCATGCCCAGAACGTGGTGCAGTCCCCGGGCCGGCCGGGCTGATGGCGGAAGCCACGCCGGCTGGCTCCGGTGCTGCGCCCGTCCCAGTCCCGTCAGTGGACGGGATGTTGCGGATCCGGGGCGGAGTGGGCGGACTCAGTTTCCAGTTCGAGGAACTGCTCGCCGGGGCATCGGCACTGGACGGGATCGTGCGGGAGCTGGCGGCCGTGGACGAGGAGGCGGAAGCCGTGCGCCGCGCCCTGTTTGCGTACCAGTACGACTCGTACACCAGCGGCAGCAGTGCGATTGTCGCCGTCGGGGAGGCGGCCCGGGACGTCCGTCGCGTCCGGATGGAGCTCGAGGGTCTGGTCAGCGCAGTCCGGGCGAGCCACCGGGAGTACGAGTTCGCGGAAGCGCGGAACGCGCTGGTTCTGCGGATCGGCCGGACCGGCCCGGCGTACGGGCCCCTGTGGGGGCTGTTCGGCCTGCCTCCGGTGACGCTGCGCGACACCGTCGAGGACGAGGTAGGGCTGGCGCCGGCAAGGCTGGCGCAGTTACTCGGACTGCCCCCCGGCCAGACCGCGGCAGGAGGGCCCGACGGCGACGTGAGGGGCGCGGTCCGCGGATTGACGAACGCTCCCGGCCTGGAGTTCCTGCGCCCCCGGCCGGTCCGGATCATCGGCAAGGAAACCTGGCGCGAGGAGGCCGACGTCTCACCGGCCGGGCTGCTGCTGCGTGCCGAAGCCGTCGGCCGGAACAGCGGGGATATCGAGGTCCTCGGGCTGGGGGAGCCCGGCAGCCGAGCCTGGGTGGTGGTTATCCCAGGAACGCAGCTGGACGGATTGCCGCAGGGCACCAACCCCTTCGACGCCGGCGGCATCGCAGAGGGCCTCGGCTACGACTCGGCCGAGACCGCCGCGGCCATCCGCCGGGCCCTGTCGGAAGCCGGCGCCGAGGCGGGAGACCAGGTGGCCGCCGTCGGATACAGCCAGGGCGGCATCCACGCCATGAACCTGGCCCGGGACAAGGCGTTCCTGGCCGACTACGACCTGAAGTTCGTGCTGACCGCGGGGTCCCCGGTGGGCGGAATCGAGCCTGCGGGCGGCATCGGCAGCCTGCACCTGGAGCATGAAGCGGACTGGGTGCCCGGGGCGGACGGACTGCCCAACCCGGACACAAAGGACCGCGTGACTGTCACTTTGACCAGTCCGATCCCCGGACCGGAATGGCTGGGGCCGGGCCTGGGTCCCGGCCACGCCATGGGACGGTACGCAGACGGCGCCCGGGAAGTCGTGGCAAGCCGGGATCCATCCCTGGAGGCGTCGACCGCCGCGCTCGCTGCCGTGGTCGGGGCGGGCGGCACGGCCACCGTGACGCGGTTTTCCCTGCGGCGTGAAGCGATGCCGCCGGGGCGGGAAGGAAGGCCCGAGGCGCCGGGGCCACGGCGCAGTCCTGGAGGAAAACCCGCAGACCGCCCGCAGCAGCCTGCAGCCTAGCCCGGGCTGGTCCTGTCCCTTTGCCTACCGGTCGAGCGCGGGAAGAAAGCTGGCTACGAGGGAAATGGCGCTAATGATGAGGGCTGCGAACACCGCGGTCCAGAAGAAACTGTCAATCGTGAAATGCACGGTGGTGTAGCTGCTGATCCAGGACGTCAGGTAGAGCATGCCGGCGTTGATGACCACCGTGAAGAGGCCCAGGGTGAGGATGGTGATCGGCAGCGACAACAGGCTGACGATGGGTTTGACGAAGGCATTGACGAGGCCGAAGATCAGGCCGATGAACAGGTAGCCCAGAATGATGCTCATGGTGCCATTGCCCGCAGTGGTTATATCCAGCCCGGTGAGGATCCAGCACGCGATTGCCAGGGCCAGCCCGTTGATGATGACGCGAACGATGAATGAGCGCATGGGCCCATGCTGTCATATCCCCGCCGGCAGCGGCAGGGACCATATCCCCCTATTCCAACCAGCCTACTGCGGCGCGGACCCGAAGTAGGCTGGTTGGCATGACTTCTTCTGAGAACACGGCCGGGGGCATCCGGCCCCGCCCGGTGGTAGACCTCCTTCCCCGCTACGCGGCCGGCAAGCCGCCCGTCCCCGTCGAGGGCCTGGCCAGCTACAAGCTTTCCTCCAACGAAAACCCGCTCCCCCCGATCCCTGCAGTGCAGCAGGCCATCGCGGCGCAGACCGACTTCAACCGCTACCCGGATCCGCTGAGCAGCAGGCTGCGCGGCAAACTGGCCGAGTTCCTGGACGTCCCCGCCGAGGACATCGTCACCGGCGCCGGAAGCCTCGGGGCACTCAACCAGCTGCTGGCCACCTTTGCCGGGCAGAACGACGACGGCAAGCCCGACGAGGTCATCTACGCGTGGCGCTCCTTCGAGGCATACCCGATCTGCGTCGGGCTGGCCGGCGCCGAGAGCGTCCGGATCCCGCTGACCGGCGACGGCCGCCACGACCTCGACGCCATGGCCGAAGCCGTGACCGCGCGCACCCGGATGATCCTGCTGTGCACGCCCAACAACCCCACCGGTCCTATCCTCACCACCGAGGAAACTGAGGGCTTCATCAAGCGGGTCCCCTCCGACGTCGTGGTGGTCATCGACGAGGCATACCAGGAGTTCGTCCGCGACGAACACGCCGTCGACGGCATCGAAATGTACCGGAAGTACCCCAACGTTGTTGTCCTGCGGACCTTCTCGAAGGCCCACGGCCTTGCCGGGCTGCGGGTCGGCTACAGCGTTTCCCAGCCCGACCTCACGCAGCACCTGCGCGTCGCAGCCACACCCTTCGCCGTTTCCCAGATCGCCGAGACTGCGGCCGTGACGTCGCTGGAGCACTTCGGCGAGGTTGTAGAAAGGGTACAAAGCCTCGTGGACGAACGGGACCGTGTCACCGCCGGGTTGCGGGACCTGGGCTGGTTCGTGCCCGAGGCCCAAGGCAACTTCGTGTGGCTCAACCTCGGCGCCGACAGCGCGGAATTCGCCGCCCTTGCGGGGGAGAGGGCCCTTTCGGTGCGCGCCTTCGCCAACGAGGGGGTGCGGGTCAGCATCGGCGAAACCGAAGCCAACACCCGCTTCCTGGAACTCTGTGCGATCTATACAAAAGCGCCGCGGCGTTCCTAGCGCTTAACATGACGGCCGCGGCCGGCACGCTGCGGCTAAAGTAGGGACGAGTAAGCCAAAATATATGCCGGACCGGGAATGTATAACCGGTCCGGCATATATCCCAGCGATTGCGGCGCATTCGGATGCGGCAAGCAAGGAGACGGTATGGGCGCCACACATCTGCCCTCTACCGAGTTCGACGGAACCGACATAGAGGACCAGCTCGAGGCGGAAGCCGAAGCCCGCATGGGCGATCCTGCCGAGCCGATGGTGCAGCTCCTTGCTCCCGACGGCACGCTCGGCTCCGATCCCGTTTTCTCGGAATACGCCGAGCGGCTCGACCCGGAGAAACTGCGCGGTTTCTATGCCGACATGGCGAAAATCCGCCGCTTCGACGTGGAGGCAACCGCCCTGCAGCGGCAGGGCCAGCTGGCCTTGTGGGTTCCGCTGACCGGGCAGGAAGCCGCCCAGATCGGCTCCGGCCGTGCCAGCCAGCCGCAGGACTACATCTTTCCGACCTACCGCGAGCACGGCGTCGCGCTGACCCGCAACGTGGACCTGGCCGAGCTGCTGCGCCAGTTCCGCGGGGTCTCCAACGGCGGCTGGAACCCCAAGGACACCAACTTCCACCTCTACACCCTGGTCCTCGCCGCCCAGACCCCGCATGCCGTGGGGTACGCCATGGGCATCCAGCGCGACCAGAAGTTCGCCGCGTCCGCCGCACTCGCCGACGGAACAGCCGGCCAGGCAACGGAGCCAAAGGCTGCCGTGATGGTCTACTTCGGCGACGGGGCCAGCTCCGAAGGCGACGTCCATGAGTCCATGGTGTTCGCCTCCTCCTACAAGGCCCCCGTGGTGTTCTTCTGCCAGAACAACCACTGGGCGATCTCCGTCCCCAGCTCCGTGCAGACGCGCGTCCCGCTCGCCAACCGCGCCAAGGGATACGGCTTCCCCGGAATCCGGGTGGACGGCAACGACGTGATCGCCGTCCACGCCGTCACCGAGTGGGCGCTGGAACGTGCCCGCCAGGGCGAGGGGCCCGTGCTGATCGAGGCCTTCACCTACCGCGTCGGCGCGCACACCACGGCCGACGATCCCACCAAGTACCGGGAATCCGCCGAGGAAGGCCGCTGGCGGGCCAAGGATCCGCTGGAGCGCCTCGAGAAGTACCTCCGCGCCGAAGGTCTCGCCGACGACGCCTTCTTCGAACAGGTCAGGGCCGACGGCGACGAACTCGCCGCGTACGTCCGCAAGACCACCCACGATCTGGAGACACCGGACATCCGGACAGCCTTCGCCAACACCTACGTTGAGGCCCACCCGCTCGTGGCCGAAGAGCTGGCCTGGTTCGAGGAGTACAGCGCAGGATTCGCCGACGAGACGGAACCTGCCGACACGGAGGCGGCCAACTGATGACAACCATGACCATTGCCAAGGCCATCAACGAAGGCCTGCGCGCAACGCTGACCAACAACCCCCGTGCCCTGCTGATGGGCGAGGACATCGGGCCCCTGGGCGGTGTCTACCGGGTCACCGACGGCCTCATCGCCGAGTTCGGCGCCGACCGCGTCGTCGATACCCCGCTGGCGGAGTCCGGCATCATAGGCACCGCGATCGGGCTGTCCCTGCGCGGCTACCTCCCCGTCTGCGAGATCCAGTTCGACGGCTTCGTGTTCCCGGGCTTCAACCAAATCACCACCCAGCTGGCCAAAATGCACTCCCGCAGCAACGGCAACCTGACCGTGCCGGTGGTCATCCGGATCCCGTATGGCGGCGGAATCGGCTCGATCGAACACCACTCGGAGTCCCCGGAAGCGCTGTTCGCGCACACCGCCGGCCTGCGCATCATCACCCCGTCCAACCCGCACGACGCCTACTGGATGATCCAGCAGGCCGTCGACTGCCAGGACCCCGTGATCGTCTTCGAGCCGAAGCGCCGGTACTGGCTCAAGGGCGAGGTGGACACGGAAGCCCCCGGACACTCCGCCGACCCGTTCAAAGCCCACGTGCTCCGCGAAGGCACCGACGCCACCGTGGTGGTCTACGGCCCGCTGGTGCCGGTGGCCCTGGCCGCGGCCAACGCCGCTGCCGAGGACGGCCACAGCGTCGAGGTGATCGACCTGCGTTCCATCTCGCCGATCGACTTCGACACCGTCACCGAATCCGTCAAAAAAACGGGCCGGCTGATTGTTGCCCACGAGGCCCCGACCTTCGGCGGAATCGGCGGCGAAATCGCTGCCCGGATCAGCGAACGTGCCTTCCACTCACTCGAGGCACCCGTCATCCGAGTCGGCGGCTTCCACATGCCCTACCCGGTGGCGAAGGTGGAGGAAGACTACCTCCCGGACATCGACCGCCTCCTTGAGGCACTGGACCGTGCTCTTTCCTACTGACCGGCCCTTTCCTGCTGACGCCCCCGTACTGAGACGCCTCCCAAATCAAGGACACCATGACTCTCCATAAGTTCAACCTCCCCGACGTGGGCGAAGGGCTGACCGAGGCCGAAATCGTCTCCTGGAAGGTCAAGGCGGGCGACACCGTGGCCGTCAATGACGTCATCTGTGAGATCGAGACTGCCAAGTCCCTCGTCGAACTGCCGTCCCCGTTTGCCGGAACCGTCACGGAACTGCTGGTCAAGGAGGGCGTGACAGTCGACGTCGGAACCCCCATCATCAGCGTGAGCGACGCAGCGCCCTCCGGCGCCACGCCCGCCGCCCCGACTGCCGCCGTCGAGCCCGCTACTGCGCCGGTTGAGGCACCCATGTACGGGAAGCTGGAGGCGGACACGTCCGACGCCGGGGAATCCGCCGGGCGCCCGGCCGGCGGTCCCCTGGTCGGTTCCGGCCCTAAGGCCGACGCCGTCAAGCGCCGCCGGCGGGTCACTGCCCCGGCGGCGACAACGGCGGCTTCTACGGTCCCGGTCGCCGCTCCCGTCCCGCAGGTGGGGAGTGAGGCGCACGACATCTGGATCAGCCCGGAAGCCGTCACCCACGCGGAACGCCCGGCCGCTGCGGACAGCATCGACCAGCGCCCCACCCTCGGCGACGCCATCAGCGGCCTCGTCAGCAGGGTCCTGGCCAAGCCGCCCGTGCGGAAGATCGCCCGCGACCTCGGCATCGACCTGTCGGACGTCATCCCCACCGGTGCCCGCGGCGAAGTGACCCGCGAGGATCTGGTCAGCTACCAGGCCCAGCGCGACGCCGAGGTGGACAAGGCGGACAGCTTTTGGGGCAAGACCGGCCGGCCGCAGGAACAGCGGATCGAACGGATCCCGGTCAAGGGCGTCCGCAAAGCCACCGCGAGGGCCATGGTCGAGTCGGCCTTCGCCGCCCCGCACGTGAGCATCTTCGTCGACGTCGACGCCAGCCGGACCATGGAGTTCGTCAAGCGGCTCAAGGCCTCCCGCGATTTCGAAGGCATCAAGGTTTCCCCGCTGCTGATCCTGGCCAAGGCGGTGATCTGGGCCGCGGCCCGCAACCCCAGCGTCAACGCGACCTGGGTGGACGACCCGGACGGCGCCGACTCCGCCGAGATCCACGTCAAGCACTTCATGAACCTCGGGATCGCCGCGGCAACGCCCCGCGGCCTGATGGTCCCGAACATCAAGAACGCCCAGGATCTCTCGCTCAAGGAGTTGGCGCTGGCCTTGAATGACCTCGCCACCACCGCCAGGGCAGGCAAGACCCAGCCCGCCCAGATGCAGGGCGGCACCCTGACCGTCACCAACATCGGCGCCCTGGGGATCGATACCGGCACGCCGATCATCAACCCCGGCGAAGTCGCCATCGTGGCCTTCGGCACCATCAAGCAGAAGCCCTGGGTCCTCGACGGCGAAGTGATTCCGCGCTGGATCACCACCCTCGGCGGCTCCTTCGACCACCGGGTGGTGGACGGCGACCTCTCGGCGCGGTTCATGGCCGACGTCGCGTCGATCCTGGAAGAGCCCGCACTGCTGCTGGACTGAGCCCACGCCCGGCCTCCGTCCGGACTCCGCTGATTGCACTCCGGCGACGCTCCTGCCCAGTTACCTCGGCCGTGCCCACCCGGCGCCCGCGCATTTCCGCGGCGCGCCGGGGCTGGAACGCTTACCCGCGGCCGGTAACCGGGCAGGAACGTCGCGAGGCCCCGCTCCCCGCTTGGACCACCGGGGCCTTTGATATGCAAAACGTCCCAATAGCTTCGAAATAGATATTTCCCCTTACTAATAGGTCCTCCTAAGCTGATCTGAGCACGGCATTTCGCCTGCTCCGAGCTGCCCGGGAGCTTCAATGGAGACGCGCCACCTCAAGTACTTCATTGCCGTGGCCGAGGAGCGCCATTTCGGCCGCGCGGCCCAGCGGCTGCACATGGCCCAGCCGCCGCTGTCCCAGCAGATCAGGCAGCTCGAGGAACAGCTCGGCACGCCCCTGCTGCTGCGCACCACCCGCAAGGTTGACCTCACGCCTGCCGGGCAGGTCCTCCTGGACAGGGGGCGGCTGCTGCTCCAGGAACTGGAGTCTCTCGAGGAGGACGTCAAGCAGGTCGGCGCCGGCGCCACCGGCGTCATCCGCGTCGGCTTCACCGGGACCGCCACCTACCGGCTCATGCCCAGCATCGTCCAGGCCGCCCGCCGCGCCCTTCCGGGCCTCCGCATCACCGTTCAGGGCGAGATGCTGACACCACAAATGGAGTCCGCGCTGGAGGAGGGCCGGATCGACGTCGCTGTCCTCCGGCCGCCGGTCCGTTCCGGAGATGTTGCGCTCAAACTGCTGGAACAGGATCAGCTGGTCGCCGCACTCCCGGCCGATTCACCGCTGGCTGACACCGGGATCCTCGAGCTGGCGGACCTCGCCGGCCAGGACTTCATCGGCTATCCGAGCTATTCCGCCGTCAGCAGCATCGTGGTGGACGCCTGCCGCAAGGCCGGGTTCCAGCCCCGGCTTGTCCAGGAAGCGAGGGAGACCTCGACTCTCCTCTCGCTCGTTGCCGCCGGGATGGGGATCGCCCTGGTGCCAATGACGTCCAGGATGTTCTCCTTCCAGGGCGTGGTGTTCCGCCCGCTGCGCAACCCGCCGCCGGTCGACCTCGCGGTCGCGTGGAACCGCAACACCGAAACGCCCCTCCTGCGCAGTTTCCTGCAACTTTTCGACTCCCTGCCCACAGCCGCGCCAAAGGAACCCAGCCGTGAAAATTGAACGCATTGAGGCCATCCCGTACTCGATCCCCTACGCGCGCCCGCTGAAGTTCGCCAGCGGTGAGGTGACCTCCGCGGACCACGTGCTGGTCCGGATCTACACGGATACCGGCATCTGTGGTGTCGCCGACACCCCGCCGCGCCCCTACACCTACGGCGAAACCCAGGACTCGATCGTCTCGGTGGTGACCAAGGTCTTTGCCCCGCAGCTCATCGGGCTGGACCCACTGGACCGCTCAAAGGTCCAGCAGTTGCTCCGTCGCACGGTCAATAACCCCACGGCCAAGGGCGCCCTGGACATCGCGCTCTGGGATGTCATCGGAATCTCCTTGGGCGCGCCGGTGCACAAACTGCTGGGCGGCTTCACGGACAGCATGCGGGTCTCCCACATGCTTGGCTTCAAGCCCGCCGCCGAGCTCCTCGAAGAAGCGCTCCGCTTCCGCGAAACCTACGGCATCAACACGTTCAAGCTGAAGACCGGACGGCGGCCGCTCTCCCTCGACGTCGAGGCCTGCCATGTCCTGCGGGAGGGACTCGGAACGGACACAGAGATTTACCTCGATGCCAACCGCGGATGGACGGCTAATGAGGCCATGGAGGTCCTCCGCCGGACCGAGGGCCTCGGCCTGTCCATGCTGGAGGAACCGTGCGACGCCGGCGAAGCCCTGGGCCGCCGCCGGCTGGTCCAGAACTCGAGTATCCCGATCGTGGGCGACGAAAGCGTTCCCACCCTGGGCGACGTCTCCCGGGAGCTGCTTTCAGGCGGCAGCAACGCGATCTGCATCAAGACCGCACGCAGCGGTTTCACAGAAGCCCAGCAGATCCTCGGCCTCTGTGAGGGGCTCGGTGTGGACGTCACCATGGGCAACCAGATCGACACCCAGGTCGGCAGCCTCGCCACGGTCACCTTTGGAGCGGCATTCGAGGCCACCTCCCGGCGTGCAGGGGAACTCTCCAACTACCTGGACATGACCGACGACCTCCTCGCCGAACCGCTGAAGATCGCCGACGGCGCCATCCGGGTCCGTGAGGTCCCCGGCGTCGGCGCGGCCATCGACGCCGACAAGCTGCGAAAGTACCGCCAAGACTAAGCCGTTCTGCCCACATCCTTCCCTCCGATTTCCCGACACCGCAAGGAGAACCACATGCTGTACCTGGTCCGCATGGACGTCATCATTCCGCTGGACATGCCCAAGGAGCGCGCAGACGCCATCAAGGCGGAGGAACGGGACTACTCCCAGCAGCTCCAGCGCGACGGACGCTGGGCCCATTTGTGGCGGGTCGTGGGCGAGTACTCCAATTACTCGGTGTTCGACGTCGCGGACAACGACGAGTTGCACACCCTGCTCTCCGGACTGCCGCTCTTCCCGTTCATGGACATCAAGGTGACGCCGCTCGCCAAGCACCCGTCCGCCGTCGAATAGGCACCGCCGGATTCATATCTAAAAGCTTTCAATGAGAGCGAAATAGGTATTTCCCCCCGATCAATTCCGGGCCTACCGTGGAAACAACACCGGATGTGATGCACCGCACGACGCGCAGTCCGGCGCCCATCGACAACCGTTCTTACTATCGTTCTTTTGACAAGGGAGTCACCATGACAACGGAAACCGAAGCCACAGCAGCCTCCTCGGGCGCGGGGGCAACTGCCCGCTTCCGGGAGAACAAGCAGATTGCCGCCAGCACCAGCCAGGAGCGGGTCAGCACCCTCGCCGGCCGCGTCATCAAGGCGATCAACGACACCGTCCTGGACGAAAAAGTCACGTACGAGGAGTACAACGCCTTCAAAGCCTGGCTCATCCAGGTCGGCGAGGACGGCGAATGGCCGCTGTTCCTGGACGTCTGGGTGGAACACTCCGTCGAGGAAGTCGCCAACGCCAACCGCCACGGCTCCAAGGGCAGCATCGAAGGGCCCTACTACATCCCGGACGCGCCCTCGCTCAACACCCCGGCCACCCTGCCCATGCGCGACGACGAACCCGGCACTCCGCTGCTGTTCCAGGGCCAGGTCACGAACGTCGACGGCGAGCCGCTCGCCGGTGCCCTGATCGAGCTGTGGCACGCCGATGACCTAGGCTTCTACTCCCAGTTCGCCCCCGGACTGCCCGAATGGAACCTCCGCGGCTCCATCACCGCCGACGCCCAGGGCAACTTCCAGATCAACACGATGCAGCCCGCGCCGTACCAGATCCCCACCGACGGGGCATGCGGTGCTCTCATCGCCGCGGCCGGCTGGCACGCATGGCGGCCCGCCCACCTGCACCTGAAGGTCTCCGCCCCCGAGCACCAGCTCATCACCACCCAGCTCTACTTCGAAGGCGACGAGCACGTGGCCGACGACATTGCCTCGGCCGTGAAGCCTGAACTCGTCCTCGCCCCCACCGAGCGCGCCGACGGCAAGGGCCGCGAAGTCACCTACAACTTCGTTCTCGACCCCCAGGGCTAAGCCCTTTCCCGATCCCGGGGCCGGAATCGTCCCGCCCTGGGGTCGACCCAAAATTCATTCCCAACACCCGCCGTGATGCCCCCTGCCCAAAATGCAGGTGCCGCAGCCGCACGGATCCCGGATCAGTCGGGTCAGAACATTCACACGAAAGTGAGTTACCGGTGACTAAACTCGCCTATAACGTCCAGGACGTTATCGACAACACGCCCATGGGATACAAACGATGGTCCATCGTCGTCCTCTGTTTCGTGATCGCATTGCTGGACGGATTCGACACGCAGTCCATCGCATTCATCGGTCCGGCGATCGCCGAAGACTTTGGCTTGAAGGCCACTGACATGACCTGGGTGATCACCGCCAGCACTGTTGGCATGTGCGTGGGCGCCATGTCCCTTGGCACGTTCGGGGACCGCATCGGTCGTAAGAAAACCATCTTGCTCGCGCTGGCACTTTTTGGCGTGTTCTCCCTTGCTGGCGCATTCGCCCAATCGCTGGAGCAGATTGTCATTCTGCGCTTCCTCATTGGCCTCGGCATGGGCGGCGCCACGCCTGCCCTGCTGGCTTTGACGGCAGAGTACAGCCCCAAATCCCGACGCGGCACGTTCATGACATTGGTGCTGCTGGGCCTGCCTGGCGGCGCGCTGCTCGGCGGGCTTGTGGCAGCGGCCTGGCTGCCCGTCTTGGGCTGGCGCGGAATATTTCTGGTCGGGGGTGTGCTGCCGTTGGCCATGGTCTTGATTTGCATGAGGTTGCTCTCCGAATCGCCGGTCTTCCTGGCAGCTAAGGGCACGCCCGCAGCCGACGCAGAGGCGCGTCAGATTATGGCAGCGGTCTCCGGCGGCCCGGTCAGTCCGGATGCCGTACTGACGACAAATGACAAAGCGGAGGAGCGCAGTTCCGTTGCAGCACTCTTCTCAGCCAGGTACCGGATGGTTACCATCGCAGTCTTTGCCACCTACCTGCTCAACTGGATCGCGTGGTTCCTGCTGCTGCTTTGGATGCCCACCGCACTCAAGATGTTGGGGCTGGCAGGCTCCCAGGCCGCCATGGGCACCGTGACCGTCAACGGCGCGTTCATCCTCTTTGCAATCCCGCTGTCCATCCTCCTGCCCAAGGTAAACCCCCGGAAGCTGCTGCTCGTCATGTTTGGCGCGGGGATCGTCATCGCGATTGGACTTGGATTGGCCGGCTCCAACTTTGCGCTGGTGTTCGTGTTGATCGGGCTGGCCGGCTTCGGCATTGGCGGCCAGCAGTTGGCCCTGAATTACCTGATCGCCAACGCCTACCCCACTCAACTTCGTGCCACGGCTACCGGCTGGGGAATCGGCATTGGCCGTCTTGGTTCCATCGTGGGCTCGGCCCTCGGCGGGGTCATCCTTACGGGGCTGGGCGTCTCCGGATATTTCATGGCTCTCGCTGTTCCGCTGGTCCTCGCCGGACTGGCCACTCTCCTGGTGCGGAGCAAGGCTGTCCAGGCCGAGCCTGCACCGACGGCGACGCCACTGGAACGTGAAGCCGTCAGCTAGCGCGGGCAGGAGACAGGCGGGCAGTGCCCGCCGCCGCGGCATCACGTTACGCGCGGCGGGCACCTGCCAGCCATGAATTGGCAGCAACTGACAAGCAAGGACACACAGCAATGCGTTTTACCAACAAGGTTGTAGTAGTTACAGGTGCCGCCCAAGGGATCGGTGCAGTCGTCGCCCGGAAGATTGCCGCCGAGGGCGGCAGCGTGGTACTGGCGGACCGGTCGGAGCTGGTCACGGAGGTGTGTGTCGAGTTGACTGCCGGTGGTGCTCCTGCCCGGTATTTCCTTTGCAATCTGGAAACTTATGCGGGCGCCGCGGACCTGATGGCCTACGCGCTGGCGGAGTTTGGACGGATCGACATCCTGATTAACAATGTTGGCGGCACGATCTGGGCCAAGCCCTTCGAGCACTATCAGGAAGACGAAATCGAGGCCGAAGTGCGGCGCTCTCTTTTCCCCACATTGTGGTGCTGCCGTGCCGTGCTGCCGCACATGGTCGAGCGGACGGCCGGGGTCATCGTGAACGTCTCCTCGATAGCCACGCGCAGCATCAACCGCGTGCCGTACGCGGCGGCAAAGGGCGGGGTCAACGCGCTGACCGCGTCACTGGCGTTCGAAGCCGCTTCGCACGGGATCCGCGTAGTGGCGACGGCGCCCGGCGGCACCGCGGCCCCGCCACGCAAGGTGCCCCGCAATCCCGACGCGCAGTCGGACCAGGAAGCGATTTGGTATCAGCAGATTGTCGACCAGACCACCGAAAGCACCCTGTTCAAGCGGTACGGCACGCTTGACGAGCAAGCCGCCCCGATCTTGTTCATGGCCTCTGACGACGCCAGTTACATCACTGGTGTTGTCCTGCCGGTGGGCGGAGGGGACCTCGGATAACTCCGCCCGGTCCGAACAAACAGCAGGAAGGAGACATCGATGACGCAGGACGTCATGGGAAGCATCGAAAAGCGGGAACTGCGCCAGGTATTCGGCACGTTCGCTACAGGTGTCACCGTAGTCACCACCCGGACGGACGACGGCGTTCCGCACGGCGCCACGGTCAACGCCTTCACCGCGGTATCCCTCGACCCGCCGCTTGCCCAGGTCACGCTAACCCGGGCCTCGCGCGCCGCAGGGTACCTGGAGGGTGCCCCGTTCGCCATCAACATCCTCTCCCTCGAACAGGTCGATGCGGCCCGGCACTTTGCCGGTAAAGCCGTCGGCACGGAACCGGAATGGACTCTCGACGGCAACGTACCGGTGCTGGCCGGGAATGCCGCCACGCTTGAGTGCCGGCCCTGGAACATTTACGACGGCGGCGACCACATCATTGTTGTCGGTGAGGTCATTGCCATGGAGATCACCCAGCGGGACCCGCTCGTGTTCTTCGGCGGTGAGTTCCGCACGATGGGACGCCGCGTCGAGGGAGCCCGGTGGCATCACACCGCAGGTGACCCCGAATCGGACTGGTTCGCGGGATCCAACTCCTTCACGCCGCTGCATGCCCCAAAGTCCCCCTAGCCTGCCCGGGTCATGCAGGGTTGCCACAGCCCAGTCGGAGCAAACGCAGAACCCCGCCGTTGGACATGCTCAGTGGCGGGGTTCGTGGTTGAGGCGACGGCGGTGAGGGGCTAGGTTCCCTGGTAGGCCGTCAGCAGTTCGGCCATGCCCGGGTCGCCGGCGAACCCGGCCAGGGCGATGGCGGCGGCGGTCATCGCGCCAGCGAAGCCTGTGGTGCACGCGGTCATCACGGCAAAGAACTTCCAGTCTTCGCGGAGGATGCTCCGCACCGTGTCGGGCATGCGCAACCCCGGGGAGATCATATTGGGGGCGCTGTCCACGGACCCGTCGTCAAGATAGGCGACGACGCGGCCGGACTGGCGGTCGACGCGCATGGTGCTGATGTGGTTGCCGTGCCGGGCCAGGAGAATGTCGTGGCCAACGTACTGGCGGCGCGGAAGTGTAAGCATTTTTCATCCCCTGAACTGAGAAAAGTGTGATGTCCACACCGTTGGGGGCACCTCCAATTTTACCGCCGGCACAGTGCCGCGGCGGGTTGGATTCCGCGTGAGGCTGCCCACTGGGCGTGGTGACCCGCGTCAACGGCCGGTCCTGCCCACTCCGGCATTGTCCTGTCCACGGCGGCACGGCGGCACTAGAGTGGCACCAGCCCCCGCCAGCCCGGCGGACGCGGATCAAAGGAGATGTTGCGTGTTTTCCAGCCCGTTCCCCGATGTGGAAATTCCCGATGTCAGCCTCTATGACTACCTCTTTGGCGGTCTGGAGGAGGCGGACCTGGACCGGATCGCCGTCGTCGACGGCACGAGCGGTGCGGAGACCAGCTACCGGACGCTGGTGGGGCAGATCGACGCCGTCGCCGGAGCCGTGGCGGCACAGGGACTGGGCGTCCACGGCGTCGCGGCGATCCTTTGCCCCAATATCCCGGCCTTCGCCGTGGTTTTCCACGGGCTGCTGCGCGCCGGCGCGACGGTCACCACGGTCAACTCCCTGTACACGGCGGACGAGATCGCCCTCCAGCTTGCCGACGCCGGCGCGGAGTGGTTGTTCACCGTCTCGGCCCTGCTCCCCGCAGCCCAGGAAGCCGCCGCCCGGGCCGGGATCCCGGCCGGCAGGCTCGTCGTCCTCGACGGCGCCGCCGGCCACCCGTCGCTGCGGGACCTGCTGACCTCCGGCGCGCCGGCACCGGTCGTCAGCTTCGACCCCGCCACCCACGTGGCCGTGCTGCCGTACTCCTCCGGGACCACCGGCCGGCCCAAAGGCGTGATGCTCAGCCACCGGAACCTCGTGGCGAACGCGGAGCAGTCCCGCGGGCTGCTCAAAGTCACCCCGGAGGACCGGCTGCTGGCACTGCTGCCGTTCTTCCACATCTACGGACTGACCGTGCTGCTGAACCTCGCCCTGCGCCAGCGTGCCTGCCTGGTCACGATGCCGAAGTTCGAGCTGGCCGAGTTCCTGCGGATCATCCAGCACCACAAATGCAGCTACCTGTTCATCGCCCCACCGGTGGCCGTGGCCCTGGCCAAGCATCCGATGGTGGCCGAGTACGACCTCAGCTCGGTGCACACGACGCTGTCCGGCGCGGCGCCGCTCGACGGCGAACTGGGCAGCAGGCTGGCCGAACGCCTTGGCTGCCGCGTCCTGCAGGGCTACGGCATGACGGAGATGAGCCCGGTGTCCCACCTGATTCCGGTGGACGCCGCGGACCTGCCCGTCAGCTCGGTCGGCTACACCGTTCCCAACATGGACTGCCGGCTGCTGGATCCAGCCACCGGGGACGATATTGAGGTCCCGGCGGAGGGCACCAGCGCGCCCGGCCACCTGCTCTGCCGGGGACCGAACGTGATGCTCGGTTACCTCAACCGGCCCGGGGAAACGGCCGACACCCTCGACGCCGACGGCTTCCTGCACACCGGGGACATCGCCACCGTGAACGCCGACGGCGTGGTTACGATCGTCGACCGGCTCAAGGAACTGATCAAGTACAAGGGCTACCAGATCGCCCCGGCGGAGCTGGAGGCGCTGCTGCTGACGCACCCCGGCATCGCCGATGCCGCGGTGATCGGAACGCCCGACGCCGACGGCCAGGAAGTGCCGATGGCGTTCGTGGTGCTTCAGCCCGCGGACGGCGGCGAGCCGCTCGACGAGGCCGCGGTGATGGACTACGTGGCTGCCAAGGTGGCGCCCTTCAAGAAGATCCGCCGGGTGGAGTTCATCGACGCCGTGCCGAAGTCCTCCTCCGGCAAGATCCTGCGCCGGAAGCTCAAGACCGCAGGGGCGGCAGCCGGGTAGCCCGGCGCCACCCCCTGGGCAGCGCCGGACCGCCGGCGCTGCCTAGCTGGCCGAGTCGGTCTTGGCGATGTAAACGTCGCAGGGTGCGTTGTGGGCCACGGAGTTGGCAACGCTTCCGAGCACGCGGCCCAGTCCCTGCATCCGCCGGTTGCCGACCACGATCAGCTGGGCACCGGAGCGGGCCGCTTCGTCGATCAGGGCCTCGGCGGGTTTGCCGCGGGCGGCCGCGTACGTGACATGGAGCGCCGGGGTGCGGAGGCTGTCGGCAACGCTTCGGGCGACCTTCTCCGCGTCACCAGCGTCGGAAACGATCCACTTGTCGCTGCCGCTGCCGTAGATCTCGGTCCTGTCGCTGTCGAAGGCGCTGACCACGTGGAGGGTGGCCCCCAGCGAAGCGGCCAGGTCACGGGCGGTGTGCGCGGCCTTCAGGGCAGTCTCGCTGCCATCAACACCGACAACAATAATTCCGGTCATGAATTACTCCTTGAGGTCAACGAACGGCTGGCCATACACCAATGACTCAGGCTACAGCGCGGCGATGGCTTCCCGCAGGACCGGGGCCAGCCGGCGGACTCCCTCGCGGATGGACTCCGGCGGGACGGCGCTGAACGCCAGCCGGATCTTGTTGGAGGGGTCGTCGGAATGCGTGAATGCCGCGCCCGGAATGAAGACCACCCCGGCGTCGATTGCCTTCGTCAGCAGCGGGTAGGTGTCCACACCCTCGGGCAGGGAGACCCAGACGAAGAAGCCGCCTTCCGGCCGGGTCCAGCTCAGGCCCTCCGGCATGTACTCGTCGAGGGCGGCCAGCATCGCATCGCAGCGTTCCTTGTACAGCCCCCGGTACGTCTCGATCTGGCCGCGCCAGTCGTAGTCGCGGAGGTAGGCGGAGACCAGCATCTGGTTAAGGGTGGGCGGGCACAGGGTGACCGCCTCCGAAGCCAGGTAGTAGCGGCGCTGGAGGTGTGCGGGGACAAGGGCCCAACCGATCCGCAGGCCCGGCGCGAAGATCTTTGAGAAGGACCCCATGTAGATCACGTCGTCCGGATTGTCGGCCCGCAGCGGGGTGAGGGGCTTGCCGTCGAACCGGAGCAATCCGTAGGGGTTGTCCTCCAGAACCAAGATATTCGCATTGCGGCATATATCAACGACCTGCTGCCTCCGCTCCGCCGACAGGGTGATGCCGGAAGGGTTGTTGAAGCTCGGGATGGTATACAGGAATTTGATGTTCCTGCCGGCGGTCTGCAGGGCGGCGATCTTGGCTTCGAGGAGGTCCGGGACGATGCCGTCGCCGTCCATCGGCACGGTGGCGACCTCCACCTGATAGGCCTCAAAGGTGTTGAGGGCGCCGACGTAAGTGGGGTCCTCGACCAGCACCACGTCGCCGGGGTTGCAGAATACCTTGGTCGCGACATCCTGGGCGGACTGTGAACCCGCGGTGATCACCACGTTCTCCGGTTTGGCGTCCAGGATCCCTTCGGCGGCCATGACTTCGCAGATCTGGGTCCGGAGCTCCTCGGTTCCCTGCCCGCCGCCGTACTGCAGGGCGGTCATGCCTTGTTCGGCGACGATCTTTGCGGCGGTCTGGCCGAGCCGCTCCAGCGGCAGGGACTGGAGGTACGGGCTTCCGCCGGCCAGCGACACGAGGCCGGGGCGCATCGAGATGTCGAAGACATCGCGGACTGCCGATTGCTTGATATTGGCTGCGCGCTCCGAGAACAGGTCCTCGTGGCGGTGGGCGGACGTAGCCGCACGTTCGATTGCGTCAATTGCCTCGGCCGGAAGAAATTCTGCGGCGGCATCAAGTGTTTCGTGGGTCACATCTCCCAGAATACAACCCTTGTTGCTACGGGGGAAACTTTTGTTTCCAAACTGTTTTTTTGCTGCGGAAACGGACAGCCGCTACGTGGATCCACGTAGCGGCTGTCTGAAATCGGCGCGGAATCGCCGCGAGGCTATGCCGCGGAGGCCGTGCGGGATTCTTCCAGCGCGTCGAAGACGCCCTTGATCTGCTCCACAACCTCGGCGTCGTCCTTCGGGTGGACCTCGGCGAAGCGGACCATGGAGCCCGGAACTGCCAGCTTGACGTCCTCCAGGACCTTGGCGCCGGCGATGCCGACGGCCTTGCGGGCCTCGTCCTGGGCCCATACGCCGCCGAACTGGCCGAAGGCGGTGCCGACGACGGCGGTCGGCTTGCCGCTGAGGGCGCCGGCGCCGAAGGGGCGTGACAGCCAGTCGATGGCGTTCTTGAGCGAGGCCGGGACAGTGCCGTTGTGCTCCGGGGTGACCAGGAGCAGGGTGTCGGCGTCGTTCGCGGCGGCGCGCAGGGCGGCTGCGGCGGCCGGGACCTGGCCCTCGACGTCGATGTCCTCGTTGTAGAACGGGATGTTGCCGAGGCTGTCGTGGATGAGCACCTCAACCTGCTCCGGCGCGTTCAGCTGGATGGCTTCGGCGAGCTTCTGGTTGGTGGAACCGGCGCGCAGGCTGCCGACCAGGGTGAGTACGGTGTTCTTGGACATGTGAACTCCTAGGTGTCGCGCCGCGGATGGTCCTGCGGCTGGCTGAACATGGAGGCCTTTGCCGGCCTTCACAAATCAAAACGGACTGCGGTCCGGTTCTATTCCCCGGTACTAGAATGTGCGGTGTGAGCCTCATCCCAATCCGGCCGGGCCTGGAGCCTGAGCGCCGCGACGCCGCGCGGAACCGCGAGCTGCTGCTGCGTGCTGCCCGCGAGCTCATCGAGGAATGCGGCGCGGACGGATTGACCATGGGCACGCTGGCGCAGCGGGCCGGCGTGGGCAAGGGGACGGTGTTCCGGCGGTTCGGCAGCCGGGCGGGGCTCATGATGACCCTGCTGAGCGACGCCGAGGCCCAGTTTCAGGGGCGCTTTATGTTCGGCCCGCCGCCGCTCGGCCCCGGTGCCCCGCCGCGGGAGAGGCTCATCGCGTTTGGCGAGGAGCGCATCGCCTGGGTGCTCGAATATGGCGAGCTGGCCCGGGCCGCGGACGTGTCGGCCTACAACCGGTTTGACGTGCCGGCGGCCGTGCTCTGGCACCGGCACCTGGAGATGCTGCTGCGGGAGGCTGGTGTCACGACGGATCCCTGGCTGATGGCCACCTCTTTGAGTGCGGTCCTGGAGCCGGAGCGGATCCTGCATGCCGTCCGCGTCCACCACATCGACCCGCAGCGCCTCGCCGCGTCCTGGCGCGAGCTCGTCTCGCGCGTAGTGCGCGGAGCGTAGGCCCTTACGGGCCACCGGCCGCGCCGGGCCTAATCCATTCCCCGGAATTATTCATAACGATCTGATACCTGACTCGCGGAATGCCGGGGAGTGCGGCATTCCGCGGGAGTATCCATGTGATAGTTTCCTCTGGAATGTGACCTGCAACATAGTCCACAAGGACTCGCCGAAAGGCCTGCAGGCGGCCAGATACCCGCTGGCCCAGATCCCGGATCGGCAGCGGTAATCCCCTGCCGGATGGGGACTACGGAAGGATCAATGTAGTGAATCTTGTCAAGAATCCTGCGCGCAGCGAGGCTGCTTCAGCCGGTCCGGCCGCGGCGGGCACCGCACAGGCAACGGCGATCCAGAACTAGTCATCCCATGCTCCGATACCTCGCCAAGCGCGCCATCACGTATGTCTTCATGATCTTCCTGACCACCACCGCCGGGTACTTTCTGGCCGTGAACACCCTGCAGCCCGCGCTGCTGGAGCAGGAGCGGATCCCGCGGCCCACCCCCGAACAGGTGGCCAACTCCTTCCGGCTCAAGGGCCTCGACCCCGAGCTCAGCCCGTGGGAACGCTACGTCGATTGGCTCACGGCAATCGTCACCCGCTGGGACTGGGGACGCAGCCCCAACGGCGCGTTCATCAACGCCGAATTCGGCGACCGGGTCTGGATCTCCACCCGGCTGTTCATTGCATCCATCATCCTGACCCTGATCATCGGCATCGCCCTGGGCGTCTACACGGCGGCCCGGCAGTACAAGGCCTCGGACCGGGTCATCACCTCCTACAGCTACCTCGTGTACATCGTGCCCGCACCGATCGCCTACTTCCTGGTGCAGCTCGGTGCCATCAACATCAACGAGACGGTCGGCGAACGCATCTTCTTTGTCACCGGGATCTCCACACCGGGTCTCGACGGCGACGGCTGGGCGCAGTTCGTCGACATGCTGGCCCACTACGCAGTGCCGACCTTCGCCATCACGATCGTGGGCTGGGGCGCCTACCAGATCGCCCAGCGCCAATACCTGCTGGACAACGTCAACGCCGACTTCGTCCGGACCGCGCGGGCCAAGGGGCTGACCCGCAACCAGGCCATCAGCCGCCACGCCCTGCGCGTTTCCTTCATCCCCGTGGCGCAGAGCATCGCCTTCACTATCCCGGCCATCTTCGCCGGCGGTTTTTTTGCCGAGAAGATCTTCGCCTGGCACGGTGTCGGGTCCTGGAGCATCGACGCGATCGCCCTGCAGGACGTCAACGCCGCGACGGCGACCCTCGCCTACGGCTCCGTGATCTTCGCGATCGGCGCGATCCTCGCTGACTTTGCCACCACCCTGGTCGACCCGAGAGTGCGGGTGCAGTAACCATGACAAACCTCAACACCATCGACCCGGCCGCCGTGGCCGGGGAGGCGAAGATCGAGAACAACGACGTCGTCATCGCGAAGTCCTCGATCATCCTCCGCCGCTTCCTGCGCAACAAAACAGCCGTCGTCGGCCTGGTCGTCTTCCTGGCGCTGACCCTGTTCTCCTTCGTGGGCGGCTTCTTCACCAGCTGGGACAAGGAGACGATCGACCCGTTCAACATCGGCATGCCGCCGTCGGCCGAGCATCTGCTGGGCACGTCTCAGGCCGGAATCGACCTCTACGCCCTCACGGTCGAAGGCACCCGGATCTCGATCCTGATCGGCCTCGTTGTCGGCCTCGTCTCGGTCCTGATCGCCGCCGTGTACGGCTGCACCATGGCCTACTTCGGCGGGAAGGTGGACAAGGTCATGCTGTTCGTCCTCGAAGCCCTGATCATGATGCCGGCCCTGCTGGTGGTTGCCGTGGCCACGAGCGGCGGCGGCGACGGCCTGCAGAAGTCCCTGCCCAGCTGGCTGCTGCTGATCATCGTCCTGCTGGTCTTCAGCTGGATGGGCACCGCCCGCCTCATCCGTTCGCTCTCGATGTCCCTGATGTCGCGCGACTTCGTCAAGGCTGCCCAGTACATGGGGATCCCGCCGCGGCGCATCGTCTGGCGGCACCTCGTCCCGAACATCGGCTCGCTCCTGGTCCTCGACATCACCCGCGGCATCACCGGCGCGATCCTGGCCGAGGTTGCGTTCTCGTTCATCGGCATCGGCATCAAGGTCCCGGATGTCAGCCTGGGCGTGCTGATCGGCCAGGCCACCTCCCAGGTCTCCACGTTCCCGTGGATGTTCTGGGTACCGCTGACCGTCATGTTCCTGCTGACCGGTTCGCTCGCCATGATGAACGACGGCCTGCGGGACGCGTTCGACCCGAGCTCCAGCTCGGTCGGCAGCGCCAAGAAGAAGGGCCAGACCGGCAAGACACAGAAGAGGGTCGCATGAGCCACGAAATGACCGCCAGCCCGGCAACTTCCGGGCTCTCCGCCGCCGATCTCTCCACCGCTGAGCGCCTGCACGTCGCCGGGCTGCACGCCCCCACCGACGCAGTGCTCTCCGTCCGGGACCTGAACGTCCGCTTCAACACAGAGAACGGCGTGGTGCATGCTGTCCGCGGCATCGACTTCGACCTCCGCGCCGGCAAGACGCTGGGCATCGTTGGGGAGTCGGGTTCCGGGAAGTCCGTCACCTCCATGGCCATCCTTGGCCTCCTGCCCCCGACGGCGGAGATCACCGGTTCGGTCCGGCTCCAGGGCAAGGAACTCCTTGGCCTCAGCGACAAGGCCATGTGCCAGCACCGCGGCAACGACATCGCCATGGTCTTCCAGGACCCGCTGTCCTCCCTGACACCGGTCTACACCGTGGGCACCCAGATCATCGAGGCCCTCACGGTCCACAACCCCACGATGAGCAAGCAGGCCAAGGAGGCGCGCGCCGCCGAGCTGCTCGGCATGGTGGGCATCCCCAGCCCGAAAGACAGGCTCAAGGCCTTCCCGCACGAGTTCTCCGGCGGCATGCGCCAGCGTGTCATGATCGCCATCGCGATCGCCAACAACCCGCGCGTGCTGATCGCCGATGAGCCGACGACGGCGCTCGACGTCACCATCCAGGCGCAGGTCCTCGAGGTGCTGCACACCGCGCAGGAAGAAACCGGCGCCGCCGTCGTGATGATCACCCACGACCTGGGCGTCGTGGCCGGCATGGCCGACGACATCATGGTGATGTACGCCGGCAAACCGGTGGAGACGGGCAGCGTCGACGACATCTACTACAATCCGCGGATGCCCTACACGATGGGCCTGCTGGGCGCCGTGCCGCGCGTCGACGTGGCAGAGAAGTCCTCGCTGGTGCCGATCGAGGGCATCCCGCCGAACCTCATCCACACCCCCACGGGCTGCTCCTTCGCGCCGCGCTGCCCGCTGGTCAGCGACGCCTGCCTGCAGGGCGAACCGGAGCTGTGGCCCGTCGCCGGGGACAACCTCGACGGCGGCCTGCCGCACCAGGCCGCCTGCATCAAGACCGACTCCCTCGGCCTGGAAGTGGACGTCCGCGAGGTTTTCAAGGCCCCGGCGGTGCCGGTGTCGCGCTTTGACGCGATCCCCCGCGCGGAACGCCGGACCGTGCTGGAGCTCCGGGACGTGAAGAAGCACTTCCCGCTGCTGAAGGGTGCCCTGATCAAGCGCCGGATCGGCACCGTCAAGGCGGTGGACGGGCTGAGCTTCGACATCCGCGAGGGCGAGTGCTTCTCGATCGTCGGCGAGTCCGGCTGCGGCAAGACCACCACCCTGCTGGAAATCATGGAGTTCCACAAGGACCAGGACGGCGAGGTGGTCATCGGCGGCCTCAGCAACAAGGAAGCCGCGGACGCGAAGACCAAAAGCGCCATGCGCAAGGAACTCCAGATGGTGTTCCAGGACCCCACCGGCGCCCTCGATCCGCGCTTCACCGTCTTTGAGGTGCTGTCCGAGCCGCTCGAGAACGCGGGCATGGCCAAGGCCCAGATCCGGAAGCGGATCATGGAGCTGATGGAACTCGTGGGCCTCCAGCCGGACCACGTCAACCGCTTCCCCAACCAGTTCTCCGGCGGCCAGCGCCAGCGCATCGGCATTGCCCGCGCCCTCGCCGTGAACCCGAAACTCGTGGTCCTCGACGAGCCGGTGTCCGCCCTGGACGTGTCCGTCCAGGCCGGCGTGATCAACCTCCTGGACCAGCTCCGCGCGGAACTCGGGCTGAGCTACCTGATGGTGGCCCACGACCTGTCCGTGGTGCGGCACATCTCCAACCGGGTGGCCGTGATGTACCTGGGCAAGATCGTGGAGATCGGGGACGTGGACAGCGTCTTCGACAACCCGCGCCACCCGTACACCCGGGCCCTGCTCTCCGCGATTCCGGTCCCGGACCCCGTCCTGGAACGCACCCGCGAACGCATCATCCTGCAGGGGGACCTACCCTCGCCGCTTGAGGCGCCCAAGGGCTGCAACTTTGCCACCCGCTGCCCGGTCTTCGCGGCCCTGCCGCCGGCCCGGCAGGAGAAATGCCTGACCCAGGAGCCGTCGCTGGAAACAGCGGCGCCCACCACGCCGGCCCCCGGCCGCCGGGCCGCACCGGCGGCCCCCACAGACCAGCAATTCGCCTGTTTCTACCCGGACGGCGAACTGGACGCGGACATGCTCGTTGTCCACGAAACCATCTGACCTACCAGTCACACGCAGCACAACTCGCACCAAAAATGGAATGAAGGGGAACACATGAAGAATCTGACCAAGATCGGCGGCGTTACCGCCGTCGTGGCAGCGCTTGCGCTCACCGCTTGTGGCGGTGGCGGCGGCGCCGCAACGGGTCCCGACGCCGGCAAGGGCCAGGACGCAGGAAGCGACCTGGCCAAGCTCGTCAGCATCAACGCCAAGGACGCCAAGGACCTGCAGCCGGGCGGCACCGTCACCCTGCCGCTGGGCAACATCGGTCCGGACTTCAACGGCTTCTCCAACAACGGCAACAGCGCGGACAACACCGCCCTGCACCGCCCGATCGACCAGGCCGGCACCTGGGGCTGCTGGAACTTCGATTTCGACGGCACCGCCACGCCGAACAAGGATTTCTGCGAAGACGTCAAGAGCGAGGTCAAGGACGGCAAGCAGACCATCACCATCAAGGTGAACGAGAAGGCCACCTACAACGACGGCACGCCGATCGACGTCAAGGCCTTCGAGAACACCTGGAACATGCTCAAGGGTGAAAACAAGGACATCGACATCGTCAGCTCCGGCGCGTACGAGTTCGTTGACTCCGTCAAGGCCGGTTCCAGCGCCAAGGAAGTCGTTGTCACCACCACCCAGCCGGTCTACCCGCTGGACGCCCTCTTCACCGGCCTGATCCACCCGGCCGTGAACACCCCGGCGATCTTCAACGAAGGCTTCACCGGGGACATGCACCCGGAATGGATGGCCGGCCCGTTCAAGCTGGGCCAGTACGACAGCGCCGCCAAGACGGTCACCCTCGCCCAGAACGACAAGTGGTGGGGCAACAAGCCGGTCCTGGAAAAGGTGGTCTTCCGCCAGCTTGAGAGCAGCGCCGCAATCGCCGCCTTCAAGAACGGCGAAATCGATGGCGTTTCCGCAAACACCATCACCCCGTACAAGCAGCTCGACGGCACCAAGGGCTCCGAAATCCGCCGCGGCCAGCGCCTCTTCGCAGGCGGCCTGAACCTCAACGCGCAGAAGGCGCCGCTGACCGACGTCGCGATCCGCAAGGCGATCTTCACCGCCGTCGACCGCGAAGCGCTGCGCAAGGTCCGCTTCAACGGCCTGAACTGGGAAGAAACCAGCTCCGGATCGATGATGCTGCTGCCGTTCTCCGATTACTACCAGGACAACTACCCGGTCAAGGAAACCGGCGCCGAGGCTGCCAAGAAGGTCCTCACCGACGCCGGCTACACGGCCAACGCCGCAGGCATCATGGAGAAGGACGGCGTCCCCGCCGCCTTCAAGATCAGCAACTTCGGTGACGATCCCACCACCCTGGCCTTCGCGCAGACCCTGCAGAACCAGCTCAAGGCCGGCGGCATGGATGTCGGCATCGACCAGCGGGCTTCTGCCGACTTCGGCAAGGTCCTGGGCAGCCGCGACTTCTTCATGAGCGTCTCCGGCTACACCGTGGGCGCCGACGCGACCGACGCCGTCAAGCAGTTCTACGATTCCAAGACGAACGAGAACGAACTGGGCGACGCCGAACTGGACGCCGAAATCAAGAAGCTCTCCACCATTGCCGACAACGCCGAGCGCAACAAGGCAGCCATGGAAGTTGAAAAGAAGCACATGGAGAAGTACTTCTCCATGGGTGTCGTTATGAACGGTCCGCAGATCTCCTTCGTGCGCACCGGTCTGGCCAACTACGGCCCGTCCCTGTTCAAGAGCCTGTCCCAGGTTCCGGACTGGACCACCATCGGCTGGGAAAAGAAGTAACACCCCTTCCGATGCTCCCTCACCTCTAGCAGCCTATTAGGCGACGCTCCCTCACGTATCGAGGGAGCGTCGCCTGATTTGTTACGAAATCTGAGGGAGCGTCGAGCGGGCGCGCGGGAGTAGCGTGGGAGCCATGACAAATGACTCCCGGCCCATCCGAGCTGCCGTGGCCGGCTTCGGCCTTTCGGGCAGCGTCTTCCACGCGCCTCTCATCGCGGCCAATCCCGCGTACTCGCTCGAGGTGATCTCCACGTCCGACGCGGGCCGGCAGTCCGCCGCATCCGCCCGGTACCCCGGCGCCCGGATCGTGGACACCCCGGCGGGCATCCTTGAGCTCGCCGGCGAACTGGACCTGCTGGTTCTGGGAACCCCGCCCGCCACGCACTACCCGCTCGCGAAGGCCGCGCTGGAAGCCGGGCTCGACGTCGTCGTCGACAAGCCGTTTACGGTGCGCAGCGCCGAAGGCGAGGAACTCATCCGGCTCGCAGAGCGGCGGGGCCGCGTGCTCACGGTCTTCCAGAACCGGCGCTGGGACGGCGACTACCTGACCGTCCGCGGGCTGCTGGACAGCGGTGCCCTCGGAACCGTCGCCCGGTTCGAATCCCGCTTCGAACGCTGGTCCCCGACGGTCGCCAAGGCCTGGAAAGCGGACGCGACGGCGGACGACGGCGGCGGCGTGCTGTTCGACCTCGGCACCCACCTGCTGGACCAGGCCGTGCAGCTCTTCGGACCCGCCACGGTCACCCACGCGGAGCTGGCGGCGCGACGGGCGGGGGAGAAGACCGACGACGACGTGTTCGTCGCCCTGCGGCACGAATCAGGCGTCACGAGCCACCTCTGGATGAACATGCTCTGCGCCCAGCAGGCGCCGCGCTTCCGGCTGCTGGGCAGCGACGGCGCCTTCACCAAGCACGGGATTGACCCGCAGGAACCCTTCATCGTGGCCGGCGGCAGCCCGCTGGACCCGGATTACGGGGTCGAAGACCGCGAGTGGGCCGGGCACCTCGGCCGGGACGGGCACCTGGACCGGCTGCCCACGGAGCGTGGCGCCTACCCGGAGTTCTACCGGATCCTGGCGGAGAAGATCGCGGACGGCGGCGCGGGATCGGCACTGCCTGTCCCCGTGGACCCGGCCGGCCCGGTGGAGGTCCTGCGGCTGATCGAACAGGTCAGGGCTCTGGCTTAAACAGCAATCGACTGCTCCCCACCGGCCCCCTCGCCTCGCAAACTCGGCCAGGGAACCCTGCCGGCGTGGGCCCATACCGCCCTTTTGGGAGTCCAAAAGGGCGGTATCGGAGCAGCCGATGCGGTCCGGCTTTGCGGAGCCGAGCTGGTTAGGCGGAGACGAGCTCGTGCCAGTCGGCAACCAGGGGCAGGTTGTGCGCCTCGGAGACCGAGCGGTGCGCAACCTTGCCGCCCGCGATGTTGAGCCCGGCGGCGAGGGCGGCGTCGCGTTCGAAGGCGGCCTTGACGCCCAGGTTGGCCAGGGCGACGGCGTAGCGCAGGGTGACGTTGGTCAGTGCGTAGGTGGAGGTGTTCGGGACGGCGCCCGGCATGTTGGCAACGCAGTAGAAGATCGTGTTGTGGACCTTGTACGTCGGTTCCTGGTGCGTGGTGGGGTGCGTGTCCTCGAAGCAGCCGCCCTGGTCCACGGCGATGTCCACCAGCACGGAGCCGGGCTTCATGCGGGAGACGAGCTCGTTGGTGACCAGCTTCGGGGCCTTGGCGCCGGGGATCAGCACGGACCCGATCACGAGGTCGGCGTCGACAACTGACTTCTCGATCTCGTAGGCGTTGGACGCAACGGTCTTCAGGCGGCCCTGGTACTGGGCGTCCAGTTCGCGCAGGCGGTTGATGTTGATGTCCAGGATGGTGACGTCGGCGCCGAGGCCCAGGGCCATGGCGGCGGCGTTGGTGCCGGCAACACCGGCGCCGAGGACAACCACCTTGGCCGGACGGACGCCCGGGACGCCGCCGAGCAGCACACCCTTGCCGCCGGCCGGAGCCATCAGCGAGGTGGCGCCGACCTGGACGGACAGGCGGCCCGCGACCTCGGACATCGGGGCGAGCAGCGGCAGGGCGCGGCCTTCCTGGACGGTCTCGTAGGCGATGGCGGTGACGCCGCTGTTGATCAGGGCCTGGGTCAGCTCGGGCTCGGCCGCGAGGTGCAGGTAGGTGAAGAGGACCAGGCCCTTGCGGAAGCGGTGGTATTCGGCCTTGACCGGCTCCTTGACCTTCAGGACCATGTCGGCGCGGGACCAGACGTCGTCGGCTTCGACGACGATCTCGGCGCCGGCGATGGCGTACTCCTCATCCGTGATGCCCGAGCCCAGACCAGCGCCGCGCTCCACCAGGACCGAGTGGCCGTGGGTGCGGAACTCGTGGACGCCGGCAGCCGTGATGGCGACGCGGAATTCGTTGTTCTTGATCTCTTTGGGGACACCGATGATCATTTGGGGCTCCATTGCTGGCGGCCTTGTGGGCCTGGATGTGTGAGGGGAAGTCGTACTTCCAGAATAAATCCCACTGTGAGGCAGGCGACAGGCCCGGCCCGACGGCAGCAGCAGGGTTCCGCGGAATTCCGGGCTTTTCCAAATAGCGAGCTGGACAAATGTCGAACCGCCAAACGTCAGGTGTCGCCTGCTGTCCGTTGTGGGGGTGTTAGCCGCCGCATTCCCAACCGGGGAGGAAACGGCAGTAATGTTGCAGGATGCAGCAGCAGGACGTCGAACAGCTCGTGGAGCAGGTCGCTCTGAAACTGGGCCGCGGCCTCTCCCTTGAGGATCTCGACGGTCTGCTGCTCGCCTACAGCTCCAACCAGTCGCACGCGGACCGCGTCCGGGTGAACTTCCTGCTCACCAAACGTGTCGCGTTGGACGTCAGCGCCTGGCAGCTCTCGCACGGGATCGCGACGGCGGTTCGGCCTGTGGTGGTGCCGGCCAACGAGGAGCTCGGGATGCTGGGCCGCGTCTGCGTTCCCCTGTTGCTGCGCGGCTTCCGGGTGGGCTACCTCTGGGTCCAGCTGGAGGCCGACGAACCAAACGCGACGTCGGTCCTCGCCCAGCTGCCCGAGGTGGCCCCGGAACTCGAGCAGCTCTCAGCCCTCCTGCTGGAATCCAACACCGCCGAATCCGAGTTCCGCCGCCGCCGCGAGCAGGAATTCCTGGCCGCCTGCCGGGGCGAGTCCAACGCCGTCGCGGCCGTGGGCGGCTGGAAGGAAGTCCAGGGGCGCGGGCCCTGGCAGCTCGTGACAGTACTCGACGCCGACGGCTGGGCGGAGGGATCGGACCCGATCGCCTCCACGCTGATCCACCGCTCCGCGGCGCTGCAGGCCACCATCGGGGTGGACGCCGCCCTGTTCAGCGCGGGCACGGAGACCCACTCCGTCGTCTTGTTCAAGGAGTCCACCGGCCGGGCGGACCACGCCCAGGTGCTGGTCCACTACCAGCTGGAGCTGGCCAAACGCTCCGGCAGGGCGGTGCATCGGATCATCCTCGGAACCTCCGAGGGCTTCGCCCGGCCGCGGGAACTGGCCGACGCCTACCGGCAGTCCCGTCAGGCTGCCCAGGCGGCGGCGGTGGATCCCCAGCTGGGGGAACTCGTGGACTGCCGCGCCACCGGAATCTACCAGCTGCTGGCCTCGGCGGGCGGCGGAGCAGGGGCGTGGGCGGACGCCGGCTCGGTCTACTTCCGCCTTCTGGAGGTCCACGACCGGAACCACGAACTGCTGCCCGTCCTGGAACTCTTCTACGACAACGACGGCTCAGTCCAGGAAGTGGCGGACAAGCTGCATCTGCACCGGAGCAGCATCTACAACCGGCTGGGCCGGATCCGGCAGCTGCTCGGCGTCGATCCGCTCAAGGGAATGGTGCGGCTGGAACTCCACGCGGCATTGAAGGCGCGGCGCTGGGCGGACCGGCCCCGGATCTAGCCCGATGGGCTTCGGGTCCGGCGGCTTCAGGTGCCGCGGCCGTCGCGGTTCGGCGGTTCGGCGCCGAATTGGCGGTCCTGCTCGGGGCGGACGTCCTCACGGCCGGCGGCTTCCGCCGTCTCACGCGCTAGTGCGCGCGCCCTTTGTCTCCTGCGGAGCGTGATCCGGCTGTCCATCCACAGCGCGACAGCCACAAACGCCACACAGCTGGACATAAAGGCCGCCGTATTATTCAGCCCCATCGCGGTTCCGAGGATGCCGGTGAGCACCATGGCGGCAATGCCTGCCACGATGTGCCACCCTCTGAACTTACCCACAATCCAAGCGTAACCCCGGCCCTCCGCGCGCCTCCGCGCCGGGCCGGGATCGTTGTTTGATCCTTATCACGCCGTCACGAAGCATCAGCGGCACCGTCATCCCCGGGGCCCGGTGCATCGTCGGCGGAATTGTTCTTTTTCTGCTTTTCCAGCCAGGCCATGATGTCGGCGAGCCGGATCCGCCGGTGCGTGCCCCGGTACTCCACCGGGATTTCGCCGCGGTCCGTCATGTTCCGCAGGTAGGTGTGCGAGATGCCCGCCAGCTCCGCGGCCCGCGACGTGGTCAGCATTTCCTCGACGCTGCTGACCGTGACCGCCTCGCCCCGGCTGAAGCGCGCCAACAGGTCGACGACGGCGTCCCGCGCCTGGGCCGGTAGCCGGTGCACGGTCCCGTCGACGAACACCGTGATGTCGTCGCTGCCGTCGAGGGCGTACTGGAGTTGCTGCGCGTCCTCGGCCGGAAGGGCGGTGGCCACCCGGGGAGCAATCAGTGTCATGGAGTGCATCCTAGCGCCCCGGGCGGGGGCCCGCGCTTCGGTTACAGGCCCAGTTCCTCAAGGACCGGCAGCTTGGCCCGGACCCAGGCGCGGGCCTCGGTGGCGCTCGGTGCGGAGAGGGCCAGCTTGGCCAGCTCCTGCGCCTCGGCCAGGGTGACGGTCTTCAGCACCGCAGCCACGGCGGCGAGGGACCGGGCCGTCATGGACAGCGTCGAGACGCCGAGCCCGGTCAGGACGACGGCGAGGGCCGGGTCCGCGGCAGCCTCACCGCACACGCCGACGGGCTTGTTGGAGCCTTCCGCGGCGGAACCCTCGACAGTCAGTCCGACCAGCCGCAGGACGGCCGGCTGCCACGGCGTGTTGAGGGCCGCGAGAGGGCCGAGCTGGCGGTCGGCGGCCATGGCGTACTGGGTGAGGTCGTTGGTGCCCAGGCTCGCGAACCCGACCTCCCGGAGGATGGCCTCGGCGGTGAGCGCCGCGGACGGGACCTCCACCATGACCCCGGGGGTCTTGATCCCGGCTTCGGCGCACAGCGTGGCGAACCGGGCGGCCTCCTCCGCGGTGGAAATCATGGGCGCCATCACCCAAACGTCCGCCTCGGATTCCTGGTCCGCCCGGGCGATGGCCTGCAGCTGGCGTTCCAGCACGCCCGGCGTCGTGAAATCGGTGCGGTAACCGCGCACGCCGAGGGCGGGGTTCGGTTCGGTGGCGTCGGTGAGGAAGGGCAGCGGCTTGTCCGCGCCGGCGTCGAGCGTCCGGAGCACCACCTTCTTGCCTGGAAAGGCGTCGAAGACGCCTTTGTACGCGGCGGCCTGTTCGTCCACGGTGGGCTCGGTGTCCCGCTCAAGGAAGCAGAATTCGGTCCGGAAAAGCCCCACACCCTGCGCGTTCAGCTTCGCGGCGGCCACAGCGTCCTTGGCCCCGCCGACGTTGGCGAGAAGCGGCACCAGGTGCCCGTCCGCCGTCGCGCCGGTGCCGTCAAAGTCGGCCAGCAGCGAGGCGGTGGCGGCCCAGTGTTCGGCGGCGGCCCGTTGAGAGTCATCCGGGTCCGCAGTGATCAGGCCGGCGGCGCCGTCCACATACACTTCCGTGCCGTCAGGAAGCTGGTCTACGCCGGCGGCGGCCACGACGGCGGGGAGACCCAGCGAGCGGGCAATGATGGCGGTGTGGGACTGCGGTCCGCCGCCGGCCGTGAGCAGCGCCAGGATCTTCTCCGGATCCAGGGTGGCCGTGTCCGCCGGAGCCAGGTCTTCGGCGATCAGGATAAACGGGGTGGGGGAGGAGGGGATGCCCGGGGCCGGGACGCCGCGCAGTTCGGCCACGATCCGGGCCCGGACGTCCAGGACGTCGGTGGCGCGCTCCGCCATGTAGCCGCCCAGGTTGTGCAGCATTTCCGAGACCGAGCCGCCGGCTTCCCAGATGGCCCGCTGGCCGGACGTGCCGCGGCCGATCAGTTTGGCCGCCGATTTCAGGAGCATGGTGTCCGTCGCCATGAGTGCAGTGGCCTCCAGGACTGCCTTCCCGTCGCCGCTGACGGTCTCGGCCCGGGCTTTCAGCTCATCGTGGACGGCCTTCGCGGCGGCCTTCAGGGCCGCCGTCGCATCCTCGGCCGTGACGCCGGCGGGCAACTGTTCCCCGGCCGGCGGTTCGCTGACGGGTTTGGGCATCTGGCGGATCGTTCCGATGATGCGGCCGGGGCTGACGCCTACTCCTGGGAAGTTCTGCACTGAAGGTCCTCATTCTCTGCCGTGGGCCGGTAAGCCATTAAGTCAGGTGACGCCGGGGCCGTCCGAACCGGGCCGGAGTTTCCCTCCCGGATCGTCCGGGGGCGCCCGCCGACGGCTACGTCGGCAGGCGGATCCGGCACCTGAAAAAATTGTATGTGATGCACTTCATATAGCGTTGCTATAGGTGCTAGGGTAGCGGTTATGAGTTTCGATGGCCAGCTTCCGCCTAAGACGCGGCTGCTCCGTGCAGCCGCCGAGTTGCTGGCCAGCTCCGCCGGGGGTACCGTTTCCACTCGCCAGATCACGCAGCTGGCCGGCGTCACCGCGCCGACCCTCTACCACCACTTCGGTGACAAGGAGGGGCTGTTCGACGCAGTCGTCGCGGCAGGTTTTGAAGAATATGTGGCGGGCGAACGCGACTTCGCGCCGTCCGGGCAGCCGCTGGAAGACATCCGGCGGATGTGGGACAACCACGTGCAGTTCGGGCTCAAGCAGCCGGAACTGTACCTGGTCATGTTTGGCAACATCCGCCCCGAGAGCCGCCCGGCCGTCGTCGCCGACGCCGAGGGCCTTATGGAGGAAATGCTGAACAAGGCCGCCGTCGCCGGCCAGCTCAACGTCCCTCCGCGCGAAGCGGCCAGGAGCATCCTGGCTGCCAACGTGGGCGTGACGCTGATGCTGATCACGGAGAAGGCGCCCGAGCGCAACCTCGAGCTGTCCACCATGACCCGGGACGCCATGATCTTTGCGGTGTCCTCGGACCAGGCCAAAAACAGCGGCCCGGAAGACTCCGGGAAATCCTCGGTGGTCGTGGCGGCGATCGCCCTGAACGCGGCCCTGCAGTCATCGCACTCGGACCAGCTCTCCAGCTCGGAACTCAAGCTTTTCCTCGAATGGCTCCACCGGATCTCCACCAGCTCCACCAGCTAGCTCGGCGAATGTATCGGACCATCCTGCGGTGCAGCAGGAACGACGGTTAGGAAATCACATGGCAACAGAGACAGTTGCGAAACCCCGCACCAGCGTGCGGGTGGGCGTCCAGAAATTCGGAACGTTCCTGTCCGGCATGATCATGCCCAACATCGGCGCTTTTATCGCCTGGGGCATCATCACGGCGCTGTTCATCCCGGCGGGTTTCCTGCCGAACGAGGACCTGGCCAAGCTTGTCGGGCCGATGATCACGTACCTGCTCCCGCTCCTGATCGGCTACACCGGCGGCCGGATGGTGTACGGCGTGCGCGGCGGCGTCGTCGGCGCGGTGGCCACCACGGGCGTCATCGTCGGCACGGACATCCCCATGTTCATCGGCGCCATGATGCTGGGTCCCCTGACGGCCTGGCTCATGAAGAAGCTGGACAAGATCTGGGAAGGCCGGGTCAAGCCGGGCTTCGAAATGCTCATCGACAACTTCTCGGCCGGCATCCTGGCTGCCGGCATGGCAGTCGTTGGCATGCTCGTCGTCGGCCCGGTGGTGAAGGCCTTCAGCAACGGCGCCAGCGCCGTCGTCGAATTCCTGGTGATCAACGGCCTGCTGCCCTTCACGAGCATCTTCATCGAGCCCGCGAAGGTCCTGTTCCTGAACAATGCCATCAACCACGGCATCCTCACCCCGCTGGGCACGCAGCAGGTGCTCGAGCAGGGCAAGTCCATCCTCTTCCTGCTCGAAGCCAACCCCGGTCCGGGCTTCGGCATTCTGCTCGCCTACTCGATCTTCGGCACGGGACTGGCCAGGGCGTCCGCGCCCGGTGCCGCCCTGATCCAGTTCGTTGGCGGCATCCACGAGATCTACTTCCCCTACGTGCTCATGAAGCCCATCATGATCCTCGCCGCGATCGGCGGCGGCATGACCGGCATCTTCACCCTCGTGGTCACCGGCGCAGGGCTCCGCTCACCGGCCGCCCCCGGCAGCATCATCGCCGTCTACGCCGCCACCGCACGCGACAGCTACGTCGGCGTGACCCTCTCCGTGCTCTTTGCCACCACCGTGTCCTTCCTCATCGCCTCGGTGATCCTGAAGGCCAGCAAGACCCCGGTGGGCGCCAGCGAGGAAGAGGCCCTCGGCGCCGCCACTGCCCGGATGGAGGAAATGAAGGGCAAGAAGAGCTCGGTGTCCTCCATGCTCACGGGTCCCGGTGCCGCCGCAGGCGGCGTCGCCGTCCTGGCCGGCCCGGTCAAGAACATCGTCTTTGCGTGCGACGCCGGCATGGGCTCCAGCGCGATGGGCGCCTCGGTGCTGCGGAACAAGATCAAGGCTGCCGGCTTCCCGGACGTCAAGGTCACCAACTCCGCGATCGCCAACCTCAGCGACACGTACGACGTCGTCATCACACACCAGGACCTGACGGAGCGGGCCAAGCCGGTGACCGCCAGCGCCGTGCATGTCTCGGTCGACAACTTCATGAACAGCCCGAGGTACGACGAGATCGTGGAGCTGGTCAGGTCAAGCAACACGGACGGGGGAACCGACGCGGAGGCTTCCGCTCCCGCCGTCGCACCGGCGCCGGAAGCTGCCGAGGAGGCCGGTCCCGCGGGAATCCTGGTGGCCGAGAGCGTCGTCCTCAACGGCACCGCCACCACGCGGGACGCCGCGATCGACGAGGCCGGGCAGCTCCTGCTGGACCGCGGCGCCGTCGACTCCGGCTACGTGGACGCCATGCACGAACGCGAGGAATCCGTCTCCACCTACATGGGCAGCTTCCTCGCCATCCCGCACGGCACCAACGCCGCGAAGGACCACATCATGAAGTCCGCGGTATCGGTGATCCGCTACCCGAACGGCATCGACTGGAACGGCAAGGAAGTGAAGTTCGTGGTCGGCGTGGCCGGCGTCAACAACGAACACCTGCACATCCTGTCCTCGATCGCCAAGGTCTTCACCAACAAGGCCCAGGTGGCCCAGCTTGAGGCGGCCACCACGGTTGACGAAGTGCTGGCCCTGTTCGGAAAGGTCAACTCCTAGTGAAGGCTGTTCATTTCGGAGCCGGAAACATCGGGCGCGGATTCGTGGGCCTGCTGCTGCACGAGGCCGGGTACGAGGTGGTTTTCGCGGACGTCGCGGAGGCCCTGATCAACCAGCTGGCCGCCGCGGACTCCTACCAGGTCCACGAGGTGGGGGACAACCCTGCCGTCCGCACCGTGGAGAACTTCCGCGCGCTGAACTCCAGCACCCAGGAGGCGGACGTCATCGCGGAAATCGCGACGGCGGACATCGTCACCACGGCCGTGGGGCCGCACATCCTCAAGTTCGTGGCGCCCGTGATCGCCAAGGGGATCGCAGCCCGGGCCGCCGGACTGGCCCCGCTGCAGGTGATGGCGTGCGAAAACGCCATCAACGCGACCGACATCCTGAAGTCCGAGGTGACTGCCCAGTGGGATCCGGCCGCCGGATCCCTGGATGACGCCGCCGTGTTCGCCAACACGGCGGTGGACCGGATTGTGCCCAACCAGGAGGCCGGGCAGGGCCTGGACGTTACCGTAGAGACCTTCTACGAATGGGTCATCGACCGGACCCCGTTCGCGGGCAAGGAACCGGTGATTCCGGGCGCGACCTTCGTGGACGACCTGGAACCGTACATCGAGCGGAAACTGTTCACCGTTAACACCGGGCATGCCGCGGCGGCCTACTTCGGTTTCGAGGCGGGCCTCGGCAAGATTTCCGAGGCCATGGCCGATCAGGACGTCGCCGCCGACGTGCGCGCCGTCCTGGACGAAACCAAGGAGCTCCTGGTGGCCAAGCACGGGTTCAACCGTGAGGAGCAGGAGGCGTACGTCCAGAAGATCCTGGGCCGTTTCTCCAACCCGCACCTGCCGGACACCGTGCACCGGGTGGGCCGTGCGCCGCTGCGCAAGCTCGGCCGGCACGAACGCTTCATCGGGCCCGCTGCGGAGCTGGCCGAACGCGGGATCGTCCCGGAGGCCCTGCTCGGCGCGATCGCCGCAGCCCTGCGCTTCAACGACCCGGCCGACGACGAGGCCGTGGAGCTCGGAAAGATCCTGGCCTCCACGGGCGCGGACGAGGCAGCGGCGAAGATCACGGGCCTGGCCCCGGACCACCCGCTGTTCCCGGCCGTCTCCACCCTCGTCGAGGAGGCCAAGGCCGCCGTCTAGTCTGTTTCCCATCGCCGAAGCATGCCGCCGACGCCGGAGCTCACCCGAGTTCCGGCGTCGGCGTCTGCGTCTGCGTTGGGCGCCGCCCCCGTTGCGCTATCACCTTTGGTGCCCACCCGAGGGTTTTAGCAACCAGAACTGGCAGGGCATTTGTCGCGGGGGTCCTCGCTGAACGTGGGGCGGTAGGGCAAGCTGGGCTGGTGACTTCGAACCCCCGTGACCGGACCGCATTGCTGACCCTTGACGTCGACGGCGGGACGTTCCGCCTGCGCCCTGCCGAACTCGCCGACCTGCCGGGCATTCTCCGGCTCCTGGCGGACGACCAGCTCGGATCGAGCCGCGAGGACACGTCCGATCTGGCTCCCTATGAGAAGGCGTTCGCGGCGATCGACGCCGACCCGGCGCACCTCTTGCTCGTGGGGGAGCTGGTGTCCGCCGAGGCGTCCGGAACCCGCCTGGTGGCTACGTTCCAGCTCAGCTTCCTGCCGGGGCTGTCCCGCCGGGGTTCATGGCGGTCCCAGCTGGAGGCGGTGCGGGTCTCGGCGGACCTGCGCGGCTACGGCGTGGGGGCCGCCATGGTGGAATGGGCCATCGATGAGTCGCGGCGCCGCGGCTGCTCCCTGGTCCAGCTGACCACCGACAAATCCCGTACGGCCGCCCATCGCTTCTACGAGCGGCTCGGCTTCGCGGCAAGCCACGAGGGCATGAAGCTCGTTCTCTGAACCCGTCACCTCGTGAGGCGGTGGAGGAGTACGCCGCAGGGCGCCCGGCTCAGGCCTTCGAGGTTTCCTTTGCGGAACCCTTGGGCACAAACAGGGTCTCGGCCTGTTCCAGGGACATTCCGTTGGTCTCCGGCACCTTGAACTTCACGAAGAAGAACGACGCCGCCGCGAACATCGCGTACATGGCATAAGTCAGGGGCAGCGAGGCAGCCGCCATGACCGGGAAGCTGAGCGTGATGGCGAAGTTGGCGATCCACTGCGCGGCTGCGGCGAGGCCAAGGGCGCGGGCGCGGATCCGGGACGGGAAGATCTCGCCCAGCAGCACCCATACCAGCGGGCCCCAGGAGGCGCCGAAGCTGATCACAAAGACGTTGGCGGCCACCAAGGCGGCCGGCCCCCAAGCGCCGGGCAGCGAAATCGCGTCGCCGGTCCCGGTGGCGGATCCGAAGGCCAGGGCCATGGTGCCGAGGGAGACGGCCATGCCGATGGAACCCGCGAGCATGATGGGCCGCCGGCCGATCCGGTCCACGAGGGCGATCGCCACGAGGGTCACAAGGATGTTCGTGACGGCGGTGGCCACGGAGATCGTCAGGGAGTCCTTCTCCTGGAAACCGACAGCCTTCCACAGGGTGGTGGAGTAGTAGAAGATCACGTTGATGCCGACGAACTGCTGCAGCACCGACAGGATGATGCCGATCCACACTACGGGCTGCAGGCCGAAGGCCTTGCCGCGCAGGGAACCCTTCTGGCCCGCGACTTTGTCCTCTTCGATGGCCTTCTTGATGTCGCGCAGGTGGCGGTCCGTGTCCTCGTCCGGGGCGATGGACTGGAAGATCTCGAGGGCTTCCTCGTCTTTGCCCTGGAACACCAGGAACCGCGGCGACTCGGGCAGGGTGTAGGCAATCCAGCCGTATACGACGGCGGGCACGGCGCCGGCGAGGAACATCCAGCGCCAGGCCTCGATGCCGAACCAGAGGACCTGGTCGGCACCGCCGGCGAAGTTCGCGAACAGGGCGTCCGAAAGCAGGGCGGCAAAGATGCCGGTGGTGATGGCGAGTTGCTGGAGTGAGGCCAGGCGTCCACGGACGTGGCGCGGGGAGATCTCGGAGATGTAGGCCGGGGCGATCACGGAGGCCAGGCCGATGCCTAGGCCGCCGACGAGACGCCAGAAGATGAGGTCCCACACGCTGAAGGCGAAACCCGTCCCGATCGCACTGACCAGGAACAGCAGCGCACCGATCTTCATGGCGGGGATGCGGCCGTAGCGGTCGGCGACCTTGCCGGCCAGGTAGGCGCCCGCCGCGCAGCCGAGGAGGGCAACGGCCACGGCGAAGCCGGTCACGGCCTCGCTGAGCGCGAACTCGTCCTTGATGGCGTCGACGGCGCCGTTGACCACCGAGGAGTCGAAGCCGAAGAGGAAGCCGCCGACGGCGCCCGCCACGGCCAGCCAAATGACCCGCTGGGGGATCTTGGCTGCGGTCTGGTCTTGGGTGGTGGTCATCTGGCTCCCTCGGCATTTCGCGTTCCACGGCCTGCGCCGCAGCTACCCAGTCTTACACCAGAGCCGGAGCGACGCCTGTCACACGCCTCAAAAAGTGAGAGGAAACATACAGTTGCCGGGCGCGGTGCGCGGGCTCCGCCGTCGTCCTCTTTGTGCCGGGCCGGGAACGTCACGCGGCGCACTCTTTTGGCCGCTCAACCCCCCACATTCCCCGGAATTCCGCGGATCAGCGTCGGCAGGCACATCGAAAAACTGCCTGCCGTGACGCCACGGACGGCCGGGAGCAAAACTTACCGCTCGACCAGGATCCCGTCCGGATCGCACCAGATCATCGCGCCGGGCCGGAGGACGACGCCGTCGATTTCCAGTACGACGTCGGCCTCGCCGGCGCCGGTCTTGGCGCTCTTGCGCGGGTTGCTCCCCAGCGCCTTCACCCCGAGCGGCAGTTCCGCGATTGCCGTCCGGTCCCGGATGGCGCCGTTAATGACGACGCCGGCCCAGCCGTTCGCGACGGCGCTTGCGGCGATCAGGTCCCCCATGAGCGCCGTGCGCAGCGATCCGCCGCCATCCACGACCAGGACCGCGCCGTCGCCGGGTGTGGCGAGGGTGGACTTCACCAGGGCGTTGTCCTCGAAGCAGCGGATGGTCCGGACCGGGCCGCTGAAGTGCGTGTGGCCGCCGAGCGACTGGAACTGCAGGGCCACGGAGTCAAGCTCCTCGCCGCGTTCGTCGAAGAGGTCGGCGGTATTAACGGCGGATGCGGCCATCGGTTCTCCTGTGCGGTGGAAATAGGGGGCGGATCGTGATCCCCACGATAGTCTGGCTCCACACTGATCTTCAGTCTGCGTCATCCGTTTCCGGGGGGAACCGAATTCCATGAGCCTGTCCGATACGCCCGGAGCAGCTCCGGACCCTGCCCGTGCCAGTCTCGCCGCCGAAGGCCCGACCGCGGTGGCGCTCGCCGAACCCGAACGGGCCGTCCGCCCGGTCTGGATTGCCGGCGTCGTGCTCGTCAACCTGGGCATAAACGCCGCATTCTTTGGCCCGATCCAGGTGCTCCTCGGCCAGCAGGCCGCAGCGTTCAGCGAAACCGACAAGGAAGCGATCCTCGCCCTCGTGACGGGAGCCGGTGCAGCGGTGTCACTTGTGGCCAACCCCCTGTTCGGCGCTTTCAGCGACCGCACGGCATCTCGCCGGGGCCGCCGGGTCCCGTGGGTCCTCTTCGGGGCCGTCCTCGGCGCCGCGGCCCTGATTGCGCTGGCGGGTGCGCCGAACGTGGCCGTCATGACCCTTCTCTGGTGCCTCGTCCAGGCCGGCTGCAACGGGGCCTACGCCGCCATCACCGCCGCCATCCCGGACCGCGTTCCGGTGACCCAGCGCGGCACGGTGGGTGGCCTGGCCGCCATGGGACAGACGGTCGGCATCCTTGCCGGCGCGGTGATCGCCGCGGCAGTGACCGGGAACTTCGCCGTCGGTTATCTGGTCTGCGCCGTGGCGCTGCTGGCCGGCGTCGTGCTGTATTTCTTCAGGAACGACGACGTTCCGCTCCCCGCGGGGGCGCGCCCGCCGTTCAGCCTGGCCGGCTTCGCCAGGGGCTTCTGGATTTCCCCGGCGCTCTACCCGGACTTCGCCTGGGCCTGGCTGACCCGGCTCCTGGTGAACATCGGCAATCACATGGTCACCCTCTACCTGCTGTTCTTCCTCAAGGACGCCGTCCACCTTGAAGAGACCCAGGGCATGGCGCCGGAGCTCGGCGTGCTGATCCTGACCGGGCTGTACGCGGTGATGGTGATCATCACCAGTGTGATCGGCGGCCGGCTGAGCGACCGGATGGGAAAGCGGAAGCCGCTGGTGATCATCTCCTCGGTGGTCATTGCGGCGGCTTCGCTGATCCTCGCCTTCGCGCCGAACTGGGCCGGCGCCCTGCTGGGCGCCTCGGTGCTGGGCGTCGGTTTCGGCTGCTACCTCGCGGTGGACTTCGCCCTCATCACCCAGGTGCTCCCGGCGGCGCTGAACCGGGGCAAGGACCTCGGCGTCCTCAACATCGCCAATTCCCTGCCCCAGGTGCTTGCCCCGCTCATCGCCTTCCCCTTCGTGACGATGTGGGGCGGCTACGTTTCGCTGTACGTGGCGGCCGCGGTGATCGGGCTGCTGGGGGCCGTGTTCGTGGTCAAAATCAAGGGCGTCGAATAGGCCCGGACCTGCGGCCGGGGAGGCCCCGTCCGGGCATTTCCGGCGCCGCCTGTGACTGGCTTAGCGCCGGGGAGCGTGGCGTATAGTTGACGGGAATTGCCGCGGCAGCGCTGTGGGGGATCCCTCACGTCTGCCGAGAAAACCGACCCCGGAACGCTGCTGATGCCTGAATTCCACTCAGAACTTCCTCCGATGGCCCCGCCGCCCACCCTGCCCCGGCAACGGCTCCGCTACACCCGGATCCTCGACGTGGCCGCCGGGTTCGCCCGCAAGGGCCTGGACTCCGTGGTCCTCTCCGAAGTCGCTGCCAAGGCCGACGTTCCCCTGGGCACCCTGTACCGCTACTTTCCCTCCGCCACCCAGCTGGTGCTGGCGCTCTACCGCAAACAGCTCGCCGAACTGCACGCAGCCAACTCGCCGGCCGCTCCAGCCGCTGCCACGTCCGCCGCGCCGACGAAGAGGCCCGCGGGACGCTCCGCGAAACCGGCCGCGGGGAACGCCGCGGGCGACGTTCCAGCCCAGGCGACCGTCGGCGTCGTGATGGAGATCTTCCACATGCGCCTCATGCAGCCGGCGGTTGAGCAGTGCCTGAACAAGGCCGTCTACACCAAGGACACAGACACGACGAAGCTGCTCCGCGAGATCGACTCCACGGCCGAGAAGGCCGTCACTGCCGTGAGCGGCGACGCCGCCGTCTCCCGGGTCCTGCTGCTGACCGTCACTGGACTGGTCCAGTCCGTCCGCTGCCGCCGCCTTTCGCTCTTCGAAGCCGAGGAAGACCTCAAAAAGGCCTGCGCCCTGCTGACATCCAGCCGTCCCGCCGCGTAACCGGTCTAGACCAATCTGATTTTTTACTCGGCAGTAACGGCACTTTTCTGTGATCCGGCTCACCAAAATGCCTGGATAAACGTTTCACCAACTACCGGAGTGTGTCGTGTGACACTTCGAGCCCGGGACGTTTTGTTTACCATTGCAGAACCGGAGCGGCCCAGCCGTCAGCAGTACCGGAGCTTCACCGCAGTCCCACCAACCTCGGGTCCCTGCCGACGTTCCCCAGACCATCTTGAGCACGCCTGTGCTTGAGCTTCCATGAGCCGTACGCCCACGGTGAGCCCCAGGAGACAACGACGTGTCCACTGAAACGACCATCCACACCGACGCCACTTCCCCCGCAGAGTCCGTAGCGGTGCTCAGCGACGAGGAAATTTTCGCCTCCCACCAGGGCGGCAAGCTTTCCATCTCCAGCACCGTCCCGCTCGCCAGCAAGCGCGACCTTTCCATCGCCTACACGCCGGGTGTCGCCCAGGTCAGCCGCGCGATCGCCGCCAACCCGGAACTCGCCAAGACCCTCACCTGGGCCCAGCGCCTGGTCGTCGTGGTCAGCGACGGCACCGCCGTCCTTGGCCTGGGCGACATTGGCGCCAGCGCCTCGCTGCCCGTGATGGAGGGCAAGTCGGCCCTGTTCAAGGCCTTCGGCGAGCTCGACTCCATCCCGCTGGTACTCAACACCACCGACGTCGACGAGATTGTGGAGACCCTCGTCCGGCTGCGCCCGAGTTTCGGCGCCGTCAACCTCGAAGACGTCTCGGCGCCGCGCTGCTTCGAACTCGAGGACAAGCTCATCGAGGCCCTCGACTGCCCCGTCATGCACGATGACCAGCACGGCACCGCCGTCGTGGTCCTCGCCGCCCTGACCGGCGCCGCGAAGGTGACCGGCCGTGACATCGAGACCCTGCGCGTGGTGGTCTCGGGCGCCGGCGCCGCCGGGATCGCCGTCGCCCAGATGCTGCTCGCCGCCGGGATCGCCGACGTTGTGCTGCTGGACTCTCGCGGCGTTCTCAACAGCGAGCGTGCGGACATCGCCGCCGACCCCGCCAGCAAGAAGGCCCAGCTGGCCGCGGAAGGCAACCCGCGCGGCGTCTCCGGCGGCCCCGCCGAGGCCCTGCTGGACGCAGACGTGTTCATCGGCGTGTCCTCGTCCAAGCTGGCGGAGGAGCACCTCAAGCTCATGAGCCAGGACTCAATCGTGTTCGCGCTGTCCAATCCGGACCCGGAGGTCCTGCCGGAGGTTGCACGCCAGTACGCTGCCGTTGTGGCCACGGGCCGCAGTGACTTCCCGAACCAGATCAACAACGTCCTCGCGTTCCCCGGCATCTTCCGCGGAGCTCTCGACGCCGGCGCCCGCCGGATCACGCCGGCCATGAAGCTGGCTGCTGCCCGCGCCATCGCCGAACTGGCCGACGAGGACCTGTCCGCCGACTACATCGTCCCCAGCCCGCTGGACCCGCGGGTGGCACCGGCAGTTTCCGCCGCCGTCGCCGCGGCGGTCGAAGCCGAGTAACCACGCCTGAACAGACGACGACGGCGCCGCTTCCATGGGGGATACGGCGCCGTCGTCGCGTTCCGGCTTTCCGGCGGCCGTCGCGGCGCCGTCCCGTACCGCCTGGGAACCTTAGACTGGGGCGATGAACCCCGAGACTGTTGTGACGATCCTGTGCGGCCTCGCCATCCTGGTGGGCGTGGCCGGCACCGTCATCCCCGTACTGCCCGGCAGCATCCTGATCGGGCTGAGCCTGCTGTCCTGGGCCATCTGGGGAGGCGCCGGGACCACCGGCTGGGTGGTGTTCGCGATCGGCATGGTCTTCGTCCTGGCTGGAATGGCCGCCAGTGCGGTGCTGACCGGCCGGAAACTGAAACAGCACAACATTCCCAGCCGTTCCGTGGTGGCCGGGCTGGTCTTCGGCGTTGTGGGAATGTTTATCATTCCCGTGGTGGGTCTGTTCATCGGTTTCGCCGCCGGCCTGCTGCTGAGCGAATTGCACCGCACAAGGGCTTTCGGCACCGCGGTGGCCTCCAGCGGGGCCGCACTGAAGGCCACCGGCCTGGGCATGATCGTCGAGTTCGGACTCGCGTGCCTCGCCGGCAGCACCTGGGTGATCGGCGTATGGATTTCGGCCGCGGCCTAGTCTGCCCGCGGCCCAGCCGCTCCCATTAGCATGGATGCATGAGCTCCGAACCGGGAGAATCCGCACCGCGCCCGGCCCTGTACCGCGACCACCGCGACCTCACGCCGTTCCGCACTCCGGTCATCCGGACGCCCGTCCGCGGACTGGCCGAGGGCGTGACCGGTGTCCTGGCGGGACGGATCCGCGGCACCCTGCCCGTGGAGGGCGGGACGCCCCGGCTCGGCAAGGTGGGCGGCAGGCCGCCGTCCAAGTCGGCCAAGGCCGTGCATGCCGCCATCTTCGGCAGCTCCGACCCGGACCGGCTGATCGCCCTGGCGCACTCGCAGCCCGGGTGGGCCGGGCTGTGCTACTTGACGGCCGGGTTGCTGAGCTATGTTCAAGGCGGCCACCTGCGCGCCTCCGAACTGCTCCAGCGGGGCCTGCTCACCAGGAACGACGACGAGGCTAACCGGTACGCTTTCACCTACTTGGCCCGTGTCGTGACCCGGGTGACGGTCGCCGAACGGGTGGAGGTTCCGGTCCTGTTCAGTGAGGAGGCGGTGTTCCTGGCGTGGTCCCACGCGCTGCGTGAGACCGGACAGCGGGAGGCTGCCCTCGCGGCACTGACCGGACTGCCGCCGTCGTTGCCCCTGGCCCTGGCGCGCTGCTCGCTGGCCGCTTCGCTTGGGCGGGATGCGGACGTGGTGGAGGACACCGAAGGTCTGCTCAACGGGGATGACCTCTCCGCCGCGCTGCTCCTGGTCCGGGCACGTTCGTTGCGGAGGCTTGGTGCCAATGCGGCCGCCCGTGCCGCCCTGCGGGAAGTCCTCCGCCGCCGGAAGACCGACTTTACGCTCCGCGGTGATGCCCTGACGGACCGGGCCCTCCTGCTGCTCGACGATGGGCGGAGGGCGCTGAACCGGAGGGACTGGCAGCACCGCCCGCCGGCCGATCTGGAGACGGTCAAGGCCATCCGGAAGGACGCCGAACTGCATGAGCTCTGGGACCGCGAATACGGCCAGGACGACGGCGAGTGAATCCCTGGCGAACTCGTTTCGTTCCGGGTCCATGACCCTTGCGGGCGCGCGGAAACAGGGAGTAAAAACGAGGGATGAGAGATGCGTCAGCGCGCTGGGTGCAGCACTACATCGCCGCCTGGACGTCGAACGATCCGGAGGACATCAGGGCTCTCTTCACAGAAGACGCCGTGTATGCCACGAGACCTGGTGATCCCGAGCCGTGGACCGGGCGGGAGCAGATCGTTGAGCACTGGATCGCCGCGGGTGATGCGCCGGGCGACTGGACCTTCGAGTGGAGCCTGCTGGGGGTCGACGGCGGGAGGGCCTTCGTGCAGGGCCGTACCGACTACCGCGGGGACAGCCGCAGCTACGACAACCTCTGGATCATTCAGCTCACGGGGGACGGCCGCGCCACGGCATTCACCGAGTGGTACATGCCGCGCAAGTGACGGGCAGGGTGCACGCCTCAGCCGTGGGCGTCAGCCGCGGGACAGTGCGTGGCCCAGGAGCGGCAGCAGCTGCTCCGACAGCAGGACGGCGCCGAGCGCGACCATGATCACGCCACTGGCGAGCGTCACTTTCCGCGCCGCCCCCGGCCGGGAGTGCAGCAGTTTGCGGGCCAGGAGCGCAACGCAGGTGTAGACCACGGCAACCAGCAGAACAAACGTCAGGCCAAGGAGCCCGGACTGCACCGGCACCGGGAGGGACGCCTCCTGGCTGACAAACTGCGGCACTAGGGCCACATAGAACAGCAGGCCCTTCGGGTTGATGCCGCTGGTTCCCATGCCCTGCAGGAAGGTCCGGAACTGGTTCGCCGGCGCCCGCACCTCTGCGCTGCCGAAACTCGCGCCGCGCCAGGACCGGATCGTGGTGAGGCCGAGCCACAGAAGATAGGCCGCGCCGGCCACCGTCAGCCACCCCAGCACGCCGGGAATCCTCGTCAGCAGGGCCGCCAGGCCCCCGACCAGGAGCACCGTGTGCAGCACATAGCCGCCGCAGAGCCCCGCGACCGCGGGAACGAAACTGCGCTGCTTCAGGCCCGCGGTGATGGAATACGCCCAGTCCACCCCCGGGGTGCACGCAAGGGCGCCGGCGACCACCAGAAAGGCGATGAAGAGCTGGGGATTCACGGCGGTCTCCTGACGTTTTGGGTACAGGAAAAGCCTAGGAAATTTTGCGCCGGAAGTGTTCCCTCTTTTCGCGGAGAAATGCCCTAGGCGGGTAAGATTATTGCGTGGTTGACCATTTGGACAGAAGTATTTTGCGCTACCTCAAAGAGGACGGCCGCATGACGGCCACGGCACTCGCCGCCAAGGTGGGATTGACCGTGGCGCCCTGCCACCGGCGGCTCCGCGACCTGGAGGCATCCGGCGTCATTCGCGGCTACCGGGCGGACATCGATCCGGCCGCCGTCGGCCTCGGGTTCGAGGCGATCGTCTTTGTCACGCTGCGCCAGGTGGACCGGGCCACGATGGAGATCTTCGAGAACCGTGTGGCGGACAATCCGAACATCGTGGAGGCGCAGCGGCTGTTCGGTTCCCCCGACTACCTGCTGAAGGTCATTGCCGAGGACCTGCCCGCCTACCAGCGGTTCTACGACAGCGAACTGACCTCGCTGCCCGGCGTCGAGCGGCTCACGTCGACACTGGTGATGAAGAACCTGAAGACCAATATCGGCCCGCCCGTCTAGTCAGGGCCCGGCGGGGGCTTCAGGAACCCAGGAGCCCCGTGGTCCGGTAGGGGATGACCTCGCGCAGGAACATGCTGGTGGACGTCCGCACGATTCCCGGGCAGAGCCGGATTTCCTCCGAAACGCGGTACAGATCGTCCGGGCTCTTCGCCACGACGCGGATCAGCAGGTCTGTCTCGCCGGCGGGAGCGTGGCATTCGAGGACCTCCGGGATGTTCCGCAGCGCGGCAATAGCCTCGTTCAGGTGGCTCTGGTCCAGCTCGGCGCTGACCGACGCCGCCACGCCCCGGCCCAGCGCCGAGGGCAGCACCCGGCTGCTGTTGGCCCGCAGGGCGCCCGACGCCGTCATCCGCTCCAGGCGCGACTGTACGGTGCCGCGCGCCAGGCCGAGTTTCTGGGCCAGCACCATGATCGGCAGCCGGGGATCTTCGTCGAGGGCGAGGAGGATTCGCCGGTCCGTCGGGTCGAGTTCCTGCAATGTGACTACTCCCTGTACGTCGCTGCGGCCGGACTTGATCAGATTGACCAGTATAACCTAAGTCTGTTGCGCCTACTGTATGGCTTCTGTTGAAATAGTGACAACAAAGGGACAGGCCACCGCCGGATCCCGAACAGGCTACGAGCACCCCGGCACACCACCCGGACCTTGGATGAGGCTTCCCGCAAGGAACCCGCCCGCTGATTGACTCTTGTTCACACCATCGTCATTCCGCACACCGCATTCGCAGTTCTCCCGATTCGCAGTTCTCCCGATTCGCAGTTCCACCAATTCGCAGTGCCATGGCCCGGAGCAACGCACCGGGCCCGGCACGGCAAGAGCCCCTGAGCCACCGACGTCGGATTTCCGAAGTCATCGGTAGCTGAGGGGCTCTTGTGTTGCTGCGCATAGGCTGGTGGCATGACCTCTGCCGGCCGCTTCGCCCCCAGCCCCTCCGGCGAACTCCATGTCGGCAACCTCCGCACGGCGATCCTGGCCTGGCTCTTCGCCCGGTCAACCGGCCGGCGGTTCCTGATGCGCGTGGAGGACTTGGACCGGGCCCGGGCCGGCGCCGAGGCGGAGCAGCTCCGCGATCTCGCGGCCATCGGCGTGACGTGGGACGGGGGAGTGGTCCGCCAGACCGACCGCGGGCCCCTCTATGCGGACGCGATCGCCCGGCTGTCAGCGGCAGGTCTCACGTACGAGTGCTTCTGCACCCGACGCGAAATCCAGGAGGCACCCTCTGCGCCGCACGCCCCGCAGGGAGCCTACCCGGGCACATGCCGCGACCTGTCCGCGGCCGAACGAGAGGCGAAGCGTGCCGTCCGGCCCGCTGCGGTCCGGCTCCGGTCGGCCGTCACGGAGGCGTCAGTGCAGGACGTGCTGCACGGCAGCTACACCGGTGTGGTGGACGACTTTGTGCTCCGCCGGAACGACGGCGTGACGGCCTACAACCTCGCCGTCGTGATCGATGATGCCGCCCAGGGCATCGACCAGGTGGTCCGCGGCGACGACCTGCTGCCGTCCACTCCCCGGCAGGCCTATCTTGCCTCGCTGCTGAATATGCCTGTTCCGGAATATGCGCATGTTCCGCTTGTATTGAACGCCGACGGCGCCCGGCTGGCCAAGCGCGACGGCGCGGTCACTCTCGCCGACCTGGCCGCCGTCGGACACTCGGCTACGGAGGTGCGGGACGCGCTGCTGGCATCCCTCGGTTTGCCCGCGGGGCCGCTGGAGCACGCAGCCGCCGTGTTTGACCCCGGCATGCTGCCGAGGGAGCCGTGGGTGTGGCCCGGGCTGGGCGGGCCGCACGCGTAGGCTGGAAGCATGTCAGAACCAGAGTTCATCGAAGCGCGCAGCACGCAGCCGGGTTTTACCGTCGAGACGGCGAAGGTCCTCGCCGAAGTGGCCCACAACCGGCAGAAGGACAAGCTCAAGCGGCCGTACCGGGAGCATGTGATTGCCGTCGGGGATGCCCTGGCGGACTTCGACGACGACATCCGGATTGCCGGTTACCTGCACGACATTGCCGAGGACACCCCGATGACCCGGCAGGCGCTCCTGGACATGGGCGTTTCCGAGCGCGCCGTGGACATTATCGAGCGCGTCACCAAGCGCCTGCACGAGAACCCGGACGACTACCAGGCCGGCATCCGCTACATCGCCGAGGACCACGACGCCACCCTGGTGAAGATCGCCGACAACGCACACAACTCCCTGCCTGAGCGGGTCAAGGCGCTGGCCGAGAAGTGGCCGGACAAGCCGCCGGTCACCCGCTACAACGACGCCCGCCCGGTGCTCTACGCCGCGGTTCCGGTGGAGGAAATCCGGAAGATCCTGGCCCGGATCAACCCGTGGCTGCTGGACGAGCTCGACGATCGGCTCGACGACGCGGACGACACCGACTACGAGAACCTGTCCTACGAAGACGCCACGGGCGTGGAGCCGGCGCCCGGCCCCGGCGAGGCTCCCGCCGAGCCGGCTGCCGCCGAATCCGAGCCGCACCGGAACTGACAATGCGCGGCTACGTCCTCACCCGTTACGGCGGGCCGACCGCCATGGAGTTCCGTGATCTCCCCGAGCCCCGGCCAGGGCCGGGGGACGTGCGGGTCCGGGTTGCCGCGGCTGGGCTGAATCCAGTGGACTTCAAGCTCCGCCAGGGCGCGCTCCGTCCCATCAGCCCGTTCCGGCTGCCGATCGTGACCGGCTGCGAACTCGCCGGCACGGTCGACGCCGTCGGACCCGGGCCGAACCGTTTCGCGGTGGGGGACCGTGTCTACGCGCGCGTGGACAAGCGCACGCTGGGCGCCTTCGCCGAACTGGTGTGCGTGCAGCAGGACCTGGTGGCCGCCATGCCGGCCTCGCTTGGGTTCGCCGAGGCCGCCGGGCTGCCGCTAGCCGGGCTGACCGCGCTGCAGGCGCTCCGCGACGAGCTCGCCGTGGGCCCCGGAACCCGGCTCTTCATCGCCGGCGGCGCCGGGGGCGTCGGAACGCTGGCGATCCAGCTCGCCAAGCACTTCGGCGCGGAGGTCACCACCACCGCCTCTGCCCGTGGCGACGCCCTGGTGCGGCGGTTGGGAGCCGACCGCGTTATCGACTACACGCGGGAAGACTTCGCCGGTATGCTGCACGATTTCGACGCCGTGCTGGACATGGTGGGCGGTGCGGCGCTCGAGGAGTCCTTCCGCATCCTCCGGCCGGGCGGGCGGGTAGTCTCCATCGCCGGGGTTCCGGAGCCGCTCACCGCGACAAAGGACCTTGGCGCGCCGCCGTGGATCACGGCCGCATTCTGGGTTATGAGCCTGGGCGTCCGCAGGCGCGCCCGCAAGGCGAAGGCCAGCTACCGCTACCTGTTTATGCACCCGAGCGGGGACGACCTGCGCTTGCTGGCCACGCTCGTCGACGCCGGCCAGCTGCAGCCGGTGGTGGACAGCAGCTATCCGTTCGACCGGATCGCCGAGGCCTTTGCCGCGCTGGAGCAGGGCCACGCTAAAGGCAAAATCGTCGTCACCCTCTGACTACAACGCGGGGCACATCGCGCCCATCCCACACGAACTCGGCCAGCGCACGCGCTGAACCTCGGACTACACGCGGCCCAGGGCGTCGATGTCCTCGAGGAATTGCTGGTGGACCTCGTCGCTGACGGTCGTCCGGGTGTCCGCGATCGCGTCGAGGTAGTCCTGCGTCGCGGGGCCCTTGCGGACCGCTTCGCGGATGGAGACGTTTCCGCTGGAAGCCAGCCCGCCGTCGTCGTACACCGCTTTCTCCAGCGCCCGCTGGGACGCGCTCCGGGCCGCGAACTCGATGTCCGCGGGCGAGAATCCCTCGGTCCGGTCCACCAGCAGCTCCACGTCCACGTCGTCCACGACCGTGGCGGGAATGAATCGCTGCCACATGGCTTCACGGGCCTGGCGGTCGGGCAGGCCGATGGGGATGACGTAGTCGAACCGGCCGTGGCGCAGGAACGCGGAGTCCAGAGCCCGGATGAAGTTGGTGGCGCAGACCAGGAGGCGGCCGGGCTGTTCGCGGAACGCCGGGATGATTTTGAGCAGTTCATTGGTGACGCCCTGCAACGGCGACGGCGGTTCGCCGGAGCGCTGGGAGGCGATCTCCTCCACCTCGTCGATAAAGACGACGGCGTGCTCCAGCTCGGCGATCTCCAGGAAAGTCTCCCGCAGCGCGCCCGCGAGCCCCTTGGGATCGGAGGCCAGCCGGGAGGGGAAGACCTCCACGAACGGCCACTCGAGGCGGGACGCGATCGCCTTGGCGAAGGTGGTCTTGCCGGTGCCGGGAGGGCCGAAAAGGACGACGGCGCGCGGCGGCACCACGCCGTACTCGTCGGCGAGGTCGGCCTCGGCCAGGGGCAGGACCAGGCGGCGCTCCAGGAGCTCCTTCTCGTTCCGCATGCCGGCGACGTTTTCCCAGAGGTCGCGGGCCAGGATGCGGCCGCCGAGCTGGCTGAGGGGCTCGAGTTCCTGGCGCTGCACCGGGATTCTCCGCTCGAAATAGCGCAGGTTCTTCTTGAGCACGAATCCGCGGCCCAGGAATGCCTCCACCCGGGTCTCGGATTCCGGCATGAGCGCGGAGAGTTTGTTCAGGCCGTGCGGCGCCATCCGGTTCTCGACGGCGGCCAGCAGCGAGGTGCCGATCCCGCGGCCGCGGTATTCGGGGAGAGTGGCCAGGAAAACGATCCAGCCCTGGTCGTGGGCGGCACGTCCGACGGCGGCGCCCACCACCTGATCACCCTGGACCGCAACGACGGCGTGGTCCTTCTCGCAGGAGGCCAGCACCTCGGACAGCGCGTAGACCGGCTCGACGTTGGTGGCCTTGAGGGTTTCCCAGAGGTGCAGGATGCCGTCAAGATCGGCGGAATGGAAATCCCTGATTCGCCAGTTGGTCATGAGATGTCTCCCGGGTGGTTCGTCGCTGAGCCAGTGTGAGCCTGTCTGCTGAGCATATGCGAACCGCCACCGCGCAGGGTTGCGGGTACGTTGCGTTACGCGGAGGCGGAATGCCGGAAGCCTAGTCCGGATCCCCCCCGGCGTTCCCTGCGGGCCGGGCTGCCACGAGCGGATACGGACCAGTGAAGCCGTCGCGGACGGCGGCGATTTCCAGGATGCGGTGCCGGCAGAGGCGCCAGCCGAGCATCAGGACGGGGACGATGACCACAACGGAGGCGATGGTCCACGTTCCCACGGGAGAGTCGAAGGCCATGAGGACCAGCACCGCTAAAAGGAAGGCCAGCGTGATCCAGCCCGTGACGGGTGCGCCGGGCATCCGGAAAGCCGGGCGGAGCAGTTCCCCGCGGGCTGCGAGCCGGGCAAGCTGCATCTGGCACAGGACGATCATGGCCCAGGTGCTGATGATGCCAAGCGATGCGACGTTCAGGACGATCTCGAAGGCCTCGGCCGGGACCAGGGCGTTCAGGATGACGCCCAAACCGGCCACGCCGGCGGTCAAGGCGATGCCGCCGTACGGAACACCGGATTTGTTCATCCGTGCGGCGAACTTCGGCGCAGAACCCGAAACGGACATGGAACGCATGATCCGGCCGGTGGAGTAGAGGCCGGCATTGAGCGAGGACAGGGCCGCGGTCAGGACCACGAGGTTCATGATGGCGTCCACGCCGTCCACCCCGATTGAGCCGAAGAACGTCACGAACGGGCTTTCGCCGGCCTTGTAGGAGCTATAGGGCAGCAGTAGCGAGAGCAGTACGAGCGAGCCGACGTAGAACACCGCGATACGCACGATCACCGTGTTAATGGCCCGCGGCATGATCTTCTCCGGGTTTTCCGTCTCCCCGGCGGCAGTGCCGATCAGCTCGATCGAGGCGTAGGCGAACACGACACCCTGCATCACCACGATTGCGGGCAGCAGCCCGTTGGGGAAAACGCCGCCGTTGTCTGCGATCAGGCTGAAGCCGACTTCCTGGCCGGCGACGGGGGTGCCGAAGATGACGAAGTAGATGCCGACGAGCAGGAAGGACACGAGTGCCACCACCTTGATCAGCGCGAACCAGAATTCGAGCTCGCCGAACACCTTGACGCTAATGAGGTTGAGCCCCAGGACCAGGATCAGGGCGGCCAGAGCCCAAGCCCACTGTGGCACGTCCGCGATGGGCGCCCAGTACTTCTTGAAGAAGTTCATGTACAGCGCGACGGCGGTGATGTCCACAATCGCGGTCATGGCCCAGTTCAGCCAGTACAGCCAGCCGGTGACGAACGCGGCCTTCTCACCGAAGAACTCGCGGGCGTAGGAGACGAACGATCCGGACGACGGCCGGTGCATCACGAGCTCGCCGAGGGCACGCAGGATCATGAAGGCAAAGAACCCGCAGACGGCATAGCTGATGACCAGGGCGGGTCCGGCAGCGGCGAGACGGCCGCCCGCGCCCATGAACAGGCCGGTGCCGATGGCGCCGCCGATCGCGATCATCTGAACCTGCCGGGGTTTCAGGCCCTTGTGGTAGCCCTGGTCCTCGGCGTGGAGCGCTGCCTCGGAGGCATGGGCATGCAAGGGAATGGTGTGGTCGGATACGGCGGGCTGCTTTTGGGTCGGTTGTTTTTGGGCGCGGGCAGTTTCGGGATGAGTCATGGGGGTCCTTCGGGTTCGAGGGTGCGCTATTTGCTCAGGTTGGCCAGGCGCTGCGGGCTGAGGAGTTCGGTGAGCTGCTCGGCGGTGAGCAGCCCGTGTTCGAGCACGAGTTCGGCGACTCCCTTGCCTGTGGCGAGAGCTTCCTGGGCGATGGCCGTGGCCGTGGCGTAGCCCAGGTGCGGGTTGAGGGCGGTGACGAGGCCGATTGACTGTTCCACGGTGAGGCGGAGCCGTTCGGTGTTGGCGGTGATGCCACGGACGCAGCGGGCCGTGAGGGTGCGGCAAGCGGCTTCCAGATGGGAGATGCTCTTGTGGAGGCTGTGGACAATGATCGGTTCGAAGGCGTTGAGCTGGAGTTGCCCGGCCTCGGCCGCCATGGTGATGGTGACGTCGTTGCCGATGACCTCATAAGCCACCTGGCTGACGACTTCCGGGATGACCGGGTTGATCTTGCCCGGCATGATCGAGGAGCCGGACTGCACGGCGGGGAGGTTGATCTCGCCGAAACCGGCGCGCGGGCCGGAGGAGAGCAGCCGCAGGTCGTTGCAGATCTTGGAAAGTTTCACGGCGACCCGCTTGAGCACGCCCGAGAGGTGCACAAAGGCGCCGACGTCCTGGGTGGCCTCGATCAGGTCCACCGCCGTGACGAGCGGCAGGCCCGTGATCTCGGCCAGGTGACGGCAGGCCGCCTCGGCGTACCCCGCAGGAGCGTTGAGGCCGGTGCCGATCGCCGTGGCACCCAGGTTGATTTCGTGGATCAGGAGATCGGCTTCGGCCAGGCGGAGCCGGTCCTCGCCGATCGTGACGGCGTAGGTGCCGAATTCCTGGCCGAGTGTCATGGGCACGGCGTCCTGGAGCTGGGTGCGGCCCATCTTGACCACCGTGCGGAACTCGAGGGCTTTGGCGGCGAAGGCGTCCTCGAGCTCGGTGAGGGCTTCCAGCAGTTCCCGGGCCGCGAAGATCGTGCCGAGCTTGACCGCCGTGGGGTAGACGTCGTTGGTGGACTGGCTTAGGTTGACGTGGTCGTTGGGGTGCAGCCGGGCGTAGTCGCCCTTCGGGTGACCGAGAATTTCCAGGGCCCGGTTGGCGATGACCTCATTGGCGTTCATGTTCGATGACGTCCCGGCACCGCCCTGGATGACGTCCACCACGAACTGCTCGCTGAGCTTGCCGTTCATGACGTCGGCGCAGGCTTCCCCGATGGCCGCGGCACGCTCGGCGTCGAGCAGCCCGAGCTCGTGATTGGTGCGTGCGGCGGCGAGCTTCACGGCGGCCAGCCCGCGGACCAGGTACATGTTGGAGGAGAGCGGCTGGCCGGTAATGGGGAAATTCTCCACGGCCCGGAGGGTGTGGACGCCCCAGTAGGCACCGGCGGGGACATCCCGGTCGCCCAGGAGGTCGTGTTCGGAGCGGAATTCTGTGCGTTCGTTGAGCGAGGTCATGGCGGTCCTTACAGGGCGTCGGGGGCGTCGGATGTCTTGGGGGCAGCGAGGAAATCGGTGGCCTGCAGCAGCCCGACGGGCCGTCCGCCGCCCAGCACAGGGGTGGCGGCGAGGCGCGCCAAGGGAGAGGTATCGACGTCGAGCGCGGCCAGGACTCGCACGGTGACCGGCATCCGGGCGCGGTCTCCGCCGTCGGAGATCTTCACGGCGAAGGCGCGGCCGTCCGCCAGGCCCACCAGCTGGACGCCCTCGAAGCCGTCCTTGGCTAAGAGGCCGGGGACCAGGCGCATCAGCGCGGTCACATCCCGGTCCTCGCCCGCGACCATCCCGGGGTTGCGGCGCATGGCGCTGGCGACGGCGGCTTCCGCGTTGCCGGGTCCCGTTGCAGAGGCCAGCCGACCGAAAGCGCGGGCCATGCCTCGCAGGGTAAGGGCGAAGAGCGGGGTGCCGCAGCCATCAGTGGACGTACGCTCCGGTTCCTCGCCGGTCAGGTCCGCTACGGTCCGGGCCACGAGCTGCTGCAGCGGGTGCTCTGGCTCCAGGTATCCCAGGACCGGCCAGCCGTTGATGACGCAGGTGGCTGCCATCGCGGCGTGCTTCCCGGAGCAGTTCTGCGCCAATTGGGTGGCCTGACCGCCGCCGCTGAGCCATTGCTCGCGCTCGCGGACGCCGTAAGGGAGGTCGGTGCTGTTCTCGAGGTCTCCGGGGGTCAGCCCATGCAATTCCAGGATGCGCCGCGCGCCGTCTCGGTGGGGGGCGGCCCCGGAGTGGCTGGCGGACGCGAGGGCGAGGAGTTCGTCCGGGAGGTCCAGACCGGCGCGAACCATGGCGACGGCCTGCAGAGGCTTCAGTGCGGACCGCGGGTAGAACGGGGCGAGGGGCTCGCCGGCGGCCAGGAGGATCTGGCCGTCCGCTGCGGTGGCGATGACCGAGCCGTAGTGGACGCTTTCGACGATGCCGTCCCGGGTCTGGACCGCAAGCGGCGCGTGCTGCGGGAGTAGCTCCGGGGCCAGCGGGGTGGGGGTGTACGCGAGAACAGGAGAAATCATTGCGTCCTTTGGAGGATCGAGTCGAGGGCAACGCCAACGGCATGCAGGTGCTGGCTCATGGCGATGCGTGCCGTTGCCGCGTCGCCGGCTTCGATGGCGGCCAGGATGCGCCGGTGCTCCTCGTCGGATGCGTGCTGCCGGTCCGCCACCATGTTCAGGGTCTCTGACTGGTGGGCAAGGGCCTCCCGGATGTCCGAGACGACATTTTCGAAGACCTTGTTCCGGCTGGCCCTCGCGATCAACGCGTGGAAGCTCGAGTCCAGACCCACCCACACTTCGGGGTCGTCCTCGGCGGTCATCGCGGCGACGATGTCCCGCATGGTGTCCAGTTCCTCGGGCGAGCGGCGTTCTGCCGCCAGTCCGGCGGCAGGAACCTCGATGTGGGGACGGGCCTCGGTGAGATCGCGTGCTGAGTATTGGCCGAGGACGAGGTCCTTGGCCACGTGGTCGGCGACGACGAACGTGCCCCGCCCGGTCCTGGTGACGGTCAGCCCCAGGGCGGTGCAGGAGCGCAAGGCCTCGCGGACCACGGAGCGGCTCACACCGTACTGCTGGGCAAGAGTGGCCTCGGAGCTCAGCTTGGTGCCGACGACGAGCTGGCCGGATTCGATTTCGGAGCGGAGGACATTGAAGACTGCTTCGGCCGCGCTAAGGCGGGCGAGGGGCTGTCCGGCTGTCCGGCTGTCTGACAGGTTCACGCTTAAAATATGGCAGGGGTCACACTGGGGTGTCAATTATGACGGCGGCCCCTTGGTCGGAGGCCGCCGTCATCGTGAGACTCTGATGTCCGTCTAGAGCGCGGCGAGCAGGTCCTTCATCTCCTGGATCTCGCGCGTCTGGGACGCTGCGATGTCCTTGCCCAGCTGGACGGCCTCGGCGTTCTTTCCGGAGCGGACCTCGGCGTTCGCCATCTCGACGGCGCCCTCGTGGTGCGCGATCATCTGGGTCAGGAATAGCTTCGCGGCCTCGGTGCCTTGGGCGGTGTCGAGCTTTGTGAGGTCGTCGCCGCTCATCATGCCCGTCATCGAGTGGCCGCCCGGAGCCTGCCTGGGCTCGTTCCAGTCCTTGAGCCAGCCGGTCATTTTCTCGATCTCGGGCGCCTGGGCGGCTTTGATCTTCGTTGCCAGTGCGGTGACCTTGGCGTCGATGCCCTGCTTCTTCAGGATCATGTCGCTCATCTCCACGGCCTGGGAGTGGTGCGGAATCATGGCTTGGGCGAACATCGCATCCGAGCCGTTGTGGTCCGCGGCTGCGGGTGCGGCACTCGACCCCGGCATGACATTGCCCGAGCTGTGGTCCATGCCGGGCATGCTGCTCCCGCCGGAACCGGAGCCGGTGGAGCAGCCGGCCAGCGCAATCACGGCGGCGAGGGCAGTGGCGGAAAGCGTGAGGGTTTTCTTCATGGCAAATCGTGTCCTTAGTGGGTCCGGCGGAAGAGCCGGGTGGCTGGCGCGCGGAAGCCAAGGCTGGCAGCCCGGCGCGCTGGGGCTGGTGGTGCCGGCGTCTTCCGGCACATGCCCGGTCCTACGTGCGGCTGATGGACAGGTCGCAGGGCGTGGGTGTCCCGGGAAGATAGGCGTAGCCTGCCGGACGGTCCGCCCGCGTCGCGGTCAAGGACCCGCCGTCAAGGAAGGTGCCCCCGGGCTGCGGGGCGCTCAAGGAAGCGCCAGCCGGCGACGGCGTGCAGCCGGCGTGAACTGCCGGCTCCTCCGCGCAGCCGTCCTCGCAAACGCACGACGGCGGCACTTCGGTTCCGCCGGTGGTGGCCGAAGCGGGCGTCACCGAAGGTTCGGCATGCGCGGAGTGCATCTGGCCTTCGGAGTGCAACCCCGTCGACGTTGCCGTGCGGCCAGAAGGTGCCGCCTGGGCGTGCATTGCGTGGGAGCCGGCGAGGACATGCATGCCAAGTAGCCCAAGGACCACGGCGACGAGACCGGCCAGCAGCAAGGTGCCGCGGAGCAAGGTGACGGGACGGGCTGCGGTGGCAGCGGGCATCGCCGTTCTCCTTCCGTGCAGTCGTGGCTCCGGGCAGTTTCACGAAGGCTTTAGGCTACCCGTTGTCAACGCCTGCCGCCGGAATTGTGTTCCGTCGGCAGGGCGGGAAACAACTGCAGTGGCTCCAAGTGTGACATTATCTGCATATGAATGCAGATATGCAGGTTGAGATCGACGGCCCACATGTGGAATTGGCGGTGGAAGTCTTCTCATTGCTGGCCGATGCCACCCGAGTCCGGCTGATCCTGGTGCTCGGGGACGGTGAGCTGCCGGTCAACGCGCTCGCCGAAAAGGTGGGGAAGCCGGCCGCCGCGGTGTCGCAGCACCTGGCCAAGATGCGGCTGGGCGGGATGGTCGCCACCCGGCAGGAAGGCACCAAGGTCTACTACCGGCTAAGGGACAGCCATGCCAGCCAGCTCGTAATGGACGCAATCCACCAGGCGGAGCACGCGCTCGGCACGGCCCCACGGCACGGCGCATGAACCGGCCGGCGGAGTCTGTGGAGCAGCAAAATCACGGCGATGGCCAGGAGCACGACAACCACCACGGCCACACGCACCCCCACGACCATTCGCATGCCCAGGACCACGGTCCGGATGACCATAGCCACGGTCCGCAGGGACACCCCCACACCCACGCCAAGGGGCTGAAAGGCTGGCTGCAGTCTGTCATTGTCCCGCACTCGCACGACGCCGCGGATTCCATCGACGAGGCCCTCGAAGCCAGCACCCAGGGCATCCGGGCGGTCAAGCTCTCGCTGTTCGGGCTTGGGGCCACCGCACTGTTCCAGCTGGTGATTGTGTTGGTCAGCGGCTCCGTGGCGCTCTTGGCCGACACCGTGCACAACTTCTCAGACGCCTTGACGGCCGTGCCGCTCTGGATCGCGTTCCTGCTGGGCCGCCGCCGGGCCACCAGGACGTATACCTACGGCTACGGCCGGGCCGAGGACCTCGCGGGGCTGTTCATCGTGGCGATGATTGCACTCTCGGCGGTCGTAGCCGCCGTCGAATCCATCCGCCGCTTCTTCGAACCCCAGCCGGTGAACAACCTCGGCTGGGTGCTCGCCGCGGGCCTGGTGGGCTTCGCCGGCAACGAACTCGTCGCGATTTATCGGATCCGGGTCGGGCGGAGGATCGGCTCCGCCGCCCTCGTGGCCGACGGGGTCCACGCCCGGACCGACGGCTTTACGTCGCTCGCCGTCGTCGCCGGCGTCATTGGCATCTGGCTCGGTTTCCCGCTGGCGGACCCGATCGTGGGCCTCCTGATTTCGGTCGCCATTGGCGTCCTGCTCTGGGGCACCGTGCGCGACGTCGGACGGCGGCTGATGGACGGCGTCGACCCGGAACTGACGGAGCGGGTCGAGGCCCTCATCGCGGAACACTCCCGGACCGGCGGCACCGCCCGGCTGCGCTGGTCCGGCCACCGGCTGCACGTCGAGATCTCGGTACCCATCCCTACGGATGCGCACCTGGTCGAGCTCGCCTCGGTGACGTCCAACCTCGAAGGCGGCATCCGGCGGGCCCTGCCGCACGTCGGCGCGGTGACGGTTGTGCCCGCCTTCGACGCGGCAGAGAGGCCAAGCACCGCCTAAATCCCGAGGGTCGCCAGGCTCTGCTGCAGCGTCTCGGCTGAGTGGTGCAGGGAGGCGAGTTCGCCGTCGTCCATGGGAGTGTCCAGAACCGTGCGGACCCCGCCGTTCCCCACGATGCTCGGCAGTGACAGCGCCACCCCGGAGATCCCGTACTGGCCGTCAAGCACCGTGGAGACGGGCAGGACGGCGTTTTCCGAGCGCAGCAGAGCCTCCACGATCCGGGCTCCGGAGAGGCCGATGGCGTAGTTCGTGGCGCCCTTGCCGGCGATCACCTTGTAGGCGGCCTGCGTGACTTCCCGCGCGGTGTCGGCGAGGTACTCGGGCGTGAAGACACGTTCGCCGTCGACCGTCCACTGGCGGATTGGCACCGGGCCGATCGTGGCGCCGGACCAGATGGGGAACTCGGTGTCGCCGTGCTCGCCCACCATGCTGGCGTGGACGCTGGTGAGGGACACTCCGGCCTTGTGCGCCAGCAGCCAGCGCAGCCGGGACGTGTCCAGGACCGTGCCGGAGGAGAAGACACGTGCGGCGGGCAGCCCGGAGATCTTCTGCGCCGCGACGGTCAGCACGTCGCAGGGGTTGGTCACCAGAACGTAGACGGCGTCCGGGGCGTGCCTGAGCAGTTGCGGCATGAGCTGTTCGAGGATGCGGACGTTGGTGCCGGCCAGGTCCAGGCGCGTCTGGCCCGGCGCCTGTTTCGCCCCGGCGGTGATGACGACGACGTCGGCCCCTTCCGTTGCGGTGATGTTCCCGCCGCCGGTGACGGTCGCCGCTGCGGCGGAAAACTGGGTGCCGTGCGCGAGGTCGAGAACTTCGGCTTCGGCCTTGGCGGTGTTGACGTCAAAGAGGGCGACGCTGCCGGCGGAGCCGCGGATCAGGGCGGCGTAGGCGAGGGACGTGCCCACGCTGCCGGCGCCGACTATCGCCAGTTTGGAGCCTGGGTTCAGGGACATGGGCTTCTGCTTTCGTGTCAGAGCGTGGAGGTTGCCACAGTGCCGGCCGTCTCGCCGCCGTCGATCACGAACTCGGCGCCCGTGACGAACGAGGACTCGTCGGCTGCCAGGTACACCGCCAGGTCCGCGATCTCCTTGGGTTGTCCGGTCCGGTGCAGGGGGACATGTCCAGTGTCGAAAGTCATGCCCGCGGTCATGGGCGTTTCGATGACTCCGGGGTGCACCGAGTTCACACGGATTCCGGACCCGCCCAGGTCCAGGGCGGCGCTCTTGGTCAGGCCCCTGACGCCGAACTTCGACGCCGTGTAGCCGGAGAGGGTCTCGTAACCGCGCAGTCCCGCAATCGAGGAGATGTTGATGACGGAGGCGGCGCCCGCGCGCGCCAAGGCCGGGGCCGCCGCCTTGATGCCATTGAAGACGCCGGTCAGGTTCACATCGATGATCCGGGCCCAGTCCTCATGCGAGTACTCGTCGATCCGGCCGAAGTTCACAATGCCGGCGTTGTTGACCAGAACACTGAGGCTGCCGAAGGCGGTGACCGCCCCGCTCACTGCCGCATCCCAGTCGGCCGGCTGCGTCACGTCAAGGTGGACGTAGCGGACGCCGTCGCCGAGGTTGGCTGCCAACTGCCTGCCGTCCTCGTCCAGGACATCGCCGGCCACGACCTTCGCTCCTTCGTCCAGGAACCGTTGGGCGATGGCCGCGCCGATGCCCCGGGCGCCGCCGCTGACCAGGGCCACTTTGCCGTCCAACCGTCCCATAGCCGGGTCCTTTTCGGGAGCGAGCCTCCCCCGGGACGTGGCCGTCCGGGCTCGGCTTCAAGCTCACCAAGGACCGCGGGGCTTGGGCAGGGCCGTTGGACCCTAAGCGGAGCGCACTAAACCGGACCGCACGACGGCGGCGGTGCGGCCGCCGTCGTCGTGCAGTCCGTGCGGTGTCAGGTCAGAGGTGCTGGATGCCGGCCCGCTGCATGGCGTCTTGGTAGACCTCGACGTTCTTGGCCAGGAGTTCGTCCTGCTTGGCCGCCGAGACGGCGAAGGCCCGACCGCCTAGGGCGGTGGCCTTGTAGATCTTGACGCCGCGGTTCTTCAGGGAGGAGTGGTACGTCTTCTCGAACAGCGTCAGGAAGGCGTGGGCGTCGGCGCCGTGGGCGATGACGGCGGAGACGCGCTTGTTGATCTTCAGGAACTGGCGGAAGGGCCGCAGGCCGTCGGTCTTCTCCTGGACGTTCAGCGCGGACGGGAGCTCCGGGTCGCGGACCCAGGGGTAGGCGTTCCACGGCATGACGTAGCGGGGGTCAAGTTCGACGGCCTCGTAGATGGAGGTGGCGCGGCGGGCGGCTTCGTCATCGTTGAAGTGGGAGACGAAGCCCGATTCGGTGCCCTTGCCCGGGGCGATGTGGAGGCTGACGATCCGGCACTCGTCCTCGTCATGGACGGGATCGATGTACGGGACGACCGACCCCGGCTTCTTTTCCATCAGTTCGTCGCAAAGCTGCGTCACGGCGGCGATGTTCGGTTCCTGCAGCAGGGTCTTCTTTTCGTCCCAGTCAATCGTCACGATTTCTCCCTCAGCGCTCGGCGTCCAGAATCAGGCGTCTTGTTCCACTCTACGCTTCTGGCCGGGACGGCGTTTTTTGGCGTCGGATTGCGGCGCCGTTGGGCCGCTGGATGAGCCCGTACGGCGGGCAGAGGCTCCGGAAGCCGGGACCTTTGCCCTACCCATGTCCGCGGCCCGGGCGTACGCTTAAAGCGCCTGCAGGTAGCCATCTGATTAAGCCGGGTCGTTCAGGACATGAAAATGTCCGAGCCATCTCATAGCGAGATCGCGAAGGTACCTGCAGGCCTTGTGTTTAAGGTGAAATTCAGTTGCCGTGGTGGTACCGGCACGCTGCGATCAGGACTTCGACGTCGTCACCCGCCGGACCAGACAAGCCTCATTCAGAGAGATCCCGTGCGACACCGCGCCCGGCTTCCAGCTCCTCGATCGAGCCTAGAATCCGGCGGGCCTTGGCCGGATCGGGGAGCACGTAGGCCGTTCCCGCAGGGACTCGTAGTCGGAGCGGGACACCATTATGACGTCCTCCCCATGCCCACGCTTCCCCCAACCTGCCTCTTTGCAGTTACGGAATTACGCTGCCTAGGAGGGCGGACAATCCTGCTAGTTGCGGTCGCCGACCATCAAATGTCGCAGCCTTGAGGCAAACTGGTCCGAGCGCGGCACGAAGACTTGCCCGCGGACAAACAACAGCCAGCTGGGGGAACAGATGAATGCAGGATTCGCCGTCGTGGACGTCGAAACGACCGGGCTCTTTCCGGGCAGTCACCGCATTGCCGAGATCGCCGTCGTACACGTCGAACCGGACGGCACTGTTAGCAACCGCTGGGAGACGCTGGTCAATCCGGAGCGGGACCTGGGCCCGCAGCACATCCATGGCATCCGCGCAGCAGACATCCTTCGTGCCCCTGTCTTCGGGGACATTGCGCATGACGTCATGGAGTTGCTGGCCGGACGCGTGTTGGTCGCGCACAACGTTCACTTCGACTACCGATTTGTCTCGCACGAACTGGGGCGCTCCGGCCTGGAGTTGCCGTTCGAGGTCCATGATTGCCTGTGCACGATGAAACTGGCCCGCCGCTACCTCCCCGGGGCTGGCCGCTCCTTGAAGGACTGCTGTGACAGCTTCGGACTGAATCTGGAGAACGCACACAGCGCCGGGGACGACGCTGAAGCCGCCGCCCATGTGCTGAGCAACTACCTCCGGATGGACGCCGAAAACCCCGAGTGGTTCAGCGCCCTGGACCGGGCTTACTTTGCGTCCTGGCCGGCCGTGGAGCCGAAGCGCCGTCAGCCGGCCCTCCGCCGCCCGGCAGCTGAGCCGCAGCCACATTTCCTGGAACGATTGGTGAACCGCCTGCCCGAGGTCGCCGGCCCGGATGAGCACAATGCCTACCTTGCCATGCTTGACCGCGCACTACTGGACCGGCAGATTTCCGTGTCCGAGGCAGACGGGCTGGTGACGCTCGCCGATTCCCTGGGGATCAGCCGAAGCACCGCTGAAGAACTCCACATCAAGTACATGATTGCCATGCTCGCCGCAGCATGGGACGACGGAGTGGTTACTGCGGAGGAGGAGGCTGACCTCCGCATCGTCGGTGCCCTCCTCGACATCAGCCAGGAATCCATCACCCGAGGGCTCGCTGGTCCTGTCGCCGGGCAGGATGCGGAGACCGGTGCCGCAGTCCAATCGCTGGTCCTCTCTACCGGCGACAAGGTCGTGCTCACCGGCGACATGTCGCGGGAGCGGAGCGACATTGAGGCGGATCTCCGAGCTGCCGGGTTTGTCCCGCATCCGGCGATCACCAAAGCGGTCAAACTGCTGGTCGCGGCAGATCCCGACAGCTTGTCCGGCAAAGCCAAGAAGGCCCGAAGCTACGGGATTCCTGTCGTCGGCGAGCGGTACCTGACCACTCTGCTGGGCAGCTAGCAGATGGCCATGAACGAACAGGCGCTCCGGGCAAACGGCTTTATCGGCTTCGAGACGTTCGCGAAGCTGGATCTTGACGACGTCCCACGCGTACCGGGAATTTACGCGGTCCTGAAACCTGCGGGGCATCAGCAAGCGTTTCTTGAACAAAGCACCGGCGGCTGGTTCAAACAGAAGAATCCGTCGATCCATGAAGAGGCTCTGGCAGCCCGATGGGTGGACGATACAGATGTCCTTTACATCGGCAAGGCCGGCGCGGGAGCCGCGGGCACACGTGGACTCCGAAAACGTATTCAGGAGTTCGCCGACTTTGGACGGGGGAAGCCCGTTGGTCACTGGGGTGGACGACTGATCTGGCAGTTGGCCGGATCGCAGTCGCTCGTCATCGCATGGAAGTCCCTGCCGGGGTCAGAGGTGAACGAGGCGGAAGCGCGGTACCACGCTGAGTTCCACCAACTCTACGGCCGCCTCCCGTTCGCCAACCTGGTTCAAGCTCGGTCGACAGGTGCGTGACCGCCGTCGTACTTGAATCCCGCTGCCCCGCATCAAAACCGCCAGAACCTCTGGCCCCTCCCCGCCGCCACAGGCATGATGGAACCCATCCGCAGGTCCCCAACCCGGCGAGGCGGCCAACGCCCGCGGGCTGACCCCGAAGGCAGGCAAAGCGTGAACCTAGAAGCGATGGAACGGGCCCGCGAGGTTGAGGCGCAGCTGACCGACGAGGAGCGCTTCTCACTCCTAATCAGCGTCATGGGCACCAACGCGACACTCACGGATAAGGATGCGCGCATCCCTGACGGCGTCCCGATGAGCGCCGGCTACACGCCCGGGATCCCGCGGCTGGGCATCCCCGCGCTGCTCATGAGCGACGCGAGCCTGGGCGTCACCAACCCCGGCTACCGGGAGGGCGACACCGCCACGGCCCTTCCGGCGTCGATCGCCCTGGGCGCCACCTTCAACCCCGAACTCGCCCGCAGGTCCGGGCAGATGGTGGGCAGGGAAGCCCGGAGTAAAGGACTCAACGTCCAGCTCGCCGGCGGCCTCAACCTGCACCGCGACCCGCGCAACGGCCGGAACTTCGAGTACCTGTCCGAGGACCCCTGGCTCACCGGCGTGCTCGGCGCGGAATCGGTCAGCGGCATCCAGGGCGAGCAGGTAATCTCCACGGTCAAGCACTTTTCCCTGAACTGCAATGAAACCAACCGGCACTGGCTGGACGCTGTCATCGACCCCGCCGCGCACCGGGAATCCGACCTGCTCGCGTTCGAGATCGCCATCGAGCGCGCCCGGCCCGGCGCGGTCATGACGGGCTACAACAAGGTCAATGGCACTTACGCGGGCGGCAACAAGACGCTGCTGCAAGACATCCTGAAAGGCGTCTGGGGCTTCCCCGGCTGGGTGATGTCCGACTGGGGCGCGACGCCGAGCTGGGACTTCGCGCTGCAGGGCCAGGACCAGGAATCCGGCGTGCAGATCGACGTCATGATGTGGGGGAAGGAGCCCTTCACCGCCCCGCTGCGGGAGGCCTACGCCGCGGGTGAATTCCCCAAGGAACGACTCTCCGAAATGGTGCAGCGCATCCTCTACGCCATCTTCGACGTCGGGATCGACCGCTGGGAGGGAACGCCCGACGTCGACCTGGCCGCCCACGCAGGCATCGCCCTGGAGACGGCGCGGCAGGGGATTGTCCTGCTGAAGAACGAGGGCGTGCTCCCGCTGGCCGTGCCGTCCGCGGGTGGTGGGCCCCTCAAGATCGCGGTGATCGGGGGTCACGCCCAGCTCGGCGTTCCGATCGGAGCCGGGTCAAGTGCCGTAGTGCCGCCCGGCGGTTACGCCGAAAGCCACACCATAGGCGGCCCGGGCATCATGGGCAGCATGCGGAACCTGTACCTGCTGCCCTCCTCGCCGCTGGCGGAACTGCAGAAGCTGCTGCCCGACGCCGCGATCGAATACGACCCGGGGATGAGCCCGGCCGAGGCCGCGCTGCTGGCGCGACGCTCCGACGTCGCTATTGTCTTCGGCATCCGGGTGGAGGGCGAGGGGTACGACAACGCTGACCTGTCCCTGCCGTGGGGCCAGGACGCCGTGATCGGAGCCGTCGCCGACGCCAACCCGAACACCGTCGTGGTTCTCGAAACCGGCAACCCGGTGGCGATGCCGTGGCTCGCGAAGGTCAGGGCCGTCTTGGCGGCCTGGTACCCCGGCCAGTGCGGCGGGCAGGCGATCGCCGAAATCCTCACCGGCGTCACCAACCCCTCCGGGAAACTCCCGCTGACCTTCCCGACCGGCCTGGACCAGACGCCGCGGCCGGAACTCCCGGGCCTCGGAACACCATGGGGGACTCCAACGACGGTCAACTACAACGAGGGATCCGACGTCGGGTACCGCTGGTTCGCGAAAACGGGGCAGCAGCCCCTGTTCCGCTTCGGCCACGGGCTCAGCTACACCCGATTCGAGTATGCGGCCCTGACTGTGTCAGGCGTGGCGGTGCAGGGCCGTAACGGAGTGCGGGCCGAGTTCACGGTCACCAACACGGGGCCGCGGAGCGGGGCCGACGTACCCCAGCTCTACGTCCTCGAGGGACCTGCGGGCCCCGGGATGCGGCTGCTCGGCTTCGAACGCGTGGACCTTGGACCCGGTGAATCACGAACTGTCTCGCTGGAGGTTGATCCGCGGCTGCTGGCGTCCTACAGCACGGGTCGCGGGCAGTGGCACACCGCCGGGGGCAGCTACCGGCTGGTGCTCGGCCACTCGGCGGGCGACTTCACCCTGGAGGCTGACGTGTCCCTGTCCGATTCGTGGTTCGGGCGCTAGCCAGGTAATTGTCTCAGCAGGATCAGGCCGGATTCAGGCAGCGGCCGATGCCGTGGACGACGGGTTTTCGGCCCTTGGTCTGCGGCGCCTGAGGGTCTTGGCGTGGTGCCGGAGTCTGCGGCGGTGGAGGCTGGTGTCGGCGGCCGGCGGCGAGGTGCCCGGCAGCGGGGGTGCGGTGGAGCGGTAGGTGTGCCCGGTGGGGGTCGTGACTTCGACGGTGTGTCTTTGTCCCGGCCGCGGTCTGACGCGCCAACCGGGGGCTTCTTTGGTGTGGTTGCAGGCTTCGCAGAGCCCGGCGCCGTTGGTGCAGGTGGTGTGGCCACCTTCGCGCCAGGCGATGATGTGGTCCAGGTGCCGGATCGGGGCGTCGCAGTACGGCGTCCGGCAGGTGTCGTCGCGGGCCTGGATGAAGCGGCGCTGTCCGGGCGGGAAGAGCCGCGCGCGGGATTCCATCGCGACAAGGTCCCCGGTGTCCGGGGCGGTGTAGAGCCGGCGAAGCCAGACGCTAAGGTCCGGGTCCATGGCCGTATCCGATCCTTCAGCTCCCGCGCGGTCCACACCCGATCCCGCCGCGCCCTCTGGTTCCTGGCGTGTGCCAACCGCTTTTCCTCCTCGTTTGAGCAGTTCCCGTGCCCAGCCGGCGGGGACCACCCCGTAGCCGGGGAGGCGGGCGGGTTCGCTGTCGCCCTGGAAAAGGGTGCGGTCGGTCATGACGAGCTGAATCTCGATCCCGGTGATGCCGCCGGGG